>JANRKQ010000094.1:0-11000 GCA_033763395.1 Myxococcaceae bacterium
GTCGAGCGAGTCGACGGTGTCGAAGGTGACGCTCACCGTGCCCGAGGGCTACCGACTCAAGGACGGCGGCAGCGACCTGAAGACGTCGTGCGACTGGGGCCGCTTCGTGCGCCGCGAGTCGCAGGCCGGGCGCGTCATCACCGTCGAAGAAGAGGCGCAGCTGACGCAGGCCCGCGTGCCGGTGAAGGACTACGAGAAGTTCGGCCAGTTCGCGGGAGAGGCCGACCTGCTCCAGCTGCGCGACGTGCTGCTCGTGAAGTGACGCGCGTCGGCGAGGCCCTGAAACCGCGCGGTGACGGCGAGCGGAGGCGGGCTGCTTGCTCGAGGCTTCGCGGCGCTATGAGGGGACCATGCGACTGGTGATGCTGGCGGTGCTCGTCGTCGGGTGCGGACGCTCCGACGTACTGGCCGACGAGGTGTCCGCGCCCGGTCAGCAGCCGGTGACCGTCTGTCAGAGTACGTGCACGGCGCTTCCTTCGGGGCTCGAGACCCCCGTCGAGACGGTGCCCTCGTCCGCACGGCCGCTGCATTGGCTGCGGTGCGCCGGGTGCGTGGCCGTCACCGTCGAGCCTGGACTGACGCGCGAAGTGGGAGCGGCAACGGGCCGCGCGGTCGCGCTCTGGAGCCAGGCCACCGGAGGACTGTGCCTCGCCCTCGAGCCGGAGCCAACCGCGTGGGACGAAGCGCGCCTTCAACGAATCCACGTGCGGTGGTTCGCCGCGTCGGGCCGGCCCTCGACGACGGTGCAGCAGACGACGTCGACGTTCGAGGAGAAGACCGGCCGCATGCGAAACGCCCTCGTCGAGCTGGACGAGGCCTTGTCGGTCAAGGAGCTGGAGCGGGCGCTCGTGTACGGACTGGGTCAAGCGCTCGGTCTGGGGCGGAGCGCCGACGAGGTTCGCAGCGCCATGACCCCCGGCCTCATGGGCCGCGACACTCCCGGGCCCGCCGACCGTACGACCCTCGAGGGGCTGTACGGCGAGTCGCCGTGGTGTGAGCGCTGAGCGTGGTGTCTCGGTCGACCGCGCCTGGCTCCGTGGCCTACACTGCCTCTATGGAGCCGACTGACCTTACGATTCGAATTCTCCAGGAGATCCGAGATGAGCAGCGGGGCATGCGCGAGGAGCAGAAAGGCATTCGCGAAGATCTCCTGGCTTTGCGGACGCAACTGACTGAGCAGGCAGCGCGGTCCGACGCGCGCTTCGAGGTCATCGAGACGACGCTGAGGGACCTCGCAGAGCAGATGGTGATGCTCGCCCGCGGCGTGAAGGCCGCCATCGAGGTCCGCTCGAACCTCGAGCGCCGAATCGACGACCACGAACGACGACTCTCGGACGTCGAGAAGCGACTCCCCCACTGAAGCGTCAGCGCCCGTACGCCTCGCGCACCCGCGCCTCGACGGCCTGCGAGGTACGAAAGAACCGCGCCTCGAGCCGCTCCAACTTCGGGAACGCCTCACGTCGCGCGAGCAGCACCTGCGCCGACGCGTCGTCCACCGTGAGCACCGCCAGCCGCTCGAGGCTCGCCGCGAAGGGCGCATCGGCGACTGCCTCGATGAGCTGCGAGGTGACCCAGGCCTCGAGCCCGAGCCGCCTCAGCTGTGGCGCCCGCAAGTCCTCGCGCACCCAGCGCGTCAACGCCGGCTGACTGTCGGCGCGAACGCGCAACATGAGCTCCCGCAGCGCCGGCGCCGTCACCGCACCCAGGCGACACGGTGGAGCACCGTCCCAGTCCGACACCCAGGCCGTCAGCGACTCGAGCCGAGGCGCCGTGAGGCGCGGCACCGCGGACAAACCGAAGAGCCGCGCGCCCTGCAGTCGTGGCAGCGCGTCGAGCAGCCCCTCTGCGTGGAGCGCGTCAGCGGTGAGGTTCGCCGAGACCTCGAGCCGGCGCAGCGCGGGAAGGCGGGCGCGCAGCACGTCGAGCGCGCGGGTGGCCTGGTGCACGTCTCCCGGCAGGTGCAGCGTCACCGAGTCGAGCGCGCACGCCAGCGGGGACGCCAGCACCGCGTCGAGGTCGGCCGGGTCGAACTGCGGCGGCTCGTGCGTGAAGTGCAGCGTCGCGCGCCACAGGTGCCCGAAGGCCCACTCGGCCTCGAGCGCGCCGGCGTCGAGGAGGCTCCAGAACGCCGGCGAGGCGAGGTGCTTGCGGTGTTTGTCCCGCAGCTGCCGCTCGGCCCGGCCCTTCCTCGCCAGCGCCAGCGCGATGAGCCGCCCCCGCACGTCGCCACGGCCCTGCAGCACGTCGGCGTACACGGCCCACCGCTCGCCATCACCCGGCGCCTCGCGGAGCGCCTCGATGCAGTCGTCCTCGGTCATCAGGCCTCCCGCCGGGCGATGCAGGGCTCGAAGCCGAGTCCCCTGACGGTCGACCTCGTTCCGGGCGGCGGTCCCATCGAACCCTCGGCCTCACTCCTCGGGCGGAGTGTCTTGCTCGCCGCAGCCCTCTTTGTCGCCGAGCTTGCACGCCCGCGCGAAGGCCTTCTCAGCGGTGCGCACGTCGTTCTTCTTCCGCAACGCGCGGCCGAGGTTGGTGCACGCGGCGCCGTTGCCTTCCTTGCAGGCCTTCGCCCAGAGCGTCATCGCGCCCTCGAGTGACGTCGCCGCGGTCACGTTGCCGAGCTGGTTGCAGCCCGAGGCCGAGCCGCCATCACACGCCCGCTTGAACAGCGCCGCCGCCTTCTCGGGGTTCTTCGCGCCGAGCTCACCCTGGGCGTGCATGGAGCCGAGGGTGCCACACGAGAACGCATCACCCGCCTCGCAGGCCTTCTCGAACAGCGCGGCTGCGCGCTTGACGTCCCGCGCGATGCCCTCGCCGTCCCACAAGAACGTCGCGAGGTTCGAGCAGCCCAGCGGCTCATTGGCGGCGCACGCCTTCTCGAACAGCGCGATGGCCTCCTTCACGATGGCCGGGTCTTCGCTGCGCTCGACGAGCCGAAACCCCAGCTTCGCGCAGCCCTTCGCCACCTTCGCCTCGCAGGCCACCCGGTACCGCGCGAGCGCTTCGGCGCGGCAGGCCGGCTCCTTCACCAGCGCATCACCCGAGGCGACGCAGGCGGCGGCCGTCTTCGGGGTGCACGCCGTGTCCTTTGCGGCGGGGCAGGGCGAGGCGCCGACGACGAGTGACGCGACGAGGCCCAGCATCAGTTCTCCACCACGAACTCGACGCGCCGGTTGTTCTCGCGCCCCTTGTCGGTGGCGTTGGTGTCAGCCGGCTTGTCGGGCCCGAAGCCCTGGGCCGTGAGGCGCTCCGCGTCGACGCCCTTGCCCGCGAGGAACTTCTTCACTGCGTCGGCCCGGTCCTGCGACAGCTTCACGTTCATCTCGCGCTTGCCCTTGTCGTCGGTGTGGCCCTCGACGCGCACCTTGCGAATCTCGGGGTGCGCCGAGAGCACGTTCGCCACCTGTGTGAGGAGCGGCCACGACTTCGGGAGGATGGCGGACTTGCCGGTGGCGAAGAACACCTTCTCGAGGATGACGAGCTTCTCGGCGGTGATGATGACGAGCTGCTTCACCTTCTTCGGGCAGCCCTGGTTGTCCTTCTCGCCCTTCTCGGTCGGGCAGTTGTCGAAGCGGTCGACCACCTCGTCGCCGTCGCTGTCCTTGTCGGGGCAGCCCTTGAGCTCGGCGATGCCCTTCTCGGCCGGGCACACGTCGACGTCATCTTCGATGCCGTCACCATCGGCGTCACGCACCGGGCAGCCCTTGCGCTCGACGGGGCCCTTCTCCTTCACGCAGGCGTCGTCGGCGTCGAGCACCCCATCGCCGTCGGTGTCGGGCGGCGGGCAGCCCTTGAAGGCCGACTCACCGGGCACCCTGGGGCACGCGTCGACGAGGTCGAGCACACCGTCGCCGTCGGTGTCGCTGTCGGGGCAGCCCTTGCGCGCCGACACGCCCTTCTTCTCGGGGCACGCGTCGACGCCGTTCTTCACGCCGTCGCGGTCGCGGTCGAGCTCGGGGCAGTCGGCGAGCGCGTAGGGCTCGGTCTCGACGCACACCGGCTTCGGCGCCGCCTTCTCGGCGAACGAGGGTGACCAGGTGACGCCCAGCATGGCGCGGAAGGCCGGCGTGCCGGGCGTGCGACCGAAGCCGGGGCCGCCGAGGGCGAACACCTCGAGCTGGTCGTCTTCGAGGAAGCTCGCGCGCACGCCAGCGAGCAGCTCGGCGCTGGCGCCGGTGCGGGTGAAGGGCACCAGCCCGCGCAGGCCAAGCTCGCCGCGAATGAAGTGGAGCTGCCGCGTGGTGGCCGCGACGACGCCGTACGTGAACTGGCTGCCCACCTCGTCCGAGATGGAGGCGCTCGTCGGCGACAGCACGGCCTGGCCACGCACCGTCGCGCCCACCTCGGCGCCCACGCGCACGGGCCCGAACGAGTACCCGGCGCCCAACCGCGGAATGAAGGCGAGGCCGAGGCCCGGGTCTCGCGTCAGCGCCTGCGCCGTGCCGAGGGGGAAGGTGACGCCGAGGGTGAGGCCGAGGTCGAGTGGCTGCTGCCGGTCCTGCCGGAGGAAGGCGACGCGGCCCTGCAGCAGCGGCGCTCCGAGGCCGGCCGTCGACACCGCCGACACGCCGAGGGTCGACAGGTCGTCGCCGCGCTGGAAGGCGACCACCGGCAGCTGCAGCCCCACCTCGAGCCAGTCGAAGATGCCGTACGCGCCGACGAGGTGCGCGGTGACGCGGTTGCCGACGAGCGCACCGGAGCGCATGCCGTTGACGGTGAAGACGAGCGGGTCGTGCGCGTAGTGCCCGGCCAGCGACAGCCGCAGCCGCTTCGCGTCGAGCAGGTCGGCCGAGCCCATCGTCATCGTCTCGCGCGCGCCGGGGTTGAAGGTGAAGCGCTCGAGCTCGAAGCCGGGAATCGGCATCGGCTGGGCGTGCACCAGCGTGGTGGCGAGCAGGGCCAGCATGCAGCTGGAGCGGATGATTCGCGTCGTCATGAAGTCTCCCGGACGCGGCTTCTAGCTGGCCGCCGGGCGCGGGGCGACCTTCACCGTGGCTCGCTGGTGAACGCGTGTCATTCGCGCCACACTCGCGCGCGATGGTCGGACTCGCGGTCGCGGTGCTGCTCGCGCAGGCCCCGGTGCTGTTGCCCCTGCCCGGGTCAGTCGTTTTTCCCGCCGATGCCAGCGTTCCGTTTCCGGCGCTCGTCGACGCGGGGGTGTCGGCCACGTTCGATGGCGTCGACTTTCGTTTCGCGTGGGTCGACGGCCGGCGAGCGCTCGGCGACGTCGACGTTCTCGAGGTGTGGACGAGCCGCGTCGGCATGGGTGACGCCAGGCCCCTCATCGAAGGCGGCGCCGGGTTCCCGGTCTCGAATCCCCGACTCGTCGGCCTCGGCGACGGCGGGGTGTTTCTCCTGTTCGAGGAGCCACGGGGCTCGTTCAGGCTTCGTGGCGTGGCCGAGGGCCGCGCGCCCTTGATGGCTCCATCTGCCATGGTGGCTCCAGGCTCAGGAGACGTCGCGATGCTGAGCGATGGCGGGGTGGTGTTTGGCTGGCTCAACCTCGACCAGAGCCTGCAGTTTCAGATGGTCTCGCTCACGGGTGGCGCCCCAATTCAGTTCGCAGCCGGTGGGGCGTTTCAGCAGCCCCCTCGGCTCGGCGGTCTTCAGCCGACCGCCCTCTGGGCCTCGTCAGCAGGCGGAGCAGTCGTGACGGCCACCCTCGGCCAGGGGGTCATGACAGGGAGCCCCGGGCGCGTCGTCGCGGTCGTCTCGGCGCCAGCCGGGCCGCGGCCCGTCTTGTTCGTGGGGGGCTCCGACCTGCGGAACGTCGGGTTTCCTCTGGCGCTGCAGACGAACGTCACCGACGCCTTCGGAGCTCTCGTCGGCGCCCGCGCGGTTTCGGTGTACCGGCAGAGCAGCGGCACGTGGAGCAGTCTGTCGTTCCTCCCTTCGGCGCCGACCTCGGTCGTGCATGGCGACGGGTGGACGTCGGCCCCCCTCGCGATGGCAGGTGGGCCCGACGCTGGCGGAACGCTCGACTGGGTCGACAGCATCGGGTTTCGGTGGCAGGCCTTCTCGGTCGAGAACTCGGGGGCCGTGACGAGGGTGAGTGGGCCGCGGCCGCTTGGCCTCCTCCGGGCCCCCCAGCGCCGGCCCTCGGTCGTATGGAGCGGCTCGCGCTTCCTCGTGGCGTGGGACGAGCTGCGCGGCCGCTCGCAGTGGCAGACGCGCCTGGCGGCCCTCGATGATTCGGGCGGAATCGCGTTCGCGCAGAGCCTTGGAGCGACGGCCTCGCGCCCGAACGACCCGCGGTTGGTGCGGTACCCTTCGGGCCAGTTGGCGCTCCTCACCGAAGGGGCTCCGGGGCAGACCGCGCGGCTCGTCGTCGGTGACGCCGGCGTGTCATTGACGCTCTCGACGTCGTTGCTCGGCGACCGCTCGGGCGGCGCGGTGGCCGGGTCCATGTCGCTGCTGACGTGGGCGAAAGGAGCTTCGACGCTCGAGGTCGACGGCACGAGCCTGGGGCTCGTCGGCCTCTCGCCGACCTGTGTGACGTTCGCCGAGAACGCCTTCCGGTTCTTCACCTTCTCGGGCCCGGACCTGTTCCTGTCGAGCGTGACCGAGGGTGTCGGCGCCACCCAGTCTCAGGTGCTCCTGCCCACGCCCGTTCTTCCAGCGGGCGCCGTGTGCACGACCCACCGGGCGCTGGGTGACGGCGGTGTCGAGTACGCGGGCGTGTGGCGCGGCACGACGGGTGACGTCTTCTTCGCCAGCTCCGACGTCGGCGCCACGCAGCCCCGGGCGTTTCCGCTGTCCGGTGTGTCGACGCTCGGAGCTCCGCTCATCGTCCCGTTCGCCGGCCAGTGGCTGGTCGCAGGACACACGGCGACGGAAGCCAGGCTCTGGCTGTGTGCGGCGTCGTGTTCCGTGCTCGCCGTGGGGGCGCCGTCACGCGACGTGGGACGGGTCGCGCTTGCGGCTTCACCTGACGAGCGCAGCGCGGCCATCGTGTGGCAGCAGTTCTCTGGAGCGACCCTGGAGGTTCGCGGGCGAGTGCTCGTCCTCCCTCCGGACGGTGGCGTGACCGATGGCGGCGCGCCCGCGGTGGACGGTGGCGCGGTCGATGGCGGCGGAGGAGACGGCGGCGGCGACCCTTCGCCGGACGGGGGAGCTGCCGACGCTGGCGCGCCAGACGGAGGCGCCGCTGGCGATGGTGGCGACGCTGGTGACGCAGGCTTCATCGACGCTGGCGTGGTCCTCGACGGCGGCGTCTTCGATGCGGGGCCACGAGACGGCGGACCCGTCGTCGACGCGGGCGACGCTCCCATTCTGTTCGCGCCGAACGTCTGCGGCTGCAGCAGCGGCGGTGACGCGTGGCTCGTCGCCTGCGCGGCGTGGCTCGTGAGCCTCGTGCTGCAGGCCCGTCGACGCTCAGCGCGGTGACGTCACTCCACCACGCGGGTCTCACCCGGCTTCAGCTCGAAGACGGTGGGCGTGACCTTTCCGGCGCGTGACTCGAGCTGCTCCATCGTGAGCACGAAGACCGACCAGTCGCCCGGCGGCAGCCCCTCGAAGCGCGTCGCCGTGGTGATGGTGGCGACGATGGCCAGCTTGTCCCAATGGAAGCAGAGGTCGTCGGCGTCGGCGGTGTCGAAGTCCTTCACGGTCTGTGGCCCGGCCGCTCCGTTGACGAGCACGACGCGCCCCACCAGGAGCGGCGCGGGCACCTCGACGGTGCCGCCAGCCGGGTGCGGCCCCACCAGCACGGGCGTCGGGTTCTCCGAGGCGACCGCGGGCACGGCCCACTCGAGCCCGAAGGGCCCCGGCTTGAGCTTCGCCGACACGCAGCACGGGCCCTGCGGCAGGCCCTGAATCGAGAAGCGCCCCTCTGCGTTCGTCGTCGTGGTCTCGTACATCCGGCCCGTCACCGCGACCCGCTGACCCACGATGGGCCGACCCGGCGCGGCGACGACCTGGCCCTCGACGCGGGAGAGCGCGGGCTCGAGCGTCACCTCGAGCGGCCGCCGCAGCGCCCCGGCCGGCACGGTGGCTTCTTTCGGGGTGAAGGCCTTGTGTCGCACCATCACCATCGTCTCGACGTCCTCGAGCGGCGTCACCACGCACTCACCCACGTCGGTCGTCTCGCAGTCGCCGTAGCTCTCGCCCTGCTTCGTCCGCACGCGCGCGTCGCCCAGCGGGGCGCCGTCCTTGCCGCGCACCCGAACGGTGAGCGCCTGCGCACGCACCAGCCGAATCGTCCCCACGTCGGCGGTCGGCACCTGGCGTTTGACGTCGCGCTGCGCCGACAGGAAGCCCGGCGCGCGCACGTTCACCACCTGGCTGTCGTCGGTGCCGTCGACCTCGAAGCGCCCATCGGCCGGCGTGAAGACCGAGCCGTTGATGTCGAAGGTCGGCATCGGGGCTCCGCGGTCGTCGGTGACGCGGCCGGTGACGGTCCACCGCGCGCGGCGACGCAGTTCGATGCGTACCTGCTCGCCCTTCGTCACCACGCGCGTGGCCTCGTCGAACCCCTCGGCCGTCACCGTCAACGGAACGGACGAGAGCGCCACCGAGCGGAACTCGAAGCGGCCGTCGATGGAGGTGACGGTGGTGCGAGGCATGAGCCGGAGCGCCTCGCGCACCCGGCCGGTGATGAAGTTCCCGATGACGCGCACCTTCACCGCCTTGTCGTCGGTGGGGTCGAAGCGCACACGGGCCCCGGGCACGGGTGCCTGCTTCTCGTCGACGACCACCCCGGACACGTCGACGCCCCCCTCGGCCTTCAGCTCGAGGCCTTCGCGGCGCTCACCGGGTTGGAGCGCGAAGGCCTCTGACGTCACCATGGCCTGGCCCTGCACCTCGGCAGCCACCACCCACCGCCCGGCTCCGAGCCCCTGCACTTCGAAGCGGCCGGCGCCGTCCGTCAGGCCTCGTAAAGCCCGGCTCCCCATCGCCGCGACGAGCTCGTCGACGACGCCCGGGAGGGCCGCCACCTCCACGCCGGCCAGCCCGCGACCCTGCGCGTCGACGACCCGCCCAGCCACCGAGCCGCCCGCGTCCAGCACCAGCACGAGCTCCTGGGCCGAGGGCGCAGTGACGGGCTGACGGAGCGGCCGATAGCGCGGGTGCTCGACGACGAGCTGCACGGTCCCCGGCTCGAGCTGGAGTGAGAAGTGGCCGGTGACCGTCGACTGGGTGTCGAGGTCGTTGGCGGCTCCCTTCGTCGTGATGCGGGCGCCGGGCACCGGCGAGCCATCGGCGTCGAGCACCTGGCCCCGCACGCTGGCAGCGCAGCGGACCGACAGCCGCACCTCGGCCAGCCGGGGGGCGATGGTGACACGCTCGGGGCTGCCGTCGGCGCACCCGGGCGCCTGGGCGGTGAGCCAGACCTGCTCGCCGGGTGGCCTCGGCTCGAGAACGAAGCGTCCGGCGGCGTCGGTCGACAGCGGGCCTGTGCCAGCTTCTCCGTCGCGCACCGAGCCAGCACGCGGCGCGCCGTCCTCGTCCACCACCACGCCCCGCAGCGTCAGCCCCTCGACGAGCGGGAGCTCGAGGCGCCTCGAGCGCAGCCTCCCGGGCCACACCGTCGCGGAGCCGACGAGGGCGCCCTTCTTCGCGCGCACCGTCCGCGAGCCCCCACGAGACACCTCGAAGTGCACGTCGCCTTCGGCGCTGGTGCGCTCGACGGCGGCGTTGACGGACACCTCGGCCCCTTCCACCGGGCGCCCGTCGTGCGTGACGTGAACGTCGAGAGCGAAGGGCGTCTCGAGGCGAAGCACCATGACTCCCTCGGCGGAGACCGCGGTGGTGACGAAGGCCGAAGCGCCGCTCGGCGAGGTGACGAGCGCGCGGCCTTCACCGCGGGGCAACGTCATCGAGAAGCGGCCGCTCGAGTCCGCCGTCGCGCGGAAGGGCCTGACGGGCGTCTCGTGGAAGAAGAGGACCGTCGCCTGCGCGACGGGCCCGTCGTCGTCGAGCACCACGCCGTCGACCGCCACGCGCTGGAGCACCTGGAGCCGCAGCGGGACGCCTGCGCGCGGAGCCTCGAGGTCCTTCGGCGCGAGCGCGACTCGCCCATCGGCGTGCTCGCCCCACAGCCGGGCAGGGAGCGGCTCCGAGAGGCCACACAACGTGAAGGTGCCGTCAGCGCGGGAGGTAGTGCTGCGCACGGCCTCGAAGCAGCCGAGGCGTGGGTCTTCGAGCACCGCGGCGCGCCCGGCGGGGCAGTCACACCAGCGGCAGCCGCAGGCCTTCGTGTCCTGGCTGACGAGCACGTCGAACGGCTCCGACGCCGAGACCTGCATGTCAGGCACCGGCGCATCGCCGTCGAGCACGACGCCCACGAGGCACACGTCGGTCGAGGCGTCGGTCGAAGCGGTGATGAACGACGGGCGAGACGATCGGGGCGCGCTCAGCGGGGCGCGGGTGAGGTCGGCCTCGCGCAGCCGGCGGTGCTCTTCACGCTCGCGCCACACCCGGAAGGCGATGACGCCCACGACGACGGCGAGCGCCAACACCAGCAGCCCGACCCACTTGAGCACCCGCCTCACGCCCCGGGACTCTCGCATGCTCCCGCGGCGAAGCGACTGTCAGTTCCAGACGGACGAGAGGCCCAGCGCGCCGAGCAGCGACAGCGGCGGGACCGGCTCGACCGGCCGCGGAAATCGGAGCCCACCGTCGATGAAGGGCGCGTAGCCCGGGGCGAACTCGAGGAAGAGCGCGAGGCCCCTCCGCCGGGCCTCGTCGCGCCCGCCGAACTGGTAGAGCACGCGCAGCGGCACCTGCAGCACCACGGCCTTCGGGGTGTCGGACACGACGAAGTTCCCGACGAAGCGCACGTCGAAGCCCGAACCGAACGACCAGCCGGCGTCCGTCACGTACTCGAGCGCCACGCCGAGCCCGCTCGAGCCGAAGAGGCCGAAGTTCGTCACCTGGAGTCGGCCCGCCACGACGAGGTGGTCGTTGAAGAGCGCGCCGAGCGACGCGATGCCGCCGAGGCCGATGGCGGGAACGAGGGACGAGGCCACGCCGCCGGTGCCGACCACGCCGACCTCGGC
>JANRKQ010000095.1:0-2300 GCA_033763395.1 Myxococcaceae bacterium
GGTCCGTCGTGGGGCTGTCGAGCCGCCCCAGAAGCAAGAGAGAAGCGAAGAGTACCGGGGTGACCATTGATAAGTTAGAACCTTCGACAAACGTTGAGCAAATCTGGTTGCCGGAGAAAAGCGGGGGCCGTATTCAGTTGAACAGTCGAATACGAGGTTGACGCGCCGGGTTTCGAGCCTGGTGCTCCAGCGGCACTGCGTGCTCCCCCGACGCGCAGTGCCGTTGTTTTTTTCTCTACGGCTCTTCCGCACACGAGGGGCCCCGGTCAGACGAGGTTGTGGAAGACGCGCTGCACGTCGTCGTCCTGCTCGAGGCGGTCGACGAGCTCGAGCACCTCTTTGGCCTTGTCGTCGTCGAGCGAGACGGTGGTGGTGGGAATGTACTCGGACTCGCTCGAGACGGGGTGCAGGCCCCGGCTCTCGAGCGCGGTCTGGAGCTGGCCGAAGTCGGCGAAGTTGCACCGCAAGATGATCTGCTTCTCACCCTTCTCGCCGGAGCCTTCCCCGAGCTCCTGCAGGCCGTGGTCGATGAGCTCCAGCTCGAGCTCGTCGAGCGGGGGCAGCCCTTCCGGCGCGAGGCGGAAGACGCCCATGCGGTTGAACATGAAGCTGACCGAGCCGTTCGACGCGAGGTTGCCGTTGAACTTGTTGAAGTACGCGCGCACGTTGCCGACGGTGCGAACGATGTTGTCGGTGGCCGTCTCGATGAGGAGCGGCACGCCGTGCGGCGCGTACCCCTCGTACATCACCGTCTCGTAGGTGGCCGCGTCGGCGCCCGCGGCGCGCTTGATGGCGGCCTCGACCTTGTCCTTGGGCATGTTGACCGCGCGCGCGTTCTGCATCGCGCGGCGCAGCGCGGGGTTGCTCTCGGGGTTCACCCCGCCCGCCTTGACCGCGATGGTGATGTCCTTGCTCACGCGCGTGAAGGCCTTCGCCATCTTGTTCCACCGGGCGAACATGGTGGCCTTGCGCGTCTCGAAGATGCGTCCCATGAGCGTGGTGCTCTAGCACGGGCCGGGGCGGCGTCAGCGGTCGGCGGCGGGCGCGGCGGCGGCGGCTGGCACGTCGGGCACCGACGTCGCTGGTGGGCTGGGCTCGACGGGAAGCGGCGGCTGCGAGGGAGGCGCGGCGTGGCGGCCCACCCCGGCCTCGTCGGCGTAGCGAAGCAGCGCGGCGACGAGGGTCAGCAGCACCGGGCCGAGGAAGATGCCCGCGAAGCCGAAGGCGCTCACGCCGCCCAGCACGCCCACGAAGACGAGCAGCGTCGAGACGTTCGATGAGGACGACACCACGAGCGGGCGAATCACGTTGTCGCTGCCGGCGACGAGCACGACGCTCCACAGCGTCAGGAACACCGCCCAGCCCGTCTGCCCGAGCGCGAGCAGCGACAGCACCGCGGGCACCCACACGAGCGACGTGCCCACGACGGGGATGAGCGAGGCCAACGCGCCGATGGCGCCGAAGACGAGGGGTGAGGGCAGGCCCGCGATGGCGAAGCCGATGCCGATGAGCGTGCCCTGCGCGAGCGCTGTCACCAGGGTGCCCACCACCACGCCGCGAGTGACGCCGCCCAGCGAGGCCGACAGGTCCTGCTTCCGCTCGGCCGACAGCGGGACGAGGTGAATGGCGCGCTCGAGCATCTCGCGGCCGTCCCGCAGGAAGAAGAACAGCAGGAACATCGTCAGCGCGAACTGGGTGATGACGTTGAAGGCCCCCAGCACCACCGTGCCGCCCAGCGAGGCGAGCTGCTGCAGCACCGTCTGCGCGGCGTCGTTCGCCTGCTCGAGGATCTGCTCCTTCGACAGCGAGGTGAACTCCTTGGCGGCGTCGAGCGCGGCCTGCACCGGCTTGAACTCGAGCACGAGCTGCAGCGCCGGAAGCTTCCGGTCGTGCGCCTCGTTCTGGAAGCGGGTGAGCAGCTGCGAGGCCTGGCGGAGGAACGCGAAGAGGAACAGCGAGATGGGGCCCGCCACCAGGAAGACCATGCCCGTCGTCAGCAGCCCCGCTGACAGCCCCGGCTTCTTCCACTTCAGGTTGAGCCGCCGGTTGAGCGGCTGGAGCATGAAGGCGAAGAGCGTCGCCCACACGATGGGCACCAGGAACGGCGTCAGCGTGCGAAAGAGCAGCCCGCCCAGCACCAGAATCGTGCCGAGAGCGAAGGCGCGCGTGTAGAAGCGGGAGGGCGCCGGCTGCATCGTTCGTCAGAACGTCGCGAGGGTGAACAGATTGCCGTCGTACGTCCCCAGGCCCGAGGCCGCCTGGCCCTTGAGCGCGCGGAGCTCGTCCTGGAGCTCTCGGCG
>JANRKQ010000096.1:0-18769 GCA_033763395.1 Myxococcaceae bacterium
CGTCGCCCGCGCTCCTGGCGATGTCGCGCGAGGGCCGGGCGGTCGCGGGTGAGGCCCTCGTCGAGAACGCCACGCCCCGCTTCGTCCCGGCGCTGACGGCGCTGCTCGACGCCGGCGAGGCCGAGCTGGCCGAGGTGGCCGTGCGCGCCCTGGGGCGAACGCAGTGCGCCGACGCCATCGCGCCGCTGATGCGCGCGCTCGACGACGACGGGTTGTCGGCGGCCGCAGCCCGAGCGCTGACGTTCCTCGGGCAGACGTTTCCCGCGGCCGTCAGGCAGGCTTTGGCGGCGCGGGTCGAGCAGGCGCCGCTCCAGCCACACCTCGTGCGCGCGTGGGCGAACGTCGCCGGCCCGCAGGCGCTCCCGGTGCTGCGCCGGGCGCTCCATCACGAGTCCGACGCGGTGCGCGCCGCCGCGGCGCAGGTGGCCATGGTGGCGCCGGTCGAGGCGGCAGGGCTCCTGGGCATGGCCGTCGTCGACGAGTCGCCCCGGGTGCGCCGTGGCGCTGCGAGGGCCGTGTCGGGGCTCCAGCCCAATGAGGGGCGAGCGTTGCTCGAGCGGCTGCTGGACGATCGCGAGCCCTCGGTGCTGTCGCTGGCCTGCACGGCCGCGATGGAGCGTGGCGCCATGTGGGCCGCGCCCCGGCTCCAGGCGCTGGTGACACACGCCGACGCCGCGGTGGTGCTGGCGGCGGTGCAGGCGGCGATGGTGCTGGGGGCCGCCGACGACGCGCTCCTCACCCGCGCGCTCGCGCACCCGGACGGCGAGGTGGTGAAGCAGGTGTTGACCGAGGGCGCGTCGTCTCGCGCCGTCGTCGAGGCCGCGGCCTGGGCCTTGTCGGATCCCCGGTGGGACGTGCGCGCCGCCGCCGCCCGGACCCTCGAGGTGGGCGGCGGGCCCGAACACGTCGAGCTGCTCACGGCGGCGGCGCGGAGCGAGGCCGACCCGCTCGCGCACCAGGCGCTGCTGGCCGCGATAAAGTCGCTGGGGGCCCGCTGACGATGGCCGAGGCGCGCGAGCTGACGCCCGAGCAGCTCAAGCTGCTCCGCGACGTCTTCCAGCAGGCGTGCGGCTTCGTGCTGCGTGACGATCTCAAGTTCATCGCCGAGCGGCGGCTGGCGCCCCGCCTCGAGGCGCTCGGCCTGCGCGACTTCGGCAGCTACCAGCGGTACCTGCGCTTCGACCCCCGCGGGAAAGAAGAGCTCGAGGTGGCGATCGATCTGCTGCTCCCGCGCGAGACGTACTTCTTCCGCGAGCCGGCGCAGCTCACCACCTTCGTCGACGAGGTGGTGCCGCGGCTGGCGCAAGACGCCGTCGGGCGCACGCTGCACGCGTGGAGCGCCGGGTGCTCGAGCGGCGAGGAGCCCTACACGCTCTCGATGCTGATGGCCGATCACCCGCTCCTGGCCGGGTGGGAGCTCGACGTGCTGGGAACGGATCTCTCGCAGAAGGCGCTCACCGCGGCCCGGCACGCGGAGTACGGGCCTTCGTCCCTGCGGGCGACCTCGCCCGGTCAGAAGGAGCATTTCTTCGAGCCGGCCGACCACGGGCGGGTGCGGGTGAAGCGGCCGTACCGCGAGAAGGTGCGCTTCGGTTGGCTCAACCTGCTCGACGCCGGGGGCGCGCGGCTCCTCCCGATGATGGACGTCATCTTCTGCCGCAACGTGCTCATCTACTTCGACACCGAGACACGCCGGCGCGTCGTTCAGCTCTTCTCGGAGCGCCTGCGCGAGGGGGGCTATCTGCTGCTCGGCCATTCCGAGAACCTCTTCAGCCTCACTACGAAGTTCGAGCTCGTGCAGCTCTCGGGCGACCTCGTGTACCGCAAGCCGCGGCTCGGGTAGCGGCTTGCGCGCGGCCCGCGCCATGGTGGACTCAGGCCCCATGAGCGAGTCGAACGACCGGCGTTGCCGCATCGTGGTGACGGGTGGGCCCGGCGGCGGCAAGACGACCGCGGCCGACCTCTTCCGCCGTGAGATGGGCACCAGCGTGGTGGTGGTGCCTGAGTCGGCGACGCTCCTCTTCCAGGGCGGCTTTCCCCGGTACGACGAGGCTGACGCGCGCATCGCCGCGCAGACCGCCATCTTCCACGTGCAGCGCAACCTCGAAGAGGTGCAGGCCGCGCGGCACGCCGGCCGCATTTTGCTGTGCGACCGGGGCACCATCGACGGCGCGGCGTACTGGCCGGGGAGCCACGAGGCCTTCTTCCAGCACCTCGGCACCACCTACGAGGCCGAGCTGGCGCGCTACGACGGCGTCATCTTCTTCGAGACCGCGGCGGCGGGCGGCCTGTCGATCGAGGGCAACAACCCGTCGCGCATCGAAGACGCCGCGGGAGCGCTGGCCATCGATCGAAAGCTCCAGGCGCTCTGGCGCGTGCACCCGCGGTACACCTTCGTCCCGAACAACCACAGCTTCTTCAAGAAGATCAGCTTCGGCTTGATGGCGCTCGAGTCACTCGTCGGGCAGCTCCGCAGCGCCTCCGTGCTGCCGGTGCGCTCACTGTGAGGCGAACGTCTCGCGCAGGCGAAGCTTCAGCTCGAGCCCGGCCGCGTCGCGCAGCACGAACGTTTGGTCTTCCCCGTCCCACTGCGGGCGCAGGTTCCACGCCTGGCCATAGGCGAGCTCCTTCGGCCAGTTCGCCAGCTCCGGGCAGAGCCCTTCACAGGCGCCGAAGACCCCGATGGCGTCGCTGTCGAAGACGCTGACGTTGACGTTCTGCAGGCTGGCGAAGGGCAGGGGTGTCTCGAAGGGGAAGGTCCACGCCTGGCGGAACCCGCCGCGCTCGTCGGTGCAGAAGTTCGACTGGCCCGACGGGCTCGAGAGATCGGCGAAGGTGAAGCAGACGAAGGGGTCGGGCACGTCGGAGGCCGAGCTGTCCCAGAAGCGGCCCTGGTTGGTGGCAGGAAGTGACAGGTCGTCGATGGTGATGCGCCAGCGGGTGTCGAAGCGCGGGCCGGGAATGCACGAGGGCGTGAAGGGCTGCCCGACGTCGACGCAGTTGACGACGCGGCTCGTGTCACCGCGTTGCGCGCAGGTGCCGTTGGTGCACGGCTGCCGGCAGCGCCCCAGCGCGCCCTCCGAGTTGCGCGCGAAGCAGGTGAGCCCGGTCTGGCACTGCGCGGTGTTCATGCAGCGCGCGCCGTCGACGAGGTTGCGGCATTCCTGGGGGTCGTCGGTCTGGCTGCAGTCGACGCAGCGGGCGTTGCAGGCCGAGAGCACGGCGGTCGCGAAGAAGAGCCACCACAGGCGGGTCAGTCGCATGATGAGAGCGTAGCGCTCCACGTCGACCGAAACACGCCGGGCGTTTCGTGACATCTTCGCGGCCGTGGCCCGAACCCCCGTCGTCCTCGCCGTCTTGTCGCTGGTGGTGGGAGCGTGTCCGAAAGCGTCCGACGGGCCTGCCTTGCGGCCGTGTCTCCTGCCGGGCGTGGCTCGGGAGGCGCGGTGCCTCGAGCTGACGCGCCCCGAGAACCCCGATGCGCCGAACGGGCGACAGCTGTCGATTCACGCCGCCGTGGTGCCCGCCACCGGCATTCGTCCGCTGCGTGACGCCATCTTCGTCTTCGCTGGCGGGCCGGGGCAGTCGGCCACTGAGATCGCCGGCAGCGTGATGCCCCTCTTCGCCGGCCTCGAGGCGCGGCGCGACGTCGTCTTCGTCGACCAGCGCGGTACGGGGCGGTCGGCGCCCCTGTCGTGCCCCGACGAGACGCGTGGGAAGCGGCCCCTGCCCGAGGTGCTCGACGAGGCCGCGGGCGCCGCGCGGCTCGACGCCTGTCGCCTGGAGTTGACGGACGCGGGCGTGGACCTGGCCCAGTACGCGACGTGGATCGCCGTGCGCGACGTCGAGGCCGTGCGGGAGCGCCTCGGCTACGGGCCCATCAACCTCTGGGGCGCCAGCTATGGCACGCGCGCGGCGCTCGAGTTCGCCCGCCAGTTCCCCGGCTCCGTCCGAACGGTGGTCCTCGATGGCGTCGCGCCGGCGTCGACGCCGCTCCCGGTGGCCTTCGCCTTCGACACCGATGACGCGCTCGCGAGCCTCTCGGCGCGCGTCGATGGCGGCCTCGACCAGGCGCTCGCCCTCGTCCTCACCGCCGACGGTGGCCTGCACCGCCTCGTCGACCCGTACTTCGGCGATGAAGTCGAGGTCTCGTTGAGCCGCACCCAGCGCCTGGGGCTGGTGCGGGGGCCGCTCTATTCACCGTCGCTCGCCGCCGCGCTCCCGGTGGCCCTGGAGCGTGGGGCGCGGGGCGACCTGCAGCCGCGGGTGGGGCTCGGCGCCGGGCTGAGCGCTGGCCGCCTCTCCACGGGCATGCACTTCTCGGTGTTGTGCGCCGAAGACGTGCCGCGCATCTCCGACGAGCATCGCCGCGCGGTCCAGCCCACGCGCGCCGGCGCCGCCTTCATCGACGAGTACGAGCGGGCCTGCCGCGCGTGGCCCCGCCGGCCCGTGCCCGAAGACTTCTTCGCGCCCCCGACGTTCGCCGCGCCGACCCTGCTCCTGTCGGGCGGCGTCGACCCCGCCACGCCGCCCCGCCACGCCCGCGAAGCGGCCCAGCGGCTGCCGAACGCGCTGCACGTCGTCGCCCCGGCGCTCGGCCACGGCGTGAGCACCGCCGGCTGCGCGCCACGCCTCATCACGCAGCTCTTCATGAAGGGCGCGCTCGACGGGCTCGACGGCGGCTGCCTCGACGCGCTGCCCCCGCCCACGCTCTTCACGGAGCCCCGGCCATGATTCGGGTCGAGGGGCTGACGAAGACGTTCGTGACGGGCCGAGGCGCCCAGCGCGCGGTGGTGCAGGCGGTGCGCGGCGTGTCGTTCTCGGCGCCCGACGGCGCCATCACCGCGCTGCTCGGGCCCAACGGCGCCGGGAAGACGACGACGCTGCGCATGGTGTCCACGCTCGTGAAGCCCGACGCGGGGCGCGCCACGGTGGGGGCGCACGACGTGGTGTCGCAGCCCGAGGCCGTGCGGGCGGACCTCGGCGTGCTGTCCGACGCGCGCGGGCTCTACACCCGCCTCTCCGGCCGGGAGAACATTCGCTACTACGGTGCGCTGCGCGGCCTGTCGGGAAAGCCCCTCGACGGCCGCATCGACGAGCTGGCGCAGCTGCTCGAGTTCGAGCACCTCCTCGAGCGGCGCACCGAGGGCTTCTCGACGGGTGAGAAGCTGAAGGTGGCGCTCGCGCGGGCGCTCGTGCACGACCCCCAGCACGTGCTGCTCGACGAGCCGACGAACGGCCTCGACGTCGTGAGCGCCCGGGCCCTGCGGCGCATGCTGCTGCGGCTGAAGCAGGCCGGGAAGTGCCTCGTCTTCTCGTCGCACGTCATGCAGGAGGTCGAGGCGTTGTGTGAGCGCGTGGTGGTGGTGGCGAAGGGCCAGACGCTGCACGAGGGCACCGTCGACGAGCTCAAGGCGCGGACCGGCAAGGGCTCGCTCGAAGACGCCTTCGTGCACCTCGCCTTCGACGGGAAAGAGGGGGCGCCGTGAGGCAGTTGGTGACGGTGCTGCACAAGGAGCTGCTCGACGGCGTGCGCGATCGGCGCGTGTGGCTGGTGGTGCTGGTGACGGCGCTGGTGAGCGGCCCGCTGACGCTCCTGCTGGTGTCGAAGTTCCTGGCCGATCTGAAGTCGAAGGCCGAGGCCCGCGAGGTGCTCGTCGAGAATGCGCAGGCGGCGCCCCGGCTGGTGAACTTCCTCGAGCGGCAGGGGCGGGTGGTGGAGCCGCCGCCGGCGGACGTGCGGGCGCTCATCGAGGCGGGGCGCTTCGACGACGCGGTGCTGGTGGTGCCCGAGGGCTTCGAAGCCGACCTGTTCCGCGGGCGGCTGGTGGAGCTGTCGATCCTCCACGACACCAACCGGGCGAAGAGCACGACGGCGGCGGTGACGCTCGAGCGCCTGGTGGGCGGCTTCGGGCAGGAGCTGACGCTCCAGCGCCTGTTGGTGCGCAGCATCGACCCCGCGCTCATCCGCACGGTGCGGCCGACGCTGGTGGCCCTGGGCTCGAGCCGGGGCGGCGCGACGCGGCTGTTGTTCCTCGTGCCGCTGGTGGCGCTCGTCTCGGCGGTCATCGGCGCGCTCGCCATCGCCATCGACGTCACCGCGGGAGAGCGCGAGCGCGGCTCGCTCGAGCCCCTGCTCATGAACCCGGTCAGCCCGTGGTCGCTGGTGCTGGGCAAGTGGCTCGCGGTGTGTACGGCCTCGCTGGTGACGCTGGTGGGCACGGTGACGAGCTTCGCGGTGGCCGGGCAGGTGATTCGCGACGAGGGCCTGTCGGCGGCCTTCCAGTTCGGCGTCGCCGAAGCCGGCTACACCCTGGCGGTGCTGGGGCCGTTCTGCCTCTTCGTCTCGTCGGTGCTGATGCTCGCGGCGCTCTTCGCCCGCGGCCACAAGGAAGCGCAGGCCACCACGAGCTACATCGTCTCGCTCGTCTCCATCGCCCCCAGCCTGTCGATGTTCCTCTCGTTGCAGGACGCGAGCTGGCAGCTCCTGGTGCCGGCGCTCGGGCAGAACATGGTGCTGGCGCGCGTCTTCCGCGGCAGCCCGGTGACGGTGCTCGACGTGCTGACGCCCGCGCTGGTGTGCGTGGGCCTCACGTTCGTCACGCTGGTGGCCAAGACGAAGCTGGTGGGGCGCGAGTCGATCGTCTTCGCGAAGGGCTGACGCGCCGCGCTCAGCGCAGCAGGTTGACGAGCTGGTTCACGTTGACGGGCAGGTTCAGGCCGCCCGACTGCAGTTGGGCGTTGAACTGCACCTGCGCGTTGCCCCCGCGCGCGATGGCCCCCGCCGCGCTCGCCGCCGAGAGGAAGTTGACCTGGAGGGGCAGGGTGACGTTCTTCACGCCCTTGCCCTCCATGTTGCCGAACGAGCCCGTCGACAACGTGCCGATGTTCGCGCCCGCCAGTGCCACCGTGCCGGTCAGCCCATTCACCGGGAGGGCGTAGGTGTTGCGGTTGGTGACGGCGAGCGGGAACTCGACGGTGGCCCCGGCGAACGAGACGTTGGTGATGCGCGGGTTGCCGAACTGCACCAGCGGCACCTTCGGCACCTCGAACTGGCCCTCGGTGGCGAGCGGCAGGCGAATGACGCCGATGGGGGTGTTGACGCCGAGCGCGCCCGACGCGCGGTAGCTCGCGGAGTCCTTCGTCAAGAACGTCTCGACGACCGCGACGAGATCCTGGAAGCGCACGTTCGCCGGGAAGTGCAGCTCCGACGAGGCGCCCGGAGCGATCTGCAGGCCCTGCGGCGGCGCGCCGGCCACGACCTGCTTGTCCTCGACGGCGAGCGCGTACTCGATGCTGGCCAGCGACAGCCCCACCTGGTTCGGGTTGTTGAGGTTCCAGATGGTGTCCAGCGTGAGGCCGCCCAGCGAGATGTCGGTGAGGCCCAGGTTCTTGAAGCTCAAGGTGGGCTGCTGGAAGGCCGTGCGGAGGAACTGCGAGAGGTAGGCGCAGCCCGACGAGGTGAGGGCGACGGCGGCGATGAGGGGCAGGAGGCGGCGGGACATGGCGGCACCGGGACGAGCGAGGTGCGCGCACTATTCATGACGGGCGGCGGGTTCGTCACGTCTTCTTGCCGTCACGCCATTGGTTGGCGCGCACGTTCTTCTGGGCCTTCGCGGCGATCTCCTCGACGCGCGTCTGCCGCGTCTGGGCCTTCTTCGCCGTCTGCACCCACTCGAGGAGCTGCCGCTTCACCGACCGCGGGAAGGCGTCGAAGTGCGCGCGCGCCGGCGGCAGGGCGTCGAGGCGCGCAGCGAGATCGGCGGGGAGCTCGAGCTGCTCGACGGCGTCCAGCGCGCTCCAGGTGCCCAGCCGCTTCGCCTCGGCCACCACCTCGAGCCCCCGGGGGCGCATGCGCCCTTCGGCGAGCAGCTTCTCGACCCGCCGCTTGTTGTGGGCCGACCAGGCCGCCTTCGGCTTGCGCGGCGTGCACAGGAGCATCGAGCGCGCCGCGTCGAGCTTCGCGGGCCGCGAGTCGACCCAGCCGACGCACAGCAGCTCCTCACACACCGCTTCGGAGGGAAGACGCACGCCGTGGCCCTGCTTGAAGAGCACGAGCCACACGCCCGGCGAGGTGAGGTGGTGGCGCTCGAGCCACGCGCGCCACGCCGCCCGGTCCTTCGGCTGGAACCGCTCGAGCGCCGCGGGTGAGGGCTGCTTGCGTGCCGCCATCGGCGGAGGCTCCTACGGGAGGAACCCGTCGACCGACAGGTACCGCTCTCCGGTGTCGTAGCAAAACGTGAGCACCCGGCTGCCCTTCGGCAGGTCGGCCAGCTTCTGCTTCACCGCCGCCAGCGACGCCCCCGACGAGGCGCCGATGAAGAGGCCCTCTTCCTTCGCGCTGCGGCGCGCCATCTCGTAGGCGTCGGTGTGCTCGACCTGAATGACGCCGTCGAGGAGCTCCTTCTTGAGGTTCTTCGGAATGAAGCCGGCCCCGATGCCCTGAATGGGGTGCGGGCTCGGCGCGCCGCCAGAGATGACGGGCGACTTGGCGGGCTCGACGGCGAACACCTTGAGGTTGGGCCACTTCGGCTTGAGCACCTCGCAGCACGCGGTGATGTGCCCGCCCGTGCCCACGCCGGTGATGATGACGTCGAGGCCTTCGGGGAAGTCGGCGAGGATCTCCTGCGAGGTGGTGCGGCGGTGCACCTCGATGTTCGCCTCGTTCTCGAACTGCTGCGGCATCCACGCGTTGGGCGTCGACTGCACCAGCTCCTGGGCGCGCGCGATGGCGCCCTTCATGCCCTTCTCGCGCGGCGTGAGATCGAACGTCGCGCCGTAGGCCGCCATCACCCGCCGCCGCTCCAGCGACATCGACTCGGGCATCACCAGCACCAGCTTGTAGCCCTTCACCGCGCACACCATCGCCAGGCCGATGCCGGTGTTGCCGCTCGTCGGCTCGATGATGACCGAGTCGCGCTTGAGCTGCCCCGACTTCTCGGCGTCTTCGATCATCGCCAGCGCGATGCGGTCCTTGATGCTCGCGCCGGGGTTCGCCCGCTCGAGCTTCATCCACACCTCGTGATCGCTGCCGAAGAGGCGGTTGAGGCGCACGTGCGGCGTTCTGCCGATGGTGTCGAGAATGGTGTTGGCTCGCATACGAGGGACTCCAGCGTTCGGGGAAGACGACGCGTCCGTTTTAGCGGACACGCCTCAAGGCGTCGATGCCCTTGTTGGCGAGGGCGTCGGCGCGCTCGTTCTCGGGGTGGCCGGCGTGGCCCTTCACCCAGAGCCACTCGACGTCGTGGCGCGCGGCGATGGCGTCGAGGGCCTGCCAGAGATCGGCGTTCTTCACCGGCTCCTTCGCCTTCGTCTTCCAGCCGTTGCGCTTCCACCCGTGGATCCACGACGAGATGCCCTGCTGCACGTAGGTCGAGTCGGTGTGCACGCGCACCTTGACGGGGCGGGTCAGCGCCTCGAGCGCGCGGATGACCGCAGTCAGCTCCATTCGGTTGTTGGTGGTGTCGGGCTCGCCGCCGAAGAGCTCTTTCTCGTGACTGCCGGAGCGCAGAATGGCGCCCCACCCACCGGGCCCCGGGTTCCCCTTGCAGGCGCCGTCAGTGAAGATGTCGACGATGGTGTGCACGTTCATGGGACGATACCGCGCGCGGTTGTTAGCAATTGGTCCGAGGGGAGGGGAGCGCAATGGTGGGGCCACCCGGACAGCTCGAAGTGTGGTTCCGGCGTGCACCGGTGGCGGCGTTCGTCACCGACGGCACGGGGGTCTTGCTGGCCTGTAACGAACGGTTCGCCGAGTCGATCGGTCGAACCGTCGAAGAGGTCGTCGGCTCGTCGGAGGCGGAGCTGTTCGGGCCTGAGCTCGCCCTGAGATACCGGGAGCGCTTCAGGCACGTGTCCTCGACGGGCGAGGTGCTGGAGCTTGTCGAGACGTTTCCGAGCCCCGGTGGCCAGCGCACCTTCACCGTCGTGCTCTTCCCTCTCGAGAATCACTGCATGGGTGGCGCGGTGCTCGACGTGACGGGCCGCTTCTCGGCCCAGCAGGCCGTCGACCGGCAGGAGCGAACGCTCAAGGCCGTGCTAGAGACGGTGAACGACGGGGTTTGGCTGGTGGGGCGCGACTGGAGGACGACGTACGCCAACCCCGCCATGGCGCGGCTGCTGGGGACGACCGTCGAGCAGCTCGTGGGCCGCGCCCCGACGGACTTCATCCGCCAGCAAGACGTTCCCGCCGTCGAGCAGCAGAAGCGGGACCGTGAACACGGCGCTGCCGCTGCTCCGACCGAGACCTTGCTCGTCCGGCAAGACGGGGGCCTCGCCTGGGCGCTCGCTTCTTCGGCGCCGCTCCTCGACGAGAAGGGCCAGTTCGATGGCGCGGTGGCGGTGTTGATGGACATCACCGAGCAGAAGGCCCGCGCCGCCGACCGGCAGCGCGACGAGGCGCGCCGCCTCGAGGCCCGCAGGCTCGAATCCCTGGGCGTGCTGGCCGGCGGCATCGCGCACGACTTCAACAACCTGCTCACCGGCATCCTCGGAAACCTGCATCTGTTGCGAGCCGAGCTCGGCCCCGCGTCCGCCGAGTCGTTCGCCATCATCGAAGAATCGACGACGCGCGCCGTCGCGTTGACGCGGCAGATGCTGGCCTACTCAGGTCGCGGCGCCTTCGTGATGCGCGCGGTCGATCTCGCAGAGGTGGTGCACGCCAACCTGGCGCTTGTCCGCTCGAGCATCGACTCGCGTCACCGGCTCGAGGTGTCGCTGCCCACGGGCCTGTCGCGCGTCATGGCCGATGCGTCGCAGCTGGCGCAGGTGGTGGTGAACCTCGTGATGAACGCCGGGGAGGCCATCGGCGACCGACCTGGGACCATCACCGTCTCGACCGCGCGGGTTCGGCTCGACCGCGCCGCGCTCGACGCGACCTACCTCGCTCCAGGGCTCCCCGAAGGTGACTACGTCGAGCTGGCGGTCGGCGACGACGGGGTCGGCATGACGAGCGACGTGCAGGAGCGGCTCTTCGAGCCCTTCGCGTCGACCCGTGGGCCCGGGCGCGGCCTCGGGCTCCCGGCGGTGCTCGGCGTGGTCCGCGGGCATCGGGGCACGGTGCGGGTCGTCAGCGAGCGCGGGCGCGGCACCACGGTCCGTCTGTACCTCCCCTTCCACGAGGGCGCTTCCACCGCGGCGCCCGCCGCCGCCAGCGCGAAGGTGACACCGGGGCGCTCGATCCTCGTGGTCGACGACGAAGCGCTGATGCGCTCGACACTTCGGCGAATGCTGGCGCGCGATGGGTACCTCGTCGAAGAGGCCGCGGACGGCCTCGAGGCGCTGGAGCGCCTGAAGACCCTCACCCCCGACCTGGTGCTGCTCGACGTGTCGATGCCCTGGCTCGACGGCGCCGCCACCTTCCTCGAGCTGCGGAAGCGGGGCGCCACCATGCCGGTAGTGTTGATGAGCGGCTACTCGGAGCAGGAAGCGCTGCGCGGCGTCTTGCGCGACGACCTCGCCGGGTTTCTGCAGAAGCCCTTCACGCCCGACGCGCTCGCCCGGGCGCTGGCCGCGGCCTTCGCGCGCTGAACCGTCAGTTGCACTGCGAGTACTCTTTGCCGTCGGCGGTGAGAATCGGGTACCCGTTCGAGTTGCGCGTCACCTGGAGCGGCACGGCCACCAGCTGCGGCGTCTCGGGCGGGTCCGACATGTAGAGCTGCCCGCCCTTCACCGCCCACTGGCCCGTCTCGCCGCTGGCGCCGACCGAGTGGGCCGAGGTGCCGGCGTAGTCGTTGCGCCCGTAGATCTCGGACTCCTTGTTGCTCGACCAGGTGCCGTTGGCCGCGAAGACGATGCGCTCGGTGTACGTGTTCCCGCTGGCGTACTTGAGCCAGCACCAGGCGCTCGACATGAGCAGCCGGCTCAGCTGATCGTTCCCCGCGGGCGCGCCCTGCGCAGGGGCCTGGCCGCGTGGAGCCACCGCTGGCGCGGGCCCTCCGCCGCGCTGTTGCTGTTGCTGCAGGTACCGCTGGGCTTCAGCCATCGCCTCGGCCTCGGCGTCGCCGCCCTTCTTCTCCATCGCGTTCGTCAGCTTGCCGGCCTTCTGCACGGTGACGCCCTTGCCGGCGCGGGTCAGCTGCATCGGCACCCCGGCCATGGTGAGGGTGAGGGTGTCCTGGGTGACGGTGTAGGGCACCTTGTCGACGCCTTCTTCGTCGTCAGCGATGACGAGCTGGCTGCCCTCGACGCTCCACTTCACCTTGCCGTCCTCCATCACGCCGCTGCCGTTGGCGCTCAAGGTGAGGAAGGGCTGGCCGGCCAACAGCCAGGTGCCGACGAGCTTCGGGTCGGTCTTTCCCGCGGCGAGCGCGAGCAGGACGATGGCGAGACGCACGGTGGTGAACCCCCGTTTCGATGGGCCGCACGAGCGCGGCGGGAGGGCGATCACAGCGCGGAATCGGCGTCGACGCCAGCGGCCGGTGTTGACGGCTGAAGGGCGCGGTAGAACCCGAAGTCGTGTCGCTCGTCGTCTACCACCGGTGTCACCACTGCGGCGCCGCGCGAGAAGGCACGGGCTCGACGGGGTGGGTGCGCTGTCAGCACTGCGGCGCCCTCATCGCCTTCGACTTTCAGGCGTACCTCTCGTCGCCGCGCTACGCGGCCTCCCTGCGCGAGGCGGCCGCTCCAGCCAGCTTGACGCGCTGGTCGACCTTCGAAGCGCATCGCGTGGCGGCGCTTGGGCGTGGGCGCGCCGGCCTCACCGAGATGGAGGCCGCCGCCGAGGTGCTCTTCGAGCTGACGCCCATCGTCGCGCCGGACGAGGTGGCGAGCGACCCGGCGTACCGCGCGGCGTGGCGCCGGTTCCTCGCGTTCTTCATGCTGCAGCAGGCGCTCGACCCGGTGCTGTCGAGGCTGTTCAGCGAGCTCCAGCGCGACTTCGCGGCCTTCGACTCTCGACACCCGCTCCCGCACCTCGAGCGCGCGGTGGTGAACCTCGAGCGGCAGTACGAGCGCCTGGCCGACCTCTCGCCCCCTGACGATCCCGACGGGCTCCCATGGCCCCTGCGGGCCCGGGTGGCGCTGTCGCAGTTCCTCTCGGCGTACCTGCACCTGCTGTCGGGAGACGATCAGCGCGTCGTGCTGGAGCGCCTCTACGGCCGCGACGCCATCACCGAGCGGCACGACGGAGACGTGCTGGGGCTGCACCTCGACTGGCATTGTCCGTCGTGTGGCCTGCATTCGCTCCAGGTGCGCATGGTGACCGAGTACACCTGCCCCGGCTGCATGTTCCGCAAGCCAGTCGCCTCGCAGGAGGCCTCGCTACCGGCCCTGGCGCTCGCGTGTGGCCGCTGCGGCGCGCCGATGGAGCTCGGCCGCGGAGAGCGGGAGCGCGCCTGCGCCCACTGCCAGACGTGGGTCCGCCGGCTGGACCGCACGGGCGACGTTGAGCGCGACTTCTCGAACGAGGTGAAGGCGCAGGTGGCGGCGCGGCATGGGCTGACGCTCGAAGCGCTGCCCCAGGAAGGCCTGGCGGGGCTTCCGGTGACGCCGCAGACGAGGCGGGCGCTGCAGCTGGTCGGGCTCAGCCGCGTGGCCGCCTGGTACGGCTCGATGGTGCCCGCGCGCCGCGTGCGCAGGTGCATCGAGGCGACGTTGGGACCGGTGACGCCAGGCCTCCTCGAAGAGCTCGAGGCCGCGGCGGTGGCCGAGGGCAACGAGAGCGCGGTGCCGGTGCTGCGAGACGCGTGTCGCTCCTCAAGCGGTCGACCGGCGCCAGTCGTGGCATCGTAGGGCCGCACGCGACGAGGAGGAGTCATGCTGCTGGTGTCCGAGCTCATGTCGTACGACGTCCTCACCATCTCGGCCGAGGCGCCGCTGCTGCAGGCCGAGGCCGAGATGCGGCTGGGGCGCATTCGTCACCTCCCGGTCCTCGACGCGAAGGGGCGGCTCACCGGGCTCCTCTCAACGCACGACCTCGCGAAGGCGCTCGCGAAGACACCCGGAAACCGGGTCGTCGACGTGATGTCGGTGCGCGTGGTGTCGGTGCGGGAAGACGTGCCCGCGGCCGAAGCCGCGCGACTCATGCGGCAGAAGAAGATCGGCAGCCTGCCCGTGCTCGACGCGAAGGGGCGCCTGGTGGGGGTGCTCACCGAGTCCGACTTTCTCGAGGTGGCTGAACGCGCGCTGTCGGGCAAGCCGCTGCGGCGGCCGTAGAAGGTGGCCCATGGCGCGTGAGCGGCTCGCCGCTTTGATGAACCGGGAGCGGGGGCGCTTCGAGGGCCGTCTCGAGCGCGCGGCGGCTGCGCTCGTCGCCATCGAGGTCATCGGCCAGGCGTTGGTCGATGGCCGGCTCGACGTGGCGTGAGCGCCCGCCCTTCGCCGGACTCCGACCCGTGCGCCGGCTCCGCCGGTTGGGGCCCCTCGGTGGCCCGCTCTTCCTGATCCTCGTCGTCACCGCAGCTCGCGGGCTGGCGCTGTCGCCCCTGTTCTCCGCTCTTGCGGTGTGCGCGCTCGCGCTCCTGTCCTGGTTCGTCGCGCGCCTGCTGGAGCCGTGAGGGCCGCGTGCACACGCAGCGTCGGCCGCCGGTCTGAACTCGACGGTTCGGCGAGGCCCCCAAGGAGCGGTACGCTCCGGCCCATGACGACCGCTCTCCCCGCGTGCCCCTCGACCCTCGCCGACGCTGGTGGTGCGCCGCGCTATGGCACCTGGCAGGGCGGCCTCGACGTCGTGCGCTTCGCCGACCTCAAGGGCGCCTATGCGCCGGGGCCGCTCGAGCGGGTGACGACCCACAAGAAGTGGTTCTACGGCTTCGTCGCCACGCCACAGGTGGCCACGTTCTTCGCGGTCGTCGACGTCACGTACGCCTCGAACGCGTTCGCGATGGCGGTCGATCTGTCGTCCAACGAGGTGCTGTGTGACGCGAGCTTCATGGGGCCGCCGCGGCCGCTGACGCGTGTGTCGGATCACCCCGGCGCGGGGCTCGACGTGCGCTTCTCGCACCCCGGTGGGCAGCTCTCGGCGAGCCGGCCCTTCGGTGACGAGCGGTACCACGTGCAGACGCGCATCGGGCTCCCGCGCCCCGTCGGTGGCCGCAAGCTCGAGGCGACCTGGAGCCTCCTCGCCGCGGGCGCCGCGCCGCCGCTCACCGTCATCGCGCCCGTCGAGGGGGGCATCGTCAACGTCACCCAGAAGTGGGCCGCGCTCCTCGGGTTCGGCCAGCTGCGGGCGGGCGGCAAGACGTTCAGCCTCGACGGAGGCGTCGGCGGCATGGACTCGACCTTTGGCCTGCTCGCGCGTCGCACCGCGTGGCGGTGGGCCTTCGTCTGCGGCCGGCTCGCCGATGGCACACCGCTGGGCATCAACCTCGTCGAGGGCTTCAACGAAGCGCGCGAGGACGTGAACGAGAACGCGGTGTGGCTCGGCCGCGAGCTCGTGCCCGTCGGCCGTGCGCGCTTCACCTGGAACCCGGGCGATCTCCTCGATCGCTGGCACGTGCGCACCGTCGATGGCGCCCTCGACCTCGAGTTCCGGCCCATCGCCGTCCACCGCGAGGCGCGCGACCTCGGCGTCGTGGTGAGCCGGTTCGCGCAGCCCGTCGGCCGATGGAGCGGCGTCTTCCGCCACCAGGGCCGCGAGTACCGGGTCGAAGGCCTGCCCGGCGTCGCCGAAGACCAGGACGTCACGTGGTGACGCGCTGACGTGACGTGCCAAGGTGAAGCGCCCGCGCCAGCGCGGTTTCGAGCTACCGTCGGGGAATGGCTCCGCTGGATCAGATGACGGAAGTGCTGCACGCCGAGGTCGCCCGGTTCCCCCGCGCGAAGCTCGTGGTGGTGAAGGGCCCCGACAAGGGCACCGAGGTGCTGCTCGAAGGCCAGACGGTGGTGGTGGGCAGCGACGAGTCGTGCCAGCTCCGCCTGTCGGACACGTCGGTCTCGCGTCGGCACGTCGAGCTGTCGGGTGGGCCCGGGGGCTACCGCCTGCGCGATCTGCGCAGCACCAACGGCGTCTTCATCGAGGGCGTGCAGGTGCTCGACGCCCGCCTGTCCGACAAGACGCGCTTCACCGTCGGTCGCAACGAGCTGCGGTTCGAGCCCGAGCGCAGCGAGGTGCAGTGGCCGTTGTCGGTGCACGAGCGGTTCGGTGAGGTGCTGGGCAAGAGCCTCGTCATGCGGCGGGTGTTCGCGCTGCTCGAGCGCGCCTCGGCGACCGAGAGCCCCATCGTGCTCGAGGGCGAAGCCGGCACTGGCAAGGAGGTGCTGGCGCGCGCGATTCACGAGCGCAGCCCCCGCCGCGAAGGGCCCTTCGTCGTCGTCGACCTGGGCGCGTCGAACGAAGCGCTCATGGAGTCCGACCTCTTCGGCCATGACGTCTCGTCTGCCCGGCCCGTCGCCCGCCCCGGCGCCATCGAAGAGGCCGAAGGCGGCACGCTGTACCTCGACGAGGTGACGGAGCTGCCCAACGCGCTCCAGGCGAGGCTCTTGCGCGCGCTCGAGACGAAGGAGTTCAAGCGGCCGGGCCAGGGCGGCGTGGCGAAGGTGGACGTGCGGGTGGTGGCGTCGACGCAGAAGGACCTCGACGTCGAGGTGAAGGCCGGCCGGTTCCGGGAAGACCTCTCGTTCCGGTTGTCGGTGTTCCGCGTGCGCGTGCCTCCGCTGCGTGAGCGGCCCGATGACATTCCGCAGCTCGTGCGGCACTTCGAGACGAAGGCAAGGGCCGGCACGGCCTTGTCGGACGAGACGGTCGAGATGCTGACGCGCCACGACTGGCCGGGGAACGTGCGCGAGCTGCGCAGCGTGCTGGAGCGCCTGGCCGCGTTTCCCGATCTCGGCGCCGGCGCCATCGCGCGCGCGCTGGGGAAGTCGCTCGACACGGGGGAAGAGAACAGCGGCGCGAAGCTGCGCAACGAGATGTCGCAGCAGCTCCTCTCACTGCCCTACCACGAGGCGAAGGACCGGGTGCTCGAGAGCTTCGAGAAGACGTACCTGCTCGAGCACCTGAAGGCCGCCAACGGCGTGGTGACGCGCGCCGCGCAGCGCGCCGGGCTCCCCCGACAGTCGGTGCACCGCATGCTCCGGCGGCTGGGCATCAACACCAGCGACGAGTGACTGTGGCGGTCGCGCTGCGAGGCGCACGTCGAGGGCAGGGAGGTGGCGCTCGTCCTTCTGGAGCGTGACGGTGGACGTCCGGCCGGGGTGGCTCAGCCGGGCAGGCGCGGGAAGACCTCGCGGCCCGGCATGAAGACAGCGTCACCGAGCCGGTACTCCCGGCCGTCGCGTCGCAGGCGAAGCGAGCGCTTCATCACGAAGTCGAACAGCAGCGGATCGTGCCGGTCGATCTCGTTCAAGAACCCGCGCTCCTCGTCGGTGAGGAGGCCGAGGTTCACGATGGCGCGGGTCTGCATGAGCGCGTTGATGGCGGGCAACGGGTAGTCCGAGCCGTTGATGCAGCGGCCCTGGAGCGCTTCGTCGGCGAGCACCGTCTCGAGCGGCCGGCCGGCGCGGTTCACCAGGGTGAGCGCCGAGGTCTCTCCAAAGAGCTTCCCGCGCCAGCGGTCTTCCCGCATCAGGCGCACGAAGAGATCGAAGTTGTCGACCCATGGCCGGGGCTCCGGCGCGTCGAGGTCGGGGTTCTGCCCGAGCGACGCGCAGTGGGCGACGACGGTGGTGACGCCGTGCTCGAGCGCGCGACGCAACAGCAGCGGGTTGCCCAGGCGCTGACGCTCCTCCGAGTGCACCGCCTTCTCCTCGCCCGCGTGGCTGATGAGGGTGAGGCCGAGCCGCTGCATCGCCTCGTAGAACGCGTCGCAGCGCGGGCTCGAGGGGTCGATGTTCATCGCGTTCGGGAGCCACTTCACGGCGATGCAGCCAAGCTCGGCGGCGCGTTCGAGGGCCTCGAGGGCGTCGGGCCGGGCGGGGTGAATCGAGGCGCACGGCAGGAAGAGATCGGGCCGTTGGCGCGCCAGCGCCGCGACGTACTCGATGGGCGTGAAGAATTCGGTGTCGTCGGCGAGCGCGCGCCCCTGCTCGTCGTACGCGCGGTCGAACGCGAACAGGAGCAGCCGCCCATGGGGCCGCTGCGACGCCACGAGGCTGGTGAGTCGCTCGAGGTACTGTTGATCGGCCTGCGCGAGATCGCTGACGCCCGACGCGTTCAAGTACACGCTGAACTTGAAGTACTCGGCGGGGTTCGACATCGACTGCATGCGCGCGCCGACGCTGCAGCCCGTGCCCCCGGTACCCAGGCCGACGACGTGGACGTGGGTGTCGATGACGCGCGCCGCGTCGAGGCCGCGCCAGGCGCGCTCGATGAGCGCCAGCGCGCCGTCAGACAAGGGCCCCGAAGGAGGCGCGGGTCGCGCGATGCGTGCGTGTCCGAAACGAAAGCCGCTGAAGAGCGCGGCGCCTGAGGCGAGAACGACGAGGTTCCTGCGGGTGACCCACGACATGTCGTGCCTGAGTGTAGCCCCAGAAACGCACCGGGCCCGGCTCGTCGTGAAGACGGGCCGGGCCGGCGTACCACCCTGGCTGTGCGCTCACCCGGCTGGACTCAACCCGTTCGACGAACCGGGAGAGCGCGTGGGTGGCGACCGCTTACGAGCGGCGGCGGCGGGCAAGCGCCAGCATCGCGAGGCCGAGGCCGGCGAGCGAGGCGTCGACGGGAATCGCGGCGCAGGTAGCGCCCGGGGTGCCCGGGGCCGAGCCGTCCGGCGTGGCCGTCATCTTGAGGCCCGACACCGAGTCCCGCTTCTCGGGGTACGCGCGGTCCGGGAAGGCGAGGTTGGCCTGCAGCTGGATGTCGTACTCACCGTCGACGTCCGAGGTGAAGGTG
>JANRKQ010000097.1:0-41847 GCA_033763395.1 Myxococcaceae bacterium
CCCGTCGACGCGCCGACCCCGAAGGCGAAGCTCGGCAGGCCCGACAAGGCGAAGCCCCTGACGCCGGAAGAGGCCGCGGCCGCGCGTGAGGAGGACCCGTCTGGCACGCAGATCTACGACTCGCTCAAGCTCGAGCCCCCGTCGATCGACCTTCCCTCTCGTGAGGAGTTCGTCGAGGCGCTGCGAAGCTCCGGGCTCGAGGACGGCTCACCGAAGTTCAAGCGCCGGGTGAAGCAGTACGAGCGGCTGCTCGAGTTGAAGCAGCGCCTGAAGGACGGAACGGCGAAGCCTCGCGACGCCACCGAGGCCGCGCGCCTGTTGGAGCAGCTCGGCGACCTGTGAGTGCGCCGCCGCCTCGTGCCCTGGAGACGACCGATGATCCACGCCTACTCGAACGCGACACAGACCCGCTGGGACAAGGGCGAGTTCAAGGTGCAGCTCATGACCTCGGGGTCGACGCGCCCGATGGGCTTCTGCGATGGCAGCGCTGCCGATCTCGCGGAGCTGCAGCAGATGGCCGAGCAGGAGAACGCCTCGGTGAAGATCGACAAGAAGGTGCTGAAGACCGGCCGTGAGATCTGGACGCTGCGCTCGTCGGCAGACGAAGGTTGAGGCGACCCGTCAGCCGTACCGCGCCGTCAGCGCCTCGATGAAGTCGTCGTCGCGCAGCCCATGGCCCGTGGCCTGCCGGACGAGGTCCTCCGCGTCGAGGCGCGCGCCGTGCCGATGCACGTGCTCGCGCAGCCACGAGAGCAGGCCATCGAACGTGCCAGAGGCCAGCTCACCGTCGAGGCCGGGGCGCGCGCGGCGGGCGGCGGCGAAGAGCGTGGCGCCGTAGAGGTTCCCGAGCGCGTACGTGGGGAAGTAACCGAACTCGCCCCACGCCCAGTGGATGTCCTGCAGCACGCCCTCGGTGGGCTTCGTCACCGCCAGCCCGAGGAAGCGCTTCGTCTTCTCGTTCCACGCCGCCTCGGCGTCGGCCACCGACAGCGTGCCCCGCACCAGCCCCAGCTCGAGCTCGTACCGCAGCGCGATGTGCAGGTTGTAGGTGACCTCGTCGGCCTCGACGCGCACGAAGGAGCGCTCGACGCGGTTCACCGAGGCGAGGAAGTCGTCGAGGCCGACCTTCCCGAGCTGCTGGGGGAAGCGCGCGACGAGCCGCGGGTAGAAGAACGTCCAGAACGGGCGGCCGCGGCCGACGAGGTTCTCCCACAGGCGCGACTGCGTCTCGTGCAGGCCCATCGACGGAGACTGCGCCAGCGGGGTGCGCGCGTCGGCCGGTGAGAAGCCCTGCTCGTAGAGCCCGTGCCCGCACTCGTGAACGGTGCCGAAGATGGCCGAGAGCGGCTGGGTGTCCGACAGGCGCGTCGTCAGGCGCACGTCGGTGGCCGACAGCCCGCTCGAGAAGGGGTGAATGGAGCGGTCCTGCCGGCCGGCCTCGAGGTCGAACCCGAGCGCGCCGAGCACCTCGACGGTGAAGGCCCACTGCGCGTCGACGGGAAACCGCTTGCCCGCGAACACGTCGACCGGCGGCCCCTTCGCTTCGATGGCGGCGACCAGCGGCTCGAGCTTCGTCACCAGCGACGCCAGGACCGGCGACAGGCGGGCTACCCGCATGCCCGGCTCGTAGCCCTCGAGGAGCGCGTCGTACCGTTCGCCGTCGTGCCCCAGGGCGTCGGCCTGCTCCCGGCGCAGCCGCACCAGCGTCTCGAGCTTCGGTTGGAAGAGGCGAAAGGCCTGTTGCTCGCGGGCCTCGCGCCAGGCGCCGAGCGCGTGGGACTGGGCCTCGGCGATGGCCTTCACCAGCGACGAGGGGAGCTTCACCGCGCGGTCGCGCTCCCGCGTCAGCACGCGCACCAGGGCCCGCTCGTCGGCGCTCGAGGGGGTGAGCGAAGCCAGCCACTCGCCCACCCGCGGGTCGACGAGGCGCTCGTGGTACAGGCCCTGGAGCGTCGACAGCTGGGAAGCGCGCGCGGCCTCGGCCTTGCGCGGCATGTACGTCTCCTGGTCCCAGGTCGCGAGGTTGATGACGCCAGCGAGGTCTCTGAGTTCGTGAATGCGGTTCAACAGCGCGTCGTGCATGGGTGACCTGCGAGCCTAACCGAAGTGCTGGAGCCCGCCGCCGAGCCGTGCTTTCCACGCCCGCGCCATGGCCCACCAGCTCTTCACCTTCATGCTCCCGGAAGACGAAGAGACCTTCGTGCGCGTGCTGGCCCGATCGGTCTTCGAGGTGTACCCGCGCCGCGTGCCGCCCGACTGGCAGACGTTCCGGCTCTCGCTCGAGACGATGCCGCAGCTGCCCGAGCGCGACGTGTACCTGGTGGCGTCCGACCTGGGGCCGGCGCACGTCGACGCCATCAAGCGCGGGCCCGACAAGGGCTTCTGGCGCATCGACGAGGTGCGCTCGCCGGTGCTCTTCTGGGAGCGCAGCGCGCGCAACGAAGACGGCGAGGTGCTCTCGGGCCAGCTGTGGGCTGAGCTCGACATCACCGAGCAGACCGGCCGCAAGCAGGCCGCTCCTGCGGCGTTCCGGGCGCGCGTGCTGGAGCTGTCGAACTGGCTGACGAAGACGTTCCGCAAGGGTGACCCGAAGGGCTCGTGGATCGGCCCGGCCGCGGCCCGCGCGGTGAAGGACGAGGGGCTGGTGCTGCGCGAAGACTTCGTGCGCAACGGCCGCATCGTGGTGCCGCAGGGCATGAGCCGCCCGAAAGCGCCCATCGGCCGAAAGTTCCGCCGGTGATTGACGGCACGCCATCGATTCCCCCACCGAATCGATGACCGAACGGCAATCGTGGGAACGCCGGACCGTCGACGGGGGTTAGAGTCGCACCATGTCCTGGCTCGATACCCTCGAAGACATTCGCAAGAAGGACTTCGCCAAGGTGCCCATGAAGGACCGGGACAAGGCGGCGCGCGACGTCATCAACATGGCCAGCTATGGCTGCGCGGTGGTGGCGGTGTCTCCGATGCCCTTCTCGGACGTGGTGCTGAGCCTGCCCATGCAGTCGGCGATGGTGATGACGGTCGGGCACATCTACGGCCGCAAGGTGACGCAGGCCGACGCGAAGGATCTCGTGCTCGAGCTCGGCACCGTCGTCGGCGCGGGCATGCTGGCGCGGCAGGGCATCAAGGCGCTGCTGCCGGTGGTGGGCGCCCTCCTCACGGTGCCAGCGGCGTTCGCGATGAACTGGGGCATCGGCCGGGTGGCGATGGAGTACTTCAAGAACCCGGGCCTGCCGAAGGACCAGCTGCAGAAGGTGTTCGACGCCGCCAAGAAAGAGGGACGCTCCCTCTTCTCGAAGGAGCGCTTCGACGCGTTCCTCAAGTCCCGGCAGGCGAAGACGCCCGACGCCGAGTCCGACGACGGAGCCGAACCGAAGAAGAAGCCCGCGGCGAAGAAGAAGCGCTCCGGCGCCGCGAAGCTCTTGCACGACGAGTTCGAGCCGAAGATCGCTGCCCACCCCGAGGTGCGCTCGGCCTTCGCCGGGCTCATTCACCTCGACCTGTCGGGCGCCGACGGCGGCCTCTTCACGGCCGACTTGACGCGCAGCGAGGGCTTCATCTCGGAAGGGCTCTCGGGCAAGCCGAAGCTCACCGTGCGCTGCTCGGCGAAGGACTTCGCGGCGCTGGTGAAGGGGCGCAAGAACGCCCAGATGGCGGTGCTGGCGGGAGATCTCGAGCTCGAGCCGATGAACCTCGACCTCGTGGCCACGCTGGCGCCGCTGTTCGCCTGACGCATGGCTTTCGTCGTCATCGGCGCTTGAGCGGGTGCGGTGCAGAGATTGCGCGACGTCCGTCACGCGCTCCGAGGGCGAGGCGTGGCGCGGCGGTTGCTGTCCTGACACCTCATGCCCCAGACCATCCTCGTGCAGGACTACATGACGTCGTCGCCCCACAGCATCGGCGTGACGCTGTCGTTGTCGGACGCGGCGAACATGATGAAGGCGTACAAGATTCGTCACCTGCCGGTGCTCGATGGCCGCGCGCTCGTCGGCATCGTGTCCGACCGCGACGTGCAGATGGTCGAGTCGATGGAAGGCGTCGACGCGAACGAGGTGCCCATCGAAGAGGCGATGTCGCAGGCGCCGTACACCGTGGCGCCGAACACGCCGCTCGAGGTGGCCGCGCGACACATGGCCAAGCACAAGCTGGGGAGCGCCGTCGTCGTCGACGCAAACCAGAAGGTCATCGGCGTCTTCACGGTGACGGACGGCATGCGCGCGCTGGCGGAGCTGCTTGGCAAGATGCCCTCGGCCGACGTCATCGACGCCGAGGTGACCGAGAAGAAGAAGGCCGCGCCGAAGAAGCCGGCCCGTCGCTCCTGAGGAGCCGGGCGCAAGCGCACTCGAAGGGTGCACCCTGCAGCGCGGCTGCGTCGCCTTCGCGACGTCCCGACACGGCGCTGTGGGCTGCCACGCCGTACGGGTGCGGGGTGGCCGTCAGCGGGCACGGAGCACCGAAACCGGTGCCCTCGACGTCGCGTCTTGGCGAGCACCTTCGTGATGGCCGCGGTCAGGGTCGTCTTGCCGTGGTCGACGTGCCCCATGGTGCCGATGTTGATCGGCCCGACATCGTGGCAACCCGGGGCGACCTCGGCGAGTCTGCGCCGCCATGTCGTCACGCCTCACCTTTCGACGCGACGTCAGCCTCGCGGTGTTGTCCCGCGCGGCGAGTGAGCGCGATCACCACGAAGATCTCGGCTGCTCCATTCTCGGGCCTGCGTCACGCCGCGTGCGCGACGCCCATCGCTCGCTCAAGCTCGCCGTGCAACGCCTCGGCGAAGAGAGTGCCATCGGCCGGGCGAAGGCGCTCGTGCGGGCGATGGAAGCGACACCGGCCTATGCGCGCCTCGGCACCGGCCGGAAACGGGCAGGCCGGCTCGAGCTGAAGGAAGCGGTGCTGTACCCGGACGCGAGGAAGACGCCTCCGCGGGTGCTGCACGTGCGTCGCGGCGAAGTCGGCTTCGATCTCGAGGTCGCGGCAGATGAATGGCCCTCGGTCGCGGACTGCTGCGCGGCGCTCGCGAAGGGCCTGGGCGTGGCGGAGCGGCGGCTCTTCTCACGCCTCGGTGTCACCGGAACGCTGCTGCAGGAACTGGGCGACGCGGGCTGGTTCGAACCGCACGAGGGAGCCCTCCCTGCCCCGAAGAGCGGCTTCACCTTCGTGGGGCATCACACGACGCTGCTGGCCGACGGCGGCTCGACGGTGCTGGTCGACCCGTACTTCCGGCCCATGAGCCTCGACGATCGGCCTGACTACCCGCCGATGCACGCGCGCGACCTTGGGGCCATCGACGCGGTGTGCATCACCCACTCGCATGGAGATCACTTCCACCTGGGCTCGTTGCTCACGCTGCCGCGCGACACGCGCCTCTTCGTCCCGCCAGTGGAGCGCGAGAGCCTCTTCAGCACCGACTGCGTGGCGAGACTGCAGCAGCTCGGCTTCACCAACGTCGAGGCACTGAACTGGTTCGGAAGCCGGAAGGTCGGCACGCTCTCGGTGCACGCCCTGCCCTTCTACGGAGAGCAGCCAACGGACGGGTCGGGCGTCTACGAGGGGCTGTTCAACGTCGGCTCGACGTGGGTGGTGCGCGGACCTTCGACCTCGGCCGCGTTCTTCGCAGACTCGGGCCACGACGTGCGCGGGTCGATGCGTGAGGTGTGTGACTTCGCCACACGCGGCGGGCCGGTCGAGGTGCTGTTCTGTGGCGTGCGGGGGTTTCGGCTGAGGCCCATCTTCTTCGGCTTCACGACGCTCGACGCGTACCTGGTGAACGTGCCCGTCGAAGCGCTGACCAGGCCCCAGCAGCTGATGGCCGACCCGGCCGAGGCGCTCGAGTACGCGCGGCGCCTGGGGGCGAAGACGCTGGTGCCGTGCGCTGACGGCGGCGCGCCCTGGTACTGGCGAGAGGGCATGGGCCCCAAGTACCCGGGCTACCCGGGCGAGCCTGTCGACGGCGCGTCGTGGCACGAAGAGAACCCGGACGCCGACCCGTTCCCCGAGCGCGTCGAGACATTCCGACTTCCAGGCGACTCCGCCGTGGTGGTGCTGCGGCCGGGAGAGCAGCTGGTGAAGAGCGCGCGGTCAGGCGTCGCTGGTTTCCGGTGGCCCTTCGGCTCAGCGGCCATCGGCTGAAGCGCCCCTTCGGAACGACGGTACGACCGTCAGGGCCCCGCGCGCCGTCTTGCCCCTGGATGGGCCCCGGTCGGGACCGAGCCGCTCGGCTTCGCGTCACCGAGCTCGAACACGGCCCCATCATGGACCTCATGAAGCGGTGCAGCCCCTCCGCCTCACTCGGAGAGGATGTCTTTCGCGACGCGCGCGGGCTCCGAGTAGGTGCGCGACGCGGCGATCTTCTCGAGCATCGCGCGCGCGGCGGGCTCCTGCTTCACCTCGCGCAGGCCGTTCACCACGCCCCACGAGACGACCTCGGCCTGATCCTTCGCCAGGCGCTCTTCGTACAGCGCCAGCGCCTGCTCGAGGGGCATGAGCCGCGTGAGGCCCTGGAGCGCATCGCCCCGCACCTCGACGGCAGCGTCGGTCGTCGCGGCCTTCACGAACAGCGGCGCCAGGCGCTGGAACTCACCCAGGTTGCACGACTGCCACGCCATTCGCCTCCGCACGGCAACCTCGGGGTCCGCCAGCAGCCGCTGCACGACGCCATCGAGGCGGGGATCGTCGGGCAACGACGACGCCTGGTCCGCGAGCGCCTGACGCACCTCGAGGAACGGGCTGTCGACCTGCGGCAGCACCGCGCCGTACACGAAGTCGGGCGACGAGTAGTGCGCGGCCCACGACACCGTCTGCAGCGCCGCGGCCTTCACCTCGGCCGACGGGTCCTTCGCGAGCGCGTCGGCCACACGCTGCACCATCGACTTGTCCGACGTGAAGAAGTCTCCGAACGCGCGGATCGCCGCGGCGCGCACCTGCGGCGCCTCGTCGGTGGACAGCTCGAGCAGCAAGGCTTTGCGCTCCTTCAGCTTCTTGTCGGCGTTGAGGTACAGGTTGGTCGCGAGCTGCGCGCGCACGGGTGGCGCCGGGTGCTTCGCGAGGCGCTGCACGAGGGGCAGCGCGCCCTCTTCCGCGAACTTGGCGGCCACCTCGGTGACGTCGAAGAGCAGCCGCTCGGGAATCGAAGGATCGGCGGCGAGGGCTTCGAGCGTCTTGATGTGCTCCGGCCGGGCGCGGTTGTTGAGCACGGTGCCCCAACAGCGCAGCGCGTACTCGCGGAGCTTCGGCGTCCCCTCGCGAATGACGCGCGCCAGAATGGGCTCGGCGGCAATGAGGTTCTTCTCGGCATCGTACGCGGCCAGCTGCAGATCGCTGATGGCGTCTCTCAGCTCGCCCTCGTTGGTCGACTTGAGGCCGGGGAACTGGGCGAAGAGCGTCTCGGCATCGGCGGCCGCCGGCCCCTTTGCGAAGCCGAAGAAGCCACGCTCGACGGCTGGCGTCACCTTGAGGTCGGCCTCGGCCTTCGGGTCGATGACGCCCGGAATGTCGGCCACCGCCATCACCTTGTAGGTGCCCTTCGGGTCCGTCCCCTTCGGGACGTTGAGCGTGAAGGCGTACTTCGAGAGGCTGCCGGGCTCGAGCGCCTGGTTCGACGTCAGCGTGTTGTCGATGAGGATCTTCAGCTCGATCTTCGGCATCGACTGACCGGGCACGGTGGTGACCTTCACGTACACGAGCCGCACCTTGAGATCGGTGACCGTCAGCGGCTTCTTGCCGCCCGTGAGGAAGACGGTGCCGGCGAGCACGCCCCCTTCGGGGATCTGATTCGCGTCGAGCTTCAGCTCCAGCTTCGTGCCACCACCGAACAGCTTGCCAAGCAGCGCCATGGACGACCTCCGGTGAGAGAGGTCGCGAGCCTGCTCCGCTGGAGCCGCCCGGGTTGTGACGAGTCGGTCACGGCGCGACTGGCTCAGCCGACCGAGGCGATGACGCTCGAGGCCTTGAGCTGCGGCGCGTGCGCCTGGAACGTGTACTCGGGGTGTTTGTCCTGCGCGTGCTGCAGGGCCCACTCGTCGCGGAAGAGCACCAGCGGCAGGCCGTCGCGATCGGTCACCGTCTGGCGGTTGCCTTCCCAGTCGAAGGCCTTCGCGTCGAACTTCTCGGCCACCACCCAGCGTGCGATCGAGTACCCGAGCTTGTCGACGATGATGTCGGCTCCGTACTCGTGCTGCATGCGATACTGGAGCACCTCGAACTGCAGCTGGCCCACCACCCCGACGATCGGATCCTTCATGCCCATCTGGAGCTGCTGGAAGATCTGAATCGTCCCCTCTTCGGCGAGCTGCTCGAGGCCCTTCTCCATCTGCTTGCGGCGCAGCGGGTCCTTCGTGCGGATGATGGCGAAGTGCTCGGGCGAGAAGCGCGGCACGCACTCGAAGTCGTACTTCCCCTTCTCGAGCAGCGTGTCGCCGATGCGGAATACGCCCGGGTCGAACAAGCCGATGACGTCGCCGGGCCACGCGTCTTCGATGCTGGTGCGCTCGCTCGCCATGAACTGCGTCGGCTTGGCGAGGCGAATCTCTTTGCCCAGGCGCGTGTGGAAGGCGTTCATGCCCTTGACGTAGTGGCCCGACACCACGCGCAAGAAGGCGATGCGATCTCGGTGCGCCGGGTCCATGTTCGCCTGGATCTTGAAGACGAAGCCCGAGAACGTCTCTTTCGCGGGCTCGACGAAGCCGTCGCTCGAGGGTCGCCCGCTCGGCGCTGGAGCCAGCTCGAGGAACGCGTCGAGGAACGGCCGCACGCCAAAGTTCGTCATCGCCGAGCCGAAGAACATCGGCGACAGCTGGCCGCTCAGCACCTTGTCGAGCGAGAACTCGTCGCCGCCGATGTCGAGCAGCTCGATGTCCTGGTTCAGCGCCTCGAGCTCGGACTCGCTGAGGACCGTCTTGATCTCGTCGCTCGCGAGCGGAACGATCTTCTCGTCGACCTCGCTCGCGCCATGCCGGCCCTGCGCCGCGAACACGTGCACGTTCTTCGTGCGCCGGTCGTACACGCCGCGGAACTCGGGCCCCGAGCCGATGGGCCAGTTCATCGGGTACGCGCGAATGCCCAGCACCTTCTCGAGCTCGTCCATCAGCTCGAGCGGCGTGCGCCCGTACCGGTCGAGCTTGTTGGCGAAGGTGAAGATGGGAATGCCGCGCAGCCGGCACACCTTGAACAGCTTGATCGTCTGCGGCTCGACGCCCTTGGCGGCGTCGATGAGCATCACCGCGGCGTCGGCGGCGGCCAGCGTGCGGTACGTGTCTTCCGAGAAGTCCTGGTGGCCGGGCGTGTCGAGCAGGTTCACCGCGTGGTCGCGGTAGAAGAACTGGAGCACCGACGAGGTGACCGAGATGCCGCGTTCCTTCTCGATCGCCATCCAGTCCGAGGTGGCGTAGCGCTTGGCGCGCCGGGCCTTCACGCTGCCGGCGAGGTGAATGGCGCCGCCGTAGAGCAGGAGCTTCTCGGTGAGCGTCGTCTTGCCCGCGTCCGGGTGCGAGATGATCGCGAAGGTGCGGCGGCGGGCGATTTCTTTGTCCTGCTCGGTGCTCATGACGAAGGGGCCTGTACCACGAGAGAGGCGGCCGTCGACGGCCACGGGCCGGTCAGTCTGACGGCGGTGGCGTGTCGGGGAACACGCCCACCCACTCGGCCGCGAGCGCGTCGTCGAGGAAGCGGATCCAGCAGCGCCGCGGCACCTCGAGGCGCTGGAGCGTCTCGCGCACCCGCGCCACGGCCTCTTCGAGCGCCGTCACCACCAGCACGATGTACGAGCAGCGCGTGCCGGTGCCCGAGGTGATGCTGCGCCCCAGCGGGCCGAGCGCCGCGTCGAGCGCCTCTTCGAACTGCAGGCGCCGCTGGGCGCCCTCTTCGGGTGGAAGCTCGAGCTGCACGTACAGGAAGGACTCACCGAAGCGGGAGAAGCGCTCCGACGAGAAGGGCGCGCCCGACACCACCACCTGCAGGAGCTCGAGGTCTGGCGTCACCGCCGAGACGAGGTCTCGAAACCGCCCCTCACGCGGGACCTCGGGGTTGAACGAGACGACCGACCACGACGCCTCGGCCTCGCGCTGCTGGAGCGGCCGTGCCGGCCGGGCCTCGTGGATCGCCCGGCGCTGCTCGGCAAAGGCGGCCGCGAAGGACTCGGCGCGAAGCCCCCCGCCGAAGAGCTTCGCGCGCACCGACGCACGGCTCACCTCGACGCTGCCCACCCAGTCCATCACGGCGCGCTCGCCGACGAGGCCCTTCATCAGCCACACCGCCGCCTCGGGGTCGCTCGCCCCGCGCCAGCGCACCTGCATGAAGCCGAGCTGCGGCGGGCCAAACTCGACCGTCCACGACGACGCGTCCACGCCGAAGCGCCCCTCGACGGTCGCCAGCGCAGCCCCGACGGGTTCGGCCTCGCGACCGGGCGCGACGTCGAGCCCCAGAGACGGAGGCGCTCGCGAGACGACGCGCGCGACGAGCGGCTCGAGGTGCCGGTCTTCTTCCGCGGTCACCACGCAGCACCAGCGATCGCGCTCAACCCGGCGGAGCTCCCACCGCAGCGACGGGTGAATCGTCGTCAGGTGCGACGTGACGAAGCCCGCCACGTCGAAGGTGCGGTCGCCCAGCCGATCACGAACGCCCGCCAACGCGCGCCACCAGGCGTCGATGCGGGCCTCGGTCGCTGCCCGCTCGGCCGCCTCGTTCGGATCCGGAAACACCCACCGGAGCGTCATGCGTGCACCAGACCACGAGCCCACCCGCTTCGCACGCGGCCGCCCGTCCACACCGGCCGGGAAGCGCCGCCAGCACGCACACTTGGCGGCTGGCACGACGCTCGCTTTGGCCTCCGTTCGGGAAGCCCCTCCCTCCCAGAAGGAACCACACCGCCATGAAGAAGCAGATCGTCTCAGCCATCGCCGCCGCCCTCACCTTCGCCGCCTGCGAGGACCCTCCGAAGAAGGCCGTCGTCCTCACGCCCGCGCCGCCCACCGTGGTGGCGAAGGCGCCGCCCGTCATTCCCGACCTCAAGCCCGACTCGGGCGTTCCGCTGGTGAAGACCGAGCCCGCCGTCGTCGTCGACGCGCTCGCGCTCGCGCACGACACCACGACGGTCGACCACCTCTCGCGCGCGAAGCAGCTCGCCGACGAGCGCGACTTCAGCGGCGCGCTCACCGAGGCCCGGCGCTCGCTCTTCTCGAGCCCCGGTGACGGCGAGACGCTCGAGCTCATCGCGAAGCTGGGCCGCCAGGCCGGTCAGCCCTCGCTGTCGGCCGACGCCTGGGGCCGCATCGCCGCCCAGCGCACCACCGACGCCGTGCCGTCCATCAAGCAGGCCCGCGCGTTCCTCCAGGCGAAGGACTTCACCGGCGCCATCACCGCCGGCAAGGAGGCCGCGCGCCGCGACCCGGGCAACCCCGAAGCGTTCCAGGTGACGGGCCTCGCGCAGCTCTCGAGCGGCGACCTCGCGGGCGCCATTACCAGCTTCAAGACCGTCATCGGCCTGCAGCCCGACCATGGCTACGCGATGAACAACCTCGGCCTCGCGTACCTGCGCGCCAACCGCAACGACGAGGCGGTCGAGATCCTCGAAGAGGCGGCCGAGCACCTGCCCACGGTGGCCTACGTGCACAACAACCTGGGCGTCGCCTACGAGCGCGTGGGCCGCAGCGAAGACGCGAAGGTGGCCTACCAGGACGCGATGGACCTCTCACCGAAGTACGTGAAGGCGCGCCTCAACGCGGCGCGGGTCGCGAAGGGCACCGTCGAGCTCGACGGCGCGCCCGAGAGCGACACCATGAGTGACGTGCCGCACCCCATGCCGCAGCCGTGACCTCTTCCCGCGCATGACGGGGGCGCGCTATGGGCCCCCGCCATGCGCGCGTCTCTCGGAGTGCTGGTGATGGCAGTCGCCTCGTGCGGGCTCCCGGTGGAGAAGCCCGCGCGGGCGTCGAGGGTGGAGCAGGCGCTCTCGACCACCGTCGTCATCAGCGAGGTGTACGGGGGCGGCGGCTCGTCGGGCTCGGCCTACCGCTACGACTTCGTCGAGCTCTTCAACCGCGGCACGGCGCCGCAGAGCCTGTCGGGCTGGGCGCTCCAGTACGCGAGCAGCACCGGCAACACCTGGTCGGTGACGGCGCTGAGCGGCACCCTTCAGCCGGGCCGTTCGTTCCTCGTCCGCATGGGCCCCCAGGGCACCAGCGGCATGAACCTGCCGACGCCCGATGACACCGGGACGGCGTCGCTCAGCAGCACCGCGGGCAAGGTGGCGCTCACCAACTCGACCACCGCCTTGATGGGCGTCTGTCCCATGGGTGGCAGCGTGGTCGACCTGGTGGGCTACGGGAGCGCGACGACGTGCAGCGAGGGCATGCCCACCTCGAACACCTCGGCGCTCACCTCGGCGCGACGGCGCAACGAGGGCTGCATCGAGACCGACAGCAACGCCGCCGACTTCACCATCGGGGTGCCCACGCCGCGCAACGCCTCGTCCCCCACCATCACCTGCGCCACCTTCGACGGAGGCACGCCGCCTCCGCCGCCCGACGACGCGGGCTGCGTGGTGCTCACCGGCTTCACGGCCGTCGAGGTGGCCGCGGGCTACCAGCCGGCGAACGAGACGGTGGGCGCAGAGCTGTTCTCGCAGGAAGTGGACCTCTCGGACGGCGGCATGGACGTGCTCGCGCTCGAGGCCTACTTCGGCTTCCAGACGCTCACGATTCCGGCGACGCGCACCTTCTCGACGATGGACACGTACCGCACGTGCGAACTGTGCGCGCTGCTGTCGCGCCGGTGCAACTCGCGCGGCACCTGCTTCGAGGAGTACTTCGCCCAGGTGGGCAGCGCGACCGTCGCCGAGGCGACGCAGGACGAGGGCGCGGGGCGCTTCCGCGGCAGCCTGTCGAACGTGCAGTTCGTTCGCTGGGACTTCATGAACGACGCCCCGGTGCCGGGAGGCGGGTGCGTCATCCTGTCGGCGGCCTCGTTCGACGAGTCGTGGGACGGGGACGCGGGCCTGGGGGGCGGCGCAGCGGGCGGTGGTTCAGCGGGCGGTGGTTCCTCGGGCGGTGGTTCGGCGGCCGGAGGCGCAGCCGGCAGTGGAACGGGCGGGAACAGCGCGGGCGGCTTCGGAGGCGCGGGCGGTGGCTTCTTCCTCGCCGATGCGGGGCGGCCCGACGCGGGCACCGGCAACCTCACGACGCGACGCGGCTGCGGCTGCGCCGCGGACGATGGGCTGACGATCCAGGCCGTCTTCGTGCTGCTGGCCTTGATGACCCTCCGCGCTCGACGCTCGTGAGGCGCGCCCTCAGCCCAACAGGCCGAGCCGCGTGAACATCTTCACCACCGCCATGCGCGACACGCCGGCGCGGCGCGCGGCCTCGCTCAGGTTGCCCTTCGACACCTCGAGGAGCGCCCTCGCGTACGAGGCCTCGAAGGTGTTCACCAGGCGCTCCTTCTGCACCAGGAAGGGCTCGTCGAGCGTCGCGGCGACGGTGGCGCCGGCCTGAGGCCCCATCGGAGCCGCCGACAGGGGCTCGGCTCCGGCCTTCCAGCGCTCGACCGCGTTGCGCAGCTCGCGCACGTTGCCTGGCCACGGGTGGCTCGACAGCCGCTCGAGCGTGCGCGCGTCCATCGTGACGTCGGGCCCCAGGAAGTGCTGCACCAGCACCGGCACGTCGTCGCGGCGGTCGCGCAGCGGCGGCACGTCGACCCGCAGCACCGAGAGCCGATAGAAGAGATCGGCGCGGAAGCGGCTCTGGTTCACCTCTTCTTCGAGGGGCCGGTGGGTCGCCGCGAGCACCCGCACGTCGATGGCGATGGGGCCCTTTCCACCGAGGCGCTGCACCTCGCGACGCTCGAGCGCCCGCAGCAGGCGGGGCTGGAGCTCGAGCGGGAGCTCGCCGATCTCGTCGAGGAAGACGGTGCCCCCGTGCGCCCGCTCGAAGGCGCCCGCGCGCTGGGCCACCGCGCCGGTGAAGGCGCCCTTCTCGTGACCGAACAGCTCGCTCTCGATGAGGCTCGGCGCGAGCGCGCTGCAGTCGACCACCACCAGCGGCTGCTCGGCCCGGGCGCTGGCCTGCACGAGGGCCTCGGCGACCAGCTCCTTGCCCGAGCCGGTCTCGCCGTGAATCAGCACCGTCGCGTCACGCGCCGCGAACGCCTGCAGGCGGGCGAAGAGCTCGCGCATCACCACGCTGCGGCCGACGAGGGGGCCGAAGCGCTCGGCCGGGAGCGCCTCGACCTCGACGCTGCCCGACTCGGGCGTGAAGGACAGCTGCGTGCTGCCCAGCTCGAGCGTGGCGGGCCCGGTGAGGAACACCTCGGCGACGTGCACCCCGTCGACGAGCGTGCCGTTGCGGCTACCGAGGTCGTGCACACGCACGCCGCGCTCGTCGTGCGACAGCTCGACGTGGAGACCTGACACCGACGGGTCGGTCAGCTTGAGGTCGTTGCCGTCGAGCGCCCCCACCCGAAAGCGCGCCGCCCGCACCCGCACGCGTTGGCCGCGGTCGGGGCCCTTCACCACCTCGAGCGTGTATTCCTGCAGCGCCCGCCGCGATCCGCCCGCGACCCGCGTCACCCACGTCCGCTTCTCCGTCACGAGCCCTCTCCTTCTTCGCGCAGCACGTCCGCAACAGCCAGTCCCCAGACCCCATCGACCGCGACGAACAGGGAAGGCAGGTCGAACCCGGTGACGTTCTTCAAACGCCGGCTGGCTCGAGCGTCGCTGGCATGTTCGAGCCGAGCCTACCCCGGCCTCGCACCGGCACGAGCACCAGACACGCCGGGGTGCTACCGCGGTAGCAGGTGACCGGCCGGCCGGTCGCGGTAGGCTCCGCGTCGATGGAGTCTCTCGGCGACCGGCTGTTGCGGGAAGGCGCCCTCCCGCTCGACGACGTGCTGAGGCTCGTGCCTCCCGTCTGCGACGCGCTGGTGCGGCTCGCCGACGCCGGGGTGACGTCGACGGCGTCGCTCTCGTCGGTTCAGCTGGTCGACGGCGCCCCGTCGGTGACGCCGGTCCCCTTCGCGGGGACGCCGCGCGATCAGGTGAAGGCCCTCGCCGCGCTGACGTACGAGCTGCTCAAGGGCCTGCCGCCGCCCGAGGCGCCGTCGAGCCAGGACTTCATCGGGCTGCGCCCCGAGATCATCCGCCCGGTGCACGCCGCGCTCGTCGGCACAGGCGCCTCTGACCTGCACACCTTCGCGCGACAGCTGCGGGCGCTCGGCAGCGGCGGAACCGCGCAGTACGACAAGCCCCTCGTCTCGGACACGAAGGTGTCGTCGAAGCTCAAGGCCGTCGAAGCACCAGGCCGCGTGGGGCAGATCTTCGGCGCCTGGGAGCTGGTGCGGAAGCTCGGCGAAGGCGGCATGGGTGAAGTCTACGTCGGCCGGCACACCCGCCTCGGCCGAGAGGTCGCCATCAAGGTGCTGCGCGACGAGTACGCCGCGATGCCCGATGTCGTGCACCGCTTCTTTCAGGAAGCGAAGGTCGTGAATGACCTCAAGCACCCGAACACCGTCGAGATCCTCGACTTCGTGGAAGAGCCTGGCCGGGTGTACCTGGTGATGGAGCTGCTCCAGGGCCGAACGCTCGCCGAGCTCGACCGCGAGCAGGGCCCGCTCACGCTGCGGCGGGTCTGTCACCTGCTCGCGCAGGCCTGCGAGGCGCTCGAAGCCGCGCACCAGCACGGCGTGGTGCACCGGGACATCAAGCCCGACAACCTCTTCGTCCTCGAGGGCGACCGGCTCAAGGTGCTCGACTTCGGGGTCGCCCGGCGCACCACCGGCGGCGCCCAGACCCAGGCCGGCCTCGTGCTGGGGACGCCGTTCTACATGGCGCCCGAGCAGGCCGCGGGCCGTGCGGTCGATGCCAGGGCCGACCTCTACGCGCTCGGGGTGTCGTTGTACGAGCTCCTCACGCGCGACTCGATGAGCACGGTCACCACGCCCCAACGCATCGTGCGCGCCGCGTCGGGCGAGCCCCTGCCCGAGCACCTCACGCGCCTGGTCGCTTCGCTGCTGGCGCTCGACCCATCGCAGCGCCCCGCCTCGGCCGACGCGGTGAAGGCGGGGCTGCAGTCGGTCGCCGAGCTCCCGCCCCCACCACCAGCACCCACCACCGGCCAGGCGCTGGCGAACGCAGGGCTGACGTCGACGCCGCGGCCGCGCTGGCTGGTCCCGGCACTGTGCGCGCTCGGGCTGGGAGCCATCGTCGCGGCGCTTGCGCTGCGCACACCCGCGCGAGTCGAGCCGCCACCCGCGCCACCCGTGGAGCCACGCACCGACGCCCCGCTGGCCGCGGCTCCCACGCCCTCGCTCGAGACCGTGCCCGTCACGCCGCCGCCACCGCCCGAGCTGCCTCCCGTGCAGAAGACACCCAGACCCACGCTGCCTCGGGACCGGAAGGTGGAGCCGCCCCCGGTGGCGAAGGCCGACCCGCCCCCGGCCCTCACGCCCGAGGCCACGCCGCCGGTGGCCGACCCGATGGCCCCGCTCCGGCCTCGCCTCAACGACGTGCGCCGCCGCTTCCAGACGCTCGTGTCGAAGTACGGCGAAGCGCAGCTCACCACCCTCGAGAAGGCCGCCGTCGCGGAAACGCTGGCCGCTGCGGCGGCGGGAGACCAGACTCAGCTCAGCAACGCTCTCCCCGACGCCGAGCAGGCCCTCTCCGACGCCGAACGACGCCTTGGCCGCTGACGCACCCGTGATGCCTCGACTCCTCCCGCTCGTGTTCCTCTTCGCCACCAGCGCGCTGGCGGCGCCGCTGAAGTCGCGCGTGCTCGTCGTCTCGTTCCAGAGCCTCGGCTTGTCGCCCGAGACGATGGGGCGCGTCGGAGACACGCTGCGCACCGAGCTGTCGGCCCAGCAGTGGACGCCCATCGACGGGGCCGAGACGCAGCGGGTCCTGCGCGCCGCCAGCATGTGTGGAGAAGACGTCGAGTGCCTCGCCACCCTCGGGCAGCGGGCCGACGCGCGCTGGGTGCTCGCGTGGGGCTTCGGGAAGATCGGCAGCAGCTACCTCTTCACCTCGCTCCTCGTCGAGACGGCCACCAGCACGAAGCGGTCGACGTTCACCGAGAAGGTCGCTTCGGCCGACGCCGATGCGGGCCTGCTCGCCCGCGGCGCCGTCAGCGCCCTGTTCCAGAACGTCTCGCGGGAGCCCACGGCCCCGTCCACCGAGGCCACCGGGCGCCGGCTCGTCGCCCCGACCCTCGCGTCTGCGGGCGTGGGCGTCGCCGCCACGGCCCTCACCGTCATCTTCGGCGTGCTGGCAGCGACCAACTACGGCCAGCTGCAGAACGCGCTGCCAGCCGAGCAGGAACGGCTCATCGGCCAGCAGCGCACGTGGAACCTCGTCGCTGACGTGAGCCTCATCGCCGCCATCACCGCGAGCGCCACGGCGCTGGTCCTCTTCATCGTCGGTAGCCCCGTCGAGCCCGCCGCCGCCGAGGTGCGCCCGTGAGGGTTCTTCTCGCGCTGTCGCTCCTGACTGGCTGCAGTGTGTTGTTCGACCCCTCGCGCGTGCCACCCTCGGACTGCCCCGCCTCACCGAGCCGCTGTCCCGAGGTCGCCAACGCCATCGCCACCTGCGTCGAGGCGACCTGCGGCTTCACCTGTGCGCCGGGCTTTCGCGACGCCGACGGAGTGGCCGCCACGGGCTGCGAGGCGAGCTGCGCCGAGGTGCCGGGCCCCTCGCGGCTCACCTCGATCTCGGGTGGGTCGCCCACGTCGCTGCGCTGGAGGTTCCCCACGGTCCCCGAGGCCTCGGCCTACCGGCTCTGCACCGGAGTCGCCGCGGGCAGCCAGACCTGCGTCACGGTTCCGCTCACCGCGTGCGTCGAGGGCGTCTGTGAGGCCGTGACGTCGGAGCTGCCGAGCGGCACCCTCGTGTCGGCGCAGGTGCAGAGCCTGAACGCCTGTCAGACCGCGTCGAACGAAATGGCGGCCGCGCGCGCCGTCGGCTTCACCTTCGTGACGACGAACCTGACGACGTGGACCGGCGAGGGGCTCTGCATGCCGCCGACGGTCGCGACCACCGCCGACACCCTCTCCGTCGAGCAGAGCGGGGGGTGCACCAGCACCGGCACCATCGGCGACGAGCTCTGGCGCGACGGGACGTTCGACGTCGACTTGCGCTTCTCGGGCCAGCTCGGCACCGAGGCCATGGCCGGGCTGGTCTTCTCGGCTGGCGCGCGCCGAATCGGAGTGACGACGGGCACCGCCGCCCTGGGCACCGTCGACGCGCCCACCCAGCTTCGTGAGTCGACGATGGGTCAGGGCTTCACGGCGCTCGCCTCGTCCATCGCGACGGTTCCGCCCGACGTCTTCCGACGCCTGCGCGTCGTCATCCTGGGGCCGCTGGTGAGCGTCAGCCTGGGCCCCGTGGAGGGCCCGCTTCGCGAGGTGATGCGCTTTCACGACGACCAGGCTCCCGGGCCGCGGCGCCTCGGCCTGATGACGTGGACGCAGGGCCGGGGCCGCGCCGAGTTTCAGCGGCTGACGGTGACGAGCGAGGCAGTGCTCCCCCCGCGCGGCCCGGTGAGCGACCGCTGGACGTTTCAGAGTGACGGCGGTGCGACGAGCGCGACGCGGGTGCTGCGCAGCTTCGGCGGCGAGGTGCGCTACGAGCCGTGCCCAGCGTTCGCGCCTGCCTGCGCGACGTGCGCGCTGCCCGCCGCAGAGGCGTGTGTCCGAATCCAGAAGGTGCCGGTGCTGGGGGGGAGCCTCAGCGTCGACCCACCCGTGGGTGTCGACACCACCAGGCCATGGAGTCTGCGCTTGCGGTTCGCGCCGCCCCTGGACGGCGGGGCGCCCGGCGGCTTTCTGGCCCACGGCGCGTCGGGGCCCATCACCGAAGTCCGAACGGCGTGGGGCGACGGCGGCGTCGTCGAGACCTTCAACCGCCCGTGGCCTGCCGGCGCGCCCCCCTTGACGCAGGACCGCTGGCACCTGCTCGAGCACACCTTCGAGCCCGACGCCGGGACCTTCTCCATCCGGGTCGATGGGCAGCCTGTGCCCCTCATCGCGCCGGCGTTCCCCCCTCGGTTCCCCCGACAGAACAAACACCTCGGGGCCATCACCGTCGGGGGCGGCTTCTTGAATGCCCTCGACATCTGGGTCGGCGAGATCTCGATCTCCCAGCCCTGACGGTGCCCCAGCCAGCTGGTCCCGTGCTTGCTGTCGCTGGCGGTGTGAGCGCCCGTCACGTGTCTTCCAGCCCACACCTGCGGCCTTCCCGCCACGCCACGCGCGGCTATGGTGAGGCCTCCTCATGACGCTGCGGCAGCGCCTCTGGCGGTGGTTCAAGCGCCTCGTGGTGACGACGGCGGCCCTGGGCGTGGCGTGCCTCGGCGTGGCGCTCGGGAGCTACTGGTACTTCTCGCGCGACCTCCCCGACGTCGAGGCGCTGCACCAGTGGCGCGGGCCCCAGGTGACGAAGGTGACGTGCCGCGGCGGGCCGGTGTGCGCCGAGTTCTTCACCGAGCGCCGCACGTGGGTGGACGTGAAGACGCTGCCGAAGCACGTGCGCGACGCCTTCCTCGCCGCCGAAGACGCCGACTTCTATTCCCACCACGGCCTCGACTGGCTGGGCATCGCGCGCTCGGCGCTGAAGAACCTCAAGCCCGGCGGCATGAAGTCGGGCGCCTCGACGATCAGCCAGCAGGCGTGTCGACGGCTCCTGCTGTCGACCGAGCGCACGCTGTCACGGAAGATCCGCGAGTGGATTCTCACGCCCCGAATGGAGGCCGCGCTCTCGAAGGACGAGATCCTCTCGCTGTACGTCAACAGCATCTATTACGGGCACAACCGCTACGGCATCGAAGAGGCCTCGCTGTTCTACTTCGGCAAGCACGCGAAGGACCTCTCGGTGGGTGAAGCGGCCGTCATCGCCGGCACGGTGCAGTCGCCGGTGCGCATCAACCCGCTCACCAACGTCGTGCGCGCCAAGAAGCGCCAGCGCTACGTGCTCAAGCAGCTGTGGGAAAAGGGCTTCGTCGACAAGGCCACCGTGGAGCCCTTCGTCGAGGCCCCCATCGTGCTCGGCCCGCGCCCGCCACAGCCCGTGGGCCAGGGGTACGCCGAAGAGGTGCGCAAGCTGCTCGTCGCGCAGTTCGGCGAGAAGACGGTGATGGAAGGCGGGCTCATCGTCGACATCTCGATGGACCCGAAGCTCCAGGCGGCCGCCGAGGCCTCGGTGCGCAAGGGCCTCGAGGCGGTCGACCGCCGGCAGGGCTACCGCGGGCCCGTCGGCGCCATCGAGCTGTCCCGGTTCCAGGCGCTGCGGCCGCTCCTCGAGACGCGCCTGGCCGAAGCGGGCAAGCGCCGCCCCGACGACGTGCTGGTGGCGGACCTCACCACGCTCAAGGAGCTGACCCCGCCCCTCGAGACCGAAGACCCGTTCTCCGAGCCCGAGGAGCCGGTCGATCTCGACGAGCCGATCCCCACCGAAGACGAGACCCTGGCCCGCGCCGTCGGCGTCAAGGTGCTCGCCGAGTCGCTCGAGACCGTCGGCGTCGTCACCTCGCTCGACGCCACGACCAACACCGCGCTCGTCGATCTCATCGGGCGCGAGGCGCAGCTGTCGTTCGACGCGCTCAAGTGGGCCCGGCGCCGCTCCGACTCGGGCGCCCTGGGCGAGGCGCCGAAGGGCATCGGAGACGTGGTGGCCGTGGGCGACCTCGTGCGTGTGCGGCTGGGGAAGGCCGTGCCCGCGTCGACGCGCCTCGAGGCCACCCTCGCCCAGGTCCCCCGCGTGCAGGGCGCCCTGCTGGCGCTCGAGCCGACGCGCCGCGAGGTGGTGGCGATGGTGGGCGGCTACGACTTCGCCACCAGCGCCTTCAACCGCGCCACCCAGGCACGCCGGCAGCCCGGAAGCTCGTTCAAGCCGTTCCTCTACGCCGCCGCGCTCGAGACGGGCCGCTACACGCCCATCACCCGCATCAACGACGCGCCCGTGCAGGTGCGAGACCCCTTCACCGGCAAAACCTGGGAGCCGAAGAACTTCGAGAAGGCCGGCTTCGACGGGCCCATCACGCTGCGCAAGGCGCTCACGCTGTCGAAGAACACCATCTCGGCGCGGCTCGTCGAAGATCTCACCGTCGACGCCCTCATCGGCATGGCGCGCAAGGCGGGCATCAAGGCCGACCTGCCGCAGAGCCTCACGCTGTGCCTCGGCACGGGCGAGGTGACGATGCTCGAGATCGCCAACGCGTACGCGACGCTCCACTCGCAGGGCCAGTACGCCGAGCCCATTCTCATCCGGCGGGTGGCGAAGCGGCGTGAGGGCGGCGCGGACCAGGTGCTGCTGGAGCGCTCGGCGGCCTTCGAGCAGACCGTCTCGCCCGCCGTGGCCTACCTGACGACGTCGCTCATGCGCAGCGTGGTGGAAGAAGGAACCGCCGTGGCGGTGCTCGAGCTGAAGCGGCCGGCCGCCGGCAAGACGGGCACCGCGCAGGAGTACCGCGACGCGTGGTTCTCGGGCTTCACGCAGCAGTACGTCGCCTCGGCGTGGGTGGGCTTCGACGACCACGCCCCCATCGGTCCGCTCGAGACGGGTGGCCGCGCAGCGCTGCCGCTGTGGCTCGACTTCATGAAGGCCGCGCACCAGGGCCTCCCGGAGCTCGACTTCCCGATGCCCGACGGCGTGAGCGCGGTGAAGATCGACCCGTTGAGCGGCAAGCTGGCGGGCGGCAGCGTGCCCGGCCGGCAGGAGTACTTCCTCGCCGGCACCGAGCCCACCGAAGAGGCGCCGCGGCCGGGCACCGTCGACCCGAACGACTTCCTGCTCCTCGACTCGCAGAAGGGCACCCGATGACGCAGGTGCTGCTCGCGCTGGTGTTGACGGGCCTCCCGCAGACTCCGACGCTCGAGCGCGCCGCGTTCGCCGTGGTGGAGAAGCTCAAGCAGGCGGGCCTCGAGGCGCCCGTGTCCGTCCACGTCGAGGCGACGACCCCGGCCCTGGGCCGGGCCCTGTCGACGGTGCTGTGTGGGCGTCTGGTCGCCGCCGCGCTCGAGTGCGACACCCTCGATGGGGTCTCGGCCGACGCCGCCGTCGAGCGCGCCCGGGCACGCGGTCGATCGACGCTGGTGCGGCTGAACGTCGAGGTGAGCGGCACCACGCTCGCGCTGCGCGGCGATGCTGTCGAGACCTGGCGCAACGTCTGGGCCGGAGAAGCGCCCGGCCGCTCGGATCGCGCCGTTGCGCTCGGCCTCTCGCTCGACGCGGACGCCGAGGTGCTGGCCTTCGCCCTCCCTTCGGCCCCCCCTGGCCCCCTGCCTGCGGTGCCCCTCGAGCTCGCCTTGACACCCTTCGCCCGCCTGTCGACGGTGCCGGTCGCGCTCACCGCGGGCGATCTCGACGGTGACGGCCGCGCAGAGATCGTCGCGCTGCAGGGTGAAGACGTCGTCGTCTACGCCGCCTCGGGGAAACCACTTGCCCGCTACGACCTCGCCTCGGCGCCCGCGGCGTCGGCCTCGCCGAGAGAGCCGTTTGGTGCGCTCGCCATCACCAGCGCCCCGCCCCGGCTCCTCGCGTGGTCGGGCCGGCGGGCGCGCGCCGAGGTGCTCACGCTGGTCGGAGGCACCCTCAAGCCGCAGGGCACCCAGGACACCATTCCCCTCGATGGCCTCGCGGCGCGGCTCGAGCCTGGGCTGAACCGCTTCCTCCCCGAGGTGCAGCAGGGCGGCCGCGCGGTGCGCCTGCCCGCCGGGTTCCAGGCCACGTCCACGCGCGCCGGAGCCACCCTGCTCGTCTGGCCCGATGGGACCGCGAGCCTCGGCCGGCAGCTCCCACCGGCAGGTCGCCTCATCGACGTCGGCACCGGCAGCGCCCTCGCCGACGTCGACAAGGACGGCACGCCCGAGGTGCTGCTGTCGACGTCGCGCACCGTCGGCGACGTCGACGAGCTGCGCCTGTTGTCCCTGCAGGCCGCCGAGGCCCTCGCTGGGACCGGGCAGTCTCCCCGCAGCGTTCCAGCGACGTGGCAGGCGACGCTGAAGGGGCGCGTCCTGGTGATGTGCGGGGCCGACCTCGACGGTTCGGGTGCGGAGTCGTTCGTCCTGGGCACGTGGCTCTCCGACGGCTCGGGCGAGCTCTTCGTTGCGCGGCGGGTGATGCCATGACCACCGGCACGCACACGACCGACGCGCGCCCGGTCCGACCGCTGATCTTCGTCGCGCGGCGGGTGATGCCATGACCACCGGCAGGCACACGACCGACGCGCATCCGATCCGACCGATGAAGGTGCCAGCTCCCTCGGACGCGGGGCGAAGTCGACCGAGCGCATCGGCGCCTCCTTCGGGCGGTGAAGGCGACGGTGCCCACCCTCGTGCGACAGCGGGTCCACCGACGCGCCGACAGACGAGCGGGGCCACCACCTCGGCGCCGGCGGCACGAGTGACCTCCCAACGCACCGGCGTCCGGGTGCTGGCGTTCCTGCTGGCCCTCGGTCTCGTCGCCGCCCCCACACCGTCCACTGCCGGCGGTCGGGCGCGCGCGGGTGGGACGCTCGAGGTCGCGGCGGTCGTGAAGACAGCCTTCTCCGACCCGCTGCTCGCCGACACCCCGCTCGAGGCGACGCTGACCGGCCTCACGAAGCTGCCACCGTGCCGGCTGGGCGAGTTCTCGCGGCCTGGGCCCCGCACCGTGCGCCTCGCGCTCAAGGCCCAGGTGAAGGCGAGCGACGTCGTCGCCACCCTGCTGCGCGTCCGCGACACGCCCTCGCCCTACCGGGTGCTCCTCGCGCCGCTCAAGAGCGCAGCGGCCACGTCGGCCTCGACGCTCGAGCTCGAGCTCGATGGCCCCTCGCCCGACTTCGAGGCGGTGCTCTGCCACCCGGTGTTGGCCGTCTCGCCCTCGTTCTTCGCCAGCACCGGCGAGCGCCTCGTCACCAACGCTGACCCGGCCCTGCCGCGCGCCTGGCTCGACGGCCTCACCGTGCGCGCCACCGACGCCCGCACCGCGGAGCGCCTCGTCAGTCAGGGCAAGGCCCAGGTGCTGCTCGGCGCCGAGCGCGGCGAGGGCCCGATGCTCTACGCCACCTACCTCGTCGCTGCGCCCCGCCTCGGCGGCCCCTTCGCCCAGGCGCTCGAGGCGTCGGTCGATCGCCCCGGCCTCACCCGCTTCTTTGTCCGCCCGCCCGCGCGCGCGCTGACGGCGCTCATCCCGTCGGCGGTCGAGGGCCTCGGCAAGCGAGAGGGCGCCTGGCCCGCCCCGCCCCGGCCGGCGCCGCTCGCCACGCCCATCGAGCTCAGCCTCGTGTTCGACGCCAGCCTCGACGAGCACCGCGCCGTCGCCGAGCGCCTCCAGGTGAAGCTGGGCCCGCTCGGGTACCGGCTCAAGCTCGAGCCGCTCCCCCGCCCGCAGCTGCGCACCCGCCTCGCCAGCGGCGTCGACCTCGCCCTCGTCGGCGTGCTGTTGCCGCCCACGCCCGCACCGGCGCTGGCCGTCGTCCTGTCACTGCCAGGCGGTGCGCTGGTCCGCCTCTCGGAGCTCGACGCCCTCTCCGAGGGTGCGCGCGCCGACGCGGTGGCCGAGCGCGCGTCGAAGCCGACCCCCAACGTCTTTCCCCTCTACGTGCAGGGCCTCGGCGTCACCACCGCGCCGCAGGTGCAGCACCTCACCCGCGACGCCTTCGGCCTGCCCCGGCTGGACGACGTCTTCCTCGCGCCGGAGTGAGGCTTCGTCATGCGCCTGCGGTGGACCATCGCCCTCGCCTTCGTCGCCCTCGCCCTGCTGCAGGTGGCCGTGGTGGTGCCGCTCGCCTTGCGGAACCTGTCCCGGCTCCTCGCCGCGCAGCAGGAGGCCCGCGTCGATCAGATGATGGTGGCCGTCGAGGCCGAGTCGCAGCGGGTGCGGGACGACGTGCGGGCCGCCATGGACGAGCTCGCGCAGAGCCAGGCCCTCGAGGACGTGGCGAAGGACGCCGCCCGGGTGCCCCCGCCGTCGCACGTCACCACCGCCGCGCAGGCCCTCATGAAGCCCCGGGGCCTCGACGTGCTGGCGCTCCTCGACGACGAGGGGCGCACGCTCTCGTCTGGGCACCTGCCGGCGCGCCTCGGTGAGCCCGACGACCCGCTCTTCGCCGTCACGAAGGTGAACGGCCGGCCCGTGGTGCCGCGCGCCGTCGAGCTGTCGTCGGCCGCCGGGCTCGTCGAGGCCCCGGCCCTCGTCACCGCCCGCGCCATCGACTACGGCGACCGGCGGGTGTGGGCCGTCGGCGGCGTGCTCCTCGACGAGGCGCGGGCCCGCTCGCTCGCCCGCCTTACCGGCGCGCGAGTCGAGGTGCACACGAAGGAGCGGCTCGTCACCGCGGCGGGCGAGCTGCCGCGGGCGCCGCTTCGCCGCTCGGTGCCCGTGGGCACCGTCGCCGAGGTGCGGCTCTTCTTCTCTGGCGCCGATCTCATCGCCACCCGCGCCGAGGTGCTGCGTGCCTTCGTCGCCCTGGCCGCGCTGGGGCTGCTCCTCGCCATCGCCGCCGGCTTCGTCATCAGCCGCCGCGTCACCCGCCCCGTCGAGGCCCTCACCGAGGCCGCGAACCAGATCGCCTCGGGCACGCCCGGCGTGAAGGTGCCCGCCGCCAACGCCACCGGCGAGCTCAAGACGCTCATCGAGACGTTCAACCGCATGACGGACGACCTCAAGTCGGCCACCGACAGGTTGGTGGCCTCGGAGCGCATCGCCGCCTGGCAAGAGGTGGCCCGCCGGCTGGCGCACGAGATCAAGAACCCGCTCACCCCCATTCGCATGTCACTCGAGACGCTGCTCGCCGCCAGCCAGCGGGGGCCGGCCGACGAGCGCTTCATGCGCCTGTTCTCCGAGAGCGCCGCCGCGGTGCTGGAAGAGGTCGACCGGCTCAAGCGCATCGTCGACGAGTTCAGCCAGTTCGCCCGGCTCCCCCGCCCGGTGCTGGCGCCGCTGTCGCTGTCGGAGCTGACGCACCAGGTGATGGCGCTCTACGCGCCGCACGACGGCATCACCTACGTGGTGGAGCTGACGGAGGGCCTCGAGGTGCAGGGGGACCGCGACCAGCTGACGCAGGTGCTGGTGAACCTGGTGAAGAACGCCGAAGAGGCGATGGCGCCGCTGGGTGGCGGCCCCGTGACGGTGCGGACCTGGGCCGACGGGCGCGACGCCGTGCTGGAGGTGTCGGACCGGGGCCCGGGAATTCCAGCTGAACTGAAAGCGCGCCTCTTCGAGCCCTACGTCACCTCGAAGCCACAGGGCACCGGGCTGGGGCTCGCCATCGCCCAGCGCATCGCCCAGGAACACGACGGGCGCCTGGTGGCTGATGATGCAGCCGACCGAGGCGCCCGTTTCAGACTCCTCCTGCCTCGCCTGTCAGCCCGTTAGCGACGCGGCACCCCGGGCTCCGGCGTTCCGTTGGGGCCGAAGGGCCGTTCAGCCGGCGTGCTGGTCGGAGGCCGCCACGGAATCGGATCTTGCGGCAGCGTCACCGGCCCTGCACCTGCCGCCACGGGGTTGGTCACGGGTCGAGGTGTTCCGCCAACTTCGGGGCACAAGAGCGGGTCCACGCAGCCCATGATGGCGTCCTGCGAAGTGCCAACGCCCCCAACAGCCGCCTGCCCTTCGAAGTCTTCCACGCCCACACCGCAGCCCGTCAGGGCCACCGCTGCCAGAATCGCGACGACTCGAACCATCATGAGAATTCCCTTCTGCAACCCCGATGCCGAACCCATGTCACTCCTCCTCGTCGCTGTCGCCGATGTCGCCATGCGCCGCGCCTTTGAGGGTGGGGTCGGCGTTGACGATCTGTGACAGGCGCGAGCGCTTCATCTTGAGCAGCCGGGCGGCCTCCGAGATGTTGCCCTTCGCGTCGCTCAGCGCCCGGCCGATGCACTGCGTCTCGATCTCCTGCCGCAGGTCCTTGAGCGAGATGCCACGGACGCGGGCCAGCTCGTAGAAGTCGATGGGCCCCTGCGGGACGAGCGGCATCGACGCCGCCGAGGCTGGCGCGGGGCTGGCCATGGCCTGGGCTTCGTGCGTCACCGCGACGGGCGCCGTCTCATCGGCCAGCGCGCGCAGCTCAGCGACGTGGCTGAAGGCCTCGGGCGTCACGACGGCACCCTCGGCGAAGATGGCAGCGGAGCGAATGACGTTCTCGAGCTCGCGCACGTTGCCGGGCCAGGAGTGCCGGGCCAGCACGGCCAGGGCGTCGTCCGACAGGCGCCGGGCCGGCTCGCCCTTCTCCTTCGCCACCTCGTCGAGGAAGTGCTGGCCCAGCGTCGGCAGGTCTTCCAGCCGGTCGCGCAGCGGCGGAAGCTCGAGCATCACGCCCTTGAGCCGGTAGTAGAGGTCGGCGCGGAAGCGGCCCTGGCCGATGAGGCTCTCGAGGTCGCGGTTGGTCGCACAGATGACGCGCACATCGACCTTGAGGGTTCGGCTCCCACCCACGCGCTCGAACTCACGCTCCTGGAGGACCCGGAGCAACGCGACCTGCGCCTTGGGGCTGATGTCGCCAATCTCGTCGAGGAAGATGGTGCCGCCGTCGGCCATCTCGAAGCGCCCTTTGCGCTCCTTGATGGCGCCGGTGAACGCGCCCTTTTCGTGGCCGAACAGCTCCGACAGCAGGAGCTCTTCCACCATCGCGCCGCAGTTCACCTTGATGAGCGGCATGTGCCGGCGCGACGACAGCTGGTGCAGCGCCTCGGCGAGCAGCTCCTTGCCAGTGCCCGACTCACCACGAATCAGCACGGTGGCGTTGCTGCGACCGATGGGCTCGAGCTGCTTCGTGATGCGCGCGAGCGCCGCCGACCGGCCGACGAAGCCGAACTGGCGGTCGACCGGCACCTTCGAGGTGAGCGACGCCAGGGCGCGCGGAAGCCGCAGCTCCGGCTCGACGGTAGCGATGATCTCGGCGCGGCGCTGGAGCGACAGGAACGCCGTACGGCGCACGGGCGGCACCCGCTGGGTCAGCTCGTCGAGCGACCGGCTGGCCCGCTGGAACTCCGCCTGCGCGCCTGCGGTGTCGGCGGCGGCGAGCCGCAGCCGGCCCATGAGGAAGTAGGTGCGCGCCGGGCCTTCGAGATCCGGCCGCTCGAGGAGCGCCTCGCGGGCCCGCGACGCCGCACGCGACGCACCGTGGAGGTCGTTGAGGGCCAGGCACAGCTCACCCCGGGTCAACTCGACCTCGAGCATGGCAGCCTGGAGCTGCCCCGACCCCTTCTCGACGCATCGGCGGCCCAGCTCGACCTCCGCCTGGGCCCGCTCCGCGCTGGCGAGGTGGGCGCGCGCCTTGAGCGCCGCGGCGAGCGCCGCGTACCCGTCATTGCCCACGCGCTCGAAGCCGACGCGCGCCTCGTCCAGGCGGCGCAGCGCCTCTGGGAGCGCCCGGCGATCGAGCAGAATGGCGCCGAGCGTGAGCTGCGCGCTCGCCTCGAGGTAGCCCTCCTTCAGGGCACGGGCCCGCTCGAGGGCGTGCTCGGCGAGCTCGGTGGCGCGCTCGAAGTCGCCCAGAACGTGGTGCAGGCGGGCGAGGTTCGACGCGGCCATCACCACGTCGCGGCCCTGGCTGAACCGGGCGAACGTCTGGAGCGCGCGCGAGAGGTTCTCGAGGGCCAGCTCGAAGTCGCCGGACTCCGCGTACAGCGAGCCCAGGTTCGCGTGGGCAACGGCGGCCACGCGGCGATCCGAGGCGGGCACCCCCTCCCAGCTCGCGATGGCCCGCTGGCGGTCGCCCTTCTTGTAGGCGGCCACGCCCTCGTTGTGGCGGGCGAGCGCGGCTTCGTGCGTGTCACCGAGCGCCTCGGCCGCCCCGACGTTCTTCGCGAACACTGCGGCAGCCTCACCAGCCTGGCCGAGGACGAGCAGCGCCTTGCCCAGCACGTTGCGGAAGGCGATGGCCTCGCGGCCCGCCGACGCGTTCGACTGGAGCCAGCTCGCGCAGCGCTCGGCCGCGCCCTTCGCATCTCCACCGAGGAGCATCGACTCGGCGAGCGTGGCGCGCACGGCGGCGTCGAGAGGGCGGCGCGCCGCCAGCACGCCGAGCAGCCTTCGTGCGCGGCGCAGCTGACCAGACTTGAGCAACAGCCTCGCCGCCTCGAGCACCTGCCCGTCAGCGTTCTGGGGTTCTCCAAGGCGGGCGGCCTCGAGCGTCCGCCGGGCCGCAGCGCGTGGCTGCCCGAGCGCCGTGAGCACCTTCGCCCACTCGGCCGACAGCCGGCCACGCACCCCGACGCCCACCAGCGGGAACGCGCGCTGGTACATCAGCGCCGCGTCCTCGAGCGCGCCCTGCTGAACCAGGGCCTCGGCAGCCTCGAGCGCGACCTCGGCCGCCTCGCCCGGCGCCACGTCGAGCAGCAGCTCGGCCGCCGGCAGCAACGCGCCGTGCACCGCGAGCACCATGCCGATGCGCCGAGCCGTCGACTGCACCTGCGCCAGCGTCAGCGTCGCGCGGAAGGCCTCCTTCTCGGCCTCGCGGAAGAACCGCCACAGCGCCCGCCCCTCGACGACACGCGCCGTCGCGAGGCGCTCCCGCTTCAGCGCGTCGAGAATGGCTGCCGTCGCCGACACCTCGGCGCCCATCACCTCGGCCACCATCTCGACGGACAAGGCCTCGGGCGAGACGGCGAAGACGGCCAGCACGGCGCGCTGGGGCTCCGGGAGCCGCTCGACGCGCCGCACGAAGAAGTCGGCCGCGGGGACCGGGCGCTCGAGCAGCGCGCCCAACACCTCGGGGTTGCCCCCGGTGGCCGCCAGCAGCTTCTGGGCGACGTCGCTGCGGGAGAGGAACGCGCGAATGCCGTCCAGGTCGAAGCCCGACAGCGCCAGCGTTCGGCCCGAGACGCGCGAGAGCACCTCGGCCAGCGGCTGCGGGAGCGGCTCGACGTCGCGGAACGAGAGGACGAAGAGGCCGCCGGCGCGCGACTCCGGCGTCGACACCACGGCCAGCAGGTAGCGCACCAGCTCGAGCGAGGCGCGATCGGCCTCGTCGAGATCGGGGAAGATCAACACCGGCGCGGCGCGGCCGGCAGCCGTCACCAGCTCGCACGTCGCGTCATAGAGCGACAGGCGCTGGGCCTCGACCTCGCCCGTCGCGCCCGGCGTCCGCAGCGGCTCGAGGGCACGGGCCAGCTCGGCCACCTTGCCCTGGGGCATGCCCGAGCGACCGGCCGAGGTGAGCAGCTCCTGCACCAGCGGCGCCACGAGGCCCCAGGTGCGGCGCACGTCACGCCCGCTGCCGCCCTCGAACACCGGGATGCCGCGCCGCGCGCAGCTCGCCGTGAGGAGCGACGTCAGGTACGACTTGCCGACGCCCTGGCCACCACGAATGAAGACGACGCGGGGCCGGCCTGAGGCCTTCGCCTCATCGTGCTCGCGCAAGAGGAGCGACAGCTCGCTCTCCCGGCCCGTCGGCTCCGCGGGCACTTCCTGGAACAACCGGACGACTTCACTCGACATCGACGGCTCCCTTCACAACGGCGGCGCAGACTCCACCCGAATCTGCGCGCCGTGAGAACCCCGGCACCTCACCACTCCCGTGAGGTCGCGTGTCGGTGAGCAACCGACATGCCACGAACCTGTCACTCGCTGGCGCCGGAGCCAGCCCTTCTCACTCAACAAACACGGGGAGTTCCATGTCAGGAGCCCTGACGTCGAGCGGCGCACCGAGGCGCCACGACACGGCTGACGCGTCGTTTCAGCGAGGTGACCGAAACCGCGTCAGTCCTTGACGGGCGTGGCCTTGAGGGCGGCCTTGCCGTCCTTCACGTACACCTGGAAACGAACCGACTTGCAGGCGTACTTCTGCACCAGCTGCTCCTTGTTCTTGAGCAGCTTGGTCTTGAACTTGTCGTAGGTGAGGCCGTCGGCCGGCTCGCCGCACTTCTCGCGGGTGGCGACGAATTCGCGGAAGACCTCCTGGAAGTGGCGCTCTTCGTCGAGCGGTCCTCCAGCAGGGCTGACGCTGCTGACGCGCGGCGCCGAGCTCGTTACCCGCGACGAGAGCGCGGGCCGCTCCCCGGTCATGCCGCTGCTCCCGGCCTGACGGGCGGCCTTGATCAGCTCGGCCGGCACCGCCGCGACGCGGGTGGCGTCAGGGTTGTAGTCACCGTCACCGCCCGCCTGCTCCTCGGGCGACAGCTGCGCCGCGGCCATCGCGAACGGATCCATGCCGGGCGGAGGCGCCGATGGAGCACCACCGGCGGGCGGCTTGAACACGGGGTAGGCCATGGTCCGCGCGCCCTCTTCGTCGTCGAAGGGGTTGCTGGCGGGCTGGGTGCGCGACGGTGGCGGCGCCGCGGGCGCGGGGGCCGGCGGGGGCGGCTGGAACACGGGCTGCTGCGACGTGACGGGCGGGGGCGGCTTAGGGCTCGCGGGGAACGCCGGCGCGCTCTGCTGCGGTGCTGGGGCCGGAGCGAGGTTGGCGAACGGATCCGACGCGGGCTCCGCGTCGAACGGGGCCGGCTGGTGGGCAGGGACCTGCGCGGTGGCGGGCCGGGCGACCGGCATGGGCGGCGCCGACGTCGAGGCCGAGGCTGGGAAGTCGAAGTCGTCGGGGCTCGCTTCCTGCGGGGCCGCTTCGGGGGCTTCAGGCACCGCGACCGGTCCAGGGGGCTCCGAGAGCGTGCGGACCGGCGGCGCCGGCATGGGGGGCGGCAGCACCATCGCAGCGCCCTCCTCCTCGCCGCTCTTGATCAACGCGACCACGGCGATCGACAGCAGCAGCAACCCCGCCAGCGAGCCGAGGCCGAACTTCTGGAAGCCGGCGAGCGCGATGAGATCTTCGGCCGACGAGACGGTCGCGATGACCTCGTACGGCGTTCCTTCGATGGCCCGGCGCACGCCGAGCTCCTGCGTCAGCGAGGACATGAGCGGCAGCGCGAGGGGCCCGATCACCTCGACCGAGCCCTCATTGATCGGCGACGCGGGCCCGGGCTTGAGCGACTTCACCAGCGCCTCGACCGCCGCCTTGTTGCCCTCGAGCGCTACCGGCTTTCCGTCGGCCACCATGGCGATGGTCTGCAGACGCAGGTCGCTGCGCAGCTTCGACAGCAGGGCCTTCGTGTCGGGCAACACCGGCAGACCAACCGCAGCGAACCCGGCCTGCTTGACCTCGTTCTTGTCCGAGACGACGAGGGGGAGCGCGTAGAAGAGGTGGGGCGCTCCGAAGGCGGCGACGACGGCGCCCGAACCACCGGCGAGGCCCACCGCCGCGACGTCGAAGCCCTCGGGGGCGGGGCCGGCTTCACCAGCGCCCTGCGCGACGAGCACACCGGCTTCGTTGCCCACCACCACCACGAGGGACTTCGCGGCCGCGTCCGCCAGCCCGTCGGTCGCCGCCGCCCGCACGGCCGAGAACCGCTCGGGCGTCGGCGCCGTCGGCGTCGCAGCTTTGGGGCCCGGGTTGGCCAGCGCCGTCGATCCGCCGAGCTTGAGCGCGACCGCCTGGAGCTGCGAGCGCTGTCCCTCGAGCGCGAGCGCCACCGACGGCGCCACCCCGGTCAGCGACAACGAGGCGTCCTGGGCCGCGCGGTCAGCGCCGAGCGAGGGGGCGAGCGTGAGGCTCCAGCCAAAGAGGCCCAGCGCGATGAGCGCGAACACGAGGAACTTGAGGCGATTCATGCGAGGAACATCTGACACCCATTGAGGTGTGGCCGCAATTCTTCCCGACAGGTGCGCTACCCTTCCGGCGCATGAACCCACGGACCTTCACGGTGGCGACGACGACGACGGACCCGCTGACGGCCGAACGGCTGGTGGCGGTCTTGACGGACGCGGGCCTCGACGCGTTCGCCCGAGCAGGCGGCGCGGCCTCGGCCAACTCGTTCGGCCCGGCCGAGGCCGGCTTCTTCGACGTGCTCGTGGCGAGCGAGGGCGCCGAACAGGCAGCGCCCCTCATCGCCGCCGAGCTCGAGGCCATCGAGCGTGATGCGAGCGCCAACGCCCAGGCGGCCGAAGAGGAAGCGTTGAGCTCCGAGAACCAGACTGGCTGAGGTCGACGGGCGGGGCGAAGGTGCTCCAGCGACCGGCAGGAGCGCCGACCAACCAAAGAGACGCCCTTCGACTGGCTGCTCGAGTCGCGACCAGGAGACGCTTGCGTTGAACGCCGGCGAAGCCCTCGGACTGACCACCCACGGCACCGTCGCGCCGCCACCCTCGTGGGCCACGGGCTTGCCGTCGCCCTTCAGGACCTCGGCCGGCGGTGACGTGGTGATGGAGAGCGTTCCCGTCACGGCCAGCGTCGGTGCCGGAACCAGGGCGGTGAAGACACCAAGCCACCACCCACACCGAGCCGCGGGTGGTGTGGAGCCAGACCGCCCTCGTGGACCCTCACCGCCGGCAGGCCCAGCCCCGTGCCCGCGTCGACGCCCCCCAGCGACCGCCTCGCGCCCGCCGTGGGATCGGTGATGAGCGTGGCGCGGTGGGAAGACGCTTTCAGCCGCAACCAACCGACGGTCGCGTCGCACGCCGGCGGCGCGAGAGCACCACCAGACCCAGCACCGCGCTCGTCGCGCTCGCCGAGCAGCCACACCCCTTCGGGGGCTGCGCGGCCCTGGCGGTGAGCGTGGGAGCTCCCGCGTCTCGAGGTCCAGGCTCGTCGACCGGCCTCGCCACGCCGGCGTCGGCCTCGGCCACTGCGACGGGTTCGACCACCGGGCGTGGCGGCTCGCGCACGCGGTACAGCGACACCCCCTCGACGGTCCACGCCCCGAACTCGAGGTTTCGTCGCAGGTAGCGCTCGACGGGCTCGTCCACCACCTTTCCGAAGCTGCGCGAGGCGTGCCGCAGGTGCGGGCCCGAGTCCTTCTGTACCAGCACGCCGACGTGGGTGATGCGCGAGACGAGGCGGGGGCGATCGGCGCGCACCACCACCACGATGAGCCCCTCGGGCGCCCGCGCCAGCACCGACGGCGCGACGTCGGCTGGCACGAGGTCGAGGTCGAAGACGCCCTTCACCTGGGCCTCGGGCGCCAGCTTGAGCGACGCGCCGCTCTTCTCTCGCCAGGTGTCCTCGCCGATGCGCTTGGACACGCGCCGGGTGGCCGCGCCCCCGAGGCTCCGCGTGACGTCTTCGATGAAGCCGCGCCGCAGGTTGACCGGCAGCCACTGGGCCTCCATCACGTGGAGCCGGCCTTCGTACGACGGCGCCCCGGCGTACCGGATGCGGTTGAGCGTCGGCAGCACCTCGTCGTCAGCCGACGCGAGGGCCAGCGCCATCGACGACTCCACCATCGTCACGCAGTCGGCGGCGTCGTAGCGGAGCAGCGGATCGGCGTCGAAGCCTTCCCCTTCTCCGAGCGGCGAGAGCACGTAGCGCGCGCCCAGGAAGCCCTCGGTCGCGGCGACGAATCGTGCCTCGAGCGGCGACGTCGCGCGCTGGGCGAGCTGCTCTCCGCGGGCGCCGGCGTCGAGGCTCTGCCACGGGGTGACGGCCAGGGCGGCCATCGCCACCACCACCATCGTCACTTCAGGCCTGCCTTCTTCAAGATCGCCGCGCGCTGCTCGTCGCTCAGCCGCAGCTGCTCGAGCTCGGTCTCGAAGGTGAGCTTGTCGTCGACCGCCCCGCGGAAGCTCTCGAGCACGAGCCACTCGATCCACTGCCCCTGTCCGGCCTGCGCGAGGATGCGGGCCGCCCGCGCGCGCACCATCGGCTCCGGGTCGGTCGTCATCGGCTCGATGAGCGCCCGCGAGAGCTTCGCGTCGGCGCCCTCGAAGAGCATCACCCCCTGCACCCGCTCGAACTTGTCCTTCGAGGCGAGGAGCGCCCGGGCCGCGTCGACCCCCTTCTTGTTGCCGAGGAGGCACAGCGCCTGCGTCGCCGCCACCCGGGTCGTCTCGGAGCTCGAGTCGAGCAGGGGCTCGAGCGTCTTCGCCTGCTTCGAGTCCCCGAGCCGCCCGACACCGACGATCATGAGCGAGCGCGTCTCGGGGTCGTCTTCGACCATCGCGGCCTTCGCCAGGGGGCCGGCCGCCTTGACCGCCTTCACCGCGATGAGCGCGCGGGCCGACTCCCGCCGGAGCCCGAGCACCTTGTCAGTGAGCAGCGGCGTCAGGAGCGGCGCGACTCCGGGGCTCTTCATGCGCCCGAGAATCTTCACCGCCACGATCCGCTGCGACACGTCGTCGCTCCCCCTGAGCGTCAAGGCCGCGATGTCGGCGAGGCTCGCGTTCGGCGTCCCGACGAGCGACAGCAGCTCGAGGTACGCCGTCCGCCGCCGCGCATCGAACACCTGCGGCAGCTTCCGGGTCAGGTACTCCGTTGCGGCGCCTTCGCCGTCGTTGAGGCTGATGCGATTGGCCGCCTGGGTGACCGACAGCGTGCCAGCCTCGAAGGCCGAGAGGGCGGCGCCCGTCTCTGCGAGGCGATCGCGGGCCGCCGCCACCGGGGGAACGAGGCTCAGGAGCGCACCCAGCAACAAGCCGCGACGGACCATGCCGGCGAGGCTAGCATCGCCTCCGGTGCGTCACCTCTGTGTCCTCCTCATGAGTCTGGGTGTCGTCGCCTCGGGCCAGGGCCGTGACGTGAACTCACGCTGCCGGCGCCCGTGTGAGCGCCTCGTCGACGACCCTCGCCTCAGGGCCTCGCTGTGTGGCCGCTGCGGGCTCGACGACGACCCGACGGCCTACCTGTTCCGGCTGACGCCGGTGCCCACCGCCGCGTTCTCGGACGAGGACTGGCAGGTGCGCTGGGGGGCCGTCCGCGCGGACGCGAAAGCGAAGGCGCTGACCGTCGAGCGCCGGCTCGGGCAGTGGGTCGAGCAGAGCGACGGCGACGCGCGCACGACGGCGTGCCTCACCGCCCTGCTGGGCGCTGGTGCGCGCTCGGTGACGCGGGACCGGTTGTTGTCGGCAGAGCCACGGGCCCTCACGGCGTGTCGCGCCATCGACGCGGCGGTGATCGCCCGGGCCGAAGACGAGCTGCTGGTGGCCGACGTGCCCCGCGCGCTCGAGGCGCTCCAGTGCACCTCGGCGGGACGGGGCGTGGGCTCGGCGCGCGTCGTGCTCGACGCCCTCGCCCGACGCCCGCCCGAGGCCGACGAGGTGCTGGCGCGGCTCCTGGTGGCGAACGCCGAGCGCGGGGGCCCGCCAGTGGGCTTGTCGCTCCTCCGTGACGCCACCGGAGACGACGCGCCCCGGGTCGATCGGCTGCTGGCCATCTACGCCACGGTTCGGGACCGCAACCGGCCGCTGCTCGGCTCGACCGAGAAGGACGCGCGCCGACAGGCCGTCGCCGAGCTGGCCCCGCTCGCGCCCTTGAGCCTCTCGGAGCTGACGACCGCCCTCGCCGATTCCCAGGCCTCGATTCGAATGGCCGCGGCGCGCGCCATCGCCCGGGGTGAAGGGCGCTCCGTCACCGAGGCCGCCGACGCCCGCCTCTCGGGCCAGACGACCGCCTCGCCGGCCGAGAAGCGCCGGTGGCTGACGCTCCTCGCCGACGTCGACGACCCGGCCTGCGCGTCGCTCACCCGGCGCACCTGGCGCGACGAGACCCAGCCAGACGTGGTGCGCGCCGAGGCCCTCGTGTCACTGGCCGGCTGCGCCCGCAGACAGGCGCTCGATGAGCTGTCGGCGGCGATGACCACCCGCACGGTCGCGCTCCAGGCCGGCGTCATGCGCGCGGTGCTGATGTTGCCGCGGGAGCCGGGGGTCGTTCCACTCGTCGAGGCGGGCCTCTCGTCCACCGTCGACGAGGTGCTGGCGGGCGCCGCCGCCGCCGTCGGAGCGCATCGCCTCACCACCCTCGCGGGGCGCCTCGAGCCGCTCGTGGCCCACCAGGCGGGGGTGGTGCGCGCCGAGGCCCTCAAGGCGCTGTGGACGCTCGACGCCCGCAAGACGCAGCCGCTCGTGGTGAGCGCGCTCGGCCAGGACGCGGACGCCCAGGTGCGGGTCGTCGCCGCGGCCCTGCTGGGTGAGGTGGGGGGCCCGCTCGCCGTCTCCGCGCTGGCCCGGGCCGCTCGAAAGGACGCCGACGGACGCGTGAAAATGGCCGCCGTCGAGGGGTTGCGTAGACTGGGCGTCACGCCGTGAAGGAGTCCACCGTCCGATGAAGCTCAAAGACGTCGCCGTCATCGAACCCAACCAGGCCCGCTGGAAGGCGCTGGCGCAGGGCCTCACGAAGGCCGGCCTCAAGGTGTCCCAGGCCCGCGAGCCCCAGGCGCTGACGAAGGAGCAGCTCGTGGTGCTGGGCCCCTCGGCGAAGTCGCCATCGCGGCTGGCGAACCAGGTGCGCGCGAAGTCGCCGCAGGCGCTCGTGCTGGCCGCCCAGTCGAAGGGCTTCAAGGCGGCCTTCGCCGACGCGGTGCTGCCGCTCCCGGTGTCGGTGAACGACTTGAAGGTGCGGCTGCTCGAGTGGCAGGCCCGCCCGGCGCCTGACGCGGTGGCGCCGGTCACCCCGCGGCCGGGCGACGGCATTCTCGACCCGACGACGAACTTCTACACGTTCAACCACTTCAAAGAGGTGCTCTTCGTCGAGGTGAAGCGCGCCCGCCGCTACGGTTTTCCGCTCGCGCTCGCGGTGCTGGCGTTCGACCCCATCGCCGGCCGCATGGGCGACAAGCTGCTCTCGCAGCTCATGGGGGGCCTCGCGCTGGCGATTCGCCGGTCCCTGCGCGACACCGACTACCCGGTGCAGTACTCGGCCGACCGCGTGCTGCTCCTGATGCCGCACACCGACCTGGCGGGCTCGCTCATCGTGGCGCGCCGCATCTGCGAGCGGGTGGCCCGCGCGAGCCTCCAGGCCGACGACGACGAGGTGCTGCACCCGACCATCTCGGTGGGCGTCGCCGCCGGAGAGCCTGGCCGCGAGTACGGCTTCTCGGATCTCGTGCGCCAGGCGCAGGACGGCCTGATGCAGGCGATGGCGCGCGGGGGAAACCGGGTCGAGTTCTCGGACGTGACGACTGGCGCCGTGAGCGACGCGCCGATGCCGCCGACGATTCCGCCCGTCGTGTGACGAAGCGCCGTCGACCATTGACGCGCAGCACGAGGTCGCCCCCGAGGATGAGCGGGGCCCCGGCGCTCTCGGCCTCGATCATGCCGCTGCCGACGCGTCGTCGGCGTCAGGGCCCACTGATGTCGGCGGCGTCGACGCGGTTCCGGCCGCCACGCTTGGCGCGGTACAGGTACTTGTCGGCCGCGGCGATGAGGTCTTCCGGCTGCGCGAAGTCCGAGTCGAACAGCGTCGCCACGCCGAGGGAGATGCTCACCCGAATGGGCGTCCCGTTGAAGGTGAACTCGGCCCCGTCGATGGCGCGGCGGCAGCGCTCGGCGCAGCGAATCGCGTTGTCGGCCGCCGACTCACGCAGCATGAGCGCGAACTCTTCACCGCCGTAGCGCGCGAACAGGTCCTCTTGCCTGACGGTCTCGGCCACCTTCGCGGCCACCTTCTGCAGCACGTAGTCGCCAGCCGGGTGGCCGTAGGTGTCGTTGATCTTCTTGAAGTGGTCGATGTCGAACATCACCAGCGACAGGGGCACGCGGTGGCGCAGGCAGTACGCGAACTCCTTGCGGAGCGTGTCGAGGAAGTACTTCTTGTTGAAGATGCGCGTCAGGCCGTCGCGGGTGGCGCTCTCGTAGATGGAGCGCTGGTACTGCTCCTCGAGCTGGTCCTGAATCGAGAACTTCAAGACCGAGTTGGCGCCGATCTGAATCTTGTCGCCGTCCTGGAGGGTGGCGACGTTCACCTTGATGCCGTTGAGGTACGTGCCGTTCGTCGAGCCGAGATCGACGAGCTGGTAGTGGCCGTTGGGCGCCTGGGTGATCTTGCAGTGCCGCCGTGAGATGCCGTCGTCGTCGACGGGCATCGGCAGGTCGGGGCTGCGGCCGAGCACGAACTCGCCCTTCTCGAGCTTCACCATCTTGCCGACGGTGGCGGGCGAGCGGGCGCTGATCACGATGAGGTAGGCGGCGTTCGTCTTCCGGGCTTCGCCCAGGAGATCCTTGATGCTGTGAACTGCCGTCTTGTCCTCAGCCATGGCGTCGCTGACCCAGAAAGGAAGTCCACGCTAACACTCAAGAACGTTCGCCCGCTACCGATCGTTCGAGGTAGGGCCCGAGTCGCGCGCCCGGGAAATGCGCCAGCCCGTGCATGAGCTTCACCACAGCGGCCGACATGGTGAGGTCCCCACCGTTGATGGCGCCGTACGTGCGCGCGAGCGCACCCGACTCGTACAGCGACAGGTCCACCCCGTTGCGCGGCGCCTGGCTGACGACCACGACAGGAATTCCGCGCCGCTGACATTCGACGAACACCGGCTCGAGCGAGCGCCCGAGGGCCTTCGACACCGGAAAATTCCCCGCGCCGTACGCCTCGAGCACCAGCCCCTTCACGCGGGGCAACAGCGCCAGCGGAATCTCGGGGTCGAGGCCGGGGAACACGCGCAAGAGGAAGACCTCGGGTGTCACGTGGGGCAACAGGGTGCGACGGCCCCGTCGCTCGAGCCCGCGCTCGAACTTCGCCTCGACGCCCAGCACGCCGAGGCCCGGGTGGTTGGGGCTGTCGAAGGCGTCGTACTCGGCCACCGACACCTTGCGCACGCGGTTGCCGCGGAAGAGGTGTGAGTCGAAGCAGACGGTGACCTCTCGGGGGCCCTGCAGCGCCGAGGTCACCGCGTCGATGAGGTTGAGGCGCGCGTCGCTGCGCACTTCTCCCAGGGGCCGCTGCGCGCCGGTGAGCACCACCGGCTTGTCGAGCCTCGCCAGCATGAAGGACAGCGCCGACGCCGTGTCCGACAGCGTGTCGGTGCCGTGCGTGACGACGGCGCCGTCGAAGTCGTCGAGCCGCGCGTGCAGCAGCGTGGCCAGCCGCGTCCACAGCTCCGGCTGCATCTCGCAGCTGTCGAGGTTCGAGAAGAGCTCGAATTCCAGGTGCGCCAGCTTCGTCAGCTCGGGTACACGCTCGCGCACGGTGCGAATGAAGGCGCCAGGCTTGAGCGCGTGCGGTCGTCGGCCGCTCATGCCGAGGGTGCCGCCGGTGTGCACCAACAGGAGTCGTCGCATGGGAATTCGTGAGGAAGGACGTTCCTTTACAAGGCTGGACCGCGTGGTTACAACGATTCGCATCGTGGCGGGTCGCATTCGCACAGTGGGGGCGCTTCTCGTCACGGTGGCCTCGGCGGCCTTCGCGCAGGGCTCCGATCCCGCGCGGCTGTTGTCCGACCTGCCGGGCTTCGACTTCTCGCGCCTGTCGCCGGCCGCGAAAAAAGAGCTCGTCACCGTGCTGACCGACGAGTTCGACGCCTGCGGCCGCCCGCTCACGCTGCTCGCCTCGCTCAAGAAGGGCGACGCCTGCAGGCACACGCGCCGCCTCGTCGGCTACGCCGCGTTCCAGGCCAGCGAGGGCACGCCCGCCACCGAGATCATCAACGCGCTGGCGAAGTACAACCAGGGCTTCACCGGCAAGCGCGCCCGCTTCCAGGTCGACGAGCGCCAGTGCGTCGGCCCGAAGGACGCGAAGGTGACGCTGGTCGAGTTCAGCGACTTCGAGTGCCCCTACTGCAACGCCGCCCGCCCGATGATCGACGAGGCCCTCAAGGCCCGGCCCCAGACGCGCGTGTGCTACGCGCTCTTCCCGCTCGCGGCCCACCCGAACGCCACCGTCGCGGGGCAGGCCGCGCTCTTCGCCCGCGACGCCGGCAAGTTCGGGGCGATGTACAATGCCCTGTTCGACAACCAGCTCTCGCTCTCCGAGGGCTTCATCAAGGCGCTGGTGAAGAAGGTCGGGCTCGACGAGAAGGCCTTCGACAAGGCCGTCGCCGACAAGAAGTACCTCGACGAGCTCAACGCGTCGAAAGAGGCCGGCCGCACCGCGGGCGTCGACTCGACCCCCAGCGTCTTCGTCAACGGCCGCAAGGTGACGCTCAACACCTCGGTCGAGACGCTGCTCCTCGCCATCGACGACGAGGCCGACTGGGTGCAGGGCAACTCGAGCTGGTAACGAAGAAACGAGCCAACGTGGATCAGCGCTTCGTCGTCGACCCGAAGGGAGGACTCGCCGCTGCCGACGGGCAGGGTTCTCCGTTGTCGGGCCGCACGGGGTACTTCCGGCTGCAGCCCACCTCGCCCGACTGGCTGCTCTTCGTGCGAAGCCCCGCCCAGGGCGGCGTCATCGAGAAGAAGCCGCGCGTGGTGCTGGCGGGCGACTGCGGCAGCTTCGCCCTGCAAGATCTCATCGCCTTCCTCGGCCAGGCCCGGTGGACCGGCGTGCTCCGGCTGTCGGCGCCCGGCACCGAGCGGCTGCTCACCATCAAGGACGGCGAGGTGCGCTCGGCGGCGTCCGACTCGCCGGCCGACCGCATCGGCGAGGTGATGGTGCGCATGGGCTACGTCACCCGGCCCCAGCTCGAGCAGGTGCTGTCAGACGCGCCGCCGTCTCGCGTGGGCAAGGCGATGGTCGAGCGCGGCTTCTTGAAAGCGCACGACCTCTACAAGTGCCTCCAGGAGCAGATCACCGAGATCTTCCACGGCATGATGCTGCAGAAAGACGGCACGTTCCTCCTCATCGACCAGGAGCTCGACGAGAAGACGCTGGCCCACAGCCTGTCGCTGTCGATGCAGGGCCTGTTGATGGACAGCATTCGCAAGATCGACGAGCTCGCGCAGTTCAGAAAGCGCATTCCCCACGGGAAGCTCTTCGTCGTTCGCAAGAAGCCGTCTGACGGCAAGCTCGAGCCCGAAGAAGACGCGATGCTCTCGGCGGTCGATGGCGTGAAGACGGTCATCGAGCTGGGCCAGCAGCAGAAGGTGTCGGAGTTCGACGCGACGCGAATCATCTACCGGCTGCTCGAAGGCCATTACGTGCAGGTGTCGCAGACGTCTGCGGCCGCCGTCGTGGCTGCACCGGTTCCGTCCGCGCCTCGCCCGCCCCCGCAGCAGCAACCCGCCGCGGCGCCGCCCGAGCCGATTCC
>JANRKQ010000098.1:0-12901 GCA_033763395.1 Myxococcaceae bacterium
CGCGGTTGCCGTCGCGCCAGTCGGTCCACGCGAGCCCGTAGCCCTGCCCGCTGTACTTGAGGATGGGGTAGCTCTGCCGGTTGGGGTCCGTCGTCACGCGCACCTCGGGCCCCAGGCGCGAGCCGGTGGCGTCGATGCGCATGAAGTAGATGTCGTGGCGGTTCGCCCCCGCGCGCTCGTCTTCCCAGGCGATGGCGAACTCGGTGCCCGTCCACACCACGTCGGGCCAGTCGGAGTCTCCGGGCGAGGCGGTGAGCCGAACGGGGGCTCCGCCGGGCTGGCCGGTGGGGGTGAGCGGCCGGTAGTAGAGCTCCAGGTTGTCGACGGTGTCGTCGGCATAGATGAGCCCCCAGCCGCCGTTGCCGAAGGCGACCGACGGGTGGGTGCTGACGCCCGAGGTCGAGCTCACCCGCAGATCACCGCCCAGCCGCCGCCCCTGCTTGTCGAGCGAGAGGAAGTAGATGTCGCCGTTCATCGCCGAGCCGTCGCGCTTGTCCTGCCAGACGACGCCGAAGCCCTGCGGCGAGGCGCCGAGGTAGACGAAGTCGCTCGAGGCGTCGTTGGTGGTGAGCCGCAGATCGCCCGACACGTTCTGCAGCAGGCCCTCGTCCACCGTGCCGTCGCAGTCGTCGTCCTTGCCGTTGCAGCTCTCGGTGCCCGGCGCGGCCGGCATGCACGCGACGGGGCGGCCCATGGCGCAGGTGGCCGAGACGGCCGCGCACTCGCCGACGCCGCAGGTGGTGGGCATGAGGTTCTCGTCCACCGCGCCGTTGCAGTCGTCATCGAGGCCATTGCAGCTCTCGGCCTTCGGCATGCCGGGCGTGCACGTCTGCGGCGCGCCGTTCACGCAGGTGGGCACGGTGCGGCGGCACGCGCCCACGCCACACTCGGCGGCCGGGAGCGCCTCGTCGACCTCGCCATCACAGTCGTCGTCGAGGCCGTTGCACACCTCGGTGGCCGGCACGCAGTCGACGACGGGGGTCCCCGCGTCTTCCTCCATGCGAACGACCTGGATGCGGTCGATCGCGCACGTACACCCGCTCAACGACGCCAGCAGCAGGAGGAAGAACGAACGCATGGGCGCGCCCTGTCGCACAGGTGCGAGGTGGAAGTCACTCCACGCAACTGTGACGCTTCTCAAGCGCTGAGAAATGCCGCTGGCACTGAAGCGTCGAGGCTGGGTACCGTTCACGGCATGTCGCTCCTCGACGCCATCGCCTCGGAAGATCGCGCCGCCATCGCCGCGGCGCTGAAAGCCACCCGCGACGTGAACGAGCTCGGGCCGGGGCGCACGACGCCGCTCATCGAGGCCGCGCGGCGGGGGCTCGACGACGTGGTGGCGCAGCTGCTGGCGGCCGGCGCGGAGCCCTCGTGGCGCGATGACGAACAGGAGACGGCGCTGCTGAAGGCGGCGGCGAACGGCTACCCGAAGGTGGTGGCGCTCCTGTCACCGCACGCCACCGACGACGACCGCGACCTGGCGAAGAGCTTTCTGGCGGCCTTCGGCCAGTCGCACGCGCCCGAGTACCAGTACGATCCGTCGCGGCTCCACCAGAAGGCCGTCGAGGTCGCCGCGCGCGCCGCGAACTTCGTGGGCCACGACGACCCGCTCAAGCGGCTCGAGCGACAGGAGCGCTCGCAGGACCTGAAGAAGAAGCGGTGACACCCGCTGGGCTCCCTGCTCGCGGCTCACCGACCTCGCAGCCTCCGATCGTCTCGGGCGGCGGCGCGACCTTCAGCGCCTGGCGCGTCGACAGTCGTCGAGGATCAGCGCCGAGTCCGACCGGTGAGGAACACATCGCCCTCCTGAGGGGGGCCGTCACTCGGCGCGCGACGGAGCGCAGCGTCGTCGTCAGTTCGCCGAAGGTCCGCACGCGCGCCGTCACCGCGTCGCTCCCGCTCGGCAGGCCTGGCACCCCGGGTCGAAAGTGCCTTCGACTCAGGCGGCGCGGAGCGTCGGCTCGGCCTTCTTCTCGGCCTTCAGCGCCTGGCGCACCGCCCACGCCTCCTTGAGCCCGTCGACCGCGCGGCCCAGCAGCGACTTGCGCTGTGACGCCGGCTCCAGCTCGTCCGAGGGGCCCTTCGCCGCGTACTCGTACAGCTTGCGGGTGCCCATCACGTGATCGAACCACGGGTGGGTGACGCACCAGTTGGCGTTCTGGTCCTTCCCCATGTGGTGATCGTAGTGCCACGGCAGGTGCGTCTTCGCCCACTCGCGGTCGAGGTGCGCCCGCTTGTGGATCACGTAGTACCGGTACATGCGGTACCAGACGGTGCCGGTGAAGAACGGGGCCACCGGGAACATCGGCGTCATCGCCACCGCGCCCAGCGCCAGCGCCAGGGCTTCTTTGCCCTGCGGCGACCAGGTGAACACCGAGCGGATGTACTGGGCGTCGAACATGTCGTTCTTGCGCGACTCGCGGTGGTGCTCGTGCCAGTGAAACGCCCAGAAGCTCTTCTTGTTCTTCCCGAGCCCGTGCAGCCAGTACTTGTGAATGAACCACTCGCCCGCGTTCGACGCTGCCAGCCCGATGGGAATGCCAAGCATGAACCTTCTCCTCGCGTAATGTTCCGACCCCAACGACGGAGAGAAGAATGACCAAACGGTCACGACACATCAAGTCCCCCCTGCGAAAAAAACGGGAGCTCGAGCCCGAGGTGCGTCGGCCGGGCCCGGTGGGGGGCGTGCGGGACACCAACCGCAAGGAGAAGGCGGCGGCCATCAAGGAGTCGGCGCTGCACCTCTTCCTCGAGCGCGGCATCGACGCGGTGAGCGTCGACGACATCATGAAGCGCGCCGGCATGGCCAAGGGCGGCTTCTACCGGTACTTCGAGACGCAGACGGCGCTGGTGGAGGATCTCATCGACGGCGCGCGGCGGCTGATGGTCGAGGCGCTCGAGGCGTGCAGCGTCGACCTGCGCACGGCCTCGACCCGCGACGCCCAGTTCGCCGCGTACCGGAAGGTGGGCGACGTGGTGGCGACGCTGCTGATGGAGCACCCCGGCGAGGTTCGGCTGTACCTGCAGGAGTGCCGCGCGCCGGCGGCCGGCCCCCGCGTGCCCATCGTCGAGCTGTCGAAGGTGGTGTCGCGCTACGCCATCAGCATCACGGCGCAGGCGCAGGCCCACCGCATTCTGAAGCCCATTCCGGTGCCGGTGAGCGCGCTGACGGTGGTGGGCGCGGCCGAGCGGCTGCTCCTCGCCGTGCTGCAGGAAGAGGACATCGGCAACCCGCTCGAGGTGCCCGAGGCGCTCACCACCCTCATCCTCGACGGCCTCAAGGCCTGAAAGCGGCTGGCCCGCCGTTCGTGCAGGCATTCGGCGATGACGGCGGGTCGGGGGTAGTGTTGTCAGGGAACGCCAGTGAAGCCGCGCAACGACAGGTGGACGTACTGGGCGCTCGCCGCGAGCCTGGCGCTGCACGGCGCGGCGTTCGTCGTCGTCGTGCGCACGCCGGACCGGGTGGCGCCCGCCTCTGAGCGCACCCGCATCAGCCTGGTGGAGATCGAGTTCCCCACGCCCCCACCCGAGCCGCCCGCCCCGCCCGCCGTCGAGCCGAAGGCGCCACCGAGACCGGCTCCAGCGGCGCCGCGCGTGCGCCCGGCCCCTGCTCCGCCGCCGCCTGACGAGCGTCCCCTGGCCTCGGACCGACCGCAGGCCGACGCGCCCGTGGAGCCCCGGCTCGAAGCGCCCCGCATCGAGCGCCCTTCGCTCGTGCCCGGTGGCAGCTTCGCGCTCTCGCTCGACGCCGGCGCGTTCCTCGAAGACGACGAGCCGAAGGGCCTGCGGGCGCCGACCGTCAGCACCGATCTCGTGGGCGATCTCACCCGCGACACCATCGGCCGCGGGAAGGTCGATCGCGGGCTGGTGCACCCCTATTACGTGCAGCTCGGCAAGGCGCTCATCAAGAACTGGGACGCCGACCGCGCGATGAACCAGAAGGGCGGACTGGCCGGCTACGGAGAGCAGTTCGTGCAGAACACGAAGCTCTTCAACGAGATCTGGCTCGACAAGGCCGCCCAGTTCGGCGCCACCGGCGCCCCCATCGACGCGCCCGTCTCGAACGACAACGCCTCGCGCCGCACCGCCCTCGTCAACAACGGCATTCAGGGCATCCAGGGGGTCGATCTCGAGGCGCGCAAAGAGGTGTCGCGGCAGATGCGCGAGCAGTTCAAGACGACGCGCCGCGCGACGATTCGGGTGACGCAGGATCTGGGGGGCCGGCTGCTCAAGGTCGAGCTCTTGAGCCCCTCGAACGACGCCACCGTCGACAAGGAAGCGATGGCCGACGTGCGCGCCGCCGCCGAGAAGCTGCCTCCGCCGCCGACCGAGGCCACCGAGGGCAAGCGGAACCTCGTCAGCGTGTGGGCCTTCGAGCTCGTCGTCAGCATCAGCCCGCCGGTGCCCACCTTCACCTTCGAGTTCGACGAGGCCCTGGGCTTCATCGACGCCCGCTTGCCCCTCGACCGCCGCATCTACAAGAAGGTGCGCCTGGTCTCGGTGGACTGAAACGACATGGCCGACAAGCGACGCTTCGACCTCTTCGCCGAGCTGATCGTCACCCGCTTCCCCGAGGGGAAGCGCGTGTTCGACGTGGCGGGCGGCATGGGCAAGTTGAACGAGGCGCTGGTGGCGCGCGGGCGCTCGTGCCTGACGTTCGATCGACGCCACAAGCACCTGCCCGTCGAGTACGCGCTGCGTGACTTCACGCTCGACGAGCCGTGCGCGGCGGACGTGGTGGTGGGCCTCCACGCCGACGGCGCGACGCGCGTCATCATCGAGTACGCCGCGAAGCACCAGGTGCCCTTCGCGGTGGTGCCGTGCTGCTCGGACAACTCGATGCCCTACAACCCGTGGATGCGACACCTCGAGGCGCTCGCCCAGGACCTCGGACTGTGCACGGAAGTGGTCACTTTGCCGATGGAGGGCCGCGCGAAAGTGATCGTCGGGTGGCGAAGGGTTTGATCGCCGTCACGGCGTCGGAGTAGGTGCCCCGCCCATGAAAAAACTCCTCGGTGCGGTCGTCGTCGTCGGTGTCGTCGTGTCGTGCGGACCCATGGACATGCTGCCTGACGGTGGAGCCACCGGCGGTGGCAGCGCGGGCGGCGCGTCGGCGGGTGGGGGCTCCGCGGGTGGTGGTTCGGCCGGCGGCAGCGCAGGTGGTTCAGCCGGTGGCAGCGCGGGTGGCTCGGCCGGTGGCAGCGCGGGTGGCTCGGCCGGTGGGAGCGCAGGTGGCTCGGCGGGTGGCAGCGCGGGTGGCTCGGCCGGTGGCAACGCAGGCGGCTCGGCTGGCGGGAGCGCGGGCGGTTCGGCGGGCGGGAGCGCGGGTGGCTCAGCCGGTGGCAGCGCGGCCGACGGTGGCGTGAGCTTCAGCCGGCAGATCGCGCCGATTCTCTCGAGCCGGTGCTCGAGCTGCCACGGCCCCTTCGGCGCCGCCGGCACGGCGTACACCCGGCTGACGGGTATGGCGACGGGCAGCTGCGGCAACCGCCCCCGCATGATGCCGGGCAACGCCGCGATGAGCCTCGTCTACCAGAAGCTCACCAACACCCAGGACTGCGGTGACCAGATGCCGCGTTCGATGCTGTTGCCCCAGGCCCAGCGCGACCTCTTCCGCGACTGGATCAACCAGGGCGCTCAGAACAACTGAGACGTCCCCGTCACCGCGAAACGACTGGATCCCGCCCCTCGCTCTGAGCAAGGGTGCGGGTCCCCTCGATGCGCCCGGTCATCGTCGTCGCCCTCGGCCTCTTCGCGCACACCGCGCGCGGGGCCATCTATGAGACAGCGGTCAACGCCGACGACGAAGAAGACATCTTCGCGATGTACCAGCGCGGAGATCTCTCCCAGGACACCGCCGACACCCTGCTCGAGCTGATGCGCGAGGGGGTCGACCTCAACCGCGCGTCACGCGAGCGCCTGTACGATCTACCGGGCCTCACCTACGCCGACGTCGACAAGATCATCCTCTACCGGGAGCAGAAGGGCCGCATTGACGACCCGACCGAGCTCGTGGGCGTCGAGGCCATCACGCCCGAACAGTTCATCGGCATTGCCCCCTACGTCCGCGTCGAGCCTCCCGCGACGAAGCTGCCGGTGAGCGGGAAGCTGCGCCTGCTCACGCAGTACACTCTGGGCGACAACCTGGCGCCGCCGCTGTTCGCCACGGGCCGGTTCAAGCTGCCGCTCGATCTCTCGGCGGGCTTCATGGCGACCGGGAGCCGCTTCGACCCGGTCACGCCCCGGTACGATCCCGCGCTGGGCCTCGTCACCGAGGGCTACCGGTACCGGCCCGACGCGCCGCGCTTCTTCCTGCAGTGGCAGAACGCGAACCGGCGCGTGGTGCTCGGCACGTACACCCTCGGCTTCGCCGAGCGCCTGGTGCTCGACAACACCCGACGGGTGACGCCGAAGGGCATCTATCTCACCGACGACTACCGCCGGTCCCAGGATCTTGCGAGCCGCTGTCGCACCTCGACGGACCCGGGCTCGGAGCGCCCTCCTGAGTGCGAGCCCTCGAGCCAGTACGTCACCGCCGACTACCAGACGCGCGACGTGTTCCGCGGCGTGGCGGCCAGCCTCGAGAACCTCGAGCTCGGCGATCAGGCGTCGCTGTCGATGTACGGCTTCCTCTCGTACCAATCGCGCGGCATCTACCAGTACGACGTCTTTGACCGGCAGCGCTGCCCCGACCCGCGCATGGGCGGTGACGACTGCGCGGCGCCGCGCTTCTCGATCATCACGCCGACAGAGCCGAACACCGGCTGGCGGCTGCGCTACGCGACGCTGCCCACGTTCTTCGACGAGCTCGCCGGCGGTGGCCACGTCGACTTCAAGCCCAACTACCGGCTGCGCTTCGGCGTCACCGGCTATGGCGCGGCGCCGTTCTTCAACACCGTGCCGCCGGGCAGCTCCATTCAGGTCGACTTCCAGGACACCGCCCGGTACCCCAACGGCGGCGCGTACGGCGCCATCGGCGTCGACGCGCAGGCCGTCATCTCGGACTTCAACCTGCACCTCGAGGTCGCGCGCAGCTTCGATCGCGCGATCGGGAACAACGGGGGCGGCTTCGCGGCGATTCAGCGCACCACCTGGGCGCCCAAGGGCCACGAGGTCGAGCTCGTGCTGCGGTACTACGACAACCGGTACCTGAACCCCTACGCGCGGCCCTTCTCTGGGCCCGATGAAGACGCGGGGCAGCGCGCGCGCAACGAGCTCGGCGCCCGCCTGCGGTACTTCGGCAAGCCCAACAAGGACTGGCAGCTGCGCGCCACCGCCGACTTCTGGGCGCTGCCCTTCGCGGGTCGCTCCGGGCCGGCTGGCACCACCAACATCATCTTGTTGAGCCGCGTCGACTTCACCGGCTGGAAGTTCTTCAAGCCCGGCGTCTGGTTCCGCGTGTCCGATCGCAACCTCGCCCAGAGCCAGCGCGGCAGCTGCACCCAGGCCGACATCAACAACATCGCCTTCGAGCCGCTCAACGCCTCAGACGACTTCGACGGCGACGTCACCTTCTTCACCTGCGACAACTACCGCATCGCCCAGCGCGTCGAGGTCAAGCCCTTCGGCAAGTGGCTCACCTTCATCGAGCAGGCCGCGTGGACGTGGCGCGACGATCTGAACAGCGCCTACCGCGAGCGCTTCCGCGAGGATCTGCAGGTGTGGGGCGAGCTGCGCTCCCAGCCCGTCGACTGGCTCCAGCTGCGCGTGCGCACCCGCTACCTGAACCAGGGCATCGACAGCGCCACCACCTACGAAGAGTCACTGTGGACCTTCGGAGAAGCCGCGTGGGTTCCCTTCAAAGGAACGAAGGTCGCCTTGCGGTACGATCTCTATGTGTGGCTCGACCAACGCGCCTCGACCCTGCGCCGCCAGCCCTCGCCTGAACACCGCTTCCTCCTCGACGTGAGGACCAGCTTCTAAGCCATGCGCCTCTTCCGCCCCGCCCTCGCCCTCGTCGTCCTCCTCGGGTGCACCGCCACCGAGGCGACCAAGCGCTACACCGCCGACGAGGCGCGGGCGCTGATGAAGAAGATGGAGACGTCGAGCCTCGAGCTCGGCGAGTTCCCCATCGACGGCGCCTCGAGCGTGCTCGACGGCGACACCATTCGCGTCAAGGGCCTCACCTCGAGCATGCGCCTGCTCGGCATCGACACCGAGGAGACCTTCAAGAAGGACAAGGAGCGCGCGGCCTTCGCGGCCGGCTGGGAGGAGTACAAGAAGAAGATGAAGGGCAGCTCGCAGCGGCCGGTGAAGTACGCCACGCCGCTGGGCGAAGACGGCAAGAAGTTCGCCCAGGGCTTCTTCGAAGACGTGCGCTCGGTGCGGCTCGAGCGCGACCACCCCGGAGAGATCCGCGACTTCTATGGCCGCTACCTCGCCTACGTCTTCGCGAAGAAGAACGGCGAGTGGGTCAACTACAACGTCGAAGCGGTGCGCGCAGGCTACTCGCCCTACTTCATGAAGTACGGGCGCTCGCGGCGCTTCCACAAGGAGTTTGTCGAGGCCGAGAAAGAGGCCCGCGACGCGCAGCGCGGCATCTGGAAGCCCGGCGCCCTCGCCTACCCCGACTACGACGAGCGCCTGGCCTGGTGGGCCGCCCGCGAGGCCGTCATTCACCGCTTCGAGAAGGCCGCGGAAGAGAACCCCGACTCGTACGTCGCCCTCACCCGCTTCGACGCCATGCTGCGCCTCGAGAGCCGCGTGGGCCAGGAGGTCTTCGTGCTCGGCTCGGTGAGCGACATTCGGTTCTCGGAAGGGCGTGGGCCGTCGGTGGTGAAGCTCGCGCGGTCACGAACCAGTGACTTCGACATCGTCTTCTTCGACAAGGACGTGCTGATTTCGACCGGGCTGCAATTCAAGAAGGGCGAGTACGTGCAGGTGCGCGGCCTGGTGCAGAAGTACAAGAACGAGAAGGGCTGGGAGCGGCTGCAGGTGGTAGTGTCGTTGCCCGGGCAGGTGCTGGCGCCTTCGAGCGAGCTCGAAAAGTTGCTCTCCGAGGCAGACGAGAAGCGGGCCGCGCGCGACGACGAGGACGACTGACGTGATGACGCGACTTGGACTGGCGCTGGCCGGGCTCGTGGCCCTCGGGAGCTGCGGCAACCCGATGATGATGATGAACACCGACGTCTGCCGCGGCCGCATGGCGGGCGACCTCGTCATCTCCGAGGTGATGATCGACCCCGACGGCACCGACACCGGCGGCGAGTGGATCGAGATCTTCAACACCACCGGCGCGCCGATCGACCTGCGCGGCTACACCTTGAGCTACCGCTCGGGCACCTCGGCCGCGAAGTCGCACACCGTGCGGGCCTCGGTCACCGTGCCGTCGAAGGGCGCCGTCGCCGTCGGAGACGTGCGCTCCGGGCCGAACCCCGCGTGGATCGCCTACAGCTACGGAGACGATCTGGGCGCCATGAGCAACACCTCGGGCACGGTGGCCGTCCGCTGCGGCATGACGGCGATTGGCGAGTACACCTACAGCCGGGCCGCGCGCTCGGGCCGCTCCCGCATGCTGAGCGGGCCGCAGGAGCCCGACGCCCTGCGCGTCTCGGCCGACTCGAACTGGTGCGACACGCCGACGTCGACCGAGTACGCGCCGAAGGCCTACGGCACCCCCGGCGGGCCGAACCCCATGTGCGCGCCCGAGGCGATGCTGGGCACCTGCCTCGAGGGCGGCTCGCCCCGGCCCATCATCGCCGCCGAGTTCGGCGATCTGCTGATCACCGAGGTCATGGCCAGCGCCGGCGTCGCCACCGACACCGTCGGCGAGTGGATGGAGCTCTACGCCACCACCGACGTCGACCTGAACGGCACCACCATCTCGTCCAACACCAGCCGCACCACCATCACCTCGATGAACTGCGTGCGGGCGCCGGCGAACACGTACGTACTGCTGTCCCGCTCGGCCGACCCGTTCGTCAACGGTGGGCTGCCGCCTCCGCTCACCACCTATGGCCTGTCGATCTCGAACACGAACAACGAGGTCTTGCGCGTCTTCCGTGGCGACGCCGGCATCGACGAGGCGCGGCTGTTCCCCTCCGAAGACGGCGTGGCCTGGCAGCTCAACCCTGACCTCATCACGCCCGACGCGGTCGACGTCACGGTGAACGACGCGCCGGAGCGCTTCTGCAAGGCGACGATGCCCTGGCCCGATGGCGGCGGCGATCTCGGCAGCCCCGGCGCCCCCAACACGATGTGCCCGCCCGACAGCGGCGTCTTCCTGCCCGACGCTGGAGAGCCGGTGGACGCTGGGCCCCAGCCGGGCCCCAACGAGTGCCTCGACCCGACGACGATGATGATTCGCCCGCTGGAGCGGCCGATGGTGGGCGACCTGGTGATGACCGAGGTGATGCCCGACCCGCAGGCCGTGGACGACACGGTTGGCGAGTACTTCGAGGTGCTGGTGAAGCGCGACGTCGACCTGAACCAGGTCTCGTTCGGCAACGAGGCGTACGTGCCGCCGGCCACCACCAACAGCGTCACCCTCGGTGGTACCACCTGTCGCCGGGCGACGGCGGGCACGTACCTGGTGCTGGCGCGCAACCGCGACCCGGCCGTCAACGGCAACATCATGAACGTGTACGAGACGTTTTCCTTCGGCCTGACGAACTCGGGCGCCCTCATGCGCCAGGTGAAGGTGGTCAGCCAGGGGCAGGTGCTCGACAGCATCGCCTTCCCGCTGACGGCGACGGCTACGGCGGGCGCGTCGATTCAGCTCGTCGCGCCGCTCGTCGACGTGGCCGACAACGACAACGCCGCGAACCTCTCGCTCACGCCCACCACGAGCCGCTACGGCGCCGGTGGCATGGGAGACCGCGGCACGCCAGGCGCCGCGAACGTTCCCCGGTGAGGCACGTCGGAGTCGCCGCGGCGCTGGTGCTGCTGTCGTGCGCGCCCGAGAGCCCGTGCGGGCCGTCGTCCGCCGTCGTGGAGCGCGCCATCGACGGTGACACGCTCGAGCTCGAGGGCGGCCAGCGCGTGCGCATGCTGCTCGTCGACACGCCCGAGTCGACCGGCGGCAAGACCGACTGCTTCGGGCAGAACGCCGCGATGTTCACCGCGGCCCGCGTCACCGGGAAGCGCGTGCAGCTGGCCTACGACGCGGCGGAGTGCCGCGATCGCTTCAATCGGCTGCTGGCGTTCGTCACCGTCGATGGCGTCGAGCTCAATCGTTCACTGACAGAAGAGGGCCTGGCCTGTGTGCTGTACATTGCACCAGCCGGGATGGCCCGGCGCGACGAGTTCGAGACCTACGAGTCTCAAGCGAAGACGAGCCGGGTGGGAATGTGGGGCCAGTGCGCCACCGTCACCTGCGAGTGAATCGGAGGCCTGAGCGTGCGAGTGCATGGTGCCGTCGTGGCGGTGGCGCTCATGGCGGGGTGCCAGGCGCGGCTGGACGAGGAGTACCGCAGGCTGTGTCAGGAGCTCACCGGCAGCGTCGATTGCCGCGGAGGCGACGGAGGCCTGCCAGACGGAGGCCCGCCAGACGCTGGAATCGTCGACGGGGGCCGCGATGCATCCATCGTCGACCCGACCGAGGCCGATGCCGGCGTCGTCGATGCGGGGCTCGATTGCGGGCCGAAGACCACGGAAGTGCACTGCGGCTTTTGTGGGCGACAGTGCGAGTCGCGCGACGGAGGCCCCCAGTGCTCCCTCGGCAACTGTCTTGCGATTCCCATTCCTTTCGGAGGAGGACCCCGCGCGTTGAACTTGCCTCACGGGCTCTGGTTGGTGGGTGACCGGCTCTTCGTGAGCGAGTCGGACTTCCAGACGAATGAGAACCGAATCGTCGAGCTGTTCGACGGGGGCACGATCGAGCGCGTCACTGGCCAACCGGCGATCTCGGCGGTCGTCGTTCGGGACGGGGAGCTCGTCTGGACGACCTGGGTGCCCGGCACCATCAGGGCGAGGTCCCTCGATGGCGGTCCGATTCGTGACCTCTTCTCGCCAGATGGTGGTGGGTCGTTCTTCGACCTGAAGATTCAGGTCGGAACGCTGTACGCGGCGCAGCTGCTCCCGAGATCGGCGCTCGTCGTCATTTCCCCAGAGAACCTGGTCGTGCGCCATGAGGTTGGCGGCCCTGGCGCGACGGGCGTCGCCTTCTGCGACGGCGAGGCGTTCCTCGCAATCCAGCAGGGCCCACCAGCGGGAGCCGTCGTGCGCATCCGGGCGCCAGGGAGCCCCGATGCGAGCATCGACATCATTGCGAACGATCTCGACATGGCCTGGGGCATCGCTTGCGACACCCGCGCGGTCTACGTGACGGAGTTCAAGTCGACGGCGGGCCGGTTGCTTCGAATCGAGCGCAGCAGCGGAGGCATGACGACGATGGCCGACACCCTTCGAGGTGCCCGTGGCATCGCAGTCGATGGAGAGGACGTCTTCGTCGTCGAGTACGACCGAGTCCAGGCCCGGAGGGCCTACCGGTTCCGGGCTGATGGTGGCCGAGACCTCTTGGCGTCAGACGTCGAGGGCGGCATCTTCCCGCGTGTCGACGAGCGCTACCTGTACTGGGTGAACAATCGCGATCCCGGCTCGGTCGTACGGGTGACGAGACCGCCCCGCTGACGCTTCGCCTGAGCGGAATCACGAGCACTTCGACGTGACGGTTTCACCGGCGAGCCCCGGGCGTTTCGCCGAACGGAGCCGAGCCCCCTCAAGACGCGCTTCAGGGCGCCGACAAGGCCCACGCGAAGCTGTCGCGTTTCCCTGCCAATCCGCTAGACGCCGCCGCCATGGCACGCATCACGAAAGTGCTGGTGGCGAACCGCGGTGAGATCGCCGTGCGCGTCATGCGCACCTGCAAGGAGCTCGGCCTGAAGACGGTGGCCGTCTACTCCGAGGCCGACCGCACCGCCCTGCACGCCCGCTTCGCCGACGAGGCGTACTGCATCGGGCC
>JANRKQ010000099.1:0-32835 GCA_033763395.1 Myxococcaceae bacterium
CGTCGCGCCGCCCGCCGAGCCACCTGCCGTTGCGCCGCCGGCCGAGCCACCCGCCGTCGCGCCGCCTGCAAAGCCACCCGCCGTCGCGCCGCCCGCGGAGCCACCTGCCGCCGCGCCGCCCGCGGAGCCACCCGCCGTCGCACCTCCCGCGGAGCCACCCGCCGTCGCACCACCTGCGGATCCACCCGCCGCCGCGCCGCCCGCAGAGCCACCCGCCGTCGCACCACCTGCGGAGCCACCTGCCGCCGCGCCACCGGCATCACCACCGCCCGCCGCGCCGCCCGCCGTCGCTCCGCCGGCCGTTCCGCCACCTGCGGCTCCACCTGCATCACCACCACCCGTCGCACCGCCGCCGCTCCCGCCACCGACCGAGCCCCCCGCCGAGCCACCACCGCTCGACGTGTTCGTCGCCATGCACGTGCCGAACGAGCATGCCTGCCCGATGGAGCACACCTGACACGACTGGCCAGCCCGGCCGCAGGTGCCGTCGAGGAGGCCGGCCTGACAAGTCCCCGCGGTGTCACAGCAGCCGTTGCAGGTCGCCGGCCCGCACGTCGCCGGCGTCACGGGAGGGCTACATGCAGACAGCGCGGCGAACGAGACGGCGATGGCGAGCAGGGTGTGGCGCATGGGCAGGGCTCCGGCAGACAGGCACGACGCAGAACTCAAACCTCGCAGACCCGGAAGACCCACGCGAGGTGCAAGAAAGAGGGCCAGCTCATTCCCAGAACGACTGTCCGGCGCGCGCGCGGGCCAGCACGTCGTCGAGCCCGTGCGACAGGGGTGACGGGAGCTCCGCCTCGGAGAACGCCCGCACCTCGAGAATCTCGAGCGGGTTCATCGGCGGCCTCGTGGGCGCCGACACCGTCGCGCCGAACACCACCGTCACCGCGTGAAAGCGCGGGTCGCGGCCCGGGTCCGAGTACACGCCGAGCAACTGCGCCTCGCCCACGAGCGTCACACCGGCCTCCTCCATCAACTCCCGCGGCAGCCCCGCGCGGAACGTCTCGCCCCACTCCAGCGTGCCGCCCGGCAGCGCCCACCCGCCGGTGTCTCCGCGGCGAATGAGCACGACCTTCCCGTCCGCCGTGCGCGCGTACACCACGAAGCCCACCACCGGGCGCCGCAGCAGGTGCCTCAGCACCTCTTTCGCGAGGCCGAAGAGCCCCTTCGGAATGCGCATGCCCACCGCCCCGTCAGCGAACGCCCGACAGCGTGCCCGAGTCGTCGTCCTCGTCCACCACCTCGAAGACGGCCGTGCGCACCCGGCTGCCCAGCAGCGGCCGCTCACCCAGCGGCGTCACGTCGAAGCGCGCGCCCACCGCCGCCAGCGTCTTGCCCGTGATGAGCACCTGCCCACCGTCGGCCGACTGGCAGAGCCACGAGGCGATGTTCACCGGCTCGCCGATGGCGGTGTAGTCGAGGCGCGCCTCGCTCCCCACCGTGCCGGCCAGCACCTTGCCCGTGGTGAGGCCCACCTTGAGCTGGAACCGCTCTTTGGGGGGCCGCTTCTGCATCGCGCGGTCCCACTCGGCCTTCAGCGCCATGCCTGCACGCACGGCCCGAATGGCGTCGTCGCCCTTGCCGTACGGCGCGCCGAAGAGCGCCATCACCGAGTCGCCCACGAACTTGTCGACGGTGCCCTCGAAGCTGAACACGAGCGGGGTCGCCACCCGGTACAGCTCGCACAAGAGGTCGGCCACGCGCTCCGCGGGCAGCTTCAGCGCCTCGTCGGTGAAGCCGGCGATGTCGGCGAACAGCACCGTCACCTGCTTCTCTTCGAGCTGCGTGAGCTTCGCCGTCTGGTCCGACAGGTCCTTCACCCGGCGCTCGACGATGTCGGGCCCGTGGAAGCGCTCGAGCGCGCCCCGGAGCCGGTCTCCCGCCGCGGCCTTCGGTGCGAACTTGTGCAGCGCCGTCTGGAGCAGCTGCGCGAGCGCCGTGCAGACGTCGAGCAGCGCCTCGATGGGCTCCTCCGTCACCGAGGTGCGGTTGAGGTACAGCACGCCGTCGAAGGGCGTCTGCTGGCCGATGGGCACGCACAGCACCTGGTCGATGCCGTAGAGCACCACCGACTCGCGCTCGGCGAAGCGGCTGTCGTCGCGCACGTCGGCCACCGCGATGGCCTGGCCCTGCGTCAGCGCCGCGTCGACGATGGCGTCTGAGACGGGCACCTCGCCCTTCTGCAGCTTGCGCGCGTGGCGCACCGCCGCCGGCACCATCACGCCCGTCGAGTGGCGCACCAGCACCACGCCCGTCGAGGCGCCGACGCGCTTCATGATGGCGTCGGTGGTGTCGTCGAGGAAGGCCTGGAGCGTGGGCGCGGTGGCCAGGCGCTCCGCCACCCGGAAGAGCATCACCAGCGAGTGGAAGGCCACCGGGTACGAGGGCCCGTCGCTGGGCACCTGCACCTCGCTCGTGCGCGGCTCGTTCTCGTCGGTGTCTCCCGCGGCCTTGCGCTTCACCTTCGAGGGCACCGGCGGCGGCTCGGGCTCGAGCTCGAAGGGCAACGAGTTGTCGAGCACCCGCCGCACGATGGAGTCCTGAATGTCGCGCGCCATCAGCACCGCGTGGGACACGTCGACGCCGCGCCCGAAGCGCCGCACCGCGCCGCCGCCGCCCGCGTCCACCATCTCGGTCGCTGCGCTCTCGGCCGTCGTGGGCTGGCGCACCACCAGCGAGTTCTCACCCACGGCCACGACGTCGCCGGGCTTCATGGGCGCGGTGCCCACCACCTTGTCGCCGTTGAGCCGCGAGCCGTTGCGGCTGCCGAGGTCTTCGAAGACGAGCGCGTTGCCGGTGACGTGGAAGCGGGCGTGTTTGCGCGAGACGAGGTCGCCCGACAGCACGATGTCGTTCTCGTCGGCGCGCCCGACGTGGGTGGTGCCTTCCGGGAGGTCGTACTTCGTGTCGAAGTAGCCGGGGCCGTTGATGACGAGCTGCCACATCGGTGCGGGTCAGTATGCCGCAAGCAGCCCAGCCGCCCCGTGGAAATGTCAGCGCCGTCGCCTCGTCGGGTCGGGCCCGTTCGGTCGACGACAGGCGTCGGTGAGGGCACCACCCGTGCAGGCCGCTTCGGCGCGGAGCAGGCGCCAGCCTCGGGCGCGAGGACGAGAGGTGGACATGACACGGCCCGCGGTGCTCCCTGGTGGGGAGCGACGCCGCGGGCCGCGCGCTTCAGGAGGAGCGACGCTTACTTCTTGGCCTCGTCCTTCGGCTTCTTGCCCGGCTTGTGCGTGGTGCCCTCGAAGAGCGCCTTCATGTCGACGGCGGTCTCCTTCTTGGCGGTGAGGATGGTGTTCACCGCGCGCAGAATCTTGGTGCGCACCTTGCGGGCGACCGGCTTCTCGTCGATGGCCGCCACCACCTGCTTCTCGGACACGCCGCGGCCCAGCTGCGCCGGCTTGGCGAGGTTGAGCTCTTCGTACTTCTTGGCCGCCGTCTCCTTGTCGGCCCGCTTGGCGACCCGCTTCACCAGCAGGGTGCGCGAGCCCGCGTCCAGCGTCTCGATGCGCTTGCTGGTGGTGTGGACCTGCTTGGCGGAAATCTTCTTCGACTCGAGAAAGCTCTTCAGCGTGCCCATGTGGCTCCTGCCAGTACGTGTGTCAGGCCCCCGGTCGAGGGCCTGTGGTGATCGGAAAGGGCGGCCCTCTTGCCCCACGTTCAAGGGGAATGCAACGGGCTGGCACCACGGAACTTGATCGCCGGAGCGGTTTGCGTGTAAGGGCCGCCCTCCGATTCGAAGTTCCTACCTCTTTTGCAGCACCCACCGTCATGGCCAAGACCTCGTCCATCATCAAGAACGACCGCCGCCGCGCGCTCTCGCAGAAGTTCCGCGCGCGCCGCCTCGAGCTCAAGCAGACCATCAAGAACCCGGCGACGTCGGCCGAGGACCGCGCGGCCGCGCTGGCGAAGCTCCAGAAGCTGCCCCGCGACGCCAGCCCGATTCGCGTCGTCAACCGCTGCCAGGTGACCGGTCGTCCCCGTGGCAACCTCCGCAAGTTCGGCCTCTCGCGCATCCAGTTCCGTGAGAAGGCGCTCGCCGGCGAGCTGACCGGCGTCGTCAAGGCGAGCTGGTAACACCCCACTGCTTTTTGAAGAGAGGAAACTCCCCATGTCCCGCGTCTGTCAGGTGACGGGCAAGCGCCCGATGGTTGGCAACAACGTCAGCCACGCCAACAACAAGACCAAGACCCGCTCGCTGCCGAACCTCCAGAAGCACCGGTTCTGGCTGGCCTCGAAGAAGAAGTGGGTCACCCTGCGCATCTCGGCGCACGCGCTGCGCATCATCAACAAGCGCGGCATCGAGAAGGTGTACGCCGAGCTCGAGCGCGCTGGCGAAGTCTAAGCGTCGCTTCCCCTTTGAGAGAACGAGCCGCTGGTGCCTCGGGCGCCAGCGGCTTTTTCGTCCCTTTCGTGCGGGGTCTTCCGGCCGCTCGTGGTGGCCTCACCCGTGCTGGTTGGTCAGGGCCGGTGCCAGTCAGCAAACGTGCTGACGAGCAGAGTTGCTAACCTCCCCCGGGCGAGCGGGCGGCCACGGCCGGTCAATGCGAAGGGCAGCGCATCACCTGCTGCAGCGTCGCGACGACGGGGATGAGCGTCGGCGTGACCCGGTAGCGGTCGGCGCGCGTCTTGAGGAACACCGAGTCTTCGTACGCTCCCACGCGCGCGCCCGTCGGGCCCACCCCGAACAGCTCGCTCACCCCGTTGATGGCCAGCACGCTCACCCCTGACGGCGGGCGGAAGTGGGGGCTCGTCACCTGCCCGCCGAGCGTGTGCCAGCGCTGCGAAGGGGCCAGCCCCGTCACGCCCGGGTGCCCCGACACGAGGGCCAGCAGCAACCGCGGCACGTCGTTGAGCGAGAGCGGCCCCTCGTCGACGAGCCGCTGCGCGCGGGCGAGGGCCTCGTCGAAGGCGGCCACGTTCGCCAACCGGGCCCGGAAGGCGGGCGGCACCACGATGGCGAAGGGCACCTGGGACTTCTGGGCGTCGGTCTCGGTGGCCTCGGCGCCCCACACGTAGGCGTGGCCCGTCGAGTGGTCGGCCATCAACACCACCAGCGCCCGGTCGGCGAGGCCAGAGGTCTCGAGCTGGCGGAAGAGGCGCTCCACGGCGGCGTCGGTGTACGAGAAGGCCAGCAGGCGCCGCGCGTCGTCGGCGTCGGCGTGGTGGGGCGTCACGGCGAGCGCGCGGTCGACGCGGGCCGGCACCTCGGGCGGCAGGTCCTCCGGCCTGGTGAAGGGCGAGTGGTGCGACAGCGACATGAGGAGCGCGAACTGGGGCGCGCCAGAGGCGTCGAGCGCGGCGCCCGTGCGGCGTACGCCCTCGTCGAAGACGGCGAAGTCGGTGACGGCCTCCCAGGTGCCCTTCGGCAGGCCTGGCGGCAGCTCCTTCTGCGAGACGAGCTCGACGAACCGGTGCGCCTGGAAGAAGTGGTGCATCTCGTCGAACGTCGCGTCGGAGCCGTAGAAGAAGCGATGCTCGAAGCCCGAGTCCGCCAGCACGTCGGGCAGGCACCGCAGCGGAAACGGCTGCAGGTCGCGGATGAAGGCGAGGTTGTAGGGCAGGGTGCCCACGCCGCACGTCATGGCCCCGAGGTTGTGGGCCGTGCGCACGCCGGCCTGAATCATCGCGCGGCTGGTGAGCACACCGCTGCCCGGTGAGGCCGAGCGCTCGTACAGCTGGGTGGTGAAGGGCGCGAGGTCGCGCGGCGCCTGCGGGTTGAGGGCGTGCACGTCGTCGGCGCGGAAGCCCTCGAGCGACACGAGGAAGACGGCGACGCCTGCGTCGGCGCCAGCGAAGAGGGTCTGCGACACGTCCTCGAGCGCCTGCACCAGGGCCGTGCCACGCGGTGACGTGGTGGGCGGCTCGCGCGCGAGGTCGAGGGGCCGGGCGAAGGGGTGCGGGCCACACCCGCCGTCCGAGGCAGGCCAGCCGACGAGCGCCGCGCCGCGGGCTGCCGACTCCGCGGGGAGCTCAGCGTCGAGCACGAGGTCGCGCGCGGTGGTGGGGCCGCGGTGTCGGGCGAGGTCGACGGCGCTCTCGATGAGGCCGGTGAGCGGGTCTCCGAGCGCGGCGGGGCTGAAGGCGTTGAGCTGCGCGAGCGCGGTCTGGCTTCCCAGCACCAGCAGCGCGCCCAGGCCGAAGCTCGCGGTGAAGCCCAGGGTCCACCCGCGCCAGCCAGCCAACTCCATCGGCCTCCGGCGAAGGGCGAGGCCGATGACGAGCGCCGCGAGGCCCACGCCGAACAGCGCGGGCGTGCGAATGCGCTCGTAGCCCAGGAAGCCCACCATGCCCTCGATGAAGGACGCGTTGGTGCCGCCCTCTCCGAGGTCGAACATCGTGGGGAACGAGCCGCGCTCGCTCTTCACTTCCTGCGCGGTGACGGTGAAGACCCACAGCGAGAAGCCGAAGGGCGCGGCGGCGACGAGGCCTCCAGCGCGCTGCCACAGCGGGCGTCGCAGCAGCGGAACGAGCACACCGGCGAGCGCGAGGCCCACCACCAGCGGGCCGACGACGAGGAGCGCCGCCGCCAGGTCGAGCCACGTGCCGCCGATGACGCGCACCACCTTCGTCGTCACCGAGCCCCAGCCGAAGAGCGCGCTGGCGAGGCGAGACGGCAGCGCCGCGACGGCGAGGAGGGCGAGCGCCCACAGCGCAGCGGTCAGCCCACGCCGGAGGGCCACGCGGTCGAACCACGGAGACGTCACCTGTTCGTGACTATGCCGGGCCGCGCGGTCTGTCACGAGTCCGACACCGGCCGTCAGGTGCAGGCGAGCTGACGACCCACCCAGTGGTGTTCGTCCGGAGGCGGCGCGAGCCGCCGTTCTCCATCCGCCCCGAGGCGCACGCGCGCTCCGAGCAGCGGGTGATGATGCCCGAGGTGAGCACCCGGGCTTCTGCCGACTCGACGGGCAGCGTCGCACCCGGGCGCCGGGCGTCCTTCATCGACGACCGGTCACCCTCCTCGAAGCGGAGGCGGCGGCGCAAGGAGCGAAGCCCGGTTCTCGAGGCGGTGCACCAGCAGCGGCCCCGTCGCGAGAGGCTCGAGGGCACGCACCCGGGCGAGCACCGAGTCGGTGACGGACGCAGAGCGCCCGCCGGACGGACCTCGAAACACTCGGTGAAAGGCGCTCAGTCCTTCGTGGCGCGCTGGTACGCCGGCCGCGCCTCGCACCGCTGAATGTACGCGAGCAGGTTCGGCGCGTTCTCCACCGCGCCCATGCGGTTGGCCCACCACGCCACCGCGCCGACGATGACGTCGGTGACCGAGAAGCCGGAAGGCAACATCCACTCCCGGCCGGCGAGGTGCGCGTCGAGGGCCAGCGCGGCCTCGTTGATCTTCCCCTTCGCCTTGAGGGCCAGCTCGCTCTCGGGTGTCTTCTTGTGCACCTTCTCGGCGAAGAACACGACGCAGTGGGGCTCGAGCTCGGTCATGGCGAAGAAGGCCCACTGGTACACGAGGCCCCGCTCGTACGAGCCCACCGGCGGAATGAGGCGCCCGTGGACGTCGGCGAGCTGCAGCACGATGGCGGCCGACTCGAACAGCGCCCCGTCCTTCGTCTCGAGCACCGGCACGTGCTTGAGCGGGTGACGCTGGGCGTGCGCGTCGGTGCGCGTCTCACCCTTCGTCGCGTCGAGGCGCACGAGCTCGTACGGGGCGCCAAGCTCCTCGAGGAGCCAGCGGGGTCGTGTCGAGCGGGTGCGAGGCACGTAATAGAGCGTCGTCATGCGCGTGGCGCGTAGCAGGAAATCCACCACGGCCCCACGTCCGAAGAAGGCGCGAACCACCGACTCGGGGAACGCATGAAGGCACCCATCAACGTCACCGTTCTGCGTGTGTTCGCACCGCTGTTGCTGCTGGTCGGCGCGCTCGGCTTCATCACCCCCGAGTCGATGGCACTCACGAGTGGGGCGACGCCCTACAATGTCTTCCATCTCGTCTTCGGCGCGGTGGGCCTCGTCGCGCTCGGCACGAAAGAGCTCGGCCTGGTGCGCGCGTTCAACGTCGGCTTCGGCCTCATCGACGTGTACCAGGCCATCGCGAGTCTCGCGGGGCTGTGGCCGAAGGCGTGGTTCCAGTGGAAGGCGACGGACGACGTGCTGCACGTCGTCATCGGGCTGGGGCTGGTCGCGGTGGGCCTCCTCGCCGACCGCGCGGAGCGCTCACCGCAGAAGGCCTGACGCCCCGAGCCGCCTGCCAAGCGCTCGGTTCCTTTCGGCTCGTCCTGGGCGAACGCTCGCGCGAGTCTGGGCGAGGCTTCAGTTCACGCAGAGGGGCCGCATGCCCGGGCAGCTCCCCACGCCAGCGGCGGGCGCCCAGCGCGTGACGTTGCAGGTACCCTCCATCGGCACCGGTGAGATGGCAGAGAACGTGTTCGTCGGCGCCAGGTTCGGCCCGTCGGCGTCCGAGGTCCACCCCGAGACGATGCCCGCGCCGATGAGGTTGCGGAAGGTGCAGTTCTTCACGAAGGCCGTGTCGGGGCGCGTGTCGATGAAGAGCAGCCCGCCCACGTTCGACAGGGGACCGCAGCCGTAGCCACGGGCGCCGGTCGCACCGCCTGCGTACTCCACCGTCACGTGCTCGAAGGCGTTGCCGTCGCTGGCGACGTTGCCGAGGTACACGCCGGCCCAATCGCCGGCCGCGGGGGTCGGTTCGGCCGAGGTGAGGAGAATCGGCTGCTCCGCGGTGCCCTGCGCGACGAGGCGCACCGGCGCGCGCGAGGCGAGGTTGCCCAGGGTGAGCCCGATGTCTCCGGCGCCGCTCTTCTTGAACTTGAGCGTCACCCCCGCCTCGATGCGGAGCGTCACCGTCGACATGCCGAGGTCGTACATGAGGAAGCTGCCGTCGATGACGTACGGCACGCCGCGGTTGACGAAGGCCTCGTCGACATCGAGCCGCGTCACCGAACGAACGAGAATGCCCTCGCGGCGGTTGCCGGTGAGCAGGCTCCCTTTCGGAATGCTGTTGATGCCCGCCGGCTGGAGATCGAGCGCGTAGCCGGTGGGGAAGCGCGTGTCGGCCTCGGGTTGCGCCCCGGCGCCGGTGACGATGAGCGCCTCGGAGTCCGCCGCGAAGCCGGCGTAGTTGCGAAGGGTGAGGCCCTGCGAGCCCGAGTCCTTGATGACGACGTGCCGCGCGCGAATCATCGGCCGCACCGGCTTCATCTGCTCGCCGCGCGCCTCGATGGTGGCGTTGGTGTCGGGCGTGTCCTTCTGGCCGCCGTTGACGAGCGCGGTGTACGAGAGGTCGAGGCTGCCGGTGGGGAAGACGAAGAGGCTGCCCCAGAAATCGCCGGCGTTCTGCGGGCGGAACACCACCGGCTCGAGCACGTTGCCCTCGAGGCGGCCCGCGGCGACGACCTTGCCCGCCTTGCCGGTGCCCGAGTTGCCGACCTGCACGCGCGCGTTCTTCTCGAGCAGCACCACGGCGCACGGCTCGATGGTGACGGTGGCCTCGATGCGAATCGACTTGAGCACGTGGGGGCTGGTGGCGGCCGTCCACGTCTCGTCGGCGGTGATGGTGTCGGCGTGCACCGTGCCCGCGCCCGAGGGGATGGCCGGGCAGTCTCCGCGCGCGATGATGGCGTCCGCCGTCGGTTCCCGCGGCGTTGGACAGCCAACCGCGAGGAGCGCCAGCAAGCCGAGGGTCGAGAGCCGCATGAGCCGCCTTTCGGAAACGAAGACCGGTGCACTTACGCGACACCGCGTCGAATGTCGCGTCGGCGAAGCGCCCCAACCACCACCCAGATAACGAGGAAAATCGGAACGTTGGTTGAGTGGCAGCCACACCCGACGTCGAGCGAGTGCTCACCGGTCGTTCCTCCGTCGGCCAACCCGTCGCCAGGGCCCCCATGCCCGCCGTCGGGAAGCGGTCCCCCATCGCCCCCAGCGTCGCCGGCATCAGGAAGCGGTCCCGCGTCGACTCCTGCATCTGCGGCCCCGTCACCCGCATCAGGAAGTGGTCCCGCGTCGACTCCCGCATCGTCGCCTCCGTCACCCGCATCGGGAAGCAGCCCCGCGTCGACTGCCGGGGTGGAGCCAGCGTCGAGGCCCCCATCGGTGGTGCCTCCGTCGGTTCCACCGTCCGTCCCGGCGTCGCTCGAGCGCCGCGCGAAAGGAGCGAACTCGATGAGGTCCAACGGAACCTCGCCGCCGTCTGTGCGCAGGGTGCCCGCATGGCCCCCGAGCGCGTAGAGGCCATCACCAGACATCGCCAGGGCGAAGCGGAGGCGAACTTGTCGCAGCCTCGGCGACCCCGAGGTTGTCCACAGGACCTGGGCGCCTCCGTCGAAGACGCCCACGTCGGAGTCCAGGCGGGACACCCCCATGCCGTCCGCTCCGCCAATGACGAAGAGCCCGCTGTCAGCCACATGGAGCCGGGCGGTCGACGCCGGCAGCCGCAACGCCGGGCGCGGCGAGAAGGGGCCCACCCCGCCGTCACGCCAGCTCGCGCACCGCACCTCGTCGAGAAAGCCCTCGCCGGTGCGAAAACCTCCCACCACGCAGACTTCGGAGGCCGTCGCGAACGCCTGGTGGAACGCAACCGGGGGCGTCAGGACGTTTCGGTGGACCCGGACGGAGGCGTCGAGCCCCTTGCTCCACACGGTGACGGCGTCGGGCGCTGGCAGCCCGCCAGTGACGAAGACGGTGTCACCGAATGTCGCCAGGCCGAAGTCGTCAACTCCCGGTGCGGGGGCGAGCGAGTTCACCTGCCACCCGATGCCGCCGTCGTCGAGCAGCGTTCCGCGGAGCACGTCGTCGGAATACCGAACGGGCACGCCTGCCGCGCCCATGACGATGAGCACGGTGCGCGAGTCGACCACCACGAGGCCGTGGCGCGCGCGGGCCTCAGGGAGTGGTGTCGAGCGCGAGAAGAGGCCAAGGCCCCCATCGGGGAAGACCAAAGCCCGCCAGACGTCGGCCGTTCGTTGCCGGCAGGTGCCGTCGATGTCGCCGTCGACGCACCCTCCGAAGAGGTACAGGCTGCTCCCCACCACCGTAGCTTCGAACTGCATCAACGGGGTGGGCAGTCGCGTCGGCAACAGCTCGAAGTCGCTGATGGGTTGCGCCGAGACGCCGAAGGCCAGCCCTGCCGTGATCAGCACCAGCCCTCGCAGCGAAAGCACCGGCTCCCCCCGACCTACGTCACCGTCAGTACGTTGCTCATCACCCCGCGCGTGAGGCTCGGGTCGCCGAAGTCGTCGAGCAGCGTGCCGTCGGCCTTCCGCACGCCGACCGCGCTGGCGATGGTGTTCAGCACCAGGTTGTTGGTGCGCCGCTGGTGGTCGACGTGCAGGCCGGTGCGCAGGTTGCCGCCGGCGCCGCCCGCGATGATCCACGGCGTGTTGTCGGCCGCGTGCGGAGGCCCGTTGCCCAGGTCGTTCACCCATACCGCGGCGCAGTCGTCGAGCAACGTCGCCGAGTACGCCGACGGGTAGGACGCGAGGCGGTCGAGCAGGTACTTGAACAGCCGCAGCTGGAGGCGATCGACCTGGTGGTGCAGCTCCACCGCGTTGGGAATCGGCTCACCCGACGAGCCGTCGGCGTAGATGCGGTGCGAGATCCAGTGGAAGCGCGGGTAGCGCGTGCCGTTGATGTCGTACTGCGTCTGGTCGTTCCCTTCGCCCACCTGCAGCGTCGCGACGGTGTTGAGCTGACAGTGGAAGGCCCAGGCCGCCACGTCCATGAAGCGGCGCACCACCTCGGGGCGCACGTCATTCGACTCCGGGTTCGAGATGGCGCGCACCTGGGTGGCCTGCATCGGCTCGAGGTCGCACGTCATGCGCAGCTCGGTGTCGCGCACGGCGTCGAGGTGCAGCGTCAGGCGCCGCTTGTCGGACGCCGAGAGCTGCGCCTTGCCCGACACCTCGCGCAGCTGGTCGCGCACGAAGTCGTTGACGCTCTTGCGGCGCTCCACCACCAGCCGCTGTACCTCTGGCGGTGCCGCCGCCAGGCCCGTCAGCCGCATGAAGGCGTTGAGCGGAGAGCGCTCGGCGGGCGTGCGCATCTCCGAGGCGCTCCAGGACAGGCCCTCGGCGATGTACGTCTGGCGGGGGCCCGCCATGAAGGTGAGCGGCGCGGCGCCGGCGGCGTTGTTCGCCTGCGCGATGCGCCAGTCGATGGACTGCCCACGCGCGCGTGGGTTGTTGCCGGTGCCGCCGGTGTGCGGGGCGGCCGTCAACATCTGCGGGAGCGCCTCGGCGTGGCCACACTGGTTGCGCGCGAACTGCAGCCGCACGTTCTTGATGAGGAGCAGCCGCGACGCGTAGTCGGCCAGCTCGCTGGTGGCGCGCGTGCCGTTGACGCCGGTGCGCAGGCCGTCGGTGGTGAGGGCCCCGAGCTGCTCGGGCCAGAAGCGCTCCGGGTCGCCGCCCGAGTTCTGCACGATGCCGTTGCCCGCGCGGACGAACATCGCGAAGCGCTTGCGCGTCGCCGGCTGGGCCCACGCCGACCTCGGGAGCAGCGAGGTGAGCGCGGGGAACGACAGCGTCACGCCCCCCAGGCCCTTGAGGATGAGGCGTCTCGAGAAGCTCATGGCTGCACCTCCACCGGCCGCGCGCGGAAGGCGTCGCTCACGAGGAGCTCCTCCACCAGCCGCAGCACCGGCACGTCATCGAGTCGGGACAGGGAGCCCAGCCGCTCCATCAGCGGGCGCTCGGACTCGGCCATCGGCCGGCCGTACAGGTATTCGAGCCAGTGCTCGACGTAGCAGCCGTGGGCCAGCTGCGAGGCCGCGATTTCCCGCGACAGCGCCACGCCGCCCTCGAAGCGCGTCTTCGTGTCGCTCGAGAAGTCGAAGAGGAACTCGCCCGAGTCGTCGATGGGCAGCCCCTTGTCCTGCTCGCGCCAGCGCCCGAGCGCGTCGTAGTGCTCGAAGGCGAAGCCGAGCGGGTTGATGAAGGTGCTGTGGCAGCCCTCACCGCAGGTGCCACGGCCCGTGAAGGACTCGATGCGGTCGCGCATGGTCCGGCGCATCGTCGGGTCCTCGCCAGGGAGCGGCGGCACGTTGTTCGGCGGTGGCGGCAGGCCCGTACAGAGGATGCGGAAGTTGAGGAACGTGCCGCGGTGAATCGGGTCGGTCTCGGTCGAGGTGGCGTTCGTCGTCAGGAAGGCCAGCTGGGTGAAGAGGCCGCCGCGCCGGCCATCGGTGAACTCGAGCCGCATCGGCGTGGTGCCGGTGACGCCCGCGCGGCCGTACACGCGCGCCACGTTGGCGTCGCCGAAGGTGTACGGCGCGGTGAGGAGCGTCGACAGGCCCTGGCTCTGGTCGAAGATGACGTGCCGCACGAAGGTGCGCTGCTCGGCGGCCATCGACTGGCGAAGCGCCGTGGAGAACTCGGGGAAGAGCGTCGTGTTGCGGGTGACGTCGAACACCTTCTGGAGCTGCAGCAGTTGGTCGTGGAACGAGGCCACGGTGTCCTGGGCGCGGGGGTCGCGCAGCATGCGGCGCGCCTGGGTGGCCACGCCTTCCTTCGTCGACAGTTCACCCGAGGCGGCCGCGGCGAAGAGCGCGTCGTCGGGCATCGTGTGCCACAGCGCGTACGAGAGCCGGTTCGCGAGCTCGTGGCCCGACAGCGGCATGACGCGCTTCTCGACGGCGTCGCTCAGCTCCGGGCGGTAGAGGAAGTGCGGCGACTGGAGCAGCGCCTCGAGCACCAGGCGCGGGCCGCCGAGCGCGGGGGGCACGGTGGGTGAGAGGGTGGCCGCGCGGTTGCCGAGCGTGACGAGCGCGCTCACTTCGGCGTCGGTGGGCGGCCGGCGGTACGCGCGGCGGGCGAGCTCGCGCACCTGGGCCTCGAGGCCCTGCGGCACGGTGCCGCCGAAGGTGCGGGCGAGCGCGGCCTGGTCCTGCGTGGCGGTGACGGCGAGCTGCTCGGCGGCGCGCTGGTAGTCGGCCCACGAGGTCGAGTCGACCGACAGCAGGCCGCCGTTGGTGTCGAAGGTCGAGCCGGTGGAGTCGGTGACGAAGGTGCTGGCGAGGTTCGGCTTCGCCGGCAGCCGCAAGAAGTCGGTGACGGTGTTCTCGTACTCGGCGTGGTTGAGGCGCGGGACGCGAGACGACGGACCTGGCGTCTCGACGGGCAGCGGCGGCGGAAGCGCCGGGTCGTCTGGCCGGCCGCTGCCGAGGAGGCCACCGAAGACCTCTCCGTCACAGGCGCTGAGCACGAGCAGGGAGGCGAGCAGGAAGCGCATGGGGCACCTTCCGCGAGGCGAAGGAAGCACCACCCTATCGGGCTCGCGAGCAGCTCGCATGGGGGGCGGTGTCCCACCTGTGAACGGCCGTGCACGGTGGCGGGTCGATCATTCGGTCGGCTCGAAGGCGCTCTTCGGAGGCGCCGCGTGACGCAGGATTCACCCACGCGCCCCGGTGGCGTGACGTCGCTCCGTCAGATCGCGGTCGCATGTCGGGTTCAACCGAAGAGTCCGTGGAAGCGCGCCTCGACCGGCTCGAGGCGATGGTGCTGAGCGTGATGGACCACCTCGAGCGGCTCTCGGAGCAGTTGGGCCAGACGCTGCGGGTGCAGGAGCGGACGCTCCACCGCATCGAAGATGGGCTGTCCGAGGTGCGCAGTCAGCTGCCGCGCAAGCCCTCGCGGCTTCCGCCGCCGGTCAGGCTGGAGCCGCCGGTCGAAGAGCCGAGCTGATCCGTTCGCCGTCAGAGCCGGATCGTTCCTCGCCACGGTGAAGCTGATCAGGGTCGGGCCGTGCGCGCTTGTCAGGCGACGGTGCCTCATCGGCCCTGCACTCGGGTCCGAAGGACGCTGCAGCTTCGGGCCGAGGCGCCGGCCCCGGTCCGGCAGGCGAGTTGACTCCACGGATTTCGTGCTTCGGCGTCGCGAGCGTGCACCTGTCGCGGGCTCACGGGCGTGGCGACGCCAGGGCTGCACGGGACCGCCGAGCGGCCGGAGTACGTGAGACCTGTCGCGCACCTGATGCGGGCCTCACGGCGCTGTCGACGTGGCGGCTGCACGGGACCTCCGCGCGGCCGGAGGACGTGAGACCTGCACCACGTCGAGCACGGCCTTCGCCACCGCGGCCGCGAACGCGTCGTGCGTGTCGGCGTCGTGCCACCGGGCCACCTCGAGTGGGTCGAGCGCGTGGTGCGTCTCGACGATGACGACCGGGGCCACCGTAGTGGCCCGCAGGAAGTACACGCGCTGCTGCAGTGGCCGCGCGTCGACGAAGCACGCGGGCTCGTCGTCTGTCCGGTACAGCGAGCCGTAGTCCTCGCCCGAGTAGGCCGTGAAGCCCGCCTCGCGCAGCCGCCGGCTCAGGGCGCGCCCCCACGCGGTGCGGCGCTCGACGATGCGCGGCCCGCCCTCGTCACTCCACAGCACCGAGAAGCCGGGGTCGTCGCGGTTCTCCCAACACACGGTTCCATCCGGGCCCAGGCGCGCCGGCACGGCGTCGGCGCGGGCGTCGGTGTGCAGGCTGATGACGACGTGTGGGGCGAAGGCCTCGATGGCGGCGATGCGCGAGCGGTACTTCGCCCCTTCCGCCTCGGTCCGGGTCTCGAGCACCTCGAAGCCCTGGCGGCGCAGGCGGCGCGCGAGCTCCATCGCCTCGACGCGCGTCTCGTCGGCTTCGGCCTGGCAGAAGCAGCCGTGGTTCCCCGTGTTGCCCGGAGCGCCATGGCCGGCGTCGACGACGATGCGCACTCCGCGCGGCGGCGGTGGCACCTCGAGCATGGTGAGCGCGGAGGCCGGGTCGGGGAACGCGGTGAGGGCGACAGCGAGCGGCGAGAGCACGCGCTCACGACACCGCGCCACCACGCCAGGGTTCCACACGAGCCGCCGAGGGCACGCAACCGGGCTCCGCGGCCCCCAGTCGTCCCGACCGCGCATCACGTGCGGCCCCCGTCATCACCTCGAGCGCCACGCACTTGATTGGAGTGCACGCCGCTCAAGACTTCTCCAGCGCCCAGCGGGTGAACGACCTCGTCGTCACCGAGGCCGAACCGGGGGTGAGCGCCAGCAGGCGGTGTGGCGCGCTGGCCGATCCTGGCCTGTTGGTCGTCGGTGGGCTGCGTCGCCCCGGGTGACGTGGGTGTGTGAGCGCGCCGAAACTGTGGCCGCGGCCCCGCGCCGCGTGTCCGAGCGGCCGCGAGTCCCACGCAGACTGGAAACCGTGGCGTTCTGTGAGGCCCTGCGTCAACGTCGCGTGCCGATGCTCGTCTCTTCGGTGCTGCTCACCCTCGCGCTCACCCAGACCGCGGCGCCCCTTCAGCTCGCGGTGGTTCGCCTCGAACCCGTGAATGTCTCGGAGGCGCTCGCCAGCGCGCTCGAAGAGACGGTGGGTCTGCGCCTCGCGGAAGGTGGCCTGGCGAAGGTGACCACCCGCAACGACGTCATCGCCATGCTGGGCCTGGAGCGGCAACGCCAGCTCCTCGGCTGCTCGGAGGGCTCGAATTGCACGGCCGAGCTCGCGGGCGCGCTGGGCGCCGAGGGCATCGTCCGGGGCGAGGTGGCGAAGCTGGGAGACGTGTACCAGCTCAACGTGAAGGTGCTGTCGTCGAGCGGTGCGCCGCTCTACTCGACGCTCAGGCGGGTCGGCTCGGAAGAGGCGCTGTTGCGCGAAGTCGACGGCGTGGCAAGGGAAGCGCTCGCCTCGCTGCGCTTCAAGCTGCGCGGCATCGCTCCGCCGGAGCCCGTCGGCCCGTGGGTCCTCGTCGGGGTGGGCGGGGCGGTGCTGGTGGGTGGCGTCATCGCCGAGGTCCTCGCGGTGCTCGACTACACCTCGCTCCAGTCCGCCACGGAGCCCAACCAGCTGCGTCGCCTGCGAGACGAGGGGAAGATCAAGCAGACCCTCGGGCTGTCGTTGATGGGGGTGGGCGCGGCGACGCTCGCCGCGGGCCTCGTGTGGCGGCTCCTCGGCGTCGAGCGGGGGCCGGTAACGGCGTGGGTCCAACCCGGCGCGGCGGGAGTCGTCTGGGCGGGAGCGTGGCCATGAAGGCGCTCCGGGCGGTGGTGCTCGCCGCGTGGGTCATGACGGCGTGTGATTTCGATGCGCTCTACGACGAGCGATGTCGGACCGTCGCGTGCGACGAGGTGGCCGACGCTGGGCGTGACGCTGGCTCGGGCGCAGGCGCCGGGGGTGGCTCAGCGGCAGGTGGCTCGACGGCGGGTGGCGGAGCCGGTGGTTCGTCGGGCGACGCTGGTGGCGGCCTCCCGCGGCCGATGCTGCAGGTTCAGGTGACGACGAACGATGGAGGCGCGCTTCGGGACGGTGGCCTGCGCAGCGACGGAGGCGCGGTGCTGGCCGCCGAGGCCACCAGCTGCGTGCGAGCGGTGGTCGTGGCGAGCGCTGGGGCCGACGCCGGGCTGGTGTCAGTCGTCGCGAGCTCGGGGCTGGGGCCGCTCCCCTTGTACGAGGACGGCGACTGCACCCGGGACGCGGGCATGGGTCGCCGCGTGCCTGGCGTGCCGTTCTTCCTGAAGGCCACCGCAGGTGACGCGGGCGCCTTCGGACACGTCGATGTGCTGGCGACGGCGGCGGGCTTCGACTCGTCGGCCTCCGTCGTGCTGTTCCGGCCGGCGTCCCTGAGCTTGCCGGGGGAGTTCGAAATGGAGCCTGACGCCGGCGCTTCGCGTCCTCTCGAGTTCCATGACGCTCGGGGCGTGCGGCTCGCGTCACTCGAGACCCTCGCCGTCTCGTGTCCACCTATCTTCACGTGTGGGCTGATTGGACCACTGCCCAACCCCGCTGTCTTCGATGCGGGCGCGAGGTCCGTGACGCTGACGGTGACGGCATCGCAGGTCTGCCTCAATGCGGTGAGCGTGGCGTGTTCGGTCGACCTCGGAGGGCCCCTGGAGGCAGGCGCGCCCGTTCGGGTCTGCTATCGGGGGCGAGTCGTGAGCCTCGGTCCAGGAGGGGCGTCTCCGTGCTGCGCGGGCTTCGTGACCGTCGACGCCGGCGTGCGCTGCGACTGAGGGAGCGGGTGCAGACCTCCAGTCCACACTGAATCCCGCGGGTGACACCCGTCGGGCCTTGTGGGCTTGTTCCATTCAACACGTTTTGTTTTGAGCCCCGCGCGGAGGCAGCATGACGACGCGCACGATGTGGCTGGGCCTGGTGCTGGGAGCGACCTGCGCGCACGCGCAAGTCACGACGGTGGGCGACCTCATCGTGGTGCCCGACCCGACGGGGAGCATCCACCAACGGGTGATGGGCTTCACGCTGCCGGGCCTGGTGCCGGCACAGGGCCTCGCCTGCCAGGACGCCTCGCGCGCGGCCCTGGGGGTGCTGGCCGACGAGTACGACTTCCTCGTCGTCTTCCTCTCGGAGAACGTGCCCGGCCCGTCGAACACGCCCGCGTTCCAGCAGGCGCGGGTGACGGTGCAGAACATCGGGCAGAGCCCGCTCTTCAACGACGGCACGCCCTTCGGCAGCCGCGCGAAGTTGAAGGGCTGCGCCTTCATGGGCTCGCTGGTGCGTCTGCCGACCGACCCTGACCAGCGCGCGGACCTCGGCTCGGGCAACGTCGGCCTCACGGCCATCGAGGTGCTGGGGCACGAGGTCGGCCACTACTGGCTCGTCGGCGCCGACTACCGCGAGGGCGGCATGAAGCAGGAAGACCTGCGCTCGGGCGACCGGCACTACCACCCGCGCGTCGACTCCCGCTCGGTGATGTTCGGCGGCTGCATCGACTCGTTGGGGGCCGGCGTCTTTCGCGTGAGCCCCTGCGCGCGCAAGTTCAACACCCTCGACCAGTACTTCATGGGCCTGGTGCCGCCGTCGCAGGTGACGCCGCTGCTGCGGGTGTGGGGAGAAGGAACGAACGACCCCGCGTACCCGCTCGCGCCGGGCGCTGCGCCCGTCACCATCATGGGCAGTGAGCGGCGCGTGTCGGTCGACGCGGTGATTCGGGAGCTGGGCGCACGTTCACCTGCGTTCCCCGCGGCCCAGCGCTGCTTCCGCACCGGCTTCGTCTACGTCGCGCGCACCGCGCCCTCGTCCGACGCGCTCCTCAAGGTCGAGGCGTACCGCCGCCGGTGGCTCGAGTGGTTCTCGTGGGCCACCGATGGCGCGGGCCACGTCGACACGCGCGCGGTCGGCGCTGGCTGCGTGGTGCCCGCCGTCGACGCCGGCGTGCCCGTGGAGGACGGCGGCCAGCCCGTCGAGCCCGACGCCGGGGTCGAGGTCGATGCCGGCACGACGACCGAGCCGACAGACGCAGGCCCGGTCGCGCCCGGTGAGGACCGGCCTCCCGAGGTCATCGGCAACCAGACGATTCGGCCGCTGGGCTGCGGCTGCGCTGGGGTGGAGGCGCCGGTGCTGGCGGCGCTGGCGCTCCTCGTCGTGGGCGCACAGCGGCGACGTCGCGCCTGACCGCCGCGAGCCTCGCCATCCCCCGCAGGGGGGCCGGCACGAACGAGGCGGCCTGTCGAGACGAAGCCCGTCCCGGCTCCTGCGGAGCGAGACGGACCCGCGGTCGTCACGGGGGAGGCTCATCACGGCTTCGTCGCGCAGAAGCCGAACGAGGCCGACGCCATGGGCTCGAGCCGCGCGTTCCAGGCCACGCCAGTGAAGCGCACGGCCCCTGACGCGCCTGACGCCGAGGCGTTCCACGCGTTGGTGATGGTGCCGTCGACGGTCAGCTCGACGGCCCAGTCGACGGCTGCGGCGCTCCGGTTCGTCACGCGCACGTCGTCGCAGAAGCCGGTGGGCCAGGTCGACTGGGCCGCGCGGGTCACCTCGAGGCCCTGCATCGGCTGCGGCTGCACCGGCGTCGGCGTGGTGCCAGCGTCGACAGGCGCGGGCAGCATGGGCGCGACGCCGGCCGTCGTGCCAGCGCGCCGCCGGAAGCCCTCGGCCGTCACCAGGGACAGCACCACGTCTCGCAGTGGCGTCGCAGGTGTCATGGCGCGCGCGGCGGTGGCTCCCACGCAGGTGAACGGGTCGGTCACGCCCGAGGTGCCCAGGCCGAAGCGCAGCACCTGGGTGACGAAGCAGGCCCGGCCTTCGGCGCTGGCGGCGATGGCGGCCGACAGCTCACGCGCGCCGTCGAACGTCACGTCGGCCGGCGTCGTCGCCAGGAGCGCTCCTGTCGCGTCGATGGGCAGGCCGTTGTCGAGCGAGCGCTCGCGCCCCACGCCGTCGAAGTGCTCGAGCGCGAAGCCCAGCGGGTCGATGAGCGAGTGACACCCGGCGCAGCCCGCGTTCGACGAGTGGGCCGAGAAGCGCTCGCGGGTGGTGCGGCCCGGCTGCTCCGGCGGCGGCGTGGCGTCGACGTTGGGGGGCGGCGGCGGCGTGGTTTGACACAAGAGCCGCGCGCGAATGACGGCCCCGCGGTGCACGGGAGACGAGCCCGACGGCTTGCCGTGCGTGGCCAGGAAGGCGCCCAGGGTGAGCAGGCCGGAGCGCCGGCCCTCGGGCCAGGCCACGCGCTCGAAGCCGGCGCCCTGGGGCCCCGGGAACCCGTAGAAGGCCGCCAGCGGAGCGTTCACGACGCTCGCGCGGGCCGTGAGGAGCTCCTCGTACGAGCCGCCACGCGTCACCACGTCGGCGAAGAAGCGCTGGGCCTCGTCACGCATCGCAGCGCGGAGCGCGGGCGTGAAGTCAGCAGACTCCTTGGGCAGCGTGTCGAGGCGGTCGAGCTCGAGCCAGGCGTCGACGAAGCCGCCGAGGCCATCGGGCCGCTCGAGGAGGCGCCGCGCCTGCGCCTCGAGCTGGGCTGGCTCGTGCAGCGCGCCGGCCGCAGCGGCCGCGGTGAGGGTGGCGTCGGGCGGCCCGCCGGTGAGGAAGTACGACAGCTGGCTGGCCAGCTCGTGGTCGGTCAGCGCCCAGGCGTCTGCGCCGGCGGGCTGTCCCAGCTCTGCGCGGTAGACGAAGAAGGGCGACGTCAGCATCGCCTCGGCCACGAGCCCGGCCGCGGCGCCATGCCCGTCGGCGCGCGCGAGCTCGTAGAGGGCGCGGTACTCGCCGAGCTGGGTGTCGTCGAGCGGCTGGCGGAAGGCGGCGGCCCCGAAGGCGCGGAGGAAGGCGTCTCGGCACGCGTCCGTCGCGGCGGTACACCCACCGAAGCGCCCCGGCGCGAGCGCGACGGCCGCGCCGATGGTCTCGGCGACGGCCTGGAGTTGGTCGGCGAGCAGGGCGTTCACCACCAGCGTCTTCGACGACGTCTCGAAGCCCTCGACGACGAGGTCGGGCGCGTACGACTCGGTGGAGACGACCGTCGCGGCCGCGAGGGTGTTGGTGCTGGCCACCAGCTCCCGCCGGCTCAAGCGGCGCAGGCGCCGGGCCGGGAGCGGCGCCGCAGTGCAGTCGACTGGCGCACCGTCGACCGCCGTGTCGTCGGGGGCCGGCGTCGAGTCGAGGCGCCCTTCACACCCGCACAGCACGAGCAGCAGCAGGCCCAGGCGCTTCATGCGAGCCCCGCGAGTGGTCCGCGGCTGCGCGCGGCGTCTCCGAACGTCCCGTTGTCGAGGCCCATGAGGTGGCAGAGGCTCACCAGCAGCTTCTGGTGGGGCTCTCCAGCGACCTTGAGGTACCGGCCCAGGCGCAGGGCGCCGTTGGCGCGGCCGCTGAGCACCATGGGCACGTTGCGGCACACGTGCGCCCGGGAGTCGCCCATCTCCTTGCACCAGAGCACGAGGCTGGTGTCGAAGAGGGTGCCGCCGCCAGCCGGGTCGGGCGTCGCCTGGAGCTTGCGGAGGAAGCTCGCGAACTGCTCGGTGAACCACCGCTCCGCGGCGATGAAGCGGTCGACGCCCGCGCGGTTCGAGTCGGACATGTGGGACAGCTCGTGGTGCGCCTCGCTCAGCGACAGCCAGGTGGGGACGATGGGGCTGACGGTGTGGCTCCACTGGAGCGAGGCGACGCGGGTGGCGTCACAGGCGAGCGCCGCGACCAGCAGGTCCATCTGGAGGGCGCCGACCTGGGGGAAGGCGTCGTTCTGCGAGGGGCGCAGCCCCATGGGAATCGCGGGGGCGCCGCATTGGCCGGTGGGGGCAGCGAGGCGGGCCTCGAGGGTGTCGAGGGCGCGGGCGTGGGTGTCGACCTTCTCGTGCTCGCTCGCGGGGACGAGGCCGCGCACGCGGGCCAGCTGGGCCTTGTTGAGTCGGAGCAGGGCCTGCTTGCGCGTGAGCCGGTCGTTGCCCATGGCCGCGCCCTGGTTGAAGACGCGGCGCGCGACGGCGGCGGGGTCGTCATCGGGGCTCACGAGCCGGCCCGGGCCTGCGTAGGCCATGCGCGTCTGGCGGCTGGAGCCCCAGGCGCTGGTAGCGACGCCGAGCTCCAGCGAGCGGAAGCGCGTGCTCTGCGCGGCGGGGAGCCTCGCGGCGACGAACTGGTCGAGCGACATGCCCGCGCTCTCGCCGGTCGAGCCCTCGGTGCCGGTGAGCATCGCGGCCATGCCGCCCTCGTGGTTGTCGGCGCCGAAGAAGTCGAGCTCGTCGATGACCACGAGCTGTTCGCGCAGGGTGCTGAGGGGCTCCAGCGCCGAGCCGGGTCCGAAGGTGAAGGCGGTCTCGGTGCCGGTGGGGCGCCAGCGCGCGGGCACGGTGCCGTTGGGCGTGAAGAAGACGATGAGGCGGGTGGCGGCCGGCCGCGAGGCCTGGGCCTTGCTCGAGGCGGCGCTCGCGAGCGCTCCGAGGGTGACGGCGCGACGGGTGAGGTGCATGCAGCGCTCGGGGTGGAGGCGAGGAACGGAAGCGGCGGGAGCAAACAGCGGAACCGCGCGGTGACGCAAGATGAGCACGGCAGGTGACAGCCCGGCTCCCCGGGGTGGTGCCAGTCGGAGCCGGGCCCGTCCGCCAGGCGTCCTCCGAGTGTGGCGCAGCAGGCGACAGGCTGTCCGGGGCGCTGCCAGTTTCAGGCGGAGACGAGGGTGGCTCGTGCTCGAGAATCCACCTGTCTGCATCTTCCTGACACGGAGGCGTCATGGGCATCGACGGGATTGGTGGTGGGTCTCTCTTCACTCCTTCTGCACCCCCAGTGGATGCGGTGCAGCCGGCTCCGGCTCCGGTGGAACCGGCAGCACCCCCAGCACCCGAAGCGGCACCGATTCGTGACACCTTCGAGCCTGCGCCGGTCGAAGCCGCCACACGACGAGAGGGCAGCCCGTACGACGCGCTGCGCGGGGTTCAGGACCGCACCTTCGCGCTCGAAGGAGCGAACGACCGCCTCGCGCGGGCCGAGCGCGAAACGGACGCGCGGCTCGCGAACACGGGCGCAGGGTTGACCGAGGCCGAGCGAGCCGAGACGCGCGCGCGGGCGCTGGCCGAGCCGCGCGCCGCCGTCGAGCGAGCTCGCGCCGACCTCATCGACTACACGGCGCGCAACGCCCAGGTGCTCGCGCGAGCGACCGACCCGTCACCGGCGAACAGCCTGGGGCCAGCCGCCGGCGGGGTGTTGGCGCGCGCGACCGATGCTATCAAGCGTGGAGGTCCGGGCGGGCTCCAGCAACTCGAGACGAGCCTGGCCGGTCGGATTCCCTTCATCGGTCAGCGCGTGCAGGCGGCCGCGCGGACCCTCGACGGCACCGCGCGACCGGGTGACGCGGGGATTCTGGGGGGCACGGCCGTCTCAGTGGGCGCGAACTTCCTGGGCGGGCCGGCGGCCTGGGCCGCGCGGGGCACCGGAGCGGCCCTCGCGCTGGGAGGCCAGGCCGTCAACGAGCGGGCCGAGCGCCGTGCCACGGCCGAGGCGCTCGAGGCGGGGCAGGTGCCCGCCGACCTCGCGCGTGTGCTCGCGCAGGCGAACCCGCGAATTCTCTCGGCGCTCGAGGAGCGGGGTGCCTCGGCGCAACGGATTCGGGACGTCGCGCGCGTGGCGCCGGGTGTCCTCCGCGCCGGCAACCCGCAGATGCTCGACGCGATTGCCCGGTGGCCAGACCTGACGCCGCAGCGGCTGCAGATGCTGCAGTCGTGGCAGCGCGTCCTCCAGTGACGGGTTCGGCGCGTCGGCACCATGCGCGCCTCGACGAGGTGCGCGTCACCGCGGGCTTCAACCACAGGAACATGACGCGGGTGAACGACCTCGGCGAAGAGCCCGGTGGGACTGGCAAGGGCCCGGCTGCGCTTCGGTGACAGCGGGCGCGACCGCCGTGGTGCCTGTGGGAGCGGTGGGAGCGAGGGACGGCGCTCCGAAGCCTCGGGGTGGCGCACGTCGCGATGGAATGACGCGCACCCCACACTCACAAGCACCCCCGAGGGGCGGTCGCTCTCCCAGACGTGTCCACCTGTTGACGGTTTTGGTCAACACGTTGACGTCAACCTGTTGACGGTTTCCGTCAACACGTGGACACGCCCCGGAGAGCGAGCCGTCCTCCGGCCTCGGCTTCTGGATGCGGTCGTGTGTCCTGTCCCTGGGCGCCATTCCGCCGTGGCCCTCGAGTCTCGAGGCTTCGGAGCGTGACCGCTTCGCCCACGCGCTCCAGGAGCCGTTCTCACGGGGCGCACCTCAACCCTTGCGGCCGCCGCGCCAGAGCGGCAAGGAACGGCCATGCGTCGTCTCCGCGTCCGCCCAAGCCCCTTCGTCCTGCGCGTGCGCGACCACTCCAGCCCTCGGAGGTCTTCGTGGCGGCCGCGGTAGCGTCTCGCCCGCTGTCGGCGCCGGCCGCCCACGCGCTGCTGCACGTCACCGTGCTCGTCTGGGGCTTCACCGCCATTCTGGGACGCCTCATCAGCCTCTCGGCGGTGCCGCTCGTCTGGTACCGGCTCCTGGTGGTGCTTCCGGTGATGGCGCTCGTTCTGCGCCTGAAGCGGCTCCCGTTCGGCACCAGCGCGCGCACCACGAAGGCCTTCTGGGCCATCGGCGTCCTCGTGGCGCTCCACTGGCTCTGCTTCTACGGCTGCATCAAGTACGCGGGCGTCGCCGTGGCCGTGCTGTGCCTGTCGTCGCTCACGTTCTTCACCGCGCTCCTCGAGCCGCTCGTCTACCGTCGCGCCCTCGTGCCGGCCGAGCTGCTCATCGGGCTCGCCGCCATCGCCGGCGTGTCGCTGCTGGTGAAGTTCGAGACGAACGCCACGCCCCTTGGCCTCGCCCTGGGCCTCTTCTCGGCGCTCTTCTCGGCCGGCTTCGGCACCTTGAACGGCGTGTGGAGCCGCGGAGAGCCCGCCGAGCGCGTGACGCTGCATGAGCTGTCCAGCGCGCTGCTCGTCACCTCGCTCGGCTTCGTCGCGTGGGACTTCGTGCCGCCCTGGGCCCTCTCTGCACGAGACGCCCTCTGGCTCGCGCTGCTCGGCGTTGGGTGCACCGTCTTCCCCTGGCTCGCCAGCCTCAAGGTGCTCGAGACCCTCTCGCCGTACACCCTCGCCCTCGCCGTCACCCTCGAGCCCGTCTACTCGCTCGTGCTGGCGTTCTTCCTCTTCCCCGGAGAGGAGCAGCTGACCGCTCGCTTCTACGCTGGCGCGGCCGGGCTGCTGGGCCTCGTGCTCCTCAATGCGTGGATCAAACGCAGCCGGGCCCCACAAACCACTGTCGAATCAGTGGTTTGAGTTGGTTGTCGGAGAAAGCGCACATCGGCGCACAACTCTCGTCAAGGACTTGCGACAATGGGGCATCTGGTCGAAGTTTCACGATTCGTCCGCCTCCACCAACTCTTCAAGAGAGACTCTTGCCATGCCCATGCGCATCGCTGACAGCCGCATTCGTTCGTTCGTCGAGACCCAGAAGGCCACCACGGCGCCGAAGATTTCGGACTCGAACGTCATCGACCTGTTGGCGGCGGTGGGCGACGGCTCGCGCGCGACGTTCGACAAGATGAAGGCCGACCTCACGAAGCCGGGCATCACGCGCGCCCAGCAGCTCGAGCTGGCGAAGTCGGGCCTGACGCGGTCGGAGAAGAGCGACATCGGCCAGCTCCTCGACAAGTCGGGCTTCGCGATGGACCCGGGCGCCAAGAACTTCCTCGAGGCGCTCATCGACCGCGCCCCGCTGCAGGAGACCTTCGGCCCGTTGAGCTTCGCCGTCACTGGCGACCAGAAGAACGGTATCGCCGGCACCGCGAAGGCCGGCGAAGTCATCGAGGCCATCAACCTCTCGACCGCGCCCTCGGGCCGCCTGCACCTCGCCGACACCATGGTCATCGGCACCGCCGACGCGAGCGGCAAGTTCCTCGGCACGATGCCCGACGTGAAGGAAGGCGACATGATTCGCCTCCGCGCGCGCGCGGCCGACGGCTCCACCTCCGACTGGATCACGATTCAGGCGAAGGGCATCGAGACGCGCGACACCCGCAACGCCGTCGTCAACCTCGAGCGCGTCGACCTCGCCGCCACCGCCGACGGCATCACCGTCACGCACAACACCAAGCGGCCGCTCTCCGAGCCCGGCGCGCAGATTCGGTTCGTCAACGCGCGCACCGGCGAGAAGGTCGACGTCACCGCGACCGACGTGGGTTCGCTCCCGGCGGGCCTCAAGCTGCCCGGCAAGGCTGGCGACGAGTTCAAGGTCTCGGTCTCGGACGGGAAGAACAACGTCGACCACGCGGCCGTCACGGGCACGCTCAAGGTCCCGGGCGGCACCGGCGGCATCGTCGGCGTCGACCTGCCCGACCCCAAGATGCACAAGGACGAGATGAACGCGGACGGCACGCCCAAGTTCAAGCTCGAGCGCTTCACCGGCCCACTCTTCCTCAACGAGCCCACCCCGGGCGACGTGCGCCAGGGCGCCATCGGCAACTGCTACTTCCCCGCGGCCCTCGCGTCGGTGGCCCACCTGAACCCGCAGGCCATCAAGGACATGATCAAGCAGAACCCCGACGGCACGTACACGGTCCGGTTCTTCGAGAACGGCAACCGCAACCGGCCGGTGGAGATCAAGCTCGACTCGGACCTCTACGTGCGCGCCTGGGGCGGCCCCATCTACGGCAGCTCGCTCGGCGGCTCGACCTCGAAGGAGTCGATGGAGCTCTGGTACCCCCTCATCGAGAAGGCCTACGCCCAGTGGAAGGGCAGCTACGACGCCATCGGCAACGGCGGCAGCGCGGGCCGGGTGATGAGCGAGGTCGTCGGCCGCAGCCAGGGCTACGAGTGGGTGAGCCCGGGCAGCGAGCAGCGGCTGTTCGACCGCATCAAGAGTGACATCGCGCGCGGGGTGCCGGTGGCGGCGGGCACGCACGGCTCCGACCAGGCGTCGCTTTACACGAACACCGGTGTCTACGCGAACCACGCCTACTCGGTGCTGGGCGTCGAAGAGAAGAACGGCGAGAAGTTCGTGAAGCTCCGCAACCCCTGGGGCCAGTCCGAGGCTGGCAACGACGGGAAGAACGACGGCTTCTTCTCGCTGCCGATGAAGGACTTCACGAAGCTCTACTCCAGCCTCTACGTGCTGAACTAAGGAGCACGCATGGCCAAGCCTCCGGAGCCGATCGACGAAGTGTTGCCCGCGGCCGACTCGGCCGTCCTCGCGAAGGTCACGCGCATCGTCGAGCAGGCGCCGCAGCAGGCCTACGAGCGCTCCCTCGAGACCAGCCTCCCCACCACGGCTGCGAAGCAGGTCGTCGAGCTCGAGGTCACGAAGGTGCTCTTCGGCCAGCTCGCCAAGTCCGGCGCGAAGGTGCAGGTCATCAAGCCCGAGGGGGCCTACGCCCTGCGCGAAGGCAACCAGGGGCCCTTCGTGCTCGGAAAGACGGACGCGGGCGTCGAGATTCTGGGCCGCTACGGGCCCGACACGTGGCCGGAAGCCGCGGTGAAGCAGGCCGCCGCGGCCCTCGGCAAGCACTGAAGGCGCCTCACCGGACGGCGAGCGCTCGGGTCGAGGTCGGCCCGAACGCCGCTCACCGTCACGCCCGCGCGCTGCGCCGCCGCCACCTCGCCAGCACCATCACCAGCCCCACAAGCACCGGGTCGACGACCGCCGCGCACCCGCCGTTCATCGACTGCCGGTTCGACTCGAGCACCTGGTCGATGGCGTCGGCGTTGTCCTGCTCGACGGTGGGCGCGCCTTCTTCGGCCAGCGTCTCGATGGTGAGCGCCGCGGGGACGTTCGTCGGGGCGTCGCTGAGCGGCAGCCGCCACCCCTGGGGCGTGACGATGCGCGTCTCGTTGGTGTCGCAGTTGAAGAGCCGGGTGGCCTGCCGGTCGCGCGGCACGGCGGGCAGCGAGGGGTTGAAGCCGAACACCGGGTCGCGGTTCATGTCCTCGGGCGACAGCGTCGTGTAGAGCCGCGTGAGGGTCGGGAACGTCCAGAACAGGTCGTCTGTCTCGCGCATCACGTCGACGTACTCCCGGAAGATGCGCCGCGAGAGCGCCACCGGGTCGAACGGCGGCGGCTCGTAGCCGACGAAGTCCTCGGGAGCCTGCCTTCGGTACTCGGGGGACAGATAAATGGGAACCTGCCGCAGCCACTCCTGCGGGTTGAGGCGCCCGCGTTGGGCGATGACGGGCGGCACGGGGAAGGCCTCGAACAACAGGCCTTCGAGGACGGGCGGGAACCGGTTGGGCCTCGGCACCTCGGGCGTGATGAAGTCGTTCGGGTCGCGCGGCGGTGGCTCGAGATCGAAGCGCTTGTCCCAGAGGTGCTGCACGAAGCTCGCCGGGTCACTCCTGGCCGCGAGCACGGACTCGGCACCGAACCGGCCCTCTGGCACGAGCGCGCCGCGCATCACCTCGGCGGAGTCGGCGAAGTCGGTGACGAACGCGTGCTTGCCGGGCGCTTCGGCGACGGCGCGGGTCACCAGCTCGCTGTAGTTCTGGGCGCCACCCAGCCAGTTCACCAGGCCATCGTTGATGACGACGTGCCGGTAGTTGCGGGGCACCGCGCGGCCATTGCCCGCGAGGAACACCTGGACGCCCATGTTGGGCGTCGCGCCGATGCTGGTGAGCGTGATGGGAATCATCGGCAGCTCCGAGGCGTACTCGACGACGATGGGCGTCAGGTCGCCGCTCGTCTTCCCGGCCTTGAGCTTGAGCGCGAGGAAGTAGGCGCCCGGGCGCAGGTACGGCCCCAGCGCGGCGTCACTCGTGGTGGGCACCACGAAGCGATTGGCCGAGAGCCAGTCGATGAGCTGCTGCTTGTCGTCGGCCTTCAGCACGGCGGCGTCGTACGGCCCGACGGAGTCGGTGAAGACGAGCGGCGTCTGGGGGCTGCCGTCCGGTGGGCGCGCAGAACTCTGGGCCCGTGGCGAGCCACACCCCAGGAAAAAGCCCCGGTTGCAGTTTCCGGTAGCGCCCTGGCCGAGCGCGAAGCGGGGGGCGGTGGTGGCCTCGAGCTGGGTGAACAACTCTTCCGAGCCCGCCTTCAGCACCGGCACCGACGGCAGCGGCAGCAGCCAGCCGAAGTCCTGCGCGTCGCCCGCGTACTGAATCTGGATGTGGGCGATGACGCGGCCGTTCTTCACCGCGAAGAAGATGCGCTCGCCCGCCTGCACGACGGGCGTCGACGCAACCGGAGGCCCCGCGAAACACCCGCACGCCTCGGCCGGTCGCGACAGCAGGGGCAGGGCGCTCAACGACAGCACGACGACGACACGCATGAAGGAAGTGAGCACGGGCAGCGTCGGCGGCCGGCCCGCCGCTCCGAAGAGATGCACCAGTCTAGGCCTCGAGCGCGTCGCCGTGCTACCGGCGTTCGCTTGACGTCATCGTGCGCGCCGCGCCGACGCGACGAAGGCGCGCGACTGGCGCTCGCTCTGACGTCATCGTGGGCGCCGCTCCGTCGCGACGAAGCCGCGCGACCGGCGCTCGCTTGACGCCATCGTGCGCGCCGCGCCGACGCGAGGACTCCACTCGACTGGCGCGCACTGACGTCATCGTGGGCGCCGCTCTGTCGCGAGGAAGGCGCGCGACCGGCGCTCGCTTGACGTCATCGTGCGCGCCGCGCCGACGCGAGGACTCCACTCGACTGGCTCGCACTGACGTCATCGTGGGCGCCGCTCTGTCTCGAGGAAGGCGCGCGACCGGCGCTCGATGGACGTCATCGTGCAAAGCCGCGCCGTCGCGAGAAGCTGGCGCTACCGGCGCTCGCTCACCAGCACCATCACCTCGTCGTGCTCTCCCCGCCGGCCGACGAGCCGCAAGGCCTTCCGCTCCACCTCGCGCAAGAAGAACTCGCCGTAGTCCCACGCGGGGCCCGAGGCGTAGACGGTGATGTCCTTCTGCGATGCGAGGGCGCCCAGGGTGGTGGCGACGGCCGAGGCGACCGCGCCGTGAAAGGGGAAGTACAGGTAGAAGATGGAGCCCATCGAGAGGTCGACGTCGCGCACGTCGGCCTGGTGGAAGCGCGCGGAGTCGAGGCCCAGCGCCTGCGCCGACGCCTGGGCTTCAGCGACGTGCCCCGCCACCAGCTCCACGCCCTCGACGCGAGTGACACAGCTCGCCGCCACCGTCAGCGCCACCTTCCCGTGCCCGGAGCCGAGGTCGAACACCACGTCGTCGTGTGCTGGGGTCGTGACGCCGAGGAAGTCCGAGACGCGGCGCGCGCGCGAGGCGAGGTTGACGGTGGCGAGCGGCGCGGCGGGGCCGTCGAACACCAGGCGCGAGGTGCGGAAGAGGGCGTCGAGGAAGTCGTCGGCCGGAGTCCCTCCACCCATGGCGTGCGGCTCGAAGCCCAGGCCTTCCCAGTGGGCGCGGAAGTCGGCCGGCGCGCGGGTCTTCGAGCGCACCAGCGCGGCCTCTTCGTCCGTCGCCTCGACGAGCGCGTGGCGCACCGTTCGCTCCTGGTCGACGAAGCGGTGCCACGTCGACTCGGTGTCTGGGTGCCCCGCGTCCTCGGCGAGGTCGGCCGCCGAGACGTTCTCCCGCACGAAGCGCAGGCGCTCGCTGACGTGCCAGAGGGCGCCCATCGTCGCGGTGGAGGCGTCGAACGTGCCGAGCGCCTGCACGTCGGAGAACCACCAGGGGACCGCCACGTGGGCCACTGTAGGCCTCACGCCGGCGCGTGGCGAGCCGCGTTCGACAGGGCGCGGTTGCGCAGGTGGGCGCCCATCATCAGGGCCGCTCCGCCGAGCGAGAGCACCGTCTCGAGCACGCTCTCTTCGAAGGCCAGCGCGGCGAGGGCCAGCAGGGCGAACCCGGCCACCGCCAGCACCAGCACCTCAGGCCGGCGGTGGCGGCGAAAGCCCGGCCAGAAGGCCCACAGGCCCACCAGCGCGACCCCGCCCAGCAACACCGGGTGGAAGCCGCCCAGCACCGAGGCCGCCGCGGGCGCCGCCGTCACCAGCACCGGCGTCGACACGCAGTGCACCATGCAGACGCCCGAGAGGACCGTGCCCACCACGTCGGACTTGTCGGCGCTGGCGGGGCCGGAAGACATGCCCCGTGGCGGTTAGCGCTCCGCCGCCCGTGATGCAAGCTGGTGGCAACAGCCCCTCGACTGGAACTGGGTTCAAGGGGCGGGCTCGAACACCACGTCGACGAAGTAGTTGAAGGGGCCGCGCGACTCGGTGGGCAGGCGAATGGACGTCGAGGGTTGGAACAGGCCGTTGGGGCCTTCTTCTCCGTCCGCGAGCGCCCGCAGCGCGCCCTGCACCATCGGCCGCGCGAAGAACGAGCCGGCGGCGACGACGTGGCCGGTGCTCGAGTGGAGCGCCACCACGTAGGTGGTGCCGGGCATCACCACCACGGGCGACGAGAGGGCAACGGTCTGCCAGCCCGAGAGCGTCTCGTTGCGCGAGGTGGCCTGGGCGAGCGCCTGCCCCTGCGGGTTGTAGAGCGCGAGTCGGTTGGTGCCCTGCGCGCCGGTGCCCTTGAAGAAGCGCATGGCCCGCACGCGGCCCGGCTGGGCCACGCGAAACTTCACGCCCACGGCCACCGCGCGGCCCTCGGTGCGCGCCGTCGGGTCGGAGGGGCTGGTGCTCGAGAAGAGGGACACGGGCCCGCTGCTGCACGCGCCGCAGTCATTCAGGCACTGGCACATCTCCGACATGCCGCAGGTGCCGTCACCACACCGTCCAGCGCCCGCGGGGCCCGTCACCTCGACGACGGCCACGCCCTCGGCGCGCTGGCCCAGGCGGGTGACGTACGCCGTCGCGGTGACGCGCGCCGTGCCGGCGGCGAGCGTGGTGAGCATGCCGTCCTTCACGGTAGCGATGCTGGGCTCGTCGACGCTCCACTCGATGGTGTCGACGCCAGCCACCGGAGCGCCCGCGGCATCGACGACCGAGACGTTGAGCTTGAGCGTCTCTCCGACGGGGAGCGAGAGCTGCCCGCTCGAGACCCGCACCACCAGCGAAGGCGCCGCGGGCTTCGAGGAAGCCGAGGGAGCGCCCTCCATCGACTCCACGCCACAGCCGAGCAGCGTCACCACCAGCAGTCCCGTCAGTGCATGTCGCATGACGGGGCACAGTGCAGGCCGCGTTCCTACGTGGGAGACGACGCAAGCCTTCGTGATTGCTCGCTCCCTCGGGGACGGAACTGTGATCTGCCGTGGTCAGTGGAGCGGAGACGCGCCTCTCGCGAGCTCCAGCGAACGCGAGCCGCTGGCCGATGGACGGCACGAACGGGGTGATGCGGTACCACTCGCTCTCGCTCGCCGACGTGCCGTCAGCGCTGCACGTCACCGCACGCCTCGGGGATGGCGGTGGAGCACCCGACGCGCCCAGTGCTGGGCCTGCAGTTCCACCCAGACTCGCCGCGAGCTCACGGCAGCGGGACGAACACCTTGAGGCCGTAGCGCGTGACGTTCAGCGTGTTGCTCTCGATGAAGTCGCTCGTGCTGGAGCGACCGTCGCCGACGGTGATGGCCGTGTGGCCGTACTTCGAGCCGAGTGCGGTGGGCGTGCTTTCCCAGGTGAGGATGAGGCCGGGGACTTTCAGCGCCTCGGCGAGCGAGAGGTTCACCTGGCGGAAATGCTGCCGCGGGAGGTTGTTGTCGATCTGGTTGCCATTGCCCCACACACGGAAGCCCATGGTGCGCTCGATGGCGCGCGAGACGCCGGTGGCGCAGAGC
>JANRKQ010000100.1:0-161397 GCA_033763395.1 Myxococcaceae bacterium
GACGCTCGAGCTCGTCTTCGAGGCCCTCAAGGAGCCCGCCTTCGACAAGACCGAGTTCGAGGCCCTCAAGCGCGAGCTGCTGTCGGACCTCGAACAGAAGAAGGACGACCCCAACGCGTTGGCCTTCATCGGCTTGCAGAAGGCGCTCAACACCTGGCCGAAGGGCCACCCGTTCGCGGTCTCGTCCATCGACGAGTCCATCGACGACCTGAACGCCGTGAAGCTCGACGAGGTGAAGGCCTTTCACGCGAAGATCTACGGAGCCCAGGCTGGCTTCGCGGCGCTGGTGGGTGACTTCGAGGCCGCGCAGGTGAAGGGCCAGCTGTCGGCGAAGCTGGGCACGTTCGTGGCGAAGGTGCCGTACGAGCGAATTCCGCGCCCGCACGTGAAGGTCGAGCCGAAGAACCTCACGCAGAACACGCCTGACAAGGCGATGGCCTGCTTCGTCACCGGCACCACCCTGCCCCTGCGCGAGACGGACCCGGACTTTCCAGCGCTCGTGCTGGCCGACGCGATGCTGGGCGGCGGCTTCTTGAATGGCCGCGTGCCCCAGCGGCTGCGTGAAAAAGAGGGCCTCAGCTACGGCGCCGGCACGTTCCTGCGCGCTGGCACCTTCGAGGACAACGGCGCGCTGGCCGGCTACGCCATCTCCGCGCCAGAGAACGCGCCGAAGGTTGAGACGGGCTTCAGGGAAGAGCTCGACCTGGCCGTGAAGAAGGGCTTCACCGACGCGGAGCTGCAGCTCGCGCGCAAGGGCCTGTTGCAGACGCGGGAGCAGGCGCGCGCCTCGGACGAGCGCGTGGCCGACGCCCTGGCGGAGCAGCTCGAGACCGGCCGCACCTTCGAGTTCGACCAGCGCTTCGACGACGCCGTGCGCGCGCTGTCGGTGAAGGACGTCAACGCCGCGCTCCAGCGCAACGTCGACCCGTCGCGCTTCACGGTGGTGAAGGTGGGCGACTTCAAGAAGGTCGCAGCCCCGAGGTGAGCCGTCGATGGAGCTGAAAGTCGCCACCGACCCGCGCTGGCTCCCCCACGCGCTCGCGCACTTCGACGAGGTGCTGGTCGATCACGCGCACTGCGAGAAGAAGGCCGCGGCCAACGCGCTCTCGTTGCTCCAGGCGCACCCCGAGGTGCCCGGGCTCCCGGCGCAGATGGCCCGCCTCGCGCGGGAAGAGTCGGCGCACCTGGCGAAGGTGCTGCAGCTGATGGAGGCGCGCGGCCTGACGCTCGGACGTGACGCGGGCGACCCGTACGCGAAGGGCCTCCAGCAGCTCATCCGCCATGGCGCGAAGGAGCGCCGGCTCGATCGGCTCCTCGTGGCGGGCATCATCGAGTCGCGCAGCCATGAGCGACTCCAGCTGCTGGCCGACGGGCTCACCGACCCACCCCTGCGCCGCCTCTACGCCGAGCTCGCGAAGAGTGAAGACGGGCACCAGAAGCTCTTCGTGCGGTTGGCGAAGAACGTCGAGGCGCCCGAGGTCGTCGAGGCCCGACTCGAGGTGCTGCTGACGGGAGAGGCCCGCCTCGTCGCAGAGCTCCCCCTGCGAGCGGCGGTGCACTGAGCCGGGTGTCGGTTCGCGGCGTACATGCCCACAACATGCGACAGTCCGGCGCGGGGTCCGTCGTCTGGTGGAGTACCGTCTCTGCCGTTCGACCCGCAGCCCCCCCAGAAGGTGGTTTCGCCATGAAGCTCGCGCTCGTTCCCCTGATGATGTTGCTCTGGTCTCCCGTCACGCCGCGTGAGGTACCGCAGGAGGACGTCTGCACCACCGCGCCGCAGGGCCTGGGCGACGACGCCGCCACCAAGTGCAAGCGCAAGTGCAACTCGCAGTGTGCGAGCGCGAGCAACAAGTCGAAGTGCGTCAACGAGTGCCGCCGCGCCTGCGACCGCTGAGCGCCCATTCCAGCGTCACAGGCTCGAGCCCATTCGAGCCGACGCGCCCGCCATCGGGATGCCTGGTGGCCGGCTCGATCGCGTCGTGGGTGACGGCGACCGACGCGCCCACGTCGGCCGGTGACCCTCCCTTCGCGTCGGCATGTTCTCATGCCCCGCGGTTGCGAGGTTGCGCTCGATGGCCGTATTCGCGCGCCCATGAAGCGCCTCCTCCTCGGCTCCGTTTTTTTCGTCGGCTGTCTCGCTCCGGCCACGAGGTCCACGCTCGAGGCGACGGGGCCGGTGACACTCGATGACACCATCTCTCCGCTCGCCGAGGCGCCGGTGTGCCGTGACTCCACGCCCGGCACGCTCTTCGTCGACGGCACCGACGCGTGGAACCTCGGTGACGAGGGCCTGAAGCTGCGCGGGAACCGGCTCACCGTGGCCGACCTCGACAACGACGGCTTCCCCGATCTCGTCGTGCACACGCTCACCACCAACGCCCGCCAGAGCGTCGCGCTCGACGGTGGCGCGCGGCAGGTGTGGCAACTGATGAACCGCAAGGGGCCCGACGGCCACCGCCGCTTCGTCGACGAGACGGGCAACGGCCTCTTCCAGGTCCGCGACGGAGACGGCCGCCAGTACCGCGCCGCGCACCTCGCCATCTTCGGCGACGTCGACAACGACGGCGACCTCGACGCCTTCTCGGGCACGCACGACGACCCCTCGAAGCCCGACATCGGCGATCGCAGCGAGCTGCTCCTCAACGACGGGACGGGGAAGTTCTCGCTCGCCAACCCGACGCCGGTGCGCGGCGGCGCGATGGAGCGCCTCCCCACCACGGCCGCGGCGTTCACCGACGCAGATCGCGACGGCAAGCTCGATCTCTTCGTCGGCTACTTCTACGAGTACTACGGGCGCACGTACTGGGGGCTGCAGGCCCAGCTCCTCCTCGGTCAGGGCACCGGCGCCTTCACGCGCGCCACCGACGCCGCCGGGCTCACCACCGAGCGCGGCAACATGGCCGCCTTCAAGAACCACCGCCCCGCCTACGGCATCACCGCGTGTGACCTCGATGACGACGGCGCGCCAGAGTTGATGGTGAGCGCCTATGGGCGTCAGGGAAACCTGCTGTACCGCAACGACGGGCGCGGGCGCTTCACCGACGTCAGCGCGGCCTCGGGCTTCGCGGGCGACGACAACGTCGACTTCACCGACAACGAGAACTTCAAGTGCTTCTGCTCGGTGAACCGCGCCGATCCGCGGTGCAGCAACGTCGGCCGGCCGCTCATCGGCTGCGGCGCCGACCCTGCCGCGCGCTGGGCCGACGGCATCGACGATCAGCCCTGGCGCAACAACGGCAACACCTTCACCACCTGGTGCGGCGACCTCACGTCGGACGGAAAGCCCGATCTCTACAGCGCCGAGATTCGGCACTTCTGGGCCGGCAGCGCGAGCGACTCGTCAGAGCTCTTGCGCAACGTCTCGACGGCGCAGGCCCTCCGGTTCGAGCGGCCGGGCAACCAGGCGACGGGCCTGGGGCTGCCGCGCATCGGCACGTCGTGGAACGAGGGTGGCCTCATGGCCGCGGGCGGCGACCTCGACAACGACGGCCGGCAGGATCTCATCGTCGCCGCGAGCGACTACGCCGATCAGTTCGGCGTCATCCTCCAGCAGCAGGTCGACGGCCGCTTCGTCGACCAGGCCGAGGCGTTCAACCTGAAGCACGCGTGCATGTCGGGCCTGGCCATCGCCGACTTCGACCGCGACGGCGATCTCGACGTGGTGGCGGGCGCGAGCACCGCGCGTGACTGCTCCGCCGTCTGGCGCAAGGGCCAGGAGGTGCGGCTGTACGAGAACCAGGGCTCACGCGGCGGAAAGGGCCTCTTGCTCAAGCTCACGGGCAACGGCTCCACCACCAACCGCGGCGCCGTCGGCGCGAAGGTGACGGCGCTGGCGGGCGGCAGGCGCATCGTGCGTGAGGTGAGCGGCGGCTACGGGCACTTCGGCATGCAGAACGACACCGTCGTTCATCTCGGCCTCGGAGACTGCACCGGCATCGAGGAGCTGACGATCCGGTGGCCCGACGCGCAGGGCACGACGCAGACGTTCCGAAACGTGCCGGTGGACGATCGGATCTTCTTCGAGGCACGCCAGGGAGAGCCCACGCTCAAGCGGGTTCGGCTGAGCCGCTAAAGGCGCACGGCCGTCAGGACGCCGACACCCGACGGAGCAGCGACAGGGCCTGGTTGAGCGAATCGACCTGCCCCCGGCGATCGCCCGCGAGCGTCTGCACCTGACGGAACACCTTGTCGTCGAACTGCCGCACGTCCTCGAGGCGGTGGTGGGCCTTGGTGTCGAGCACGCGGCGCTCGTCGAGCTTGCGCGCGTCCTGCTGGGCCGAGTCCAGCGCCGTCGAGGTGGCGCTCGCCGACGAGGTGAAGACCGACGTGAAGGCCGTGATGTACGTCGAGATGCTGAACCACTCCTTCATCATGCTCCACAGCGACTTCGGCGAGTCCTTCGGGGGTGCGTTCGGGTCGATCGTCTGCTCGTTGACCGCCAGGCGCTCAGTCTTCAGCCCGAGCCCGTCGACGTAGGTCGTGGCAGCCTTGGTGGCATCGGACAGGCGGTTGCGGGCGTTCTTGATCTTCCGGGCGAGCTCCTTGCGCTCCAGCAGCTGCTCCGGCGAGGCGGTCTTCGAGTCGGGCAGCTTCGCGGCCTCGGCCTTGAGGTCTTCGATTTGCTTCGCGATGCCGTCGGCCTTGTCGAGCAGCCCGTCGAGGTGCTGCTTCTGCTCCGGCGTCATGGCGTCGGTCTTCCCGGCCAGCTCGCGGAGCATCTCGCCCTTCGTGGTGTTGCGCATCGTCTTGTACCGCGCGTCGAGCTGGTCGATGCGCACGAGCATCTTCTTGGCCAGGTCGTCCTGCCGGCCCTTGAGTTCTTCGATCTTCGCCTTCTGGGCGTCGGGCGACATGGCCCGGAACTCGGTCATGGCCGCGCGCAGCTCGGGGTTCGCGCGACGCTCCTGGCCGCCCCACAGCGCGCCCGGATCCGCCGACGTCGACACCGGCGCGCCCTGCGGCCGAAGCGCCTCGGCCTTGACGGGTTGCGTGCCGTCGAAGCCAGCGGTCGGAGCGCTCGTCGAGGTCGACGCCGTCTTCGACACGGCGGCGCTCGCGGCGGGCGTGGTGGTGCGAGTCACGGCGGGCAGCTTCGAGGCGGTCGGCGGAGAACCCAGCTTCGTCGTCGTCATGGCGGCACCAGTGTAGGTCAGAAAGGCGCTTCAGGCCTACCCGGGGTCGAGGCGTGCTGGCAAGAACCCCTCATGACGGGACCTCTCGCCATCATCCCCTCGCGGTACGGCGCCCAGCGCTTCCCCGGCAAGCCGCTGACCCTGCTCCGCGGCAAGCCCATGATCGAGCACGTGGTGGCGCGGTGCCGGGAAGCGGCCGTCTTTGCTCGGGTCCTGGTCGCGACGGACGACGAGCGCATCGCAGCGGCGGTGCGGGGCTTCGGCGGAGAAGCCGTGATGACGTCTCTGGCGTGCGCCTCGGGCACAGACCGGGTCGCCGAGGTCGCGCGCGCGCTGTCACTGGCGGGTGACACCGTGGTGGTGAACGTGCAGGGTGATGAGCCCGCGATGCCGCCCCGCTCGCTCGTCTCGCTGGTGCGCTGCTTCGACGACGCGGCGTTCGAGATGGCGACCCTGATTCGGCCCCTCGACGAGGCCGAGCGCTCGAACCCCGCGGTGGTGAAGGTGGTGCTCGATGAGCGCGACCGGGCGCTCTACTTCTCCAGAGCCGACCTTCCGTTCCAGCGCGACGTGGGTGGCGCAGCACCAACCCGGTGGGCCCACCTCGGCGTGTACGGCTACCGCGTGCGCACGCTGCTGACGCTCGCCTCGCTCCCCCCGACCGCCCTGGAGCGCACCGAGTCGCTCGAGCAGCTCCGCGCGCTGGGCCACGGCATTCCCATCGCCTGCGCCAGGACGGAGCGCGGCTCGGCCGCCGTCGACCGCCCAGAAGACGTGCCGCTGGCCGAGGCAGCGCTCGACGCGCTCGCGGCGACCTCCCTGTCGTGACGAACAGGAAACCGGCGCGAGGGGGCCCAAGGGTGTATTGAAGCGGCATGACTCCGTCGCTCACGCAGGCCTTCGGGCTCTTCTTTCAGGCGCACCCCTGGCACGGCGTGTCGCCCGGCGAGAAGTCTCCCGACATCGTCACCAGCTACATCGAGATGGTGCCGACCGACGCCGTCAAATACGAGGTCGACAAGGCCACCGGCATTCTGAAGCTCGACCGGCCGCAGCGGTACTCGAGCCAGCCGCCGTCGCTGTACGGCTTCATTCCCCGCACGTTCTGTGATCGACGGGTCGGCGAGCGGTGCAGCCAGCGCATCGGCCGGCCGGGCATCGTCGGCGACGGCGACCCGATGGACATCTGCGTGCTGACCGAGAAGCCGATTCAGCACGGCGCCATTCTCATCGAGGCGGTGCCCATCGGCGGCCTGCGGATGATCGACGGCCACCAGGCAGACGACAAGATCATCGCCGTGCTCAAGGGCGACAGCGTGTACGGCGCCTGGAAGGACCTGAAGGAGGTCTCGCCCGCGCTCGTCGACCGGTTGCGCCACTACTTCCTCACCTACAAGCAGCTGCCGGACAACCCGGCACCACCGGTGGAGATCGCCGAGATCTACGGGCGCGAAGAGGCGCTCGAGACGATCAAGCTGTCGTTCGAGGACTACCGCGAGAAGTACGGGCAGCTGCAGGACCTGTTCGGCCCCAACCGCTGACGCGTCACCGACCGAGGAGCGCGGCGAGGTTCACTTCGACGCCGGGTACGGACGTCGAGCGCAACGTGCGCGCCCACGAGCTGCGACGCACCCGACGAAAGCGCCCGGCCCTTGGCTCGGTGTGAACGATGGTCGCCTCGGCGTTCACGTCGACGACCCAGTACTCGGGTACGTGGCACTGCGCATAGAGGAGCGCCTTGGGCCCGAGGTCGAGCTTCAGGCTGGTGTCGGCGACCTCGATCACCAGGAGCGCAGTCGGGGGGTGGTCGTCGGGGATGCCTCGGCTGGCGCGAACGACCGCCAGGTCAGGCTCGGGCTCGGAGTCGTCCGCCGCGGCGAGCGGGAGCTGCACCAGGACCTCATGGTCATCGGCAGACGTCTGGGTGACGAGTGCACGGTTGAGCACCCGAACGAGCTTGGAGTGCGGTGTTCCCATCGGGCTCATGGTGATGACCGCTCCGAAGACGAGCTGAACGCGCTGGCCGTCAAAGGCACCGAGCGCTCCGAGCTGGTGGTAGCGGCGTCGGTCGAGGGACCACAGCCGTTCGGGGGCAACCTCTGCAGCGCTCAACATGGCCAGGATTCTGCTGCCGGATGCCCTTCACTGACAAGCAACCCGGCCAGCACCTCGAGGGGGCTGCTCACGGCCACGTCAGTGACGCCGCGCCATTGGCCACCGCGGGCACCTTCACCCAGACGTACCGGCTGTTCGGCACGACGAAGAACCCGTCAGCCGCTGCGTCGAGCTCGGCCTTCGACGCCTTCGCCTCGAGCGTTCGCCCGTTGAGCGTCATCGACGCCGGCGCCGCCTCGACCCAGAGCTGGGCCATGGCGCCCTTCTTCGCGGCCGACAGGGTGAGCGTCTTCTCGCGCGCCGTCACCGTCACGTGTTCGGCCTCGTCGTCGGCGTACACCGTGAACGACGTCTCGGTCGCCGAAGGCCAGGCGAGCACGGTGAGCTGGCCGGCGTGCGCGGCGCTCCCGAGGCGCGTGGAGCCATCGCTCACCTCGGCGACGATGATGCCCCCTTCCTTGAGGAACACCGGAATTCGGGACCGATCGGTGAAGTCGAGGTCCTTCAGGACCTGGCCGCCAGCGAGCGGAGTCCCTGCCTCGTCCCACCACGACACGTACCGCGCGCCCGCCGGGAGCGGGACATCACGACGCCCCGTGTCGTCGAGGATCGGCGCCACCAGCAACGCCTCGCCGAGGAAGTAGCGGTAGTCGCGCGGCCAGCTCGCCTCGTCACCGACGGGACGGATGGGCTGGGCCGTGACGCCGCGATAGGCCGCCTCACCCAGCGAGTAGAGATACGGAATCAACTGCACGTGCAGCTTCGACCAGTAGCGATACAGCTCGACCGTCTCGTCGGGGCGCTCGGGCACCGTCCACGGCGCGAGGTTGCCTCGGCCATGGAGCTGCATGAACGGCGACAGCGCGCTCACCGCCGTCCACCGCGCGAAGTTCGTCTGGCTGAACGGAATCACCGGGCCTGCCAGCGCCAGGTCGTTGCGGTCCAGGTAGCCGCCGAGATCAGAGCCGACCGCCACGTACCCAGCCGCCGCCGAGCGGAAGATGTGGTCGAGCGCGTCTTCGAGGCCGAGCCAGTCGCGGCGGTTGTCGCCGACCCAGCCGATGGGTGTGTGCTCCTTGCGCGCATAGAAGCGCCCCGGAAAGCCGTACGAGCCGTCCCACGGGCGCACCATGGTGAGGAACTCGCGGCCCCGCACCGCGCGGCCGTGCGTGAGGAAGTCCTCGTAGTAGGCCTCGGAGTACTGCTGCAGGGTGATGGTGCCCTGCTTCGTCTTCACCGGAATGTCCTTCGCGGCGACGGCCGTCTGCTCGCCGGTGCGCAGGTAGTCCTCGCCGAAGTCACACTTCCACCCGTCGATGACCTTCAAGACCCGCTCCTGCTTCGCGTGCCAGAAGGCGCGGGCCTCGTCGTTCGAGAAGTCGATGCCGCCGCCGCGGCCCTTCCACCAGAAGGTCAGCTGGCTGTCGTTGACGAAGTACCCCTTCGCCAGCGCTTCGCGGAAGCCGTCGGCAGCGCCCGGGTAGACGTCGCCGCCCACCTCGGCGTCGAAGGAGCCCTCGTTGAGCATCTGGGTGATCCACAGCACCGTGCGCACGTTCCGCGCGCGCAGGTTCGCCACCATCTCTTCGAACTTCGGGTAGCGCGCTTCGTTGGGAATGAAGGTGTTGTAGTTGGTCTCCCAGGGGCTATCGAGCACCACCACCCCGACGGGAATGCCGCGCGACTCGAAGCCGCCGACGAAGTCGTAGGTGTCGGCGCCGGTCGAGATGTCCTTCGAGATCCACGGCTGGTACGCCCAGCGCGGCGTGAAGCCGAAGCGCTGCACCTCGACGGGCGGCTCCTTCGGCGGCGTGCACGACGCAAGCGAGAGCAGAATGAGCAGGTGGGCCGGTCGCATACGGCGCTTCATGGCGGCGCCGAACCGTCCGGGCAAGCCCTCCCCACGAAATCCGAGGGGCCACCAACGACCACGCCCTCCACAGCGGGAGGGCGTCGCCTGCGACGAGCGTGACGCGCGTCAGTTGCCGCAGCGCAGGTTCAGCGTGCCCGACCGGCCCTGGGCCGACGAGGTCCACTGCGCGACCGCCGAGCCGTCGTAGCTGATGGTGACGACCTCGTTGCGCGCCGAGGTGTGGGTGATGGAGCCCCCCGCCGCCGGGCACGTGCCCTTGCACCGCTTGAAGTTCGACACCGCGGTCGAGGCGCCCGAGCGCGCGGTGCCCGTCTCCCAGGTACCGTTGATGGTGATGCACTCGGCGACGGTGTCGTAGATGACGACGTACGACCCCTTGCGGGTGAGCGAACCACCGCGCGGGCCGCTCCCCGAGCCGTTCACCGTCACGTTCGCCGTCTTCACGCCGTTGGCCTGCGTGGCGATGACGGTGCTGTTGATGTCCATCGTGGCGTCGTTCGCCTTCACGCCCGTGCCGGTGATGACGACCTGCACGCCGCCGCTGGCCGCCCGCGAGTAGACTGCCGTGAGCGTGCCCGTCACCTTGACCAGGCCGTAGGGGCCCGTGCAGTTGGTGAGCGTGTAGACGACCGTCGCGCCGGTCTGGGTCGAGGTCGCACAGCCCTGCGGCTTGAAGCGCGCGCCGACGCGGGTAACGGCGTTCATGGCGAGCTGCTCCGGGGTCGAGCTCATCGGCTGGGCCACTTCATCGGCCAGCTCCGAGGTGAGCGCCGATTCGGTCGATGACACCGCCACCGACTCGTCCGCGTCCTCCGCCGAGTCCGCCTCGACTCCACGCCCACACCCAACCACCAGCACCGCCATCGCAACCAGAATCCGACGCATGTTCGTTTCTCCCGTGTTGGGAGCGCCTCGTGGGGCGCTCGTATGCCCTTCAACCGGCGACCGCGCGAAAGGTTGCGCGGCCCGGGAGCGCAGGAGGATCAGATCTAGTCAAACGGCGCGAAAAGTCGCACTCCTTCGTCGCTGTTGACGACGTGCACGCGGCGGGAAATACCGGCCCATGCGCTCGCGAAAGACGAAGTTCATCTTCACCACGGGCGGCGTGGTGAGCTCCCTCGGCAAGGGCATGGCGTCGGCCTCGATGGGCGCGCTGCTCGAGAACCGCGGCCTCGACATCACGCTGATCAAGCTCGACCCCTACATCAACGTCGACCCGGGCACGATGAGCCCGATTCAGCACGGCGAGGTGTACGTCACCGAAGACGGCGCCGAGACCGATCTCGATCTGGGCCACTACGAGCGCTTCACCGGCGCGCGCATGACGCGGCTCAACAACTTCACCACCGGGCGCGTCTACCACTCGGTCATCACCAAGGAGCGCCGCGGCGAATACCTGGGCAAGACGGTGCAGGTGATTCCGCACATCACCGACGAGATCAAGGCGATGATCCACGCCGCGGCCGAGGGGCACGAGGTGGTGCTCGTCGAGGTCGGCGGCACCGTGGGCGACATCGAGTCGTTGCCGTTCCTCGAGGCGATTCGCCAGCTCCGCTACGACGTGGGCTCCGAGAACGTCTGCTACGTGCACCTCACACTGCTGCCGTACATCGCGGCCGCCGGCGAGGTGAAGACCAAGCCCACCCAGCACTCGGTGATGAAGCTGCGCGAGATCGGCATTCAGCCCGACATCCTCATCTGCCGCACGGACCGGCAGATTCCCCAGGAGCTCAAGGACAAGATCGCGATGTTCTGCAACGTCGATGAGGGCAACGTGTTCACCTCGCCCGACGTGGGCAGCATCTACGAGCTCCCGCTCGAGCTGCATCGCCAGGGCCTCGACGATCGCATCGCCGAGCACCTCAACATCTGGTCGCGCGCGCCCCGCCTCGACAAGTGGGAGCAGATCATCGAGAAGATCTACCGCCCCTCCCGCGGCGAGGTGCGCGTCGCGCTGGTGGGCAAGTACGTCGAGCTGAAGGAGTCGTACAAGTCGCTCAACGAGGCGCTCGTGCACGGCGGCATCGCCAACGACTGCCACGTGAAGATCGAGTTCGTCGACAGCCAGGACGTCGAGACGAAGGGCGCCGAGGCGATGCTGGGCGCGATGGACGCGGTGCTGGTGCCCGGCGGCTTCGGCGTGCGCGGCACGGAAGGGAAGATTCAGGCGGTCCGCTACGCGCGCGAGAAGCGCAAGCCCTTCTTCGGCATCTGCCTGGGCCTGCAGATGGCCGTCATCGAGTACGCCCGGCACGTGCTGGGCCTGCCGGCCGCCAACTCGCTCGAGTTCGACGAGAAGACGCCCGACCCGGTCGTCACGCTCATGGAGTCGCAGGTGAACGTGAAGGACAAGGGCGGCACCATGCGCCTGGGCAGCTACGCCTGCGCGCTCAAGCCCGGCTCGCTCGCCCACAAGCTGTACGGCCAGGAGCAGCTCAAGGAGCGCCACCGCCACCGCTTCGAGGTGAACAACGCCTACCGCGCGCGGCTGGCCGGGGCGGGCCTGGTGTTCTCGGGGGTCAACCCCGAGCTCGACCTGGTCGAGGTCATCGAGATCACCGACCACCCCCACTTCGTCGGCTGCCAGTTCCACCCCGAGTTCCAGTCGAAGCCCTTCGCGCCGCACCCGCTCTTCTCGGGCTTCATCCGCGCGGCGGTGACGGCGCGGGACTCGAAGTGAGCGCCATGACGACGGCCTCCATCACGCTCGCCGGCCACCGCGTCGGCCCGGGCCTGCCCCTCTTCGTCATCGCCGGGCCCGACGTCATCGAGGGCACCGAGCACGCCGTGCGCCACGCGCACAAGCTCAAGGCCATCACCCAGCGCCTGGGCGTGCCGTACGCGTTCAAGTGCAGCTACGACAAGGCGAACCGCACCAGCATCACCTCGTTCCGCGGGCCGGGCCTCGAGAAGGGCCTCGAGGTGCTCGCGCAGGTGAAGCGCGAGGTGGGCGTGCCCATTCTCACCGACGTGCACGACGTCTCGCAGGTCTCGGCCGTCGCCGAGGTGGCCGACATCATCCAGGTGCCGGCGTTCTTGTGCCGCCAGACGGACCTCGTGGTGGCGGTGGCGAAGTCGGGCCGCGGCGTGAACCTGAAGAAGGGCCAGTTCGTCGCGCCGAAGGACATCACGCACCAGGCGAAGAAGGCCTTCGACTCGGGCAACCCGAACGTGCTCGTCACCGAGCGCGGCGCCACGTTCGGCTACAACAACCTCGTCGTCGACATGCGCGGCTTCGGCGTCATGCGCGAGGCGGGCCTGGTGACGTGCTTCGATGCCACCCACTCGGTGCAGTTGCCCTCGGCGGGCAACGGTGAGACGGCGGGAGAGCGGCAGTTCGTCGGGCTGCTCGCGCGCTCGGCCGCCGCGGCCGGCATCGACGCCCTCTTCACCGAGGTGCACGAGAACCCCGACGCCGCGCCCTGCGACGGCCCGTGCAGCCTCACCTTCGAGCTCTTCGAGAAGACGCTCACCGACGTGCTGGCGATTCGCCGCGCCCTCGGGCACCAGCCGTGACGGTGACGGAGCGCGCGCGCGCGATTCGGCTCATCGTCTTCGACGTCGACGGCGTGTTGACCGACGGCGGCCTCTGGTACGGGCCCGACGGCGAGGTGATGAAGCGCTTCGACGTGAAGGACGGCCACGCCATGGTGCTCGCGCGGCTCACCGGCCTGCCCGTCGCCATCCTCACCGCGCGGACGTCGAAGATCGTCGAGACGCGCGCGACCGAGCTCAAGCTGGCGAAGGTGTTCCAGGGGCGCCGCGAGAAGGGGCCCGCGCTGCTCGAGCTGTGCGCCGAGCTCAACGTCGCGCCGAACGAGACGGCCTACATGGGCGATGACGTGAACGATCTGCCGGCGATGGCGCACTGCGGGCTGACGGCGTGCCCGGCCGACGCGGTCGCCGAGGTGCGTGAGGCAGTGCACTTCGTGTCGAGCCACCCCGGAGGCCGCGGCGCCGCCCGGGAGCTCATCGAGCTGGTGCTCCGCGCGACGGGCCGCTGGGAGCAGGCCCTGGCGCACATGCACCCGAAGCGCTGAGGGCCGCTCAGTTCCAGCAGGCGTTGACGCACATGCCGTTGCAGCTCCCGCCGAGGCACTCGACGGCGTTCGCGCAGGCCTGCCCGTTGGGCTTCTGCGCCTGACACACCTGCATGCCGCCCGCGGTGGGGCAGTAGCTGGCGTTGCGGCAGTACGGGAACTGCTCCTGCTGCTGGAAGGTGTAGCCGCCGCACGTGCCGCCCTGGAACACGACGAAGGGCTGGCAGGTGCCCATCGTGCCCGCCCCGGCCCCGGCGCAGTACAGCAGCGCCTTGCACGCGTCGTTCGACGCGCACGGGGCCCCCACGTCGCCATAGGCCGTGCAGAGTCCGCTGAAGCACCGCGTGCCCACCGCACAGACCTCATTGTTCGTTCCGCACGGCTGACCGGCCGCCCGGCGCGCCTCGCACAGCCCGGCGTTGCAGTACTCGGTGTCGAGGCAGGTGGGGCCCACGGGAACGCCCGTGTTCCCACCGCCTTCCGAGGTGTTGCAGAACCCGCCGGGCATCGTGTTGAACCGCCGCACACAGCGGTCGGCGCCGCCGTCGGTGGCGCCCGGCACCGTCGCGCAGAGCAGGTCGAAGTCCGCGGGGCTGCTGCGGAAGCACTCGAAGCGGCCCTTCACGCAGTTCGCCCCTTCGAGCTTGCCGGTCTGACAGGTCCGCGTGGCGCCGATGCCGCCGGTGCCGCTCGGGCAGACGAGGCCCGGCGCGCACTGGGCGGTGCTGGTGCAGCCTCCGTCGACGCCCACGCGGGGCACGCAGATGTCGGGGCCCACGCCCTGGCGACAGAACGTGCCTGTCGCGCACTCCTCGTCGTCGTTGCAGCTGGCCGCCGTGCCGCCATCGGCGTTCACCCAGGGGCGGCACGCGCCGCAGGCCTGGTTGCCACCGCCGAACTGACAGAAGCCGCGCGCGCACTCGAGGTCGCTGGTGCAGATCGCGCCGGGCTGACCCAGGGGCGTGGTGAAGGCTGTTTCGTCGCAGGCCGTCAGCTCGGCGTTGCGGTCACGCGCACAGGACGCCGACGGGAAGGCCGCGTCGAGACAGGCGCGCAGGGCGGTGGGGTTCGTCGCACGCCGACCGCGAGCCTCGCCGGCCTGCTGAACTCGGCACTCGGTGCGCCGCTCGGCCTCGCACTGGGCGCGCTGGACCATCGGAATCGTGTTGTTCACCCGGCCCGTCACGGCGTCGCCGAGCACCGAGCCGGCGGCCACGCAGCGGATGTAGAAGTCGCACTCGCGCTGCGCGATCTCAGCGCAGAAGTCGTACACGCCTCCGTCCGACGAGCCACCGGCCGCGCCGCCAGCCGCCGCGCCGCCCGCCGTCATGCCACCGGCCGCGCCGCCCGCCGTCATCCCGCCCGCCGTACCGCCGGCCGTCATGCCACCAGCCGCGCCGCCCGCCGTCATGCCGCCCGCGTCACCGCCGGCCGTCATGCCGCCACCCGAGCCACCCGCCGTCATCCCGCCGCCGGCCGCGCCGCCCGCGTCGCCACCCCCAGCAGCGCCGCCCGCGCTCCCACCTGCGTCACCGCCGGCAGCGCCCCCAGCCGCCGCTCCACCGCCCGTGGCGGCGCCTCCGCCCGTCCCACCGTCGGGGCAGGGCACGCCGTTGCAGTCATCGACGGGCGCGAAGTTGTTGCAGCTGCAGCTCGCCGTGAAGGCGACTGCGACGACGAGGGCGTGAAGGCGGAGCGTCATGGCCGAGCGACCTAGCCGAAACCTCCGTGACGGGAAAGCCACCGTGCGCCACCTCGTTGTACGGTGACAAAGAGGCATGGGAGCCCAGCGCCGGTAGAATGGACCCCATGGCCACGATCCGTTCGGTCTCCCGCCTGCGCGACATCTTCCTGAAGGCGGGGCTCGTCGACGAGCTGCAGCTCCGCTCGGCGATGGCGCGCATGGACCAGTGGGGCGGCCGGCTGCCCGCGGTGCTCGTCGATCTCGGCTTCGTGGATGAAGAGCAGATGACCGAGGTCATCGGGAAGTCGCTCAAGATGCCCGTCACGCACCTCGGCACCGTGGTGAAGGATCCCGCCGCGCTGGCGAAGGTCGACGTCGCCTTCGCCGAGGAGCACGCCATCTTCCCCGTCCACCTCAAGGACCGGGCGCTGACGCTCGCGATGGCCGACCCGACCGAGCTGGACGTCATCGACGCCGTCGCCGCGAAAGGCAGCGTGCGGGTGGTGCCGGTGCTGGCCTCGGAGAGCGAGATCAAGGCCGTCATCGCGCGCCACTACCGCGGCCTCCACGTCGAGCCCCGCTCGTACTCGATGCGCAAGCGGGTGACGGCCGAGGTGCCGAAGTCCGAGGGTGGCGCGCTCGACCCGTCGGTGTTCCAGCTCGACCTGCGCGCGCCTCCGAAGCCGGGCGACGCTCCGGTCGGCATGCTGTCGCGCCCGCCGAGCGCCAACACGATGCTCGACGAGATGTTCTCGGACGGCGAGGGCGCCGCGGACGCCGGCGGGTTCTCGGAGGCCGAGCTGGTGCGCCTCGACGCCTGCCGCCTGAACCAGGAGAAGGCGTCGACCATCATTCGCGCGCTCAACGAGCTGCTCACCGAGAAGGGCTACCTGCCGTAGGCCTCTGGCGCGAGGTCTCTCCACGAGGGACCGGGCGCCGGGCAGGCATCGTCGGCGCACCGGCCGCGCCAGGGCGAGGGGTCGATCACCGAGAGCTTCTGCTGGAGCACCTCATCGGTGTCGAGCGCGAGCAGCTTCGACAACGAGTGGCGGTTCGACGACACCACCTCGAACAGGGCCCGGGCGAAGGGCCGCAGCGAGGGGCGCGCCATGCGGGTCGCCCAGCGTTGGTACCCGTCGAGCGCCCACAGGGTGATGATCCACGCGTCGGCGTCGCGGTAGATGCCGCCGTCGTCGTCGATGACGATGAGCTCGGGTTTCGTGCCCGCCTTGTCGAAGTCGCCGAACGCCGCCTTCACCTCGGGCGATTGCCGCGGCAGGCAGTGAATCGGGACTCGCTGACGCGTCTGGGCGATGCGGCGCGCGCACTCGCAGCAGAAGCCGCAGGTCTCGTCGTACAGCACGCAGAGCGCGTTCACGACGTCGCCTCCGACATGGCCGCGGGCGCCGAGCGCAGGAACTCCGACGGGCGCACCGGAGGCAGCTCCCGACGCTCCTCGCGCGCGCGGGTGCGAATGCGGTTGAACAACCACACGTTCCCGAAGTGCATCACCCCCAGCAGCAGCAGCACCGTGCCCAGCTCCGACGCGATGTTCTGGATGACGTCCTGCACCGTCGAGACGCCCCACGGGTGCTTCACCCCTCGAATCACCCAGCCGGCGTTCACCAGGTAGAAGCCCACCACCAGCAGGTGGTTGACCGCGTCGGCGAGCGCCTCGCGGCCCTTGAAGGTGTCGACGAGGAAGACGCGCCCGTTCTTGAAGAGCGTTCGCCCCACGCCCCAGGTCACCCCGAGCGAGAGGGTCAGGTACACGAGCTGCTGAACGATGAGGTACAGGTTGTTGGTCGACGGCTCCATGAAGGCTCCAGTGCCGGCCCGACGGGGCCGGACGACCCTCGATACCGGACCCCACGGCTGCGGTTTCGCGTTCAAGGTTTGTTTTCTCACGAAAGACAGAGCGACAGATTGAGCCTTAAGCATTCGACTTTACTGATTTCAGTGTTCCTCTTCTGATTTCCCCGCCTCGTGAGTGAAAAATTCGACGAGCGGCCAGGGGTCGAGGCGTCTAGATCTCCCCACCGTGGGAAGAGCTGCCGGTTCACTCAATCGTGATCACGCCGAGACGCGGGCCGACCTCGCGCGACGGCTCGCGCAACAGCTGTTGAGCAAGGGCGGGAGCCTGCCCAGCCTGCGGACGCTCGCCGAAGGCGTGGGCGTCGATCCCGGCACGCTGCGCCACTACTTCGACGATCGCCGGGGCGCCGTGCAGGCCGCGATGGAGACGCTGCTCCCGCTTGGCGACGATCAGAAAGCCCGCGCGCTCGCGCTGGCAGCCCTCCCGGTCGAGGCGGCGCTCACCACCCTCCTCACCCGCGTGGTGCAGGCGTGGGAAGGCCTCCTCGGGGCGATGCACGCGACGGGCTTCGTCGAGGGCATGGTCGATGGGCCGATCGGCCAGGCCTACGTGCGCACGATGCTCGAGCCGACGCTCGCCACCGTCGAGGTGCTGCTGGGCGACTTCCACGCGCGAAACACGCTGCACGTGCCAGACGTGCGCCTCGGCGCTCTGGCCCTGCTGTCGCCCGTGATGCTCGCGTGCTTCCACCAGGTCCAGCTGCAGGGCCGCGCGTGCCGGCCGCTCGACCTCGAGGCCTTCGTCGCCTCGCACGTGCAGGGCTTCTTGCGTGGCTACGCCGCGCCGTCGTCTCAGCCGTCCCCGCCTCACCCCCTGGAGTCATGATGTTGCGCCTTCTCGTCCCCACCCTCACGCTCGCGGCGCTGACCGGCTGCCTGCGAAACGATCCCATTCCCACGTTGCCCGAGAAGGTCGTCGGCAACTGCCGCTACACGAACCCGTTCGCCCGCGCCGAGGAGTGCCGCGACTACGTGGGCGAGTGGACCGAGAAGGAGGCCCAGGACGACTGCAACGGCCAGCAGCTGTCGGGCGCGAAGGCCCCCTACACCTCCGGCACCACCTGCTCGTACCCGTCCACGCTGGGCTACTGCATCCTCGGGAGCGGCCAGCGCTTCACCCGCATTCACCTCCCCGGCGACCGCGACACCCAGTGCGCCCCGGCCGAGCGCGGGTGCGAGGTCTTTGGCGGTGGCCTCTTCGACCCGGCGCCGCTCTGCGGCGGCAAGGTGTCCGAGGGCGGCGGCTCCGGGCTCATCACGTTCCGGCAGCCGACGCTGACGTGCAAGGCGCCCATGCCGGGCGAGGCGGCCGGGAAGAGCGCCAACGGCGAGGTGTGCACCTGGTCGATGATCAGCGCCGCCACCGAAGAGGGGCGCGCGTTCGAGCAGTACGCGAGCTGCGACATCGTGCGCACCCAGCGGCCCTACTACGGCGCCCCGACCGCGATGAACGCAGAGCGCGAGGACGCGCGCATGAACGACCCGACGTACCGGGCCGAGGTCGACTGGGTGAAGGCGCAGATCAACTCCACCGCGTGCGTGTGCTGCCACAAGGCCTCGGCGCCCCAGGGCCCGTCGAACTGGTACGTCGACCAGCCGGGCAACTTCATCAACGGCTTCTACGACCGCGGCCTGGCGATGGGCGCGGGGTGGATCGACACGGTCGGGTTCGGCGCCTTCCCGCCGGAGCAGAACAACGGCTTCTCGCGCGCCACGCCCGACCGGCCCAACGACTCCATCTTCGTCACGACGGACCCGGCGCGCATGAAGCGCTTCTTCGAGGCCGAGCTCGCCTTCCGCGGAAAGACCCGCGCTGACTTCGCCGGCCAGACCTACGGCGCCGGGCCCCTCGACGACCAGCGGTTCTACGTGCCCAAGGCGTGCGAGAACGGCGAGGGCGTGAGCTCGAGCGGCGTGGTGACGTGGAGCGGCGGCCGCGCCCGCTACGTGTGGGTCATGGAGAAGGGCACTCCCAGCCCCGGCGTTCCTCCGAACCTCGACCTGCCCATGGGCACCGTGTGGCGCTTCGACGTGCCCGACACCGCGATGCAGGGTGTGGCCACTGGCGTGACGTTCGGCGTGGCGCCCGAGGGGACGACGCAGAAGTTTCCCGCCTCGGGCTCTCCGGCCGCGCTCGTCTCGGGCCGCGAGTACTACCTGTACGTGCTCCAGGACATCGCCCTGCCCATCACCCGGTGCCTTTTCACGATGCCGTAAGCCGGTGACGGTCACCTGACGCTGACGACGCGAAGCCAGGGCATCGGCTTCGCGTGTTCGTTTCGGTGCATCGCTTCACGCCGGTGGGCTTCGGAACCCAGGTGAGCAGCGCGGTCGGGCTCGGTCAGTCGAGGTCGAAGGTGACGGTCACCGTGGCGCGCACGGCGATCTGCCCGGCCGCGAACGTGTCGCCACTCTCGCCACCACCGCCAGCGTTCTGCACCATGTTCTGCGCCATCCCGCCGCGCAGGTACGGGCTCGCCCAGCCCGACGAGGTCTCGGCGATGGAGCGCGCTTTGCCTACCTTGAGGCCGTACTCCTTCGCCATCGCCTCGGCCTTCTCCTTCGCCGCCTTCAGCGCCAGGGCGCGGGCCGCGTCGCGGTGGCGCCTCAGCTCGCTGGTCTGGAACGAGATGCCCTCGACGTGGTTCGTGCCTGCCTCGAGCACCGCCGTCAGCAGCGCCTCGAACTTCGTCACGTCGCGCAGCAGCACCGAGATCGATCGACGCACCTGGTAGCCATCGGGGTCCTTCGTCTTCGAGAAGCCGTACGAGCCCGAGTCGTTCACCGGGTTGATTGACACCTGGTCGGTCTGCAGGTCCTTCTCGGCGACGCCCTGCTTCTTCAGCACCGCCAGCGTTCGGGCGAGGCGCTCGTCGTTCGCGGCCTTGGCCTTGGCGACGGTCTTCTCCGCCGTCTCGACGGCGAGCATCAGCTGCACCTGATCGGGCGCCACCTTCACTTCGGCGTCACCCGACACCGAGATGCTGCGTTCGACGGGAGCGGCTGGCGTGGCGGTCATGAGGAGGCTCAGGACGAGGGCGTTCACTTCTTGCTCACCGTCTTCTTGATGGCCGAGAACACGGCCGGCACGGCCATGCTGTTCGCCTTGTTGATGATGAAGTTGGGAATCGAGCCGCCGGGGCTCGTGTACACGTAGTAGGTCGCGAAGGTCTTCTTGCCCTCTTCGCGCGGCTCGAGGAGCCAGTAGCCCTCGTTGATGCGCACCCGCACCACGTCCTTCACCACCGGCACCTTGTCGTCCATGTCGTTGACGACGGTCCAGGTGACCTTCATCACGCCGCTGCTCGCCTTCCAGTCGGTCTCGTCGACGAGGCGGATGATGTAGTCGCGGCGGTCGACCAGCGGGGTGTTGATCAGCGAATACAGGAACGTCACCTTGTCGCCCTTGTCCCCGCCCTCCCTCGAGAGCACCTTGCCGCCTTCGACGTAGGGCATCGTCTTCGGGTAGTTGTCGTAGTCGCGGACCGCCTTCCACACGTCGGCCGGCGGCGCGTCGATGACGCCCTGGGCCTTCATCTCGCGCACGTCACCATCGCCCCGCTTGCGGGCGAACACGCGGACGCCGTCGGTGTTGGCGGCCTGTTCCCAGGGGGACTCGTCGGCCGAGAGGACCAGGAGCGGAAGGAGGAGCAACGACGTCATGACGGCACCTGTGCGTGTGGGCCAGAACGGCCGGACGAAATGTGGATCAACTGCCTCACCGGGAGGGATAGTCTCCCATGACCGTGAGCGAGACCGAAACCGAGACCCCGAATTCACCCGCCGATGAGCAGATCCGGAAGATCTACGCGAAGGATCTGAAGTCCGGCGAGGTGGTGCACACCGTCTTCAAGGCCACCCGCAAGGAGAAGGCCGCCAGCCGTGCCGGCAAGCCCTACCTGTCGTTGACCCTCACCGACCGCACCGGCGAAGTCGACGGCCGCGTCTTCGAGAACGTCGAGGCCGCCGACGGCGCCTTCACCACCGGGGACTATCTGCTGCTCAAGGGCCGCATCGGCTCCTTCCACGGGAAGAGCCAGATCGTCATCGACCGGCTCGAGCGCCTCGACCCTGAGCCCATCGACCCGAAGGAGTTCGAGTTCACCGCGCCGCCCGCGCCCCCGGCTGGCGAGCCGAAGGAGAAAGAGAAGGAGCGTCGCGCCGAGAAGCCGGAGCGCCACGAGGACGACGCGCCGACCTCGCACAAGGCCGCGCGCCAGCGCCTCCTCAAGCTCCTCGACAACCCCACCATCGCCCTCGGCCTCGACGCGCTGCTCGCCCAGCTCGAAAAGCAGATCGAAGACCGCGTCGTCGCCCGGCTGTCGGGCCAGCCCGTGCCGACCCACGGCCCGGGGCCCCGCGTCGAGAAGAAGCCACGCCCGCCGCGCCCGGAGCGCGGTGACGGCCCACGCCCCACCGAGCCGCCGAAGCCCGAGGCGCCCCGCCGCGACGCGTCGCTCCCCGAAGGCCTCGCGTTCAAGCCCTTCAAGGCCCTCGTCGGTGATGGAGAGACGCCCTCCGGCGGAGCCTGATCGACCCCATGGCCAAGCGGCTCGGAGAACGACTGATCGAAGCGGGGCTCGCGTCGGCCGAGGCGATCGAGCAGGCGCTGCAGCACCAGAAGATCACCGGCCACCGCCTGGGCGACTGCCTCGTCGAGCTCGGCCTGGTGCAAGAGACGGTGCTGCTCCGCTTCCTCGCCGGCGAGCTCAAGACCCGGTACGTCTCGGCCGACAAGCTCGCCAAGGCCACCATTCCGCCCGAGGTGCTCGACAAGGTGCCCGTGCGCATGGCCGAGGCGCAGTGCTTCCTCCCCATCGCGTTCGACCCGGAGCGGAAGATCCTCTCGGTCGTGATGGCCGAGCCGCAGAAGGCCGACCTCGTGCGCGAGATCGCGCTGGTCACCGAGATGAACGAGGTGTTCCCGTTCATCGGCGTGCGCAACGCGATTCAGGCGGCGATCAAGAAGCACTACTACGGCGACCCGACGGCCTTCGCCGCGCTCGAGCAGGGCGGCGTGCAGGCGCTCCCCCGGCCGAGCAACCCCAGCGGCGTTCGCGACTACAACGAGCCCTCGCGCGTCACGGCTGCTCCCGATGTCTCGTCGCGCACCAGCGTCTCGGGCTCGGGGCGCACGTCGTCGCGCATCAACCCCACGCAGCTCCGCGAGGCCCTCGGGGCGGTGCGCGGGAGCGTGGGTGAGAACGACTTCCTCGAGACCCTCAACATCATGGTCTCGCTCATGGAGATGCCGCGGAAGGACTTCCGCAGCCACTCCGCCCAGGTGGCCCGGCAGACCGCCCTCATCGCCCGCCGCATCGGCGTGGCGCCGCGCGACGTCGCCAACGCGCAGATCGCGGCGTACCTGCACGATCTCGGCAAGAAGCCAGACCGCCACCTCACGCTGCCCCTCATCGCGGCCACCCCGGACCTCAAGTCGGAGGCCAAGCGGTACGTGCGCGCTCCCATCAAGCTGTTCGAGACGGTGCACCTGCCGACGCCGGTGAACTCGGTGCTGGCGCACCTGTACGAGGCCTTCGACGGCTCGGGCGTGCCGCAGGGCGTGAAGGGCGAAGACATTCCCGTCGGGGCGCGCATCATCGCGACGGTCGACGCGTTCCTCGACTACACGCGCAATCCGTTCAACCCGATGGGCCGCATCCTCCCCAAGCAGGAGGCCCTCGACACCCTGCACGCGCAGGCTGGCGCGCTCTTCGACCCGGTGGTGGTGGACGCGATCATCACGCTCCAGAGCGGAGACCTGCTGAAGCAGCGCGTCGAGACCGACGGGCGCCAGGTGTTCATCGCGGATCCCGACGAGGCGACCCGAACGGACCTGATGGACGCGGTCTCGAAGCTGGGGCTGGTGGTGCAGGCGGTGGTGAAGCTCGACGGCGTCATCGACGCGGTGCTGGCGAACGAGGCCGACACGGTGGTGGCGGGCCTGGGCTACGGCGTGGGCGATCTGGTGGCGCTGGTGCAGTTCGTGCGCGCGCGGCCCGAGAGCGCGTCGCTGCCCGTGCTGGTGCTGGGCGAGCCGACCGACGCGCCCACCCGGGAGCGGCTGCTCCAGGCCGGCGTCACGAGCTTCATTCCGAACCATGGCAACCCCGACGACGCGGCGGTGGTGATCCGCGGGGCGTACGCCGACCGGGTCGAGCACGGCGGGCCGGGCCACATCGTGCGTGGCAGCTTCGACGAGCTCGCGCCGGCCGAGCTGATTCGTATTCTCGGGTCCGGGCGGAAGTCGGGGAAGCTGCAGATCCGCAACGGGCCCCAGGAAGGGCAGCTCCAGCTCGAGCGCGGGCGCGTCATGCACGCGGTGTTCTCGGACAAGAAGGGAGAGCCGGCGGTCACCGCCCTGCTCGCCCTCGCCCAGGCCGAGTTTCAGTACGACCCCGAGGCCGTGCTGAGCGACATGCCCAACGCGGATCAGGACCTCGAGGTGCTGGCTCGAAAGCTGGGCACCCAGGCGGCGTGAGCGCGGCTCGAGGCGCCTGAAGGCCCCGAGCGCGTTTCGACCCGGCTGCCGCTACTCGCCTTCCTCGAGCCGGACGAGCCGTCGCACCAGCGCTTCGTCGAACCCGCGGCCAGCGAGGAAGCGGGCTGCCTTCACGCCTGACAGCCCTCGCTTCCGGAGCAGCTCGCGCGCTGCTGCTTCGTCCTCGTGCCCGACGTCGTCCCCCACTCTCGCCACGACCTCGTCCACCTCCTCCTCGGCGACGCCGAGCGTCGTCAACTTGCGGGTCACGGCCGCCACCGATTGTTTCGCCTCGAAGCCCTTCCGCGCGTGAAGCTCCGCAGCGCGTCGGTCGGAGAGCAGGCCGAGGGTCGAGAGCCGAGCGATCACCTCGAGCACTTCGTCGTGGGAGTAGCCCTTGCGCAGCAGCGCTTGCTCGAGCTGAGCCCGCGTCTTCTCCCGAGCGGCGAGCAGCCGCTGCGCTGCTTCGTGTGCCGTCGGCCGGGGACGCGCAGCCATGCCGGACTGTGTACCATCGTCCCCCGTCTCTCACCGAACGCCAGCGAGCGTCGCGTCCAGCGATGGCGGAGCACCCGAGTCCGATTCAGTCGCTGTTCCCCTGCTCCTCGCTGCGCCTTGGGGCCTCAGAAGCGAGACCGCGGGACTCGGCGCGCCCAGAAGTCGGGCTCGGCGACGCGCCTCGACCCATCGAGAAGCACGGCCCACTGAAGCAGGCGGTCTGGGGTGCTTCTCGGTTGGCGCGTGCGGCGCATCCCAGGGAGCCGGCGCAACCCGCGGCGCCAACAGGACCCAGCGGCCCACCTCGGAGACACGACGGACGCAGACCTGCGTCGCGAGGCCGTGGACCCGCGCCCTCGGAGGCGAGATACAGCCGCCATGCACCCGCTCCAGCGCCGCTTCCTCGACGTCGCCGCCGTCGTCTCTGCCCTCGAAGGCGAGGCGACTGACGACGATGCCCTCGCGCTCGTCGCCGCCGTCCGCGCCGAGGCAGGCCTCGACAAGAAGCTCCTCGCCACGAAGGGCAAGGCCCTGCCGAACGAGCTGCAGCAGAAGCTCATCATCACCTCGACGAAGGCCGCCGCGGCCCGCCTGCTCGCCGACCCGTCGACGGGTCCCCGCACGCACGCCGCGCTCGACGGTGTCATCGCCGCGGGTGCATCGAAGGACGAAGCCCTCACGCTCGTGCAGCAGGCGGTGCTGGACGAGGGGTTCGGCTGGCCCGACGACCCTGGCGACTTCGACGTCTCCTTCCTGCTCGAGACGGTCGACGCGTTGCCTGCGCTCGCCCGCGTCGACGCCGATTGGGTCGAAGCGCAGGTCGATGCCTTCGTGAAGCAGGTCGACGTGAAGGAGCGCCCCTTGCGCCTCGCCGTGGCTGATGCGCTCCTCGAGGCGGCCTGGAGTGACGGCCCTCAGCCCATCGCCGCCGAGCACGTCGACGACGCCATGGAGCTGCTGGCCCGCTCCGTCGCCAGCCAGGAGCTCGAGCGCGCCGGCGAGACGCTCGTGGGCTTCCTCACGTTCTTGTCTGCCCATGGGCTGGTGGGCCCCATGCGACTCGCACGACTCACCGAAGTGGCGAAAGCCGCTGCCAGGGCCCCAGCGCTTGATGACGACGAAGAGGCGGACGACGAGACTGATGAAGAGGAGTAGCGCGGGCCGTTCGCACGTCGCATCGGTCCACCTTCCCGCGACCAGCCTCGGCAGCGACGCCGCCGCCCAACCGTCTGCGCAGCAAAGCCGCAGTGGCACGGCGGTCGTCGACGTCGACGTCGCGGGACTCCGCAGTTGACCGGCACGAAGTGACGCCGCGCGCGCGGGCGAGGCGCTTGAGGGCCGCCGGCGGCACCGACCGACGAGACAAGAGCAGAGGGCTGCGGTGTCGACACACCACGGGGCTGCTCGTGGCTGAGGAGGCACCCCCTCCCCGACACGTCGCAGGTGAGCGGCGCCTTTCTTTCGTCGCGGCGATGACCACGGAGAACCCTGGCCGGCGGGCTTCACCGGCCCGTGCAACCAGGCCGCCCCCACACGACGCTACTCGTCGGCAGTCCCGGCCACGTGGAACACCCACGGGAAGGTGATCACCACCACGCCACCGCCCTTCGGCTCCGGGAACTTCCAGCGCCGAATGCGCGACAGCATACAGGCCTCGACGTTCTCGTTGTTCAGGCCCGACTCAGCGATCTGCGCCTCCGAGATGGAGCCAGAGCCGTCGATGGTGAAGCTCACCGCAACCTTGCCAGCGAGCGCAGGGTTCTGCGTCAGGGCGGACTCGTAGCAGAAGGTGATCTCACTCTGGTGCCGGCGGATGACGGCCATGACGACGTCGCGCTCGAGCCCGTTGCCCAGCAGCTCCTTTGGCCCATCGCCCGGCGTGACGAGCTGCTTGCGGGACGGGTTGAGGCCAAAGCCGGCCGGGCTTCCAGTGGGCCGCCCGGGGCCAATGCGCCCGATGCTCAGGCCCGCCCCGGCTGGCCCGCCTCCACCATTCCCGCGCGAGTTGAGGGCCCCCAGGCCGTCGAGGTCCGCCGCGCCCACGCCCGGGCCCTGCAGCTTGTCGAGCGCGTCATTCACCCCGTTCCCGAGACCGCCCTGCACCATGCGGTCGAACGCGCCGCCAAACAGGCTGGCCATCAGCCGGTTCACCCTCTGCGCGTCAGCCGCCGGCTTCTTCTGGGGATCGGTGGGCTTCGACGGAGCGAGCAGCACCGCGTCCTTCGGCGCCTTCGTCGGCACCTCGTCGAAGGCCGGCCGCTTCTCGATCGTCTTCTCGGGCGGAAGCACCAGCGACAGCTTCATCGGCGGGCCGCTGAAGACGTCGCCATCGGCGTAGCCCGCGTCGGGCGTGACGAGGAAGGCGGCCACCAACGCGACGAAGGCCAGCACCGAGATCGAGACGATCTTGAAGAACCGAACGTCGAGCTCGCGCGCGTCACCGGGAATGCGTTCGGGCGCCAACGTGGGCTCGAGGGTGACGGAGAGGGCTCCAAGCGACCGGGTGGCCCGCTCTCCCGCGCCGGCGGCGAGCAGCACCTCGTCTCCCGCCACCACGCGCGTTCCCTCTCGTGTCGCTTCCACGCGCACGTCGTCGAGCTGCCAGGAGGCCCCGGGCGACAGGTGCCGCACGTCGAGAAGCTGCCCCTTCCAGGCGAGCGAGACCTTCGACGGCAGGGCATCAGGGGACGGACGGGGGCTGGCCTCGGGCATGGGCGGACTCTCCTCGCGACTGGCGGAAAACGAGCTGCGCCAACCGGCCTCTCCGGCGCGCGCGTGACGGCTTCGACATCGGCACGCGCAGGAGGTTCCAGGGCGGTGCCGCGCACCGTGGCGCCTTCGGGTTCACCCGCTCCCGCAGGCGTCCGTTTCTCGATGCGTGAGAATCTTCAGCTGGGCAAAGCGCGCCCCCCGCAGACGGGACGTGAGGGGAAACGAGCACCCGTCCGCGGGGCTCTGCCAGCCGCTTCACCTCGCGCCGCCGCACGATGCCGCCCTTTGGACGAGAGCTTCGCCACCGTGGAGTCGGAGACGCTCAAGACCCAGGCCGTGGTGGCATCGCGCGACCCTGCGATGCCGGATGCCGGCGGGTCTGCACCGCGTGCGGGCCTGCGTCGGCGAAGAGCCGGCGCCGTCCCCTCGCTTCAGAACCGTTCGATCTGGAAGTCGTCGTCGGCTGGCGGTGCAGGCTTCGCGGGCGCAGCGGCAGGCGCGGGCGCGGGCGGGCGCACGGCCGGCTGAGCGGCCGCGGGCGTCGTCACTGGAGCGCCTCCCACCGGCGGCAGGTTCGCGCGCGAAGCCCCGGTGGGCATCGGAGGCGCCCCCGCGGCCTGCTTCTGCGCCTGGGCGTTCATCTGCTGCACGTACGCCATCGAGCCGGGCACCGCGCGCTCCTCGCCCTGCTTCTGATCGAACCCGTCCCACTTCGAGTCCGCCGTCGAGCTGACGCCCTGGTACCGCAGCGCGAAGTCGTCGGGGTTCGAGGCCTGCCGCAGCGCCTCCTGGTAGGTGATGAGCCCCTGCCGCACGAGCATCATGAGCGACTGGTCGAACGTCTGCATGCCGTACGCGACGTTGCCCTGCGCGATCGCGTCGGGGATCTCCTTGGTGCGATCCTTGTCTTCGATGAGCTCCTTGATGCGCGCGGTCGACTTCATGATCTCGACGGCGGCGACGCGGCCCTTGCCGTCAGCGCGGGGCACGAGCCGCTGCGACACCACCGCGCGCAGCACGCTGCCGAGCTGAATGCGGATCTGCTTCTGCTGGTGCGGCGGGAACGCCGAGATGATGCGGTTGATCGTCTCGGTCGCGTCGAGCGTGTGGAGCGTCGACATCACGAGGTGGCCCGTCTCGGCCGCCAGGAGCGCCGTCTCGATGGTCTCGATGTCTCGCATTTCGCCGACGAGGATGACGTCGGGATCCTGCCGGAGCGCGCTCTTGAGCGCCTGGCTGAACGACAGCGTGTCGACGCCGATCTCACGCTGGTTCACGATCGATCGTTTGTCGCGAATGAGGAACTCGATGGGGTCTTCCACTGTGATGATGTGGTTCGTCTCCATCGTGTTGATGTGATCGATCATCGCGGCCAGCGTCGTCGACTTGCCCGAGCCGGTGGTGCCGGTGACGAGAATGAGCCCGCGCTCCTCGAGGGAGATCTTCTCGAGGGCCGGCGGCAGCATGAGCTCCTTCACCGACATGATCTTGAACGGGATCACTCGGAGCACCGCGCCGATGGTGCCGCGCTGCTGGAAGACGTTGACGCGGAAGCGCCCGAGGCCCGGCACGCCGTACGCCAGGTCGACCTCGTTCGAGGTCTTGAACTTCTCCTTCTGGAACTCGTTCATGATGCCGAACGCCATGCGCGCCACCTCTTCGGGAGGCAGGCGCTTGCCGTCTTTGAGCGGCACCAGCGAGCCGTCGACCCGGAACATCGGGGGCAGGCCGGCCTTCAGGTGAATGTCCGACGCGCCGCCGCGCAGGGCGATCTGCAGAATCTCGTTGAGTTCCATGACGACTGAAAGCCTAACACCCGTCGCCCGGAATGGAGCCCTCGTGGTGGCCGACCCCGAAAAACACGACTGCCGTGAGTGCCCATGTCGCATGGGAACCCACGGCAGCGGGGTGCGGCAGCGGCGGAGACGTCAGCGCTTGCTGAACTGGAAGCGCTTGCGCGCGCCGGGCTGACCCGACTTCTTGCGCTCGACCGCGCGGGCATCGCGGGTGAGGAAGCCGGCCTTCTTCAGCGGGCTGCGGAACTCGCCGTTCATGCGGCAGAGCGCGCGCGAGAGGCCGTGACGACTCGCGCCGGCCTGGCCCGAGAGGCCGCCACCGCGCACGTTCACCGTCATGTCGACCTTGCCCATCTGCTCCAGCACCTGGAGGGGCTGGTTGATGACCATGATCGACGTCTCGCGGCCGAAGTACTCGTCCATCGGGCGGCCGTTGATCATCATCGAGCCGGCGCCGGGCTTGACCCACACGCGGGCGGTGGCCTCCTTGCGGCGGCCGGTAGCGTAGAAACCGTCAGTGCCAGACTTGGCCATGGTGTCGTCTCAGGTGCTTCGGGTTTTAGGCCTTGACCGCGCGAGCGGCTGGCTTCTGGGCGACGTGGGGGTGCTTGTCGCCCGCGTAGATCTTCAGCTTCGTCATCATCTGCCGGCCGAGCGCGTTGCGCGGCAGCATCTTGCGCACGGCGTTCTCGATGATGTCTTCCGGGTGACCCTTCTGGAGCGTCTGGTAGTCGGTCGTCTTGAGCGCGCCCGGGAAGCCGGCCTTCGGGTGCCGGTGGTACAGCTTCTGGGTCGGCTTGTTGCCGGTGATCTTCACCTTCTCGGCGTTGATCACCACGACGTGGTCGCCGGTGTCGATCGACGGTGTGTACATCGCCTTGTGCTTGCCCTTGAGCAGCGTGGCGATCTGGGTGGCGACGCGGCCGAGAATCTTCCCGTCGACGTCGACGAGGTGCCACTCGCGCTTGATGTCCTTCGCCTTCGCGCTGTACGTCCTCTGGTGCGGCATGACTTGAACCTTGCTGTAGCGCTCCGCGCGGCTGCCCGAGCGAAGCTGGAAAGGGCGGCCCTGCTACCTGTGCAGACACGGGGTGTCAAGACCTCCCGCCGTCTGGATCAGCGAAAGCCCGTTTCAGCTCGACGGCGGCGGGCCGTTGCCCTGCGACTTGAGCCGCTCGCGCAGGGCGGCGAAGAAGTTCTGCTCCTTCTCTGTCGGCGGCCCGTCGGGCACCGCGTCGAGATCGATGATTTCACACAGGTCTTCGGGCAGGTCGTCGAGGAACCGGCTGGGTGTTCTCGGCACCTCGCGCCCGCGCTTGAGGCGCATGGTGGCGCGGGTCATCACCAGTTGCTCCCGCGCGCGCGTCATGCCGACGTAGCAGAGGCGGCGCTCCTCCTCGGGGTTGGGCAGCTCGCCCTGCATGCCCGAGTGCGGCAGCAGCTCTTCCTCGAGGCCCATCAGGAACACGAGGCGCCACTCGAGGCCCTTCGAGCCGTGGAGCGTCATCAACGTCACCCGCCCCTGCGTGTGGTGCGCCTCGTCTTCGTCGTCCTTCGTGTCGAGCGCGAGGCGGTTCAGGTACGTGAGCAGGCTGGCCTTGGGCCCTTCACGCTTCTCGTAGGCCTCGAGGCTGTCGATGACCTGCGCGACGGCCTTCGCCTTGCGATCGGCCGAGGCCTGTGACGGCGCGTGCTGGCGGGCGGCGCCGACGAAGTCGATCTCGGCGAGCAGGTCGCGGGTGACGTGGGCGAGGTTGCCCTTCGTGAAGGCCCGGCGGTAGCGCTCGACCAGCTCGATGAACTCGCGCACCTTCTCTGGTGCGCCCTGCGGCACCTCGGGCACCTCGTCGGCCCGCTCGAGCGCCTTCCACAGCGGCACCTCGCTCTTCACCGCCCAGGCGGTGATGCGCTCCATGGTGACGTCGCCGATGCCGCGCGCCGGCACGTTGATGATGCGCAACAGCGACGTCTCGTCTCGGGGGTTCGCGATGAGCTTGAAGTACGCGATGACGTCCTTCACCTCGCGGCGATCGAAGAACTCGGTGCCGCCGATCACCTCGTACCGCACGTCGCGCTCGCGCAGCGCTTCCTCGACGGGGCGCGACTGGCCGTTGGTGCGGTAGAGCACGGCGATCTCGTCGGCTGGCATGCCGCGGGCCATCGCCTCCTTCACCTCGCGGGCGACGTAGCGGGCCTCTTCTTCCTCCGAGGGGGCCGACACCAGCTTCACCTTCACCCCGCCCTTCACGTCGGTCCACATGCGCTTGGGGCGGCGCTGCGGGTTCTTCTCGATGACGGCGTTGGCCGCGTCGAGGATGCAGGCCGTCGAGCGGTAGTTCTGCTCGAGGCGCACCTCTTTCCCGCCGGGGAAGAAGCGCTCGTACTCGAGGATGTTGCGCACCTCGGCGCCGCGCCACGAGTAGATGCACTGGTCGTCGTCGCCCACCGCGCAGACGTTGCCGTGGCCTTCGCCCAGGTGCCGCAGCACCTCGAGCTGCGCGCGGTTGGTGTCCTGGAACTCGTCGACCATGATGTAGCGGTACCGGGCCTGGTACTGCTGCTTCACCAGCGGGAACTCCTCGAAGATCCGCGACGGGTAGACGATGAGGTCGTCGAAGTCGACCGCGCCCTGGGCCTTCAGCGCCAGCTGGTAGAGCGGGAAGACGAGGTGCGCCACGAGATCGAGATCGTCGCCCTGCCCCTCGGGCTTCGGCTGCGGCACCTCGCCCGAGTTCTTGGCCCTGCTGATGAGCGTGAGCACCTTGCGCGGGTCGAAGGCCTTGTCGTCGACGTTGCGGTCGCGCATCGCCCGCCGCACGAGCGCGAGCTGATCGCCGGTGTCGACGATCGAGAACTTCTTCGGCCAGCCCAGCTTCGGCAGGTGCGCCTTCAACACCTCGGCGCCGAACGCGTGGAACGTCGACAGGGTGACGCCGAGCGCGCGCTGCCCGGCCATGTGTACGACGCGCTCCTTCATCTCGGCCGCGGCCTTGTTGGTGAAGGTCACCGCGAGGATGGCGCGGGCTGGCACCCGGTTCTCGAGCAGATGACAGATGCGGTGGGTGATGACGCGCGTCTTGCCCGAGCCGGCGCCGGCGAGCACCAGGAGCGGCCCCTCGGTGGTGAGCACGGCCTCGCGCTGCGGCGGGTTGAGGTGCGACAGATCCACGGCGAGGGCCTTGTACACGAACGGCCTGCCAGACGAGGGGCGCTTCGTGACAGACTTGCGGCGGAGATTCACTTCCGTGCTCGATCACCGCTGGAAGGCCGCCCTCGCCCTCGCCGTCGTCGCCCTGGTGGGGTTCGGCGCCTTTGCGGTGAAGCTGTGGCTCGACGTCACGGCCGCCCGCGAGTCGCTGTCACACGACGTGCGCTGGCTGGTGGCGGTGCAGGCCCTCGACGAGGCCATCGAGTCGGGCGGCGACGTGGGGGGTGGGCTCGAGGCGGTGCGGGCCTTCTCGCGCACGAACGAGCCGTCTCCCGGGGCCCTGTCGGCGCTGGCCACCCTCGAGCAGGCGCTCGCGCAGAACGATCGTTCGAGGGCGCACGCCGCGGCAGGTGAGCTGACGCGCGCGCTGCGGCGACAGACGGCCAGCATCTCGGCGTCGCTGGCCGACGCCTGGTCCCGGCTGGGCGTGCTGGTGGGGGGCGCGCTCGCGCTGGCGCTCCTGGCCTTCGCGGCGCTCGTGGCGGTCGCGCGAACGAGCGCCCGGCTCGTACAGCAGCGGGCTGTGGAGCACGAGGCCGCGCTCCGAGAGACGAGCCGGCTGTCGGAGTCGCTCCAGTCGCTCGCCGCGCAGGTGACGCACGACCTCGCCAACCCGCTCGCCTTCGTCATGAGCAACCACCAGTTCCTCGAGCGACAGCTCGCCGAGAAGGCCGGCGCCGACGGCGAGGTGCGCGAGGCGCTCCAGGACACCGGCGAGGGCCTGCGCCGCATCGAGGGGCTCATGCAGGGCCTGCGCGCGTCGAGCGCCCTGATGCAGTCGAAGCAGCCCGCCCGCATCGCCGACGTGCTCGACGCGGTGCTGCTCCTCGTCGAGCCCCGCCTCAAGCGCAACGTCCAGCTCGTGCGCGACTACCAGCCGCTCGCCGGGCGCCTCGTCGACCCATTGCCCTTCATGCGGCTGGTGAGCCTGGTGCTGATCGACGCCGCCGAGCGCTGCGCCCCCGGCCAGAAGGGCATCGTCACCCTCTGCGCCGACGGCGATCGCCTGCGCGTCTCGATCGATGGAGAGCTGACCCGCGCCTGGACCTCGTCGCTGCCGCAGGTCGCCTCGGGGCTCACCTTCGAGGTGTCGCTCGAGGCGCCCTCGCGCGCCGCCATCTCGCTCGGCCCGCCGCCCGCCGCCCGGGCCTGAATAGGAGGCGCGCCCGTGCAAAGGCGTGGGCGCCTTCGGGCCCTTCTGCTTTGCTGCCTGCGATCGAATGCCGACGATTCGCGTCAACGACTACTCGTACGAGTACGCGTGGTGGGGCCAGGGTGAGACGCACGCCCCGGTGCTGCTGTTGCACGAGGCGGCCGGCCACGCGAAGGGGTGGGGCGAGTTTCCCCAGCGGCTGGCCGACGCCACCGACCGCCGGGTGTACGCGTATTCCCGCCTCGGCTGGGGCGAGTCCGAACCCCGGCCCGAGCCGCTGCGTCCCGGGTACCTCGAGCACGAAGCCCTCGACGTGCTGCCGGCCATGCGCGGCGCCCTGGGGCTCGAGCGCGTCGTCCTCCTCGGGCACCAGGAGGGGGCTTCGATTGCCCTCCTCCACGCGGGCGCCGCCGCCCAGCCGGTCGAGGGCGTCATCGCGATGGCCCCGCTGCTCTTCGTCGACGACGGGCTGCGCCTCGAGATCCGCCGGCTGTACCAGCGCGGCCTGCCGGACTCGTTGGTGGCTGCCGCGTCGGACCCGGAGCGCACCTTCACCGACTGGGCCACCTTGTGGACGGGCCCGAAGCTGGCGACCTGGCAGATGGACGACTTCCTCCGCGGCGTCACCTGCCCTGCGCTCGGCCTTCGCGGCGACCAGGACGCGTTCACCTCGCCCGCCCACCTCGAGCGCCTCGCCACGCTCGTCAAGCAGCTCGAGGTGGTGCAGCTCAGCGGGTGCCGTCACCTGCCCTTCATCGACAAGCCGGCGGCGGTGGTGACGGCGGTGTCGGCGTTCGTGCGGCCGCTGCCCTGATGACGGCAAAGAGATTCGTGTCAGCGTCGACCTGGGGAATACTCCCGTCCGTGGCCCGCGACCCTCGCAAGTCCCTCGAACCGGCTGATGCCCGCGCCCTCGTCGCTTCGCTCGACAAGCGGCGCTTCCTCGACGAGCTGGGCCGGTTGACCCAGTCGTTCGCCTCCGACGACGGCAACCCCGGGAGCTACGCGTGCTCGGGCTGCGTGCGCTGCGCCAACTGCATGTTCTGCGAGGGGTGCGAGGCCTGCTACGCGTCGACCCACTGCATCCGCTGCGAGCTGTGCAACAACTGCTCGCACTGCGTCGACTCGAAGTCGCTCCACGGCTGCGCGTACTGCGTGCAGAGCGAGAACTGCACCGCGAGCGCCTACGTCATCTTCAGCCGCAACCTGTCCGACTGCACCTACTGCTTCGGCTGCGTGGGGCTCTCGAAGAAGGACTTCCACATCTTGAACGTGCCCTTCTCGCGGCAGGAGTACTTCGAGCTGACGGCGAAGCTGAAGAAGGAGCTCGGCCTCAAGGGCTGACGCTGCCTCACAGCACCCGCAGGAACCAGGCCTTGAGGTACTCGGTCTCGGGCAGGCCCGGCAGCACCGGGTGATCGAGCCCGGCCCCCCGCCGCTCGAGGATCTGCACGGTGCGCCGCGCGTCGGCCGCCGCCTCGAGCACCATCGCCTCGAACGCGTCGCGGCCGAACTTGCCAGAGCACGAGCACGTCACCAGCAGGCCCTCAGGCGCCACCAGCTTGAAGGCCCGCACGTTGAGCTCGTGGTAGGCGCGCCGCGCGGTGGCGAGGCCCTCTTTGCGCTTGGCGAGCCCGGGCGGATCGATGACGACGGTGTCGAACACCTCACCCGCGTCGCTGCGGCGCCGCAGCTCGTCGAAGGCGTTGCCGGTGACGACCTCGACGTGCCGGTGGCCATTGCGCGCCACGTTCGCGCGCGCCCGCTCGGCTGCTTCGGGATCCTGCTCGACGGTGACGACGCTGGTGCACGAGCGCGCGAGCGCGAGCGCGAAGCCGCCGTGGTAGCTGAAGGTGTCGAGCGCCCGGCCGCGGCCCAGCTCGCCGGCCCGCAGGTGGTTGTCGAGCTGATCGAGGAACGAGCCGGTCTTCGAGTCGGCGAGCAGGTCGAGTGAGAGCGTGCTGCGGCCCTCGTGGTACTCGACGAGCGTGGGGCCCTCGCCGCCCAGCACCTTCACCTCGCGCGTGAGGCCCTCGAAGTCGCGACCCGAGGCGTCGTCACGGCACACCACGAGCGAGGCGCCCGTCACCTCTTGCAGCAGGCGCGCCCAGCTCGCCTTGCGCACGTCGGCGCCCTCGCTGAGCGTCTGCAGGGTGAGCGCCGGCCCGTAGCGGTCGACGATGAGGCCCGGCACCAGATCGGCCTCGGCGTGCACCAGGCGCATCGCGTCGCGGCCCACGAGGCTCGCGCGGCGCGCGAGGGCAAGCTCGAAGCGTCGCTTCCAGAAGGCGTCGTCGACCCGCTCCTCGGTGGACAGGCTGCGTGACACGAGCCGCAGCGCCAGCGGAGAGGTCGAGGCCGAGAAGGCCTGGCCGAGGGGGTTCTGCTGGGCGTCGACGACGTCGACGAGCGCGCCCTTCGGGAGATCCTTCGGGAGCGACACGAGCTCCTGCCGCCACACCCACGGGTAGCCGAGCCGCACCGACTTCGCGGCCTTCTCGCTCACCTTCGCGACCGCCGCCTTCACTCGAGGCCTCGCGCGGCCAGCTCACCGTCGTCCTCGCCGCGCAGGTGGCCGATCTCGTGGAGCAACGTCACCTTCATCTGCTGCAGCAGCTCGTCGCGCGTCTTCACCGCCCGGCCGAGGTTCTTCCGGTACAGCGCGATGGAGCGACAGGGCTGCCCGGGCTCGGCCCCGTTCTCGGGTGTGCAGGCCTCCTGGAGCGGCGGCCCGCGAAAGAGGCCCAGGATCGTGGGCGACAGCGGCGGCTCGCCCGTCGTCAAATCGTCGAGGCGCGGCAGATCTTCCACCTCGATGGGCACGCCGGTGAGATCCTTCTTCACCTCGGGCTCGAGCGCCGCGATGAGGGCGTCGAGCTCCTTGCGGAACTCGTCTTGCGACAGCAGCACCGGGGCCCAGAAGTGCTCTGGCGAGGCCTTGAGGGCCTTCGCGAACTGCTTGTCGGCCTCGGCCTGCTTGCCTTCCCGCTCGAGCAGGAGCCCCAGGTGGTAGTGGGCGTGACCGGAGCGGCTCGAGTCGCCGAGCAGCCGCTGGAAGGCCCCCTTCGCCTCGGCGAACTGGCACCGCTCGAACAAGGCGATGGCGCGCTCGAACTGGGCCTCGGGGTCGTCCTTCACGCGCGAGAGCACCCACTCGGCGCGGGCGATGGCGTCGGCGTTTCGGCCCACGTCGTTGAGCGCCATCGCCGCGACGCGGGCGAACTCGAGAGCCAGCTCACGGTCGGCCACCGGCGCCTCGCCTCCGTCGCCCTCGTCGGCCAGCAGCGGCGCGCTCGCCAGCTCGAAGCCCCGCTCGGCGTAGATGACGCCGAGCTCGTCGACCTCACGGGCCGACGGGAGCGCCACGGCGTAGAGGTGCGCCGCGCCCAGCAGCGCGTCGAGGTGATCGGGCTCGATGGCCAGCGCCCGCGCGTACGCCACCTTCGCCTCGTCGAACCGCTCGAGCGCCACCAGGGCGCGGCCCCGCTCGGCGTGCGCCAGCGGCTCGTTCGGCATGAGGGCCGAGGCCTGCGCGGCGCACGAGAGGGCCTTGTCCCACGCCTCGGCGTCGGCGAAGCGACGCGCCGCCTCGAGCGGGTCGTCACCCTTCGCCTCACAGACGGCGAGCGGGTGCACGTCATGGTGGTCGGCCCCGGGCTCCTGGTGGACGGGGCGGGGCGGCGGCGCGACGGGCTTCGGCGGCGCGACCGCGACGGTGGAGCAGTCACAGCGCCCCGCGTCGACGACCTGGGTCTTCGCCGGACAAGCGGCCGCGAGCAGCGCGAGGCAGGCGAGCGCGAGCCTCAGGCCGACTTCTTCTCCTTCTCGAAGAAGATCTGCGGCGCTTCCTTCTTGAGCACGACGCCTTCGGTGATCCGGCATTCCTTCACGCCCTCGCGGAAGGGCACGTCGTACATGATGTCGAGCATCGCGTCTTCCATGATGGCGCGCAGGCCGCGGGCCCCGGAGTGCCGGCGCAGCGCCTCCTTCGCGACGGCCTTGAGCGCGTCCTTCGAGAAGTGGAGCTTCACCTTCTCCATCTCGAACAGCTTCTGGTACTGCTTGGTGAGCGCGTTCTTCGGCTCGGTGAGGATGGTGATCAGATCCTCTTCCTTGAGATCGTTCAGCGTCGCGGTGACGGGCAGTCGGCCGATGAACTCGGGGATCATGCCGAACTTCATGAGGTCGTCGGGCTCGACGAGGCGCAGCAGCTCACCGACGCTGCGCTCCTCTTTCGACTCGATCGACGCGCCGAACCCGAGGCCCTTCTCGCCCGTGCGCCGGCGGATCACCTGCTCGATGCCGTGGAAGGCGCCGCCGCAGATGAAGAGGATGTTCGAGGTGTCGACCTGGATGTACTCCTGCTGGTTGTACTTCTTGCCACCGCGCGGAGTGACGTTCGCGCGGGTGCCCTCGATGATCTTGAGCAGCGCCTGCTGCACACCTTCGCCGCCGACGTCGCGGGTGGCCGAGGGCGTGTCGCCGTTCTTGCGGGCGATCTTGTCGATCTCGTCGACGTAGACGATGCCGCGCGCGGCCTTCTCGACGTCGTAGTCGGCGTTGTGCAGCAGGTTCTGGATGATGTTCTCGACGTCTTCACCGACGTACCCCGCCTCGGTGAGGCTGGTGGCGTCGGCGATGGTGAACGGCACGTTGAGGAACCGCGCGAGCGACTGGGCGAGCAGCGTCTTGCCCGAGCCGGTGGGGCCGATGAGCAGAATGTTCGACTTCGACAGCTCGACCTCTTCGGGCCCGGGGAGCTTCATGCCCGGGCGCGGCTTGGCCGAGGCCTTGCGCTGATAGATGCGCTTGTAGTGGTTGTAGACGGCCACCGCGAGCGTGCGCTTGGCGAAGTCCTGGCCCACGACGTAGTCGTCGAGGAACGTCTTGATCTCGACGGGGGTGGGCAGGCTCACCTGCGGGCGGGCCTCGTCCTTCTCGTTCTCTTCCGCGATGATGTCGTTGCAGAGCTTGATGCACTCGTCGCAGATGTAGACGGTGGGGCCAGCGATGAGCTTGCGGACCTCGCGTTGAGACTTCCCGCAGAAGGAGCACGACAGATTGACGTGGTGTTCGCCCTTCTTCACACCGCCTCCAGCGCAACGAGCCTTGAGCCAGCACTGTAGTCACAGGTGCCGAACGAAGAAACAGTAGCAGCCCCTCGCGCCGTCGGCACCTCGACCGCCGGGGAGGCAGGCGTCAGCAACGTGACGCGCCTCTTCGGGCCGGTCGTCAGGCCTCGGCCTTGCTGGTGACGACGGCCTCGAGATCGTCGACCAGGGCGTCGGCCCGCTCTACCAGCGCGCGGGGGATCTTCTTGTTGGCCTTCAGCTCGGCGGCCAGCCGCTTCATCTGGAGCCACAGCCGCTTGGCGCTCTGCGCGTCCGAAGGGCCCTGCCCGTCTGGGGCGGGGAAGCGCTCGACCAGCTCCTTGCGCAGCTCGCTGGTGGGCTTCTCCTGGTTCCAGATGGCGTCGCGAATCGAGCGGTACTCCTGCGCCGAGAGCTGGCCCCGATCTTCGGCCTGGGCGAGCACCTCGACCACCTCGAACGGCGGGGCCGACTCTGCGATGTCGGGCTGCTGGAGGCGCTCGGGCTCGTACTTGTTCATCACCGAGTAGCCCTTGGTGAGCTTGTCGGCCGTCTGCTTGCGAATGCGCAGCTCGGCCAGGCAGTACGCGTCGAACGTCGGGTAGCCCCAGTCTTGAAAGGTGCCCTCGTGACGCACCTTCGTCAGCAGCTTGCCGAGCTCGACCCACGAGGACTTGAACCGTTTGGCCGCGAGCAGCACGGCCTGGCGGAAGCTCCCCGGAGGCGCGTTCATCGCCTTGCGATCGAGCTCCTGTTCGACGTTCGACATGGGGCAACCCCTCGCCTTGCGAAAGCGCGTCTTGAACCAGAAGGGGTGCGCCCTTTCAACTCTTCTTGCCGATGTTGAACGCGAGCTGAATGGTGGCGCCAGAGGGCTGCGGCTTGAACGGCCACTTCGCCATCTCGCGCGAGAGGCACTCGACGAGGGGGCCGTTCTTGAAGTCGGGGTTGTCGACCCAGACGCGGCCCACCTTGCCGGTCTCGAGCACGCTGAACTCGATGGGGATCTTCGTGGGCGGCATGCCGGGCTTCGCCACCTCGCGGATGCAGGGGATGAGCGTGGGCTTGAACTTCGCGATGACGGCGTTGATCGCGTCCTGGTCGACCTCGCCCACGGCGAGCCCGTCGGAGTCGGCGCTGCCCATCTTCGGCTTCGGCGTGCCGGGGGGGGGAGCCGAGGCGGTGGCCCCGGTGGTGCCCGTCGTGCCGGTGGGCCTGGGCGTCGTGGGGCGTTTGCCCATCTGGTAGTCGACGAGCTCGTCGGCGTCGCGCTTGGCCCGGGCGATGACCGGCGCCTCGAAGGTGATGTCGTTGTCGCCGTCGTCACCGGTCGAGCCGTGCACGGCGAGGTAGCTGCCGAGCACCGCGACGCCCACGCCCACCACGAGCAGCACGCCGGCCGCGATGCCAACCAGCAGCAGGGTGCGCTTCTGCCGCTGCTTCGCGTGCTCGGCGGCCTGTGCGTCGACCCGCGCCTTCGCCTCGGCCTTGGCCCAGTGCACCTTGAGCTCGGGCACGTCCTTCAGCTTGCGGAAGATGCCCGAGCCCATCATCTGGACCTCGGTCAGCCCACTCAGCTCGCCGGTGAAGAGCTTGTCGACCAGCACCTTCGTGGGTACGGGACCCAGGATCAGGTCGCCTTGCCGGAAGAGCCAGGTCTGCTCAGCCATGTCCCGCACTCCCTCCAGGCTCGTCGCGCTGTGGTGTTGGTACCACGGCACGCGGTTCAGAGGCTATCAGGCTCAGGCCGATGCGGTGACGGTTCAAGCGACGTTGAAGGCGGCGCTGCTGAAAGCGGGGCTCGAGCGCAGCCCGGTGGCGAGCGGGCGGACCGACGCCGGCGTTCACGCCCGCATGCTGGTGTTGTCGCTGCGGGTGCTCGACGGGGGCCCACTCGACGAGCTGCCCGGGCGCATCAACGCCCACCTGCCCGGCGATCTCGGCATCGCGCTGGCCCGGCCCGCCCCCGCGCACTTCAACGCACAGTGGCGCTCCCGCGTGAAGGAGTACCGCTACCGGCTGCTGACTGGCGCACGACCGGACTGGGCCCCGTTCGGCTGGCCGGTCGAGGTCGACCCGACACGACTTGAGGGCGTGCTGCGGCGGGCCGTCGGCACGTTCGACTATTCGGCCTTCCACGATCCCTCGAGCGCGGTGAAGCCGCGGACGATCCGAGCGATCGAGGTCGCCCGCGGCCGGGACGGCCTGGTGGACGTGCGTGTGCGGGGTGAAGGGTTCGGGCGCTACATGGTGCGCAGCCTCGTGGGGGCCGCGGTCGCCGTGGCGCGCGCCGAGTGGAGCGTCGACGGGTTCGAGGCGGCGCTCGCGTCGGGGAGCAGCGCCGAGGGCCTCGATTCGCCCGGGCGGCCGTCGAGACGGTTTCGGGCTCCGGCGGCCGGGCTCACGTTGTGGAACGTCGAGTACGACGCGGTCGACGATCCCTTCACGGCCGAGGAGCGACGCACCGCCCAAGGCCTGCCCCTCGCGCCGCCCTTCGTCGAAGACTGAGTCAGTCCATCAGCCGGTCTTCGTACTTCTCGAGCAGATCGCTGATCGCCTCGCGCAGGTACTCGCTCTGCCGAATGCGCGTCTCCTTCGAGAGCTCCTTCAGCGCGTCGAGTCGATCACGGTTCAGCCGGAACACCACCGAGGTGAGACGATTGTTGTCATCCATGTGCGGTACGTCCTCCCTTACAGGTGCACACATGGTCGCACACGATTCTCGAGGGTCAAAAAAACGGCGCGATCATTCGAGCAGATAGGAGCGGAACTGGAGGCCGATCATGAGCTCGAAGCCCAGGCGCGCACCGGCCGGGCCGATGCCGAAGTTGACGCCAGCCGAGGCGAACGCGCCGACGATCTCGGCGAGCTCGTACTGAACGCCGAACGCGACGCGGGGCCCGAGGGTGAAGATGGGCACGGCGTTCACCGAGGCGTCGAGGTCGAAGAAGGTCTTGAAGCGCTGCCCATAGGTCGACCGCACGCCCGCGAGGATCATCACGCCGAGCTGCGGCCCCAGGAGCGCGAGACGTCCCGCGAGCTTGAGGTGCCAGCGCTCGGACAAGGCGAGCGTTCCGCCGACTTCGGGGAGCAGCCGCGCACCGGAGTCCGACTGCATGATGCCGATGGAGGTGCGGCCTTCGACGCCGACGCCGGCGAGGAGCCCGACGCTGCCGCGGTGATCCCACCGCTCTTGAGCGTTCGCACCCGTGGCGCACGCGAGCCCGAGGGCCAGGAGCGTTCGGCTCGTCATGGTGCGCACGGGTGCCCCATGCCATGAAACCGATTCAGCTGAAACCGGAAGGCCCGATCGGGCCTACAGCGCCGGACTCGTTCAGGAGATTGCATGCGCATGACTCGTCGAACCTTGATCGTTGGGGGCGCCGCGAGCGCCGCGGCCTGCGCAACAGCCCCGGCGACGCCAGAGCCGACGCGTGGCGACCTCGTGCGCGCCTCCCTGCTCGGCGGCTCCTCTGGGGCGTGGCGGGTCACTGCGCAGCGCGCCATCATCGGGGAAGGCCTCCCCGCGGTGCCGTTCCTGGACCGGCTCGAGGGCCCGAGCTTCGTGGCGCAGGGAAGCGCTCCATGGCGACTGCTGGGCGTCCGCAGCAACGAGCGGTACTCGACCCGCGCCGAGCACGACGCGCTGGCCTCCGTCCAGGCTGGGCTCGGGCGCACCGAGGCGACGCGCGCGTGCCTCATTCCGATGTCGAAGTCAGCCGCGTGGTGGGCGCTGTCACAGGACCAGCGGCGCGAGCTCTTCGAGACGAAGTCACAGCACGTGGGCGTCGGGGCGCGGTACCTGCCCGCGGTCGCCCGGCGGCTCTACCATGGCCGCGATCTCGGAGCCGAGTTCGACTTCCTCACCTGGTTCGAGTTCGCCCCGCAAGACGAGCCCCGGTTCGATTCGTTGCTGGCCGAGCTGCGTGCGACCGAGGAGTGGAAGTTCGTCTCGCGTGAGGTCGAGCTGCGGCTGACCCGGGCGTGACTGGAGCGCGTTCGGCTTCGAGAGCGCGTGAACGAGCGGGGCCCTGAAGCCTCGAGATCCGCTGGGGCCATGGAAGGATCTCGATCACCGAGCCCCTTCAACCTCGGCATCTTTCGACGCCAGGCCGCTGGCGGCCGATGAATGAAAGACGCCGAGCCGTTCGTGCTGTGACGTGCGGCCCTCGGGGCTTCGGAGCGCCCAACTGGTCGCCATCGCCCCATCGGAGCCGAACCCCCACGGACGGCTGCAACTCCCGCTCGACGCGGCTCCACCTTCTGCGCTCCACCCTCCGCGGATTGCCGAAGAAGGCGGCGTCGTTCGAGTGCCGCTTCTGCTCGGCGCTCCACTCTCCGAGGCTCCGCGCTCCACTTTCGTGAGAAGGCGACGTCAGTGCCCCCATGGCTGGCCGTGAAGACGCCGCGGAACCGCCGCGGGGAACCCCGGGCCTGCCCGTGCTTGGCCTGGACCCGCGCTCAGCGCCTGCGCCGAACGCGCAGCAACGCCAGAGCGAGCAGCAGGGGCGACGCGCTGACGGCCGCGCAGCCGCCCCCCGACGAGCCGGACTCTGGCGTGTTCAGCGCCGGCGCCGCGCGCGCTCCGAGGTCGCGAACGATGGCCGCTCGGTAGCGCGCCTCTCCCACGTTGCCGACCTCGTCCATCACGAGCACCCGCACGCCGCCCCTCGCTTCGACGGCCTCGAGCGAGATCTCCCTCGCCGGGCCGAACGCACCGGGCGCCTCGTCTCCCACAGCATACGCGTACCGGAGCGCCTCCGGCCTCGTCAGCACGTCTCGCGCGGACACCAGCACGCGATCGTGCTCGCGGTCGACGTCGAGCCGCACCTCGGGCGCGTCCCAGTCGATGAAGAACGGCACCGCCACCGCCTCGGACACCCCGTGCGGGTCCTCGGCCATGCGCGAGCGCACGAAGATGGTGTGGTGGCCCTGAATCAGGAAGCGTGGGTGCGCGACGGTGAGCACGTCGGCGTCCGCGGGGCGGAAGTCGCTCCACAGCCCGTTGTCGATCTTCACCGCGAACTCGGGCGTCCCCGGCTTGCCGGTCGCCTGCACTTCGAGCCGCGCGGTGGGCCACGGGAGGGGCTTGCCCGACAGCCGCATCTCGCTCGCCTTCGGGATCTCGGACTCCCGCAGCCGGGCCGAGGTGCGCGGGCTGGTCACCTGGCACTGCGCGTTCGCCGGCAGCAGCTCGGCGTAGAGGCCCAGGTGGTTGTAGGTCTCGGTCCCGGCGATCTGCCCGAGGCCCTTCACCCCGTTGACGCGCAGCTTGAAGCTCCCGAGCGAGGGCAGCGTGAACGGCTGCAGCGCGCCCGCCACCGCCGGCTCGGCCAGCCCGATGACCGCGGGGATCAGATCGGACAGGAGCTTCGGATCTTCGGCCAGCATCTCGCTGTTCGCCGTCCGCACGTTGGTGATCAGCATGCGCAGATCGCCGATGGCCGGCGTCACCTGATCGCACCCGGTGAAGATGAGCGACAGCGGCAGGGCGATGTCGGCCGTGATGGTGAAGAGCCGCGCGTAGCGGTCATCGAGCATCGCGTAGAAGTCAATCGACAGATCGTTCAGCTCGAGGCGGATGAGCGGCTTGATCGGCCGCTTGGTGACGGGGTCGAAGGTGCCCTCGCCGATGGCGACCGTCGGCGCCCGGCCCGGTCGCAAGGCGACCATCATGGGCGCGTCCTTCCCGTCGCGGGTGGCGAGCGGCCCCAGCGACGGCAGCAGCGTCTTGAAGAGCCCGGTGTTGATGAGGCCGACGTTGTTGGTGTCGAGTTGCAGGCAGAGCGCGCCGGCCTGCTGCGCCTCGTGGAAGGCCAGGTTCAGGAACGGCGACGAGAACCCCAGCGCTGCGTGGTATTCGCGGGTGGTGCCGCCGTCGGGGAGCATTCGGCTCGGCGCCTCGGCGTCGAAGTTCGGCGCCGACACCGCGACGATGGGCGGCGCGGCCTGCGGCGCCACGCACGGCGCCACCGCGACCGCCTTCACGCCAACCCGCGTCCCGAACGAGGCGCCTTGATCGACCGTCACGCTCGAGCCCGCCGCGAACGACAGATCCATCTGCGCGGTGGGCGGCGCCCCGAAGCTGCCCAGCGTGGCGCCGAGGTTGATGCGCCCCTCGACCCCGAGGAACCGCGGCACGCACTTCGAGTTGTCCGCCGCGTCCTTGCAGATGCCGTCCTGACAGACCGAGGTGGCGTTGCCGACGGTGGGGCACGCGGGCATGCCCGGCCCGCAGGCCTGACACGACTGGTCCGCGAGAATGCCGCGGATCTGCCCCTGCAGCAGCGGTGACACCAGCCGCAGCAGCGTGTCCTTGATGATGTCGAAGTCGAGCGTGTTGCAATACACGTCGCCGCAGGTGTTCTGCCCCGAGAGCGTGATGTCTTGCGTCTGGAGGCACTCGGGCGGCTGCATCGCGCCGCTCGAGCCGCACACCTCGGTGCCCGAGATGCTCGAGACCGAGAACGCGAGCAGCTGATCCCACTTCTGGTCGATGCTGAAGCGCACCGTGGCGCGCAGGCGGTTGTCGACGGGCGTGCGCTCGGCCGTGTTGAAGCGCACCCCGCACTTGATGCGGCTCAGCCCGATGCAGGCCACGAAGTTGCTGCTCTGGCTGGCGACGAGCACCGTCGAGGTGTCGACCGAGAGCTGAATCGACGCCTCGAGCGCATCAGGCGAGCGCGGCAAGAGCGAGAAGCCGGTGATCTCGATGGCCACGTTGGCCGGCAGGTCGGCTGCCGCGCCCGAGGTGTTGCACCGCCCGTCCTGGCGGCCGCACGACTCGGCGTTGCAGTTCATGCCGCCCTGATCGGCGATGGCCACGTTGCCCACGACCGAGATGCTCTGCGTCGTGCACGGCACCGGCACCGTCAACTGCCTCCCGGGCGCGAACGTCTCGATGAGCGTGCGCCAGTTGCGGTTGAGGTAGTTGATGCCCTGGGGCGAAAGCCGAAGGTTCACCGCGTTGTCGTTCTTCGGGCCCGTGTACCGCCCGCTGGGGATCGGCTGGAGCGCCGCGCAGCCGCCCATGCCGCCCATCGAAGAGCAACCCAGCGCGGTCACCACCCCGGCCACCAGCCAGATGAGGCGGGTGGGCAGAGCACCGGTCGATGCACGCATGTCGAGACGACCTCCTGACGGCCTGTTCGAAGAGGCTCCCACTGTAGCAGGGCCCCGAAACGACTCGTGGTTCCGCCTGCTGCCCGCGTCGCAACACGACGCGTCAATTCCATTCGAGTGGCTTTGGCAACTCAGCTCAGGACCGGCAGCGCGACGCCCGAAGGGCGCGAGAGGCTGTCGTTGAGGCGCCCGGAGCGGAAGGGCTCGAGATCGACCGCGACGAAGGTGAAGCCGGTCGCCTTGAGGGCGCGGTCGACCTGCGCGCGCACCTCGGGCTCGAGCAGCCGGGGCAGCTCATCGGCGCCGACCTCGAGGCGCGCGACCTCCTGGTGGTAGCGCACCCGGAACACCTTGAAGCCGAGCTCCCGCAGCGCGCGCTCGGCGGCGCCGACCTGCTTGAGCCGCTCGACCGTCACCTGGGTGCCGTATGGGAGCCGCGACGCCAGACACGCCAGCTGCGGCTTGTCCCACGTCGGCAGGCCCAGCCGCTGCGACCACGCGCGGATCTCGTTCTTGGTGAGGCCGACGTCGCCCAGCGGAGAGACGACCCGGTGCTCCCGCGCGGCCTGGTGCCCGGGGCGGTGGTCGCGCTTGTCGTCGGCGTTGAACCCGTCGAGCACCACCGCGAGCTGCTGCTCCGCGCGTACGCGCTCGGTGATGCCGTACAGCTCGGTCTTGCAGAAGTAGCAGCGGTTGGTGGGGTTGGCGGCGTAGCGCGGGTCTTCGAGCTCGTGCGAGTCAACCACCAGGTGACGCGCGCCCACTTGCGCCGCCAGCGCCCGCGCCTCGTCAGCCTCGTCGGGCGACACCGAGGGCGACAGCGCCGTGAGGCCGAGCGCGCGCTCGCCCAGCTCCTCGACGGCCACCTTCAGGACGAAGGTCGAGTCGACGCCGCCCGAGAAGGCCACCAGCGCCGAGCCGTAGCCCCGAATGCGCGCCCGCAGCTGCGACACCTTCTCGCCGCTGCCGGCGCACAGCCGGGCCACGTCGTCATCGGACAGGAGGGGCTTGTGGGTCGCGGAGCTCATGGCGCCTCGTTCGTACCGTCGTGGGCCACCCCCGACAACCCACCGCCGGGCAGGTCACTTCTTCTTCTTGCCCTTCTTGGGCGCCGCCTTCGCGGCCTTCGCCGGCTTCCCCGCCTTGCCCTTCTTCGCCTTGGGGTTCGGCTTCATCTTCGTGCCGGTGATGATCTTCAGCTCCTCGGCGTTCATGTACGTCAGGTCGAGCAGCGCCTGAAACACGCGCAGGGCCCCGTCCTCGACGCTCTCTTCGTTGGAGCGGATCTTCACCTCGACCATGTTGTCCGGCGGAGGCTCGTACGGCGACGTGATGCCCACGAAGTCGGGGATCTCGTTGTTCATCGCCTTCTTGTACTTGCCGGTCGAGTCCCGCTTGATGAGGTCCTCGGTGGGGCAGTCGATGTAGACCTCGACGTAGCGGCCGATGAGGCGCCGGTTCTCGTCGCGAACGCCCTTGTAGGGGCTCGTGCAGGCCACCAGCGTGCAGACGCCGTGACGCGTGAGCATGTCGGCCACGACGCCGAGGCGCCGGGTGATCAGCACCCGCTCGTCCTTGTTGGCGCCCTCGATCTCACCCCACAGGGACTCGGCCACGTCGTCTTCGTCGAGCACCTCGACCTTGCGGCCGACCTGGCGCAACCGCGCCGAGATGTACTCGGCCAGGGTCGTCTTGCCCGCCCCCAGCATGCCCGTCAGCCACACCGTGAAACCCTGCTGCTCCTGCTGCTGCGCCATGCGTCTCACACTCCTGTGGAGGGGTCGACCCGCGTCAAAAAGCGCGTCGACTTAGTGCAGGTCGCGGTGGGACTGCAATGAGAAAGTGTCAAAAAGGTCTACACGGCGCCACCCGCCGTCGAAGACAGAGCCCACCACCTCGACGACCCGGCCGCGCCGGAGGCCGAGCACCACGAGGGACAAGCCGGGGAGCAGGGGCCCCCCTCCAGCCGAGAAGGCGGCCACGTCTTTGGCGCTCAGGGTGGCAGGCCCGTCGACGTGCGAGTGCACGAGGCACAGCGCCGACCCGGGCTCGCGCTCGAGCGCCATCCACTCGAAGGGGTCCAGCTCGAACGCCAGCTCGCCCTGGGCGCGGTTGGTGAGGGGCTGGAAGTGCCAGCCGCCGTCTGAGAGGCGGCGGTAGACCGAGACGGCCTCGCGGGGCGCCCGGGCTTCCGCGTCGGCGCAGGCTTCGGCGAGCGAGGGAGGAAATCGGCGCTCCGTCACGGCTCCCGCACCCACCGCCCGCCCGAGAAGCGCGTCACCGCGACGTCGGCCGGCTCGAGCCCCAGGACCACCCGCTGGGCAAGGAGGGCCGCGAGGGCCCCCACGGACACGGGCTCCGCGACGTCACCCGGTCGCAGCCCGTGGATCGTGGAGGCCGCGCCTTCGTCCGCTTTCAGGCCCTCGGCCACAGCGGCTCCGGGCGATCCCAGCGAGGAAGGAGCCGCCGTTCGTGCTGGGTTCAGGCTTTGGGCTGCCGCGGGCCCGGGAGAGACACCCGGCGACGCCCGCTCCGACGACTGGGGACGGCCGTTGAAGGGGCGCTCACCAGGCCGGGAGGGCGTGGCCTGCTGGGGCGAGAGGCCCTCATCCGGGCGCACCTGCGGGCGCAGCGACGGGCTTGGCGGAGCGGGAACTCCAGAGCGCACGCTGACGACGACGCCCTGCCCCACGCCGACGCGGTGCAGGTCGACCGGCGCAGCCGACAGCTCGTCGATCGGCCCGAGCCAGCCCGCCACGGGGCCCGGGGTGTCGGCGTCTGGGGCAAACTCCGCGAGCGTGACGCCCGCGAGGAAGCCACCGTGGGCGTGTGGGCTCCGAACGGGCGTGCCCGACGCTGCGAGGTAGGCCACGGCGACGTCGAGCTCCGGGCCCCGGCCAGCCACCTCGAAGGGAGCGCCCAGCAGCCGGAGCTGCCCGCGGCCACCGACCTCCTTGAGGAGAATCTGCCGGCTGTACCGCTGCACCTGCGGATCGCTCAGCGCCATCACCCGCCTCCCATCGGAACGGGGTCCACCGCTCGCTTGCGCTCGAGGCTCAGCGCAGCGCGGCCGCCCTCGAGCAGGCGCTCGGCGTGACGGAGGGCTCGCGCCCGAACGACCCCATTCGTCTTCACGACGCGCCCACGGTGATGACGAGGGTGGCCGAACCATCGGCGTGCTCGGTGAGCGGCTCGACCTGGTGGCCATCGTCGCGGGCGTTGCGCGGCAGGTTTCGCCTCGGCTCGTCTCCCTTGAGGTGCACCTCGAGCACGTCACCCGGCTCGAGCGCCTCGAGCGCCAGCTTCACCCGCACCCACGTCATGGGGCAGACCTCGCGGGTGATGTCGATGGTGGCACGCGACACGATGGGTCGTCCTCGTCTCGCAATACTGCCCTGGCGCCGTCGCCGCACGCCGCGCAATCGCTCCGCCGCCTGACCTTCACGGCCCGAAAGGACAGGTCTCGCCCGTCGATGACGTGGAGCAGCCCGAGCCCTGGCTGCGTGTTCGGCCGCAACGCCAGCGAGGCCTGGAGCCCTCCGACGACGCCCGCCATCGCCCCCAGCACCCCCGCCTCGGCGCAGGTCGGCACGTCGGTCGGCGGCGTCTCGAAGAGGCAGCGCAGACAGGGGCCATGCCGCTCGAGCCGCATCGCGAGGCCCTCGAACCGCAGTACGCCCGCGTAGATGGCCGGAGTCCCCGTGAGCACGCTCGCGTCGGAGAGCAGGAACTTGGTGCCCACCCCATCGGTCGCGTCGAGCACGACGTCGTGGGCGCGGAACAGGGCCTCGACGGAGCCAGCGGTGACGCGCACCTGGCGCGCCTCGATGCGCACCTCGGGGAACTGCCGGCGGAGCTTCTCGGCGGCCGACTCGACCTTCGGCCGGCCGACGTCGCCCGGGTGGTGCCACGGCTGGCGGTGGAGGTTGGTGACGTCCACGACGTCGGGGTCGACGAGGGTGAGGGCGCCGACGCCCAGGCGGGCGAGCGCCAACGAGGCCGGGCACCCCAGCCCTCCGAGCCCGACGATCGCTGCCGACGCTGGCACCATTGGAGGCCTTGTAACTCGTCCACCGCCCGTCGGGCGCGCGGGGTAGCATCTCCCCGCGTGGAGACGACCGACCGCAGGGCGCGCGTGCAACAGGTGCTCGAGCGCCGGGGGCTGACGCAGCAGGCCTCGGCGGGAGACGCGGCGGCTTCGTGGCTGAAGGATCGCTTCGTCGCCCGGGCGCGCGCTCTCTTCTACGCGCGCATGGTGTTCCTCACCCTGGGCCTCTTCATCCTCTCGGTGCCGGTGTGGCGGCTGTACTTTGGCTTCACCGCGCTGTCGTTCGGCGTCTTCTTCATGATGCTGCTCTACAGCGTCGCGAACTACCTGGTGCTCGACCACCCCCGCTACGGCCCGCCCATCACGTACCTCACGCTGCTGGTCGATCTGGTCGTGATGGTGATCGTCGTCGCCAAGCCGCTCACCGGCGGCGGGCTCGCCAACCCGCTGTTGGCCTCCCAGCTGCTCTTCACCACGCTGTTCGCCCTGCTCTTCCCCAAGCCGCTGGCGATCCTCCCGCCCCTGCTGGCGCTGCCGATCGTCACGCGCATCGATCAGCTGCTCAACCGCACTCCGACGGCGATCGAGATCCTCACGCTGCTCTGGTACCTCGCGCTCAACTTCATCATCATCTACGTGCTGGTGTACCTGAACGAGCGTGAGACGACGGGCCACCGCGAGGTGCTCGAGCTCCAGCAGGACCTCAAGGATCTCGCCGTGGTCGAGGAGCGCAACCGGCTGGCGCGCGAGATTCACGACGGGCTCGGCGCCAGCCTCTCGTCGCTCATCATCCAGTCCGAGTACCTGGCCTCGCTCGCGAAGGACGAGCAGCTGCTCACCGAGATCGGCGAGCTGAAGGCCTCGGCCGAGGAGTCGATCGAAGAGCTGCGCCGCAGCCTGCGCATGATGCGCGAAGACTTCGACCTCGCCTCGGGCCTCGAGGACTACGTCAAGACGTTCGGCGAGCGCACCCAGCTGCCGGTGTCGTTCCAGAAGAGCGGCGAGTACATCGGCAAGCTGCCGCCAGAGTCGTCGCTCGCGCTCTTCCGGGTGCTGCAGGAGCTGCTCACCAACGCCCTCAAGCACGCCCAGGCGAAGCAGGTCGAGGTGCGCATGGCCTTCCTGCCCGAGCGCGTGCAGCTGACGGTGAAGGACGACGGACGCGGCTTCGACCCGGCGGCGCCGCGGCCCGGCCACTACGGCCTCATCAACCTGCAGGAGCGCGCCAACAAGGTGGGCGCGACCGTCTCAGTCGACAGCCGGCCCGGCGCCGGCGCGCACGTCACCTTCTCGGTTCCCCTGTCACCCTGACGAGGCCCTCCATGGAAGCCCCTGCCACGCCCCGCATTCGTGTCTACGTCGTCGAGGACCAATCGAAGATCCTCAAGAACCAGCTCAAGCTGCTCGAGGCCAGCGCCGAGCTCGAGATCATCGGCACCGCGCTCTCGGGCGAGACGGCCATCGAAGACATCCGCCGGCTCAAGCCCGACGTGGTGCTGCTCGATCTCGGCCTGCCCCGCATGAGCGGCATCGACGTGACGCGCGTGGTGAAGGGCGAGCTGCCGTCGATCGAGGTGCTGATCTTCACCATCTTCGACGAAGAGGACAAAGTGCTCGAGGCGGTGCAGGCCGGGGCCTCGGGCTACCTGCTCAAGGGCACCCCCGCCGACAAGATGGTCGAGGCCATCAAAGAGGTGAGCCAGGGCGGCACCGTCATTCAGCCGTCGCTCGCCCGCCGGCTGCTCAAACACTTCCGTGTGCCCGAGGGACCGACGTCAGAGCCGCTGCCCGCCGCCACGCCCGCCGGAAATCCGCTCCCCGCCGAGCCCGAAGGCAAGAAGCTGTCGGCCCGCGAGACCGAGATCCTCCAGCTCATCGCCAAGGGCGTGTCGAACAACGAGGCGGCGACGATGCTCAACCTGTCGAAGGCCACCATTCGAACGCACCTCGAGCACATCTACCGCAAGCTCGAGGTGACCAACCGGGTCGAAGCCGTCACGGAAGGGCTCCGCAAGGGCATCATCCAGATGTGATGGGCCGACGAGCCGGTTGACGCAGCGCTGGGCAGAGCTACACGGCCGCGGGCTCATCCACCCAGCGCCACGGCCGTGGTTTCGACTGACGGCGCTTACAGGCAGTAGCCGACAGTCGCCCCGGTGGTGCTGGACGCGCGGCGGCAGCTCTTGCCAGCCGGGCACGTCGCGTTGGGCTGGGTGGCGCAGCGGGCCGGAGGCGCTCCACCGTCGACGCCCAGGCAGCTCGTGTCACACACCTGAATGCACGTCGCCGGGTCGGTCACCGTGTTGCTCGAGCACACCTGGCCGTTGCGGCACGCGGCGCCGCGGAACGGGTCGGTCTGGCCGCAGCGGTCGCCGATGTTCGCGACCGAGCGCTGCTGGGGCACGCAGATGCCGTCGCCGGTGAGCGAGAGCGAGAGCTGCCCGTCGGCGGAGACCGGCACGCAGCTGGTGGGGTTGGTGCCGAGGTTCGCGCACGACGCCGTCATCGCGCTGAAGACGTTGCACTTCTTCATGCAGACGCCGAGCACCGAGTTGTCGTCGGGATCCGTGTAGCGGTACAGGTTCACGCACGACTCGTCGCCACCGCAGGAAGGCTGCGAGGTGAAGCCCGGCTTGCTGGGGTTGGCGTTGCAGGTCTTGAGGCAGATGCCTTCGTTGAAGCCGGCGTCGTTCTGCCCGCCGGTGTACGCGCACTCGAGGCCGGTGCCGCAGCGGGTCGCGTCGTTGCCGACGGTCAGGTCGCTCACGCAGCGCTGGCCGAGCTGGGCGGTGCCGGGCGGCACGCAGGTGTCGAACGGGAAGAAGCCGAAGCGCCAGATCTTGAAGCCGGCGTAGGTGCAGTTGCCGCGGCCCGCGCCGGGGTTGTCGGTGATGGCGCCAGTGGAGCCGCGCACGAGGCAGGTGTTGCCCACGGGCACGGTGCGCAGCTGGAGACCGCCGTCGGGCAGCTGCACGAAGCCACCGTCGGTGGGAATCGGCATGCCAGCGTCGTTGAAGCCACCGTCGAGAGGAATGTGCTGGCTGCACTCGCCGCCGCGGAACAGACCGCTGGGGAGGCAGGCGTTGAGCTCGCCGCCCGCGCAGTTCTCGCCGACGTCGCACGAGTTCGGGTTGCCCGAGCAGTCCTTGAGGCAGAGGGCGATCTCGTTGGGCGGCGAGCCGAAGACGTTGCGGCAGACCTCGCCCGTCGGGCACGGCGCACCACCGATGACGCACTCCTCGAAGCGCTTGGGGGCGCTGCAGTCCTTGCCGCGGCACCACTGACCCTCGCTCTGGCAGGTGTCCTGCGTGCCGCGCGCCGACACGAGGCAGCTGCACTCGTTGGCCACGCAAGCCGTCTGGCCGGGGTTGCAGGCCGAGTTGGCGCAGGTGTTCGCCGGAATGACGCACTGGTAGTTCGCGGTGCCCGACACGCGGCGGCAGATGCCCGCGTCGCAGCCCTGGACGCCGCAGCCGCTGACGCAGGTGCGCGGAGCAATGCCAGCGTCGGCGTCGCCGTCGACGTCGCAGATCTGGTTGTCGGAGCAGCCGCCCGAGCACGCGTCGATCGGGTTGGGGTTCACGTTGTTGGCGTCGGCCCCGCCGTCCATCGGGGGGGGCGGCGGCGGCGGACAGCCCATCAGGACCACCGCCACGACGGACACCAGCGCACCCACTCGAATCGTCTTCACGAAATGACCCCTGTCGCCTTGCGGCCCAGAAACGAAGGCGCGCCCTCCTATGCAGCGCGGTGGGAGGTGTCAACACACGAGTGTCACGCGACGCGACACAGGCGCCTGACAGTGCGGTGACGGTGCGCAGCGGACGCGGGCGCTCAGTAATTGCGCAGATCGTCGTGATCTTCTTCTTTGGGCTTCGGCGGCGGCGGCGGCAAATCGTCCTTCTTCTTCTCGGCCTTCTTCGGCGCTGGAGCTTCCTCACGGCGCGCGACGGACTCCTCGCGCCGGGGGCCGTCGTCTCGCACGTCTTCGTCGAGCTTCTTGCGGGTGTCGGGCTTCGGCGTCATCACCACCGGCTCGGGGTCGCGGCGGGCGGGCTTCTCGGTGACGGGCGCGGGCTCCTTCTCGTCGGTCTTGAGCTGGGTGCGCGAGCTCTTCGGCAGCTCCTGCTCGGACACCTCGGCGCGCGGGGGTTTGTTCGGCTCCGGCGTGGCCTTCCGGGCGGGGGCGGTGGGCTCGGCCGGCGCCCCGCGATCGTCGCGCAGGTCGTCCGCGGGGGCCCGACGCCCGGAGCCCTCGTCGCTGCGGCCGGTGGTGCGGTTCGGCATGCCGTTCTCGTCGACGTCGGTCGAGGCCGGCGCCCGTTCGAGCGCGCCCTGGTCGAGGTTGTTGGTGCGCGTCTCGAGCTCGCGCTCCTCGCAGGCCGTCTGCTTCTTCGCGCACTTCTTGAGGCACTTGCCGAGCTTCTTCTGCACCTCGGGGCGCACCGAGCTGAACTCGAGCGCGCAGTCCTCCTTGCACTCCGAGAACCCCTCGGCGCACTCGTTGACCTGCGCCAGTGAGAGCGCGGGGACGACGATGAGCAAGAGCGACGATCTCACGGTGTTCACCTTACACCGGCTCCGGGCGCCGGTACGGCCGTTGCTGTGACGGGAGACATGGGCGCTTTGTTCCGATTGATGTGTCTGGCGGTACTCATCGCCGTGGGCGGGCAGCCGCGCGCCGAGGCCCGGACGACCATGAGGCCGACGCCGGCGCTCCGCACCGGAGACGTCGTCTTCCACACCTCGACGTCGAGCCGGTCGGCGCTCATCCGCAAGGCGTCGAGCAGCCCGTACTCGCACGTCGGGCTCGTGGAGGTGGCCGACGATGGTGTCTTCGTGATCGAGGCGGTGCAGCCGGTGTCACGCACGCCGTGGAAGCGTTGGCGCGCCCGCGGCGTTGGCGGAAAGGTGACGGTGATGCGGGCTCGCGACGTGAGCGCCGAGCAGCTCGCGCAGGTCGTGAGCGCCGCGAAGGCCGAGCTGGGCAAGCCCTACGACGCGCGCTACCGCTGGGACGACGAGCGGCTGTACTGCTCGGAGCTGGTCGCGAAGGCCTTCTCGCGGGCGCTCGGCGTCAGCCTCGGGGAGCAGCAGACCGTGGCCTCGCTCAACCTGTCGAAGGCCGACCTCGAGCTCGGGCGCTCCCTGGGCGTCGAACCGCAACAGACGTTGGTGACGCCCGCGAGCCTCGCCGGGGACGCGCAGCTCGAACTCGTGCACACGGACTTCTGAACCCCGCGCCGGGGCTGCGCTCGCGCACCTCACGAGCCCCTGACGTTCAGGAGTGCCCGCACCAGGGTCCTCCTCCCGGCCAGGCCGGACTTTCCGCGGCACGACGCGAGCTCGCGCCTCCAGACGCTGGCGGGCCTCGGCGTGAAGTCGCGCGCGCTGACGGGGCTCGACGCGCACGCGCTGGGCAGGTTTGAGAACGAGGCCTCGCAGGGAGCGCCCCCAGCGCGGAGAGCCAGGGCTGGGGGAGGCCGACCGTCGGAAGCGGCGCCTCGGGCTCGCGCGCATGGGACCGCCGCGCGTGCGCGGCCATGAGCCCTGCCATGCACGAGGCCATCAGACCGTCGCCACTCAGGGAGCAGCCACCACCAGCTCGTACAACGTCGTCACCTCGCGAGACCGCGCGGCGTGGAGCGGATCGCTCCGGTCGCGCGCCCGCGCGTGGGACGGCGTCGTCGACCAACGGCGCGACACCGCCAGCCCGGCCTCGGCGACGGCCACTTCGAGCCAGCCGGCCGGTCGAAGGCCCAGATGCACGGCGAGATCCGAGATCACGAGCAGGCCCCGGCCCGCGGGCGTGAGGTGCTCCGCGAGCCCCGAGAGGAAGCCGAGAACGAATGCGCTGCCCTCGTCGAACACGGCGACGTCGAAGCGGTTCTTCGGTGGCTCGGGCACCCAGGGCGGGTTGCAGACGACGAGATCCGCGCGGCCGGGGGGGAACAACGACCGCTCCTCGACCAGGACGCGGTTCGACAGGCCCAGCCGCGCGGCGTTGTCACGCGCGCACGCCACCGCGCGGGGCTCGACGTCCGTCGCGACGACCCGCGCCGCCCCCCGCTGGAGCAGCACGAACGACAGCACGCCCGTGCCCGTACCGACGTCGAACACCGTGGCCCCTCGAACGCCCGCGACGTGCGCGAACAGCTCGACGTAGTCGGTGCGCGTCGGCGTGTAGACCCCGAACGCGGGGTGGAGGCGGCCCCGGAGCAGCGGCACCTCGAGGCCCTTGCGATGCCATTCCCAGGCCCCCTGGAGGCCCAGGAGCGTCTTGAGCGGCGTGAGCGTGAGCTGGCCAGAGGGGGATCCCCAGGCCGCCTGGCAGGCCTCTGCGAGCCCCGGGGCCTTCTGCAGCAGGAGTCCCCAGCGCGCATCGAGGCCCACGAGGATGCGCGACAGGGTCTCGTGCTCGAGCTGACGGGCGCGGCGCTCCTGCCGGAAGGCCTCGAGCGCGGTCGCCGCCGGAGCCGGCCGCTTGAGCCGCCGCCCCATGGCCGCCAGCAGCTGCCGGGCGTTGTGCCAGGTGCCCCGGTGCCACAGCCACTCGCCCCGCCGCACCCGCCGGAGCGCGTCTTCGGCGGTCAGCCGGTCGTCGACCTCGATGACGGCCGACGGCGGAGCCTCACCACTCTCGGACTGGAAGGCGAAGGGCGGAACCACCGGGGCGTTTGTCGCACGCCTCCTCGGGCCGGCCAATGATTCGAGAAACGCGCTAGCATCGGCGCCCTGATGTTCGCGCTCGCCCTCACCGCAGCCCTCTTGTCGCAGACCCCGGAGCTCCGCGGCCCGGTCTCCGTCACCCTCACCAGCCGCCGGCCGAACACGGACAGCTTCGCGCCGAAGGTCGCCGCGCGGGTCGTCGAGGTGCTCAAGCGGGAGGGCCTCGCCGACGTCCGCGACGATGCCCGGAGCGTCAAGGAGCTCAAGGCCGCCGGCTTCTCGGATCCCCGGAGCTGCAATGGCGGTCAGTCGTGCAGCGCGAAGCTGGCCATCCTCATCGGGCCCAGGGCCGTGCTCGTGGGCGTCGACGTCGGCAAGGTGGGCAAGTCGCTCGCCATTCACCTCGAGGCCTTCGCGGCCGATCTGGCCGACCCCATCGCCGTCGCCGACCTCACCGCCCGTGAAGACAAGTGGGCCGATCAGTCGCTCGCCGACATCACCACGTTCGCCCGCCAGGTGAAGGAGAAGCTGGCCATCGCGCCCGCGAAGGTCGCCGTCACCTCGCCGCCCCCGCCTCCGCCGCCGGTGGACAAGCGCGGCTCTGACGCGCCGACCCGGTCGACCCTCGAGCCGTCGACCTCGACGAACCGAACAGACCTCACCTCGAGCACGGAGGCAGCGCCGTCAAAGGTGCCGGCGATCGTGGTGGCGTCAGGGGCTGGCGTCGCCGCCATCGTCGCGGGCGTGTTCACCGGCCTCGCCGCCTCCGACCGCGCCACCTGGGACCGGAACGTGACGATGCAGCCCGATGGGAGCCTCGGCTCGACCACGCTCACCCAGGCCGAAGTCACCGCGCTGGGAAACGGGCTCAACACGAAGGCCTCGGTCGCCCTGGGTTCTGGCCTCACCGCGCTGGCGCTGGGCGGGCTGGCGACGTGGCTCTTCCTGAAGTGACGTGACGACGACGGCCTTCAGCTCGCGCCGGTCACCGTGATCATCGGCGTACGCTCTGCGAAGGACGGCGCGTCGAGCTGATCCAGCATCCACCAGGCGACGTCGGCGCGGCTGATGGTCGCGCGGCCCTTGAAGCTGCCCGCGACGACGGCCTGTTTCGTGAGCGGCCCGTCGGTGAGCCCGGTCGGGCGCGGAAGGCAGACGTCGAGGCCGCTGCGCAAGAGCTGCTGCTCCATGTCGTCGAGCTGCGCGTAGGCGACCTTGAGCGCCGTCGTCTTGATCATGAAGCGGAACACGCCCGGCACCTTCGAGAGGCTGTCACCGACGCCGCCGGCGCTGATGGCGATCACCTTCCGTACGCCCTCGGCCTTGCACGCCTCGACAAGGGCGGCGGTGCTGCGCGAGAGGAACGTCGCGTCTTCGGGCTTGTTCCAGGGCGCCAGGCCCGGGAGCTTGAGCCCCAGCCCCGACAGCACGGCGTCCTGCCCGTGGAGCACGCCCTGGAGGAACTCGACCGAGGTCAGCTCGCCGCGATCGATGGTCACCCCCGGCGGCACGTCGACCTTCGAGGTGGAGCGCGTCACCGCCGTCACCCGATGCCCGCGCTCGGCTCCGAGCTGCACGAGCTGCCGCCCACACCCACCGCTGGCCCCGAGCACGACGACGTTCATGGGCGAGCCCGTAACGCAACACGTCACCGAAATCGCGCCTCGCACGCGCAGCCTGAAGGCAAAGGTGTTCGAAGCCCCTACACCCTTCGAGGCGTGGGGTTCGACGAACGAAGGGTGACGACACAGCCAGCGACGTCGAGTTGGAGCCGGTGCGCGCGCGCGAGCTCGCCGAGCGCCTGGTGGGCCTCGGGACCGAACGTCACCTCTTCGAGGCGCACCTCGGCGCGCGGCCACCGCTCAAGCTGCGTCAACGCGACGAGGTGGCGCTCGGTGAGCTGGTTGAACCGCAGCACGAGCTTCGTCAGTGACGCCGGGGCCTTGAGCAGCAGCGCGCTCGTGCCCTCGAGCCCCAGAAGACACCCGCTCGCGTCGAGGGTCTCGAGCTGAGCCAGGCGCCCGGTGGTGTCGAGCAGCTTCGGCAGCGCCGGCCCCATCGGGCTGCGCACCACGCCGAGGTGGGCCAGCTGAGGCGCGCCCGACAACAGCGCCTCGAGGGCCGGTGGGTCGAAGGGCCAGTCCTTCAGCTCGAGCCGCGTCAGCCCCTCCAGGGCCCCAAAACCCGCGAGCGCCCGGGCGATCTGGTGTGGCACCGGCGTCTCGGTGAAGCGCAGATGTGGAACGCGGCCTGGTCGCCGCCCCGTCCAGCTCCCCGTCTCCGGAGCCAACCGGACCCGATCGAGCCACACCATCGACGCGCCAGACGCCTCTGCGAGGAGCGCCGCGAAGGCATCGACCTCGAGGCTGCCGTCGAAGAGCCGCAGCTCGATGGGCCGCTCCCGGCCCTGCAGGGCGGCGCCGAGGCCGTGAAACCGCCACCCCTCGTCGTCGGGCCTCCGCGCGCCCAGCCGGGGCAGGGCTCCGGGCAGCTCGAGGTCGAGACAGTCGTAGCGGCGAAGCGCGTCGGCGCCGAGCGCGTCGAGGAGCCGAACCGGGTGGAGCGCTTCGGCCCCCAGGCGTGCGGAGCCGGGGGGCGCGGCCGGCACGCCGAGCTCGGTCACCGTCGGGAGCGCCTGGCCCAGCGACACCGGCAGCGGGGTCTCCCGGCCCGGCGCGACGCGCAGGCGACGCAGCACGCCGCGCTCGTGCGACAGAAAGCCCAGCGCCTCGCTGGTGACGCCGCGGACGTCGGCCGGGCGCCAGGGCTTGCCCTCTGGTACGCGCCCATCGAGCCACGACGCCAGCCGCTTGAGCGCCGCCACCACCCCCAACCTCGCGTCGGCGCGCGCCTTCGCCGGCCCGCCGCTCGCCTGCGCCAGCGCCTCGGCCGCCACCAGCAGCGCCCCGCGCGGATCGTCACGCTCGAGGAGCCAGTCGGTGTACACGGCGCGCCCTTCGGCCGACGCGAGCACCTTCGCGGCGAGCTGGGTCTCTTCGGCGGCGAGCGTCACGGCCCGTATGGTGACACCAAAGGTGGCCGCTCCGACATGCCCCTTTCGTATGGTGCGCCCATGCTGCTGTTCCAGAAACGCTTCCACGCGGGGCTCGTCGACGGCACCGTCACCCGCACCTTCCGCCTGTGGGACAAGCCGCGCGTCAAACCCGGCGGCCGGTACCGGGTGCACCCCATCGGCGTGGTCGAGGTCGAGGCCCTGGCGCGGCGGACGCTGGGCGAGCTGACGGACCGTGACGCGCGGGCGGGCGGTTTCACCTCGCGCGCCGAGCTGCTCGCCTACATGGCGCCAGTGGCGAAGGCGCCGCTCACCGACGCGACGCCCGTCTTCGACGTGACGCTGAAGCACGGCGGCGATGGCGACCGCGTGTCGCTCGCCCTGGAGGATCAGCTCACCCCGGCCGACGTCGACACCATCACGAAGAAGCTCGCCCGGCTCGACGGCGACGCCCCCTGGACCCGCAAGGTGCTCGGGCTGATCGGGCGGCGCCCGCGCGTGGCGGCCTCGAAGCTGGCGGCGTCGCTCGGGCGTGAGACGGCGCCGTTCAAGGTCGACGTCCGCAAGCTCAAGAAGCTGGGTCTCACCCAGTCGTTCGAGGTGGGATACGAGATCTCCCCCCGGGGCCGCGCGTTTCTGGCCGCCAAGGCTCGAAAGGCGCGCGGGACCCGGTAGAATACGCGGTGCATGCACCTCGAACGAGTCGTCCTCGTCCTCGTGTGCAGCGTGGGGGTCTCGACTTTCGGGCAGTTCGTCGGCCAGACGGTGGTTCCGCGGAAATCGCGAGCCGCCGACTTCGCCGTCACCGTCGAGCGCCGCACGCTGCCCAATGGCCTGGTGGTCTTGCTGAGCCCCGACGCGCGCGCCAATGAAGTCGCCGTCGAGCTCACCTTCGGCTGCGGGGCCCTGCGGCACTCGAGCGCGCGCGGCGGCCTCGCGCACCTCGTCGAGCACGCGCTCGCGTCGGGGCCCACACCCGAGACGGACTACCAGGCGCTCCTCGAGGCGCGCGGCGCGACGGACTTCAACGGCGCCACCTCGATGGACGCGCTGGCCTACACCGTGGTGGTGCCCCCTGAGGAGCTGCCCTTCGCGCTCTGGGTGCACGCCGACCGGCTCGGCCGCCGCACGGAGCTGACGAGCCCCGAGAGCCTGACGCGCCACCGGCGCATCGTGCTGCAGGAGAAGCTCATGCGCGTCGAAGACGCCTCGTACGGCGCCGCCATGCGCATGGCCTTCCGGTACCTGTACGCGAAGAGCCACCCGCTGCACGAGGGCGTGATCGGCACCGCCGCCACCCTCGAGTCGATCACCGTCGACGACGTCAACACCTTCGCCCGCACCTGCCTGGTGCCCAACAACGCGGTGCTGACGCTGGCCGGGCGCTTCACCGTCGACGAGGTGATGCGCACGCTCGAGGGGACGCTGGGCCGCGTCCCTCGGGGTGCCGAGCTGCCGCCGATCCCCAAGACGGGGCAGCTGCCGGCGACCGCCACCCACGACGTCACCGAAGACGTCGCCCGCCGACCGCGCGTCACCCTCGTGTGGACGATTCCAGCCCTCGGCGCCGATGACGCGTTCGCCCTCTCGCTCGGCGCGACGCTGCTCCCCGTGTACACCGACGGCCTCATCGGCATGCACGTCGAGTCCGACTTCGTGTCGAGCGGGCCGGGTGGGCTGTTCGCGCTCTCGGTCACCACCCCGCACCCGCTCGACCCCGCCGAGCCCGCCGCCAACGCCGACGTGGTGCTGCGCAACCTCACCTTTTCGCCGCTGCCCGCCGACGTCGTCGCGGCGAGCTACCACCAGCTCGACCAGCGGGTGCTCGCGTCGTTGACCTCGATGCCGAGCCGGGCGGCGCTGTTGACCGAGCTGTACCGTGAGACCGACGGTCGGAGCGAGCTGGCCCGGCTCGATCGGCACTGGCAGTACTCGCCCGAGAAGCTGAACGTCGACACCGCGCGGTTCCTCAAGGGGACGCACGTCATCATCGAGTCGAAGCCCACCCGCCCGCTCCCGCCGAAGAGGAACCTCAAGTGAGGCGCCTCAGCGTCGCCCTCCTCGCCGCGGCGTGCGCCACCACCCCGGCCCCCCGCACCGACGCGCCAGCCGCCCCCGTCGCGCGCTGGGCGCCCACGCCTCCGCCGCCCCCAGCCGCCACCCGGCCGCCGCGCCAGTTCCCCGAGGTGACGTCGTGGACGCTGAAGAACGGCCTCACGGTGGTCGTCGTCGAGCACCACGAGCGGCCCCTCGTACGACTTCGGCTCGTGTTCCCCTCGGGCTCGTCGAGCGACAGCGCGGCAGTGGCCGGCGCCACCGGGTTCGCGCTCGCGCTGCTGGGCATGAGCCGCGACGTGACGAACTCGGCGGGAGAGATCGACTACAGCGAGAAGGCCCTGCGCCGGGAGCTCATCGAGAAGGGCGCGGTGTTCCGCTCCGACGTCGACCTCGACGGCTCGTGGGTGGGCATCGACGGCATGTCGAAAGACGCGCGCTCGCTCCTCGAGGCGCTCGCCGAAGCCGTCAAGAAGCCCCGTCAGGGCGAGTCGTCGTTCTCGGGCCTCCTCCAGGCGGCCAGCGACATGGTGGACGAGCGGCAGCTCACCGACCCCGACGTGCTCGAGCGCGCGGTGGTGCAGCGGGCCTTCGGTGACGGTGAGGCCGGCTCGCCGTACGGGACGGCCGAGAGCCTCTCGCGCATCGGGCTCGACGAGGTGATCAAGCGGCAGAGCGAGCTGGTGCACCCGTCGGGCGCGACCCTGATGGTGTTCGGCGACGTGCGGTCGGTCGACGTGAAGGCCTTCATCACGACCACCTTCGGCAGCTGGCAAGGCGGCGAGGAGCCGCCCGTGCGCGCGAAGCCCATTCGGGCGAAGCCGGTGCCGCGCCGCACGGTGACGTTCCTCCCCCGTCCGGGCGCCCGCTCGACGCTCGTGTGCGCCGCGCGGCCGCTGGGTGATCTCAAGGCCTCCGACGCTGTGGTGCGCGTGGTGGCCGAGGTGCTGGGGCGCCGGCTGACGCAGCGGCTGCGCGAGAAGGAGACGATGACGTACGACGTGTCGACCGGCCTCGAGTACCGGCAGCAGAACCGGGCCCTCGTGCTCTGCACGCGCTTCGCGAGCCCCTCGACGCTGGCGGGGCTGCGCACCACGCTGGCGACCCTCGACAAGGCGCCTGTGCCGACGCCCGACGAGGTCGAGGTCGCCCGCCGGCAGCTCATCTCGCGGGTGGAGCGCTCGGTGACGAGCCTCGACGGCGTCACCTCGGCCTGGCTGCGCTCCCGGGTCACGGGCCGGGCCTTCAAGCCGCAAGAGACGCTCGACGGGCTCGCCCAGGTGTCACCCGACGAGCTGACCGCGCCGTGGGCGGCCGTGACGTCGCCTTCGCCCTATCAGCTCGTGTTGCTGGGCGATCGCGGTCACGTGGAGCCCGCGGTGAAGGCCCTCACGCTCGGAGCCCTGCGCACGCCCACGCTCGGCCAGGTCGAGCAGGACTCACGGACCGGCGACGACGATTGAGCGCCCGGCGACGCGCCCGTCCTTGCGCTGCCAGCCGCTCGTGTCGTCGAGCTGGCGCGACCAGCCGACGAGGCGTCTGGCGTCGTAACGAATGGTGTCAACGGGCACTTCGCGCGAGAGCGTCACCCCCTCGAGCGAGGGAACGAACACCGCCGCGCGGAACCGGACGCCTCGCGTCGCCGCCGCCCACACCGCCTTCGCGAAGTCCGGGGCGTGGAGCGCGCTCGGCCGCAAGCCCGTCGCGTCGTCGCGCTGCAGCGTGAAGAGCACGGTGGCGCGATCGCCCGCCTGGACCCGCCGCGAGAGCGCCTCGACGTGCCGACGAGCCCGGTCGCTGGCCGAGTCGGGGAAGTACCCGAGCCCATCGGGGTAGACGAGGTGGCAGTTCTTCACCTCGACCCAGTGCGTGCCCCCGCTCGTCTCGAGGCGGAAGTCGGCCCGGTGGCCGCGGCCGAAGGCCTGCTCCGCACGCAGGCCGGTGACGTCGTCGAAGCCATCGAGCAGGCGGCGCTCCAGCACGGAGCGGACGAGGGTGTTCGGCAGCGCGGTGTTGGCGCCGATGAGGCGCCCGTCGAGCTCGAGGAGCTCCCAGGTGAAGCGCAGCGCGCGGGTCGGTGCGCTGGCCTGCGAGAGGAACACCCGGGCACCGGGCACCACGAGGCCCTCCATGCGGCCCGGGTTGACGCAGTGGGCCTGCACCACGCGGCGCCCGAGCTTCACGTCGACGAGGAAGCGCTCGTAGCGGCGTACGAGCCGGCCCTCGAGGAGCGGCGACGGCCAGCGGTGCACGAGGGGCGCAGACACGGCGTCGCGTCTGCCCGAGCCGGCCGCGGCTGTCAGCGACGAGCGGCTTGCGCCCCGGGCCGGGCCTGCCAGCATGGGTGGGTGCTCCGTGCCGTGGCGGTGGTGACTGTGTTCGGTGCGACGGCTGCGCTCGCCCAGCAACCGCTCCGCTGGGGCTCGGACGGCCAGGGCGGCGCGCCGTACGTCTTTCAGGATCCGATGGATCCGACGCGGCTGGTGGGCTTCGAGGTCGAGCTGGCGGAGCTGCTCGCGCGCCGCCTCGGCCTCACCTCGCAGCCGGTGCAGGGCCCGTGGGATCGGCTCCTCGAGCTGCTCGCGCGTGGAGACTTCGACGTCGCCCTGAATGGGCTCGAGCTCGCCGACGAGAAGAAGCGGGTGGCCCTCTTCTCCCGTCCCTACTTCGCGGCGGCCGAGGTGCTCACCGTCCGCCGGGGAGATGGCGCTGCGCCCCGCAGCCTCGAGGCGCTCGCTGGCCGTCGCGTGGGCACCCTGCCCGGCTCGCTCGCGGAACGAATCGCGCAGCGCTCGGGCGCCGACGTGCGCACCTACGAGGGCGGGCAAGACGAGATCTACGGCGACCTGAAGCTCGGCCGCACCGACGCGGTGCTCCTCGACGAGCCGGTGGCCCGCTACTACGGCGAGCTCGACGACACGCTCGAGACGGTGCGCGGAGACTTCGGCGTAGTGCAGTACGGGCTGGCGGTGCGGCTCGACGACACCGCGCGGCTCGAGGCGCTGAACCGGGCGCTCGAGTCGCTCATCGCCGATGGCTCCGTGCGGCGGCTCTACGAGCGCTGGGGGCTGTGGACGCCAGCGACGGCGGCGCTCCTGGGAGACGGCGACCTTCGCCCGCGCGAGCCCGCGCTCGAGCTCGAGCGGTGGAAGGCCGCCGTCGGCAAGCTCCCATCGTTCCGGGAACGGCTCGTGATCCGCTACCCCACGTACCTGCCGCTGTTCGTGAAGGGCGCGGGGCTGACGCTGCTCGTCTCGGTGCTGTCGATGGCGCTGGGGGTGTTGCTGGCGATCGGCCGCCGGTATGGAGCGACGCTCGTTCGCGCGGGGTGCGTGGCCTACATCGAGTTCTTTCGCGGCACGCCCCTGCTGATTCAACTGACGATGATCTACCTGGGGCTCCCGGAGCTCGGTCTCAAGCTCGAGCCCCTCACGGCGGGCGTGCTCGCGCTGGGCCTCAACTACGCCGCGGCGGAGGCCGAGAACTACCGCGCCGGGCTCGAGAGCGTACCCGAGGGCCAGCGAGAGGCCGCCGAGGTGCTGGGCCTGTCTCGACTGCAGGCCTTGCGCTTCGTCATCGCGCCCCAGGCCGTGCGCATCGCGATTCCGCCGATGACGAACGACTTCATCGCGCTGTTGAAGGACTCGTCGCTGGTGTCGGTGGTGACGCTGACGGAGCTGACGAAGACGTACACGACGCTGGCGAACTCGACGCGCGATCACCTCGGGCTGGGGCTGATCGTCGCGCTCTGCTACCTCGCCATCGGGCTCCCATTCGCGCGGCTGGCGAGGCGGGTCGAGGCGCGGTTCGCCAGGCACCTGGGCCGGGAGGCCGCATGACGCTCAAGGTGAGCGGGCTGGTGCGGCGGCACGCAGGGAACCCGGAGCCGACGCTCAAGGGGCTCTCGTTCGATCTCCCGCAGGGCACCCTCACGGCGCTGCTCGGCCGGAGCGGCGCGGGCAAGTCGACGCTCCTGCGCTGCGTGATGGGGCTCGAGTCGTTCGAGGCGGGGACGGTCGAGATCGACGGCGTCGTCGTGCAGGGCACCGCCGAGGTGTCGTCGGCGCGGCGCGCTGAGCAGCTCCTCGCGGCGCGCGCGCGGTTGGGCCTGGTCTTCCAGAGCTTCGAGCTGTTCCCGCACCTCAGCGCGCTCGAGAACTGCACGTTGGCGCCGGTGCGCGTGAAGGGGCTGTCGCAGGCCTCGGCGAGGGAGCGCGCGACCGCCCTGCTCTGCCAGCTGGGGCTCGAGGCGAGGCTCGAGGCGTACCCGGCGCAGCTGTCAGGAGGCCAACGGCAACGCGTGGCCATCGCGCGCGCGCTGGCCATGGAGCCGAGGGTGTTGCTCTACGACGAGCCGACGAGCGCGCTCGATCCATCGATGAAGAACGAGGTGCTGCAGGCGCTCCAGCGGGTCGACGCGACCGGCGTGACGCAGGTGGTGGTGACGCACGATCTCGCGCTGGCCCGCGCCGTGGAGCACGTGTGTGTGCTGGATCACGGCGTCGTCATCGAGGCGGGCAAGCCGGCCGAGGTGCTCGAGGCGCCGGCCCACGAAGCGACGCGCGCGTTGCTGAAGGACTGGCGCTGAGGAATCGACGAGTTGTCTCGAGGCCCGCCCTGCGCGACCATGCACCGCTCGAGGAGCCCACCCGTGCCGCCCGTCGGTCCGTCCGCCAAACTCCTCGCCGTGGTCGCGACCCTCGCGGGGCTGGGCATCACCTTCTGGGTCGCCTGGTCCGGGGCGACGACCGTCGGAAAGGGGTGGTCGAAACGAACCATCACCGCCCGAAACGACCCGTGGTCCTTCGCGTTCGAGGTGTTGAAGCTCGCGCTGGCCACGCTCGCGGTGGCCGGCTTCACGGCCTGGTTGCTGTTCGTTCGCTGACCCGCGCTGCTCGAGAACGGGCGACGGAGGAACCCCGCTGGCGGTCCTCCAGGGTGAGGCGTCGTGCGGTCATCGTCACCACACGAAGGGCACGAGGGCCTTCCTCGCCGCTGGGTAGTCGGGGAACGTCTCGCGGTACCACCGATGATGCGCCATCGCGCGCGGCGCCAGGTTCGCGAACGTGTACGCCGCGAACGCGAGGCCGGCCCAGGACCAGGCCGCGAGCGCGAACCCGAACCACTCGAGCAGCTCGCCGAAGTAGTTCGGGCACGAGATGCGCTCGTACAGCCCACCGCGCGGAATGTGGTAGCCCGTCTCTCCCGGCGCGCGCAGCGCTCGAAGCACGGCGTCGGCCCACCAGTTGATCGAAAGCCCCACGAGGAACAGCGCCGCGCCGAGCAGGAAGCGCACGTCCCACAGCCAGTCGAGCGGGTACCGCCCCGCGCCCGCGAGCCACCGGCCGTTCAAGAAGGCATTGAACACGTTGAAGCCAAAGGCCATCGCCGCGATCAGCACGGGCATCGTCTTGCCGTCTGCGCGCATGCGAAACGGGAAGACGAACGTGCGCTGCAGGTAGTGCATCAGCCACAGGCCCAGCAGCACCAGCGAACCCGGCTGCCCTGGCGCCGCTCCCGTCCAGAAGAAGGCCAGCAGCGCGAACACCGCGGGGCTCTCCATCACCACCCAACCGAGGCGCGCGGGAATGACGGGGCCGAAGCCGGGGCGCGCGTGTCGGCCGTACGGCGCGACGATGAACGACACCGCGAGGAACGTCACGGCCGCCAACCCGAACATCACCCACAGCGTCGCGGCGGGCATCACGGCGCGCGGTACACGTCGACGCCGCGGACGACGGTCATCAGCACCTTCGCGTCGAGCAACCCCTTCGCCTCACCATCGACGGGATCGACCGGAAGCACCACGAAGTCGGCGTCGAACCCCTCGGCGAGCTTCCCGCGACGCGCCTCGGCGTGAGCGGCATACGCCACGCCCGAGGTGAAGGCGGCCAGCGCTTCCGTGCCGGACAGCTTCTGCCCCGCGGTCCACCCGCCTGTCGGCAGGCCCGCCGCGTCCTGCCGGGTGCGAGCCGCGTAGAGCCCCCAGAGCGGGTTCGGGTGCTCGACGGGAAAGTCGCTGCCAAACGCGAGGGGGATCTTCGCGTCGAGCACGGCGCGCCAGGCATAGGCGAACGTGAGGCGCTCCTTGCCCACGCGCGCCTCGGCCCACGGCATGTCGCTGGTCGCGTGCGTCGGCTGCATGCTCGCCACCAGGCCCGCCTTCGCCATGCGCTCGAGCTCGTCCCCACGCAGCACCTGCGCGTGCTCGACCCGGTGCCGGTGCTCCCGCGTCAGCGTCGCCAGCACGTCGACGACGAGCGTGTTGGCGCGATCGCCGATGGCGTGCACCGCCACCTGAAAGCCCCGCTCATCGAAGGCCTTGGCGCGGCGGGCGAGCTCGTCGGGCTCGAGCAGGAGCAACCCGCGGCTGGCCGGCTCGTCGCTGTACGGCGCGTGGAGCGCCGCGCCTCTCGACCCCAGCGCCCCGTCGGCGAGCAGCTTCACCGCGCGCATCTCGAGCAGCCCGCCCGAGTACACGCCGCGGCCGACGAACTCGTCCCACCCGTCACTCTGCCCATCGGCCATGGCGTACACGCGAATGGGGAGCAGGCCCCCGACGTCCCACCGCTGCAGCAGCTCGAACGTCGCCCGATCCATGCCCGCGTCGTGCACCGCCGTGAGGCCCAGCTTCGCGCAGAGCTCGAGCGCGGCCTTGAGGCGCACCTCACGCTCGGTCTGGCTGGGTGGCGGAATCTTCGCCGAGACGAGCTCGATCGCGTTGTCGATGAGCACACCCGTCGGCTCGCCGGCCGCGTCGCGGAGGATCCGCCCGCCAGCGGGATCCTTCGTGTCCCGGGTGATGCCCGCCTTCGCCAACGCCGCGCTCGAGACCCATGCCGCGTGCCCGTCGACGCGCGACAAGAACACGGGCACGCTGCGCACCGCCGCGTCGAGCACCGCCTTCGACGGAAAGGCCTTCTCGGTCCAGTCGTTCTGATCCCACCCGCGGCCGAGCAGCCATTCGCCCTGGAACGCCGACCGCGGCGCTGTGACGAGCCGGGGCGCGACGTCGGCAGCCGAGCTGAGCCCCTCGAGCGAGACGATCGACAACGAGCGGCCGAGCGCCGCGAGGTGCCCGTGCGCGTCGGCCAGCCCCGGCACGATGGTGGCTTCGGGGAAACGGTCGACCACGGCGTCGCTCGACGCGAACGCCTTCGCGCCCGCCTCGTCACCGACGAACGCAATCTTCTCGCCCCGCACCACCAGCGCGGTCGCGAACGGCCGCTGGGCGTCGTTCGTGTGAATCCGCCGCGCCACCACCACGATGTCGCGCGCCTGGCCGTCGGGCGTCCGCTTCGGGCACCCGGCGAGCCCCAGCGCGAAGGCGCAGACGAGGACGCGCCCCCTCACGGCAGCTTCGGCGCCTCGGGGAACGTGAGCTCTCCGGTGAGCGACTCGAGGTACGCCTTCACCTGCGCCACCTGCTTCGGGTTCCACTTGACCGGCTTGAGCAGGGCGTCCTTCGGGGGCGTCACCGCGCCGCCCTTCGCCATCAACGCGATGGCCTCTTCGAGCGTCTTTGCGTGCCCGTCGTGGAAGTACGGCGCCGTGAGCGCCACGTTGCGCAGCGACGGCGTCTTGAACTTGCCGCGATCGGCCTCGTCCTTCGTGGCGTCGAACCGGCCGGCGTCGTCACCGATGCCGAGCGCGTGAAAAGCGAAGTCCGAGAACAGCGGAGGCGCGTGGCAGCCAGCGCAGCCCGCCTTGAGGAAGAGCGCCTCACCCGCCTGCGCGTCCTTCGAGAGCGCGGTGGCGTCGCCGGCCTTCGCCTTGTCCCACGCCGAGTTGCCGGTGTTCAGCGCGCGAAAGAAGCTCGCGAGCGCCTGCGGCACGTTCTCGGGCGAGGCAGGCGCACCGAAGGCACGCACGAACATCGCCTTGTAGACAGGCACGTCGTTGAGGGCCTTCGCCGAGACCGCCGGGTCCGCGCCGAGCTGGCCCTTCCACGCCGCCGCGCTCACCGCCTCGAGCGTCGGCATGCGGCCGTCCCAGTAGAAGTTCGAGTGCACGCCCAGGCCCACCATCGTCGGCGAGTTGCGCTTGTTCATCGCGCCGCCCACCTTCGCGTCCGTCACGTTGCCCGAGGTGTACGCCTTGTCGGTGTGGTGACACTGCGCGCAGGCCATCGAGCCGTCCTTCGACAGGCGAGGGTCGAAGAAGAGCATCCACCCGAGCTCGGCCTTCTCGGCCGTGAGCGGGTTGTCGTCGCTGGCCTTCGGCTCGACGGAACCGAGCAGGGCCTTCGGCAATGGCCGCGCCGGGGGCAGCTCGACCTTCGGCTCGGGAGGTGGCGGCGGGGGCGGAGCCGGCTTCGCGGCGACGGGCTCAGCGGCCGGAGCGGGCTCGGGCTTCTTCGTCTCGGCTGTCTTGCAGGCGACGGCGAGGACGACAGGCACCACGACGACACCAACGAGGGAGCGCACGTGCATGGCGCTCCCTTACAACCGGCCACGAAGCCGCGCCCGCGCAAAAAGCGAACGGACACGCTCGGCCCCGGACTGTGGGGTGGCGAGGTGTCCGTTCCATCGACCGCATGCTTCGGCAGGGGCTCGAGTGGTCCCCGCGCCGGTCGACGTGTAGAGGTCAGTGCTTGAGGCGCGTCTGCAGCAGCTCGGCGAACGCGGTGAGCGCATCGGTCGCGGTGAACATGCCCACCACGCGGCCGTTGTCGACGACGACGGCCGAGCCGAACTTCTTGCCGGCCATCTCCTGCACCACCTCGTCGATGGGCGCGTCGGGCGACACCGTGTACGGCTTCGGCGTCATGACGTCCTGAATCGTCACCTTCGAGGCGTCGACGCCGGTGACGGCCTCGGCGCGGTAGAGGTCTCCGTCAGACAGCATGCCCACCACCTTCGAGCCCTCACAGACGGGCAGGTGGCGAATGTGCTTGTCCTTCATCAGCGCGTGCGCGGCCGCCAGCACGGCGCCGGGCTCGACGGTGAAGGGAGTGGTCGTCATGAACTTGCGAACGGCGGGGATGGTCTTGGACATACCCGTGCCCTGAGCATCCGGTGTGCCACGTGCGTTTCCGGGGGGATCGCCTGAGGGTCAGCGCACGCGTTGCGTCGCCGAACGAGGGAGTCGGCGAGGCGACGAAGATTCTTCGCGACGTCACGGGGTGAGCCGGCCGAGCTCGGCGGCCAGCAGCGTCTCGAGCTCGCGGATCGACCGGTACACCAGGCAGCGATGGCCCTGCACATCGAAGCGGAGCTCCTTCACGTCACGAACAAGGAGAATCGTGGGCCGCCCCTTGCCCCACGCGTAGCCGACCTCGAGGTAGACGTTCGGGTTGGCCGTCGAGAGATCGGCGATGACGACGCGCGCCGAGTCGATGCGCTCCTTGATGCGCTGAATGATGAGGCCGTCGAACTGGGCCTGATCGACGCGCTCGCACAAGAGCCCGGCGGCCTTCACGGGCGCCTGAATGCCGTAGTGGAAGACGTCTTCGAGCTCGGCGAGGAAGGGCATCGCGACGAAGGCGTGGGGCTTCTCGGTCTGCGTCTGGCCGGCCGACGCCATCACCTGCGCCTGCTTGAACTGACCGCTCCGCTCGACGCGGAAGGCGCCCGAGGGCCGGCGGGTGACGCCCGGCGTACCCGCGAGGCCCTGCTCGAGAATCTCGCGCATGCGCCGCGCGCGGCCGGGGTTCTGCTCGACGATCATGACGTCTTCCACCTCACCGCCGACGCCGCGCTGGAAGGCATCGATGAAGCCACCGACGAGGGCGAGCACGGCCTCTTGCTCGTCGAGGCCCGCGCGCACCCCGTGCACGGTGGTGGCCAGGCGCTTCACCGCTTCGCGCTGCCCGAGCGCCAGCATGCGGCCGGCGAGCTGACGCAGCTCGTGGTACCGCAAGAGCCCCAGCCGCGGAGTGCCGAAGATGGCGGCCTTCGGTGACGTCAGCGCGCCGTGGGTGTCGAAGACCTTCACCTCTCCGGCCGACACCTCGAAGGCGGCAGAGCTGCCGCCCGTGCGCTTCGTGATGGCCGACACCGCGGCCTCGTCGGCGCCGTAGAACGACTGGGCGTGCTTGAAGCAGGCGACGTCGGCGTCGGTCTGCAGCACGTCACCGTCGAGCAGCTGCACGTCGATGGAGGAGCGCACGGCGGAAGGGGCCTCGCTTGCAGGAACGAACCGTCAGTGCGAGCCAGCGTAGGTCGGCTCGATCGCCAGCGTCTCTTTCTTGAGCGCCTCGTCGTCGGGCACGTCGAGGCCGAGCGGGTACCAGTCGAGCTTGAGCGTCCGGCCGCTGACGAGCTGCTTCACCTTCTTCGCCTGCTCGTCACGCCGGGCCTTCATGTCGTTGCGCAGCGAGGCGAGGGCCTTCTTCGACTCGGCGTCGGTGGCCTTGCTCATGCGCTCGTCGATGGACGTGAGCTGCCGCTCGAGGTTGGCGAGCAGCTCCTCGTCGCGCGCGGCTTCGTTGAGGTCGGTGAAGACGCCCTTCTTCCCGCCGAGCGCCAGCGTGGCGACGGCCAGGGCGCGCCCGCGGTCGCCCGACGCGAGAATGAACACGTCCCGCACCCGCTGCGGCGCCGAGCCCCGGTACTCGCCCGACTGCAGGACGAGGTCGATCTTCCCCGAGAGCTGCTCCGCGATGGCCATCGCTTCGAGGTAGCCGCCCGTCGCCACCACCACGGTGAGGTCGCGCGCCGGGAGCTTCGGCAGCTCGGCCGACAGCGCCTCGATGGCGTTGAGCGAGGTGACGTTCGGTACGCCGGGCACGTCCCCCAGCCCCGAGGTCGCCAGGAGCGCCACCTTGACGCCCTCATGGGTGAAGACGAGCGAGGTGGGGAAGAGCGGCTTGCCGGTGTCCTTCGCGCGCAGGCTCGTCGAGACGAGCGACACCTGGGCCTTCTTCGCTTCGTCGACGAGGAAGGGCACGCCGCCCAGCAAGTCCTTCTGGCCGACCGCGAGCGCCTTCGTGCCCATGGCGCCCGAGGCCTTCAAGATGAAGCGGGCCCGCTCGAGCTCGGCCGGCGCATCGCTGCCCGGCGCCCGGAACAACGCGTTCCCGGTGTCGAGCAGCACCGGGCTCCCGCCGATTTGTTTCAGCTTCGTCTTGCGCCTGGCCAGACCGCCAGTGGGGTTCGCGCGTCACCCACAGGGGGCGACTTCGCCCCCACCGTCTCCCTGGAAGACGAAGGTGACCGTCTTTGGCGCGGCCAGCACCGACGAGGCGAGCAGCACGGCGAGCGACAGCAGCTTCACTTCTTGCCTCCCTTCGGAGCCGGCTTCTTCTCGAGATCAGCCAGGCGCTGCCTGGCCAGCTTCGCGCTCTCGCTCTTCGGGTGCTGCTTGAGCAGCTCGTTCAAGGCCAGCTTCGCTTCGTCCGTCATCTTGAGCTCCTTGAAGCAGTCCGACGAGCGCAGGTAGGCGGTGGGGGCGCTCTTCGTCTTCGGGTGCTCCTGCAGCACCTTGCCGTACTCGTAGAGGGCCTCGCGGCACTTCGTCTCGAGGAAGAGGATCTCGCCCAGCGCGAAGTGGGCCTCACCCACCTGCTCGTCACGCGGCCACTTCTTGAGGAACTCGGCGAAGAGCTTGCGGGCCACGTCGTTCTCACCGGCCTTCGCCTTCTCCTCCGCGAGCGTGAAGAAGGCCTTCGGGTCGTCGGGCTTCTTGAGCTCTTCCTTCTTCGGCTCGTCGGGCTTCGTCGTGGTCGGAGCGGACGCTGCGGTCGCCAGCTTCGCCTCGAGCTCGGCGATCTTGAACTGGTAGCTCTCCATCTGCCCGCGCAGGGCCGCCACGTCTTGAATCGCGTTGTCGACCTTCACGCCGATGTTGGCGCCGGTGGTGCGCGAGGCCTGGTCGAGCTGATCGAGCGCCGTCTTGAGCTGGGCGGTGGTGTCGTCGAGCCGGGCCTGGGTGTCGGCGAGCGCGCTCTTCAGCTTCTTGTTCTCGTCGCCGAGCGAGTCGACGCGGCTCTCGAGGAGCTGGCCGCGATCGGCGGGGAAGAAGCAGCCGGTGACGGCGAGGGCGAGCACGAGGACACGACGCATGGCTTCACACTGTATGCACTGCGGGCCACGCCGGAAGCAGAAACCTCCTGAGGGGCCGGCCAGTGCTTCGAGCGGTGCGACGGCCAGGCCGCGCCCAGGAGGGAGCGCCCGTGCAGCGGCGGCCATCATCACCTCGCACTGACCGGCCCGCTCGATCTCGGGTGTCGGTCTGCGAGGAAAAGAACGCAGCGCCGCCGAGGCCATTCCCGGGCCCGCCCGCGCTGGCGAGGGACCCGGTCGAACGACCATGTCAGCGCTTCAGGCGCCTTCGCAGGGCCTGACCGAGGACGGCGAAGCCAAGCAGCGAGACGCCCTCGAGGCCCGACGTGCAGCCGCACCCCGGCTTCTTCGGCTCGACCACCGGCGGCGCCTCGAGCCCGGCCTCGCGCACCAGCACCTCGACGCGCACCGGGTCCGAGTCGAACTGGCCATCGTTCGCCACCACCTCGAGCGTCAGCGTCGCGTCGGCTTCGACGAAGGGCGCCTCGAGCGCGAGCGCGTCGGTGTCGGCGCCCGCGAGCTTCGCCGCCGGTCCGTCGACCTGCGTCCACCGGAAGGTGACGATGCGGTCCGCCGCGGCCCGGGCAGCGGCCTGAATGCGGGCGATCTCACCTTCCTGCACCTCGACCCGCATCGGCGCCGTCACCAACGGCCGTGAGGCCGAGTCGAGCACCGTCACCGTCATGCGCTGCGGCATCGACTCGATGGAGCGGTCGGTCGCCACCACGTCGAACGCGATGACCGAGTCGGCGTCGACGAGCGGCGCGTTGAACACCCCATCGAGCACCTCGACCTGCGGGCCCTCGCGCTGGACGAAGAGCACCGACGCCGGGTCTCCATCGGGGTCGACCGCCGTCGCCACCAGCGTCACGGCGTCGCCTTCCCGGACGACCTGGTTCGGCCCGACGGTGAGCGTCGGCGCGCGGTTGCCCGAGCAGGTGTTCGGGTCGGCCGCGACCGAGGTGAAGGGCAGGTTGCGCAGGCCGGTGAAGGCGATGTCGTCGACCTCCCAGCCCTTGTTGGCCGCCGCGTCGTCGGAGCCGATGCGGAAGCGCACGCGCACCATCTGGCCGGCGTACTGCGTGCCGAGGTCGATCGTCTCGGGGTTGAACGTAGGGTAGTTCGCGCTCTTCCCGACGAAGGCCCGGCGGCCGCGCAGCGGGTTCGAGCTCTGCTGGGGAATGGCTCCGCCGTAGCCGGGCATGGCGAGCATGCCGATGTCCGTCCACGTGCGGCCGTCGACCGACAGCTCCACGGCGGCGCCGTCGTAGAACGTCGTCATGTCCTGCTCGAACTCGTAGCGGTGCTTGAACGTCATCACGAACGGCCCCGAGCCGACCTCGAGCTGGGGCGAGATGAGGTACGTGTCGGCGGGCGACGCCGGGTTCGGGCCGAACCACCAGTGAACCGTGGCGCTCGACTGGGCGATGCGCCAGTCGCTGCCGGTGTTGCCGTTGGGGTTGTTCGCCACCGTCCACCGTGACATCGGCGCCTCGACGTCGTCGACGGCCGAGCTGTCGGGCTTCAGGTTCGAGTTGAGCCGCGCGCGGAAGTCGCGCACCACCGGGCCCGGCACCGCCAGCGACGAGTCGTTCACCTCGACCCGAATCTGCCCGGCCACGAAGCCGCGCGCGCCCTTGAGCGTCACCGGCAACGACACCGTGGCCGAGCCGAACGGCGCGAGCGCAGGCACCGGCACCGTCGCGCCCTGGGGAAACGAGAGGCCCGTGGTGGCGGTGGAGACGTTGACCGTCGACGTCGACAGCATGCCCACGCCGACGTTCTTCACCGACACCTTGAGCAGGCCCACCTCGTCGGTGTCGAGCGTGCCGTCCATGTCGCAGCTGGTGGATGAGTCGTCGATGGTGACGTCGGTGATGGCGATGGCGTTGCCGACGACGAAGCTCTCGACGGCAGGGCGGTTGTCGGGCGCGTCGCGATCGGGCGCGGTGGCCTGCATGCCGAGGCCGCGCCGGGCGAACGCGGCCCAGAGGAGCGCGAAGTCATCGGGATCGCGCGCCACCGCCGCCGCGAGAATCGCGTCGCGCGCCTCGACGAAGGTGGGCATCACCGGCGTGAGTTTGTAGCCGCCGACGAGGTACCGCATCATGCGGTCCTGCGCCTGGTCGAAGGTGAGGCGCTGGGTGTCGCGCAACAGCGCCACGTAGCACTCCCACAACATCGACGCCCACACCTCGCCCGTCTGGTGCACCTGGTTGTTGAGCGAGCCGTCGCGGCCGAACGCCGTCGGCGGCCCGGCGGGGAGCGGGACACCGCGCTGGATGTGCTGGAACGTCAGCGCGTTCTTCGCGAAGTCGACCGAGTACGGCAGGCGGCGCACGCCAAAGTAGTGGCCGTTCGACGACGTTGCCGCCGTCGTGTACCCGCCCACCGGCCACGTGCCCGTCCAGTTCGCGTTCGACGGCACGTTGAGGTCGTCGGCCTTCACCATCATCAGGAGCGCGTGGAAGTCCGACCAGCCCTCGCCCATGCCGACGCTCTGCTGCGACGACAGGCCGTTGCCGTCTCCGATGAGGCGGTTCGAGATGTAGTGGCCCCACTCGTGCGCGACGATGGCGTTGTCGAGCGTGCCGTCGCGGTCGGTCGTGGCGGAGCGCGTGAGCGTGACCATCGGCGGGGTCGAACCCGCGATCGCTCCGCGCAACGTCATGCCGCCGGCGCGCGTGACGCTCATCGCGGGGATGGTGGTGTTCGGCATCGGCGTGCCCACGAGGTCGGGCGGCCGCGACGACGTCTGGATGTCGGCGATGATGACCCCCACCGCGCCGTTCATCTGCGCGAGCTGCACCTTCTGCACGAAGGTGCAGTTGCCGCGATCGATGAGGGCCACCTTGCCCGCGACCGGCGTGGTGAAGTTGGCCTGACACGCGTCGTGGATCGACCCGTTCATGCCCGACGGGTCGCCGTCGTCGACCAGCACCAGCTCGCCGGTGACGTTGTACTGCTGCGGGCCGAAGCTCGCGCCGTTGGACGTGATGGTGGTGCCGTTGAGGGTGAGGCGCTCCGACGAGGTGCCGTCGAAGATGTACATCTGCATGCGGGGCCGCGCGCCGTCGCTGGGCGTCGACATGTTCGCGTTGCTGCGGCCCGAGTTGTCCTGCGCCTCGGAGTTGATGGGGTCGTTCTCGCGCCCGCCGCGGCCGTAGTTGCTGACCTGCGCGTTGCCCGCCCGCTCGTCGAAGCCCTTGTCGTAGTACCAGTCGTGGAAGAAGTTGACGTTGTAGAAGAGCTGCGTGGTCGCGGCCATGCGCTGCTCGGGGTTCACGTCGGGGTTCTGGGTGACGTCGTAGAGGCGATCGAAGACGCCGGCGTCGGTCATCGTCGCCGCGAGATCGCCCATGCCGAAGCCGTTGGGCCGCACGATGTCGGCGTAGGCGAAGGTGTTGTTGCCCTCGGTGCGCGTCGCGTTCGCCGGCAGCCAGGGGTCCATGGTGCTGATGGGCCCGAAGTCGCGGCTGACGAGCTCCTGCGGCACGAAGGCCGGCTGGAAGCCGTTGGGCGTCCCGGCCGGGTGCGGGGTGGGCGAGTTGCCCGAGGGTCCGTCGTACGGCAGGCCCAGGCCCGAGGGATCGGCCCACACCCGGTACTCGGCGTCGGCGGTGAGGTTCTTCTCGTAGAGCACCTCGCCGGAGCGCGCCGAGACGACGTACGAGAAGTAGCGCGAGTCGGTGTCGCCCTCGTTGAGCTCGACCTCGACGTAGAAGCCCGGCTCGAGGCCCTCGGGGAGCGGGAAGTACACCTGGCGCGTGCGCACCGGCGTGGGCTCTCCGCGCAGGCGGTAGAGCTGGTAGCCGTCGCGGTACGAGAGCGCCGACAGCTCCGTCGACTCGACGCCGCGGCCCGACAGCGCCGTGATGGCCGTCAGCGCCGCGGTCGGCGCCGAGAGGTTGAACGCGCCGAGCGGCTTCGTCTGCGGCGTGAGGTACCCCGAGATGGCGACGGGCACGAAGTCCTTCGTCATGGCGACCTTCACCTCGTCGCGGAAGACCCGAACGCCGCCGACGTCTTGCTGGAAGGTGGCGATGACGGCGCCCTGGTCGTCGAGGGCGTGCAGGTGAGACAGGCGAGCCTCGGCCCACCGCGCGCGGTCGGCGCGATAGAGTTCGGCGTGCGTGAACAGCGTGCGCCGCGCGACGTGCTCTGCCGAAAGCCCCATGTCCTTCGGGGTGCGCGCGCCCGCCGGGGGTTGGCCGACCCAGAAGAACGTCGGCACACCGAGCCGGCGCTCCGTCGACGAGATGAACCCGGCGCCCACGGCTGCGCGCGCCATCGGCGAGAGCTCGATCAGCTCCGGCACGTCACGCGCCTCACCGCGCGAAAGAAACGCGTCGCGGCGGGGGACCTGCGCGACGGCAGCGCTCGCGCAGAGCGCGGCGACGAGGGTGAAGCGGCGGTTCATGGTGGCTCCCAGGCGTGTGACGGTGCCCGACATCGGCGGCGCGAGAAATACCGACACGCACTTCACATTTCAATGCCGGGGATTAAGAAAATCAGCCACTTGCGCGACAGAATCATGCCGACACGAAACTGACACCCTGACATTCCCGTCGGGGTGGGCTGCTGTGGGCAGGTCGATCTTTCGGCGGGTTAAGGGCCTTGGCCAATGACAGGGAACCGTCACCATGTCGGATGAAGTAGGAAGGCTCGCGTCGGCCATCGACGCCGCGCCGGACGATCCGCAGGGCTACGCGGTGTACGGCGATTGGCTGTCGCAGCAGGGCGATCCGCGCGGTGAGCTCATCGCCCTGCAGCTGTTGCCCTCGCTCGACCGCAAGCAACGCGAGCGCGTGAAGGTGCTGTTGTACGAGCCGACGATTCGGTGCCTGCCGGGGCCGCTCGCGCACTGGCGGTGGGGCTTCGTGCACACGGCGACGCTGCTGCGGCCGACGACGGCGACCGACCAGGTCGACCTCGGCGCGTTGCTGAGGCACCCCTCGATGCGCTTCGTGCGGGCCTTCACGCTGGGGCAGGAGCCGCTCTCCACCGCCCTCGCGACGCTCGCCGCGAACGCGCCGCGGGTGCTGTCGGCGCTCACCCTCTACGCGCCGCGCGAGTTCGACCTCTCGCTCGTCCCGACGACGCTGCCGTCGCTGCGGCGGCTGGGGCTGTCGGTGCCGCAGATGACGGGCCGCCTGCCACTTCTCCCCGGGCTGCGCGCGATCGAGCTGGCGTACGCCGACTTCGGGCCGGCCCACGACGAGCTGCTCTTCGGGGCGAACCGGCTCACGCTCACCGAGGTGAAGCTCGTGGTGTCCCTCGAGCCCGAGCGCGCGCTCCTCGACGCCGTCTTCTCGCTGCCGAACCTGTCGACGTTCACGCTCGAGGCACAGCGGGCGGGCGCGACGCTCCTCGAGGCGCTCGAGCAGAGCCCTGCGATGGAGCGGCTCACCCGGCTCGACCTCATGCGCAGCGGCCTGTCGGAGCGCGCGGCGAAGAAGACGCTGGCGCTGACGCGGCGCATGCCCCGGCTGACGGAGCTGGTGCTGGGCGACCCCGCGTGGGACTGACGCGTGGCCCCACGCACCTCGAGGCGTGACGTCTCGTGCTTCTGGCCTCTTTTCGATGCGGCGCGACTGCCGCCCGTCGCGGGCCTGCCTTCGAGACGACGCCACAGCCTCGGGGCGCCGACGACGCGTCAGGCCCTCGAATCACCGGGCGCGTCTCCGCTTGTCGGACTGAGCCGCGGCGAAGAAGCTCTGGAGCACTGATGCAGGGCGAGTGTTCTCGACGACCGGTGATGTCCTTCTGCGCGCGCTGGGCGGTGGCGCTCGCGATCTTCGTCGCGACCGGCTGTCGCGTCGTCTCGAGCGGCGCAGACGAGCGCACCGACGCCCTCCTCGCCGACTACCGCTCCCGGAGCGCGAAGACGTTCCCGGCGGCCGAGGTCGTCTGGACGCCGAGCTGGCGGAGCGGCGAGTTCACCGTGCACGCGCTCACGAAACAGCAGCTGACGGTGCTCGAGCGGGTGAGCGTCTTTCAGCAGGCCGGCCAGGAGCGGGTGCGTGTTTCGGTCGACCGGCTCGGCGCGAACGAGCGCCTGCGCGTGCGGTTGACGCTCGGTCGCGCGCCCCGCGACGGAGAGCGCCTCGACGGCCTGGTGACCGAGGCCTGGGTACGGCGCGACGATCGACCCGAGGTTCACCACCTCGGCGAAGTCCCCGCTGAGGTGGTGGCGCTCGTCAACGCCGCCATCGAGCGCCCGCGCGCCGACTCGAGCCCCAGGACGCTCACGGTGCCCGCGGGGACGTTCGAGGGGTGCATCGGCGGCGTGCACGGAGGCGTGCCGCTCTCCGGCGTCGTGCAGCAGGAGCGCGGCGACGTCCTCCGCGAGCTGCTCGAGTTCGGCGACGACGACTCCGGGTGGTTGTACTGAGCGCCGAATGAACTTCCACGACGCAGTCCTCCATCGAGTCGTCTGGGACGAGCTGCGAGTGCTGCACATCGAACTCCGCGAAGTGCCGACGGTCGGCAGCGTCACGCTCCGAATCGTGGGCTGCAGCGAGTTCTTCTCGAGCGGCGAACTCGAGCCCGACTGGTTCTTGAGCAACGTGGTCTTCATCGGCCGCGAGGGCGTGATCACTCCGCCGTGGACCGGCCCGCGACAGGTCTGGCGAACCATCGTCCTCGGCACCAACGGTGCCTACTTCGAAGTGGTCTACGGAACGGTCGAGTTGATTCTGCCGTGACGTTCCGGCTCGCAGCGTCGGTCGGCGTCTCGCAACAGCAGCGAGGCCGTGAGCGGCACCTTGCCCCGCTGACCGGAGAGCGTCGACGAGGGCGGTCCGTCGTCAGCGCAGCGCAGGACGATCACCCTGCATCAGCTCTGGTGACGCCCGACACCCGATCCCGCCGCTCGAGTGCGCGCCGACAGGCGGCCGCGAGGCGCTCCGGGTTCAAGAAGAACGGCGTCGCGCGCGCGCGGCCAGACTCGAGCACGGCCAGCGCCCGCCGGTACTCCGTCGCCGCGTCGGCGCGAAGGCCTTGCTGATCGAGCAGCAGCGCCAGGCAGTAGCGGGCGGCGGCGAGGTCTGGCGCGAGGTAGAGCGCCTTGCGCAGGCCCGCCTCGGTCTGCGCGTCGCCCTGCCCCGCCGCCGCCCACTCCATCACCAGCGAGAAGAGCGCTTCGCCCTCCTGCTCCGGAGACGTCGCCACCGGCTCGTCGCGCGGTGGCAGCGGAGCTTTGGCCACCGGCGGTACCGGCGCACTCGGCCTCGGCGGCGGCAGCGCCTCGATGGGTGGTCGCGGCAGGCCGGGCCGCCGGGGCGCGTAGAAGAACGTGCCGCCCACGCGCACCGTCTCGAGATCGGCCCTCGGCTTCAGAATCGGCTCCGCCGCCGACAGCACCAGCGTGCCCGAGGGCGCGAGCCGCTCCGCGAGGGCGCCGACGGTGCGCTCCGCGGCCTCGGGCGTGAAGTAGATGAGCACGTTGCGGCACATGATGACGTCGAAGCCACGCGCCGCCTCGTCGAACGGGTACGGCGTCTCCATCAGGTTGTGCTGCAGAAAGCGCGCGCGCCCCGCGAGCCGCTGCGACAGGCGGAAGACCTCGCCCTCGCGCTCGAAGTGCTGCGCCGCGAGGGGCCCGGGAACGCGTCGCATCGCCTCGGCCGAGAACGCCAGCGTGCGGGCCCGCGCGAGCGCCAGCGACGACAGATCCGTGCCCAGCACCCGACTGTCGGGGTGCGCCCCCACCCGCGCCAGCAGCAGGAGCAGCGTCGCCACCTCTTCGCCCGTCGCGCAGCCCGCGCTCCACAGCTCGAGCGGCCGCCCTTCCCTCGCCAGCGGCGCGAGCACGTGGTGCTCGAGGGCCTCGAGCTGCCCCTCGTCGCGGAACAGGTCGGTCTTGTGCACCGACGCCGCCGACAACAGCGTCAGCAGATCCCTCGCGCCTTCGCGCGCGTCGAGGTGCGCGACCACTTCGAGCGCCGTGCGGCCCTCGAGCAGCGGCCTGGCTGCCTCGGCGACACGCTCACGCTGCTGCCTCGAGAGCGCGCTGCCGCTGCGGCGGGTGACGAGCGCGAAGAGGGGCTCGAGCCCTTCGGCCGACGACGACGTCACTTCGTGGGGTCCTGCCCGCGCGACAGCTTCACCAGCGCCCGGCCCACGTCGTCGCCGTGAATCACGTGGTCGACGACGCCCTTCGCGATGGCTGCGCCCGGCATGCCGAAGACGACGCACGACTCCTGGCTCTGGGCGATCGTCTTGCCGCCCGCCGCGCGGATCGCCACCATGCCGTCGACGCCGTCGACCCCCATACCCGTGAGGATGACGCCCACCACGCGCTTGCCGTACGCCTTCGCGGCCGACTCGAGGAGCAGCGTCGCCGACGGCAGGTGGCCGTCCTTCGGCTCGCCGGGCTGCACCGCCACGCGGCCGCGGGACGGAATGGTGAGGTGGACTCCCGAGGGCGCGATCAGCACCGTGCCCGGCGCCAGCAGATCGCCGTCCTTCGCCGCGCGGACCTTCAGCTTCGCCGAGGTCCCCAGCCACCCGACGAGCGAGTCGGCGAAGGCTGCGTTGATGTGCTGCACCACCACCACGGGCGCGGGAAAGTCCACGGGCAGCTCGCTCACGAGCTTGTGAACGACCTGGGGGCCACCCGTCGAGCTCGCCACCACCACGAGGCCGACCGGCGACGCCCCCACGGGCCCCACCTCGGGCAGCGCCGGCGAGCTCGACGGAGCGGCTGGAGCGAACCCTCCCGTCGCGGGCTTCTTCACGCCGCGCAGGTGCCGAATCACCTTCACCGTCGACAGCAGCTTCACCTCGCGGGCGAGGTTCCACGCGTCGGGCCCGGCGTCGAGCGCGGGCTTCACCTGCAGGGCGAGCGCGCCGGCGGCCAGGGCACGGTGGGTCAGCTCCGGCGCCTGGTTCCGCGGGTCGGCCGTCAGCACGAGAATCGGCGTCGGGGTCTCGCTCATGATGCGCTCGCAGGCCGAGAGCCCGTCAAGCACCGGCATGTCGACGTCCATCGTGACGACCTGCGGCTTGAGCTCGGCCACCTTCCGAATCGCCTGCTCGCCGTTCTCGGCCTCGCCGACGACCTCGATGTCCGCGTCACGGGTGATGGCGTCGATGATGAGCTGCCGGCACAGCGATGAGTCATCGACGACCAGGACCTGACACTTCCGGCTCATGGGTGCTCCAACAGGTAATCGACCTCGGCCGACGTGGCCATCCCATCCACGAGTCTAGGCGAGCAGTCGCGCGACGACGTCAACGAGATCCTGCCTCACCAGGTCGCCCTTGGTGACGTAGCCGTCGGCCCCGGCCTCCATGCCCCGGCGGCGGTCCTGCTCGCTGCCGCGCGTGGTGACGATGACGACGGGCAGGCTCTTGAGCGTCGGGTGCCCCTTGAGGCGGCGCGTCAACTCGAGGCCATCGACGCGGGGCATCTCGAGGTCGGTGACGACCAGGTCGACGGCCTCGCGCTGCAGCCGCTCGAAGGCCTCGGCGCCGTCCACGGCCTCGACGATCTCGTAGCCCACCGACTCGAGGAGCGAGACGAGCAGCTCGCGCGTCAAGGGCGAGTCGTCCACCACCAGCACGCGGCGCTTGCGCACCTCGGCGCGCCCCACCGCCTCGCTCGACAGCCGCAGCTCCCGGCCGTGCGCGGTCGCCACCAGGTGCGGCGCCGACAGCACCATCGCGAGCGAGCCGTCAGGCAGCTGCGTCGCGCCAGACAGGTGGGCAAAGCGGGCCAGGAGGCCCTTGAGCGGGAGGATCGCCTGGGTCCGCTCGTCGAGCACCCGGTCGATGCCGATGGCCGCCGTCTGCCCCCGCCCCCGCACCACCAGCACCACCTCGCCGTCGGACACGGCGCGCTCGGGCGCCCCGCCGAGAATCGAGGCGATCGACGAGAACGGCAGCACCTGATCGTCCAGCACCACCGTCGGCTTGCCCGCGACCTCGCGCGCCTGGTCCTGCGACACCTGCACCGCGCGCAGCACGCTCGCGGCGGGCAGACAGAAGCGCTCGGCGCCCGTCTGCACGAAGAGCACCGGCGCCACCGTGAGTGAGAGGGGCGCCCGCACCTCGAAGACGGCGCCCAGCCCGGGCGTCGACGTCACCGTCACCTCGCCGCCGATCTGCGCGAGCCGGTTCTTCACCACGTCGAGGCCGACGCCGCGGCCCGACACGTCGGTCACCTCCCGCTTCGAGGTGAACCCGGGCAGGAAGACGAGATCGATCGCCGCCAGCTCGGTGAGGCCCGCCGCCGTGGCGTCGTCGATGAGGCCCTTCTTCACCGCCACCGCCTTCAGATCGCCCGCGCGCAGGCCGCGCCCGTCGTCCTTCACGCGCAGCACCAGCCGCTCTCCTTCGCGACGGGCCGTCAGGGTGAGCTGGCCGCGGGGTGCCTTCCCTGCGTCGACGCGCTCCTCACGGGTCTCGAGGCCGTGGTCGATGGCGTTGCGCACCAGGTGCAGCAGCGGGTCGCGCAGCACGTCGAGCACCGTGCGATCGACGCGCTCGTCTTCGCCCTCGATGGCGAGCTCGACCTCTTTCCCCAGATCCTTCGACAGCTCCCGCACCATGCGGGGGTACGACTCGAAGAGGACGCCCAGCGGCAACATGCGCAGCGCCTGGATCTCTTCCGAGAGGACGGTGAGCTCACGCGCCTCGTCGGTCTGGATGAGGGTGTGGAGCCGCGTCAGATCGCCCGACTGCTCCTTCGCGCGGGACAGCCGCGTGACGAGCTCCATCGCCGCGGGGCCCAGGTCTTCGGCGAGGCGCTGCAACTGCGCCAGCTCCTTCGCCAGCACCCGCTGCCGGCTCGCCGCGAGCTCACGCCGACGGCCCACCTGCTGGAGCGACGTCACCGCGCTCGTCAGCACCTCGAGGCTCTGCTGGCTGATGCGAATGGTGGCGTCGGCGCGCCCGTCGGCCGGGGGCGGGGGCGCGGGCGCCGGCCCTGACTTCGCAGGCCCAGCGGGAGCCGGCGGCGCGCTGGGAACGGGGGCCGGCACCGGGGCTGGCGCCGGCTCGACCCGTGGCGCTCCGGCGGCGACCCGCGCCTGCTCCTGCACGATGGTGTGGCCGAGCCACTCGAGCACCCGCGGCAGCTCCACCGGCGCGCCCTGCGTCGCGCCGGCCAACACCGCCACCGCGTCGGACGCCACGAGGAGCGCGTCGACGGTGCCGGGCCCGAGAGCGTAGCCGAGGGGCTCGACGGTGCGCACGAGCTCCTCCATCTGGTGCACCAGCGTGTTCACCTCGGCGAAGCCCATCATGCGGGCCTCGCCCTTGAGGCCGTGGAGCTCACGCAGCGTCGCCTTGCCTGCCTCCGGGTCGCCCATCGCCTCGAGCGACATGAGGAAGCGGTTCACCTTGGCGAGGCGCTCGACCACCAGCTCGCGGAACTGCGCGAGCAGCTTGTCGCGGCTCGAGCTCATGCGCGCGCCTGGAACCGCTGCACCACCTCGGCGAGGGCCGCCGAGAGCGTCTCGAGCCGCTCGTTGGCGGCGGTGAGCTGCCGGGTGTTGGCGAGGCTCTGCTGCGTGATGCCGAGGATGTCGGCCATCGCCTCGGCCAGCTGATCGGTGCCCGTCTGCTGCTGCTGCGTGGCGAGGCTGATGGTGCGCACCGCATCGGACGTCTGGCGGGCGCTGTGGGCCACCGCCGAGAGCGCGCGCGACACCTCGTCGGCCAGCGCGGTGCCGCTCTCGGTCAACACCCGCGCGCGCTCGGTCGCTTCCGACGTCTGGCGCGTCGCGGTGCGGATCTCGCCGATGAGCTCTTCGACCTCGGCCGTCGACTCGAGCACGTTCTCGGCGAGCCGCCGCATCTCGGTGGCGACGAGGGCGAAGCCGCGCCCCACCTCACCGGCCCGCGTGCCCTCGAGCTCGGCCGACAGCGCCAGCAGATCGCTCCGGTCGGCGACGGTGTTGATGACGTCGACGATGCGGCCGATCTGCTGCACGCGGCCCGCCAGGCGCTCGACGGCCGCGGCGATGGAGCGGTTGTCCTGGCGCATGCGCTCGATGGCCGCGCGAAAGGCGTCTGACGTCGAGAGCCCCGACTCGGCGGCCTCGAGCGTCTTCTGCGCGAGCTCCTGCACGCTGGCCGCGCTCGAGGCGATCTGTCTGGCGCTCTGGGCGAGCTCCTCGGTGGTGGCCGACGTCTCGTTGAGGGCGGCGGCCTGCTCCGCCGCCCCACCCTCCGAGGCCGACGACGCCTGCTTGAGCACCCTCGCCGCCCCGCCGATGCGCGCCGTCGCCGCCGATAGCCGCGCCACCAACCGCACCAGCCGCTCCTTGAGCCGCGAGAAGACGTTGCTGATGAGCCACACCTCACCATCACCGGGGATGAGCCGGGCCACGTCGAGGCGGCCCTCGGCGAGCGCGCCCGCTTCGTCCGCCACCCGCTGCAGGGGTCGCGCGATGAGGCCAGCCCCGACGAACGCAGCCACAGCCGCCATGAGCGCCGACACCACGATGAGGGCGCCCGCCTTCACCACCGTGTCGACCTCGGCGCCCGCGAGGAAGGCGTCGCGCTCCGCGGCGTCGAGCGAGAGCCACCGCTCGATCAGCTCTTCCCCCAGCACTCGGGTGACGTCGATGGTGACGAGCGACGGGAGCCCCACCATGACGACGGTGAAGCCCACCAGCCGCGCGCCGATGGAGACGGACGGCACCTCGAGCGAGGCGATGACGGCGTCGGGTGACAGGCCCTCGGACAGCCGCTCGACGACGTGGTGCGAGCGCCGCCCGACGAGCAGCCCGACCACCACCGCCGCCATCGGGCCGAACAACAGGCCCAGCACCACCACGCGCCCCGCCAGCACCGGCGGCGCGCCCGCCACCAGCACCAGCAGCCCCGCCAGCGTCACCACCGCGCCCAGCCAGGTGACGATGCCGAGCCGCGCGATGACGTCGGGGAAGCGGCGCGCCTCGTCGATGGCGACCAGGCGGTTCGCCTCGGTCACGGCGAGCTGCCCAGACGAGAGGCCGCGGAGCGTCACCAGCCGCGTCGTCGCGATGAACTCGGCCAGCGCGACGCCGACGGCCGCCACGCCCACCACCAGCAGCCAGAAGACGCCCGTCAGCTCGTCGTCGAACCGGAACGTCGCCGCCGCGTACTGGGCGGCCATGAGCGCCACCAGGCTGTTGCCCAGCGTCGAGGGCAGCATGAGCCACCGGGACCGGCCAGGGAGCCACTCGGCGAGCGTCACGCGCGGCCTCCGAAGGTGTCGACGAGCTGCTCGAGCTCCTTCGAGACGGTGACGAGATCGCTCTGCGTGCTGGCCGTCTCCTTCGCCGAGGCGACGCCGGCCTGGGTGGAGCGGTTGATGTCCTCCATGGCCGAGACGAGCTGATCGCTGCCAGCCTGCTGCTGCACGGTGGCGAGGCTGATGCTCTGCATCGCGTCGGCCGAGAGGTTGGCGAACTCGACGATGCGCGCCAGCGAGTCGCGCACGCCGCCGGCCAGCTGGGCGCCGCTGTCGGTGGCCTTCACGCCAGCCTCGGTGGCCATCACCGCGGCGTTGGTCGCGTCGCGGATGTCGTCGATGAGGCGGGCGATCTCGCGGGTCGACGTCATCACGTTCTCGGCCAGCCGCCGCATCTCGGCCGCCACCAGGCCAAAGCCCTGCCCCACCTCACCGGCCTTGTGGCCCTCGAGCTCGGCGTTGAGGGCGAGCAGATCGGACTTGTCGGCGATGCCGTCGATGAACTCGATGATGCGGCCGACCTGCTGCACCCGCTTGTTGAGGCGCACCACCGAGTCGGCGATGGCCTGGTTGCCCTCGCGCACCTCGCCCATGGCCCGGGTGAAGGACTCGGCGTTGGCCCGGCCGCGCTGCGCGGCGTCGAGGGTGCCCTTCGCGAGCTCGGACACCTTCTGGGCGTTGGCGGCGATCTGCCGGGCGCTGCGGGCGAGCTCCTCGGTGGTGGCGGTGGTGGCCATGAGGGCCGCCGACTGCTCGGCGGCGCCCTGCTCCTGCTGCGCCCCGTTCTGCACCAGCTCCTCGGCGGCGCCGCGAATGCCCCGGGCCGCTTCCCGCGCGCGGCTGACGGCGTCGAGCAGGTGCACCTCCATGTGACTCATCGCCCGCGCCGCGGCCCAGGTCTCGAACTCGGCCGGCACCAGCTTCTCGCGCTCGTAGCGGGCGCCCGCGAGGCGCTCCGTCTCCTGGCCGAGCGCCTTGAGCGGGTCGCCGAGCACCCGCCCCGTCAGCCAGCCGCACACCACCACCATGAGCACGGTGACGGCGCCGAGCGCCCCCAGGCCCCCGAAGCCCTGCGCGCGCTGCGCCTCGAAGACGGCCCGCGCCGCCGCGGCGTCGGGCGCGGCCTTGACCGCCTGGAAGACCTCGCTCGTGCGGTGCAGCCCGGCGTCGGCCAGCATCAACATCGGCGTCAACACCGCCACCGCCGAGTAGAGGACGAGGCGGCGCCGCAGCTCGTAGCGCACGGGCACCACCGCCGACAGGCGCGCCACTGGCAGCCCGGCGGCGACGAGCTCGCGTTGGAGCTGCCGGGCCCGGGGCAGCACCAACAGGTTCGCCATCACCGCCGTGAGGGGCGCCACCAGGAAGCCCACCACGCTGATGCGCAGCACCACCGCCGCCGGTGGTGCCGCCACGAGCAACCACAGGCCCGCGATGATGACCGAGCCCGCGACGAAACAGACGAGCGCGAGGAGGAACGTGGTGTCGGCCGCCTGGGCCACCTCGCGGGCGGCGAGCTCCAGTCGTTCGGGCGAGGCCGCCACCGAGCCCTCGCACACGGCCTTCAGGGTGCGCAGCCGGCCCTGCTCCCACCAGTCGGCGGCGAGGTTGATGAGCACCGACACGCCGACGAGGAGCCCGAAGTACCAGCCGCGCGTGCCCTCCGGCATGTCGATGACGGTGGTGACGTAGGCGACGCCGATGGCCACGCCGAGCGGCGCCGCGAACGTCGACGGGTTGGTGAGCCACCGGTGCCGGCCCTTCTTGAGCGCCGCCGTCATGGCGAGGGCCTCGTCGTCAGCCAGTCGAGCAGCCCACGCACGGACACCAGCGGCCAGAGCTGGCCCGAGAGCTCGACGAAGCCCAGGAGCGCGCCGCCGATGAGCCCGCCCAGCGCCAGCGGCGTCGGCAGCACTGCGAGCCCGGGGCTCGCCACCACGTCGACCGAGTCGACCCGCAGGAGCTGCCCCGCGGCCTGGAGCGCCCGGCCGACCGGCGCCAGCACTTCACCGAAGGCCACCGACGGATCGACGAGCTCGCCGTCAGCCTCGGCGATGGCGTCGATCTCGTCACAGGGCACCGCGAGCCGCGCGCCACCCACCCGGCAGAGCACCACGCCGTCGACGGCCGCCGTCACCTCATCGCCCCCTCGCGAGGAACTCGAGCAGCCCCTCGGGCTCGATGGCGGCGCACTCACCCGCGGGGACCCGCGCCGGGCCGTGCATGAAGGCCAGCGCGCCCTGGTCGCCGAGCCGCGGCAGCGCCCCCTCGATCACCGTGACGCCGACGACCCGGGTCGCGGTGAAGGCCATCGCGCCCTTCGGCACCCGCACCAGCACCACCCGGCGGAACGTCTCGTCGACGGGCTTGCCAATGAGGCGCGCGAGATCGATCACGGGCAGCACCTCGCCGCGGTGCGCGAACACGCCCAACAGGTGGGGACCGGCGCCTGGCACGCGGGTGAGCGGCGGCAGGTTCACCACCTCCGAGGCCCGCTCCGCCGGCACCGCGTACAGCCCGGAGCCGCAGGCGAAGACGAGATGTCCCTTCGGTCCATCCGCCATGAGAGTTTGGCTTTTCAGCACAGGTTTGCGTCGCCCGAAAGCACTGGGTACAGGGGCCCTATGCAGCGGTTGTTCGGGGAGCTGAAGCGGTACGTCGGATTCTCGGCCGAGGACGAGCGGCGGCTGACGTCGCTGCACCCGAAGGTGTTGCCGCACTTCGAGCGCACCATCGAGCGCTTCTACAGCCGCATCCTCGAGCATGACGACGCCCGGGCCGCCCTCGAGCGGGGCGAGCGGCGGGTCGGCCACCTCAAGGTGACGCTCCGCCAGTGGATGGAGGAGCTCTTCCTCGGCCCGTGGGACGAGCGGTACGTCGACCGGCGCGCCCGCATCGGCACCACCCACGTGCGCATCAGCCTGCCGCAGCACTACATGGTGACGGCCATGAGCATGGTGCGCAGCGACCTGCTCGACGTGCTCGACGCCCCCGGCTTCTCGGACGACGACCGGCACTCGGTGCAGCGGGTGCTCGATCTCGATCTCGCCATCATGCTGCACACCTACCGGCTCGACCTCGAGGCCCGCCAGGCCCGCGCCGAGCGGCTCGCCACCTTCGGCCAGCTCGTCGGCTCTATCGGCCACGAGCTGCGCAACCCCCTGGGCGTCATCGAGACGAGCCTCTACGTGCTCAAGTCGAAGGTCGACGGAGACCCGCGCGTCGACAAGCACCTCGATCGCATCTCGCACCAGGTGACGCTGGCCAACGACATCATCACGCAGCTGCTCGACCTCATCCGCGACAAGCCGCTGGGCCGGCAGAAGGTCGACCTGGGCCGCATCTTCGCCGAGGTGGCGCAGGCGGTGGCGCGCCCCGAGGGCGTGATCATCGAGCTGCCACCCCACCCGACGGCGCCCGTCTCGGGCGACCCCGTGCAGCTGCGCCAGGTGTTCATGAACCTCGTCGAGAACGCGGTGCACGCCGCCTCCCCACAGGGCCGGGTGGTCATCGACGCCGCGCGTGTGGGACAGTCGGTGGACGTGACCGTCGACGACACCGGCCCCGGCATCGACCCCTCGATCGGCAGCCGCCTGTTCGAGCCGCTGATGACCACGAAGGCGAAGGGCATCGGCCTGGGCCTGGCCCTCGTCAAGCGCATCGTCGACCGCCACGGGGGAATGATCGAAGCTTCGACCAGCCCACTTGGGGGAGCCCGCTTCACCGTCCGACTTCAGGAGGCTTCATGACGCGTCACTACCTGCTCATCGATGACAACGAGGCCTTCGCCGAGAACCTGGCCGAGATCCTCAGGGACACGGGGGCGAGCGTCGACGTGGCCCACGACGGCCTGCGCGCGCTCAAGCTGGTGAAGGAGACCCGCTACGACGCCCTCGTCACCGACATGCGCATGCCGGGCATGAGCGGCGCCGAGGTGCTCCACGAGATTCGCCGCCTCGACCCGGGCGTGCCGGCGGTGCTGCTGTCGGCCTACAGCCTCAACGAGCAGCTGCGCATGGCCCGACGTGACGGCCTGCTCGCGGTGCTGTCGAAGCCCCAGCAGATCCCCCGGCTCCTCAAGATCCTCGCGGCGGCGCGGCGCTCGGGCGCGGTGCTGCTCGTCGAAGACGACATCGCGCTCGCCGACAACCTGTCCGAGGCGCTGTGCGAGCGGGGCCTGACGGCCGTGACGGCCAGCGAGCTGAAGGAGCTCGCCTCGATCGAAGCCACGCCCTTCGCCGCGCTCGTCGATCTGCGACTGCCCGACGCCAACTTCGGCGAGGCGCTGCAGGCGGTCGAGTCGCGCTGGCCCGAGACGCCGGCGATCGTGATGACGGCCTTCGGCAACGAGGCGCAGGCCGTGGGCGCGCGGGAGTGTGTCCACAAGCCCTTCGACACCGCCACCGTGCTCGCCCGGCTCGAGGCGCTCTATCGGGAGCCCAAACCGGCGTGACCGCCCACATCCTGCTCGTCGAGGACAACACCGACTACGTCGAGAACCTGAAGGAGATCTTCGAGGATCTCGGCCACGAGGTGCGTTCCGTGCACACCTGCGCGGGCGCGCGCGAGGCGGGGAAGGGCTGGCTCCAGGTGGCGCTGGTCGACCTGAAGTTGCCCGACGGCGACGGCACGGCGCTCGCGCGCGAGCTGAAGGACGACAACCCCGACTGCGAGGTGATTCTGCTCACCGGCCACGCCTCGGTGGAGTCGGCTGCCGAAGCCGTTCGCGCCGGCGTGTGGGCGTACCTCATCAAGCCCTGCGCGGTGCCCGATCTGCTGGCGACGCTCGACAAGGCCACCCGGCACGTGCAGGCGCAGCAGGAGAAGCGGGAGCTCGCGCGGCGCGCCCAGGTGGCCGAGAAGCTCGCGGCCGTCGGCACGCTGACCGCGGGCCTGTCGCACGAGATCCGCAACCCGCTCAACGCCGCGGTGCTCCAGCTCTCGGTGCTGGAGCGCCGGGTGCGCAGGCTCGAGGACACCCAGCAGGGCCCGCTGCTCGAGCCGCTCACGCTGGTGCGAGACGAGATCCGCCGGCTCGAGCACATCGTGCAGGACTTCCTCCAGTTCGCGCGGCCGCTGCAGATCGCCGTGAAGCCCACGGCGCTGGGGCCGCTGCTGCAGAAGGTGGTGGCCTTCATCATCACCGACGCCGACCGCCGCAAGGTGGGCCTCGAGGCCGACACCTCGCAGGCCTCGACGATCGCCGGAGACGCCGATCAGCTGCGCCAGGTGTTCATGAACCTGCTGCTCAACGCCTTCGACGCCGTCAAGGAAGGCGGGCGGGTGCGCCTGTCGTGCGAGGCCCACCCCGACGCGATCGCGGTGCACGTCGACGACGACGGGCCCGGCGTGCCGGTCGAGCACGCCGACCGCATCTTCGAGCCGTTCTTCACCACCAAGTCGAAGGGCTCGGGCCTCGGCCTGCCCATCACCCACGCCATCGTCTCGCAGCACGGCGGAACGTTGAAGGTGACGAAGGCGCCGTTGGGCGGCGCGCGCTTCACGGTGACGCTCCCCCGCGCGACGGAGCGGTGAGGCCTTCCCGCCGGGCAGCGAACGAGGCACGAGGCATTGCCCAGCGTCGCGCGCGCGCACGGGGCGACGCCACGCTGGCCCGACCAGCCGGCACCCACGCCCCGGACTCGGCGACGCAGGCGCAGCGAGGCCGGAGCGCCCGTCAGTTCGGCTCGCTCGAGTCTCCCGTCGGCATTGGCGCGCCCGCGTCCTGCTGGGCGTACTCCTTGAGCCGGTACTGAATCTTCCGCACCGAGATGCCGAGAATGTCGGCTGCGCGAGAGGTCGAGCCGTCGACCATCTCGAGGGTGCGCAGAATGGCCTCGCGCTCGATCTCGTACAGCGTCGCCCCGGGAATGAGCGTGTCGGGGCTGCGGTCTTTCGGGCGGGGGCCGCGCATCGTGGCCGGCAGATCGTCACTGGTGAGCTCGTTCTCGCGCGCGAGCACCACGGCGCGCTCCACCACGTTCGACAGTTCCCGCACGTTGCCGGGCCAGTCGTACGAGAGCAGCGCGTTCAGCGTGCCGGGCGCCAGCCCCTTCACCAGCTTGCCGTGCGCCTCGTTGTACTTGTCGATGAAGTGGCTCACGAGCGCGGGGATGTCGCTCTTGCGCTTGCGCAGGGGCGGCAGCGTGACGCTCACCACGTTGAGCCGGTAGTAGAGGTCTTCGCGGAACTTCCCCGCCTTCACCTCGGCCGCGAGATCCTTGTTCGTCGCCGCCACCACGCGCACGTCCACCTTGAGGGTCTGGGTGCCGCCGACGCGCTCGAACTCCTTCTGCTGGAGCACGCGCAGGAGCTTGACCTGCAGCGCCGGCGTCACGTCGCCGATCTCGTCGAGAAAGAGCGTGCCGCCATCGGCCAGCTCGAAGCGGCCTTCCCGCTTGCCCGCGGCGCCGGTGAACGAGCCCTTCTCGTGGCCGAACAGCTCGCTCTCGAGCAGCGTCTCGGACAGCGCCGCGCAGTTCACCTTCACGAAGGGCTTGTCGCGGCGGGGCGACTCTTCGTGAATGGCCTGGGCGATCAGCTCCTTGCCCGTGCCCGACTCGCCCAGCACCAGCACCGTGGCCTTCGTGGGCGCGGCCCGCTTCACCACGTCGAACACGGCCTGCAGCTCGCCGGACTCGCCCACGATGTTGTTGAAGCGGTGCTTCTCGTGGAGCCGCTCGCGCAGCATCGCGTTGTCGCGCCGCAGCTGCCGCGTCTCGAGCGCCTTCTCGAGCTTGACCAGCACCGCCGACACGTCGACCGGCTTGGTGATGTAGTCCTGCGCCCCCAGCCGCATCGCCTCGACGGCCGTCTCGATGCTGCCGAAGGCCGTAATCATGATGAAGAGCGTGTCGAAGCCGTCACCGCGCACCTTCTTGAGGAGCGCCAGGCCGTCCATCTTCGGCATCTTGATGTCGCAGAGCACCGCGTCGGGGTTGAACGAGGTGAGCTTCTCGTAGCCCGCCTCGCCGTCACCGGCTTCGGCCACCTCGTAGCCCTCTTCACGCAAGATCGTCGTCAGCCCGTCACGCGCGTTCTGCTCGTCGTCAACCACCAGGATTCGATGTGTCATGTGCAATTCCTGCGCGCCCTTTCGGGTGCCGGTAAATTCTGCGTCGCTTCAGCGAACCACGAGAATTGGGCGCTTGCAGATGTGGACGAGGCGATCGGTCACGCTGCCGATGAGCACCCGGGAGACAGCGCCCCGGCCCTTGGAGCCAACGACGACCAGATCGAACGCGCCCTGCTCGGCGAGATCGGCCAGCCGCTCGGCTGGGGAGCCCGTGATGTTCTGACGTTCGCAAGTGACTCCAACCTCTTTGGCGGCCTGCTCAAGGAGACGCTCGCCAGCCTTCACCGCCTCTTCCGTCCACGGCTGCACGCCGAAAGGCACCTCGGGGGGCACGAAGGTCGGCGGCACCACGTGCGCCAGGGTGAGCTCAGCCCCGAGTCCTTTCGCGAGGGTGGCCGCCGTGCGGGCCGCGTGCATCGACGCGTCGGAACCATCAATCGCCACGAGGATTTTTTTCATGGAGGGGCGCTCCGAGGTGAAGAGGGTGTCGGCCGCTTCTGCACACGGCGGGCCGAGTGGCGTCGCCCTTGCTTGTCGATGGGGTATGCGACGACTCGTGATGGCGGTGGCGGTGCTTGTGGCGCAGCTCGCGCCGGCGCAGGAGAAGGGAAAACCCGCCCCGAAGGCCCCGGCCGAGAAGAAGGCCGACGATGGGTTGGCCAGGCCCGACTACCTGTCGGAGCTGGCGAGGCAGATGCTTCGCCGCCGCATGGAGCGCCACGGCCGGGACATGACGACGCTGATGACGGGCGTGGTGCTGCTCAAGCGCGAGGTGGTGCAGAGCCTCTCAGCCAACCTCGCCGCCGAGCCCCGCATCACCCGGCCGCTCCCCGACAGCCGCGACGACTTGAACTCGGCCCTGCCGGAGCGCTTCTTCGTGCTCCAGGACGAATTGCGCGATCGCGCAAGGCAGCTCGGTGAGACGGCGAAGTCCGGAAAGGACAAAGAGCTGGGCGAATCGTTCGCGCGCCTCACGCAAACCTGTGTCGCCTGTCACTCGACGTACCTCAACCCGAAGGCCGAATAGCGCAACGAATGCCGGGGGTTGATCGACGATCAAGTCCGATCTCCCCGCATTGGGAGCGGCCGGTCTGGAACGTAAGTTGCAGCCCGAGCCGCTTCATCATGGCGGGCGGGAAGCACCACGTTGGCTACGGAACGGGAATGACGGCCGATGCGCGCCGCGCGCTGGTTTCGCGCCGCGAGAGCCTTCGCCAACAGTCAGTGAGCGACGCGGTCACCATGGAGCTGCGAGAGGTCGAGGAAGCGCTCGCCCGCATCGACGCAGGGACCTGGGGCCGCTGCCTCCAGTGCGGCGGCGCCATCGGGCGCGACCGCCTGCGAGCCGTGCCTGACGCGAAGTTCTGCGTCTCGTGCGGCCGGTGAGGCCGTTCTGGAAGACCGTCCCCAACAGAGGGGACGAGCTGGCGGCACCGCAGCGACGCCGCCTCAGCTGGGCCGTCGCAGGTGGACTGCAGAAACACGACGGGCCGAGACGAGTCGTGAAGCTCGTCCCGGCCCGATGAGAGAAAACCGGCAGGCCCGTCAGAGCGGCTCGTTGCCGTGGCCCTGCCGGCGCAGGAACGTCGGAATGTCGTACTGATCCTCGTCGAGCGAGAGCGAAGCCGACGGGTCGCGGGTGACGATGCGCGGCGACTGCGGGCGCTCGGCGGCCGAGAGCTGACGGGCGCCGACGCGCGTCGGCACCAGCGTGCCTACGGGCTCCTGAAGCTCGGCCGCGGAGCGGATGACCGTGGGCGCCATCGCCGCGGCGGGCGCCTGGGCGGTGACGGTGACGGGCGGCATGACGGCGGGCACCGACGGCGACGACACCGTGCGGCCCGGAATGAGCGAGCCCTGCACGCCGGGGCGGAACTCGCCCGAGCCGCGCGAGACCTGCTTCGTCTCGCGGCCCACGAAGCCCGTGGCGATGACGGTGATCTTCACCTCGTCCTTCACGTTCTCGTCGACCAACGAACCGAAGATGATGTTGGCCTCGCTGTCGGCCGACTCCTGGGCGATCGAGATCGCCTCGTGGATCTCCTGCAGCGTGATGTCGCGGCCCGCGGTGATGTTGATGAGCAGCCCGCGCGCGCCGTCGATCGTCACGTCTTCCAGCAGCGGAGACGCGATCGCCTGCTCCATCGCGCGCAGCGCCCGCTTCTCACCCGAGGCGCGGCCGGTGCCCATCAGCGCCAGGCCCTGCTCGCTCATGATCGTCTTCACGTCGGCGAAGTCGACGTTGATGTACCCGTGGTACTGGATGAGGTCCGAGATGCCCTGCACCGCGTGCAGCAGCACCTCGTCGGCCTTGCGGAACGAGTCGAGCAACGGCAGCGGCTCGGTCTGCAGGGTGAGCAGCCGCTGGTTGGGAATCGTGATGAGCGTGTCGACGGCGGCCTTGAGTTCCTGCAGGCCCTGCTCGGCGGCCTTGCGGCGGCGGTTGCCCTCGAAGCTGAAAGGCTTGGTGACGACGCCCACGGTGAGCGCACCGAGTTCCCGCGCGATGTCGGCGATGACGGGCGCGGCGCCCGTGCCGGTGCCGCCGCCCATGCCGGCGGTGACGAACACCATGTCGGCGCCCTCGAGCAGCTTGGCGATCTCGTCGCGCGACTCGGTCGCGGCCTGGCGGCCCATCTCGGGGTTCGCCCCGGCGCCGAGGCCGCGGGTGAGCTCCTTGCCGATCTGCAAACGTGTCGGCGCCTTGTTGTTGGCGAGCGCCTGCACATCCGTGTTGAGCGCGATGAAGTCGACGCGCTCGAGGCCTGACTGGATCATCGTGTTGACGGCGTTGCTGCCCGCCCCGCCGACGCCCACCACCCGGATCTTCGCTGCCTGCTTGCTCTGTTCGAACTCGTTCATGACTGGTCCTCGAAGGTCGATTCGGTGAAGAAAAGAATCCGGGCGCTTCGACTCTGGCCCGGGTGGAGGTCCCCGCAAGTTTTCAGCCACGTGGCTGTAGCGGGGTGTGCCGGCGGGTGTCCGACGAAGGCCTACAGCCCCTCGCTCAGAACACCTCCTGGAGCCACTCGCCCATGCGGCGCTTCACCTTCTTGAAGACGTTCTCGCTCTCGCGGATGCGGAACATGCGGCGATCGAGGTTCTTGGCGCCGTAGACCACCAGGCCGACGCCCGTCGCGTACACGGGGCTCTTCACCACGTCGACCAGCCCGCCGATGCCGCGAGGCACCCCGCGGCGCACGGGCACGCCCATGATCTCTTCGGCGAGCTCGGGCATGCCGGGCAGCAGCGTCGAGCCACCGGTGATGACGACGCCCGAGGCGAGCAGCTCTGAGAAGCCGTTGCGCTCGATCTCGTGGTGCACGAGCTGGAAGATCTCCTCCACGCGCGGCTCGAGGATCTCGGTGAGGATCTGCCGGCCCATGACGCGGGGCTCACGGCCGCCGACCGACGGCACCTCGATCATCTCCTGCTTGTCCACCATCGAGGTGAGCGCGCAGCCGTGCTTCTGCTTGATGCGCTCGGCCTGCTCCATCGGCGTGCGAAGGCCCATGGCGATGTCGTTGGTGAGGTTGTGCCCGCCGAGCGCGATGACGGCCGTGTGCACGATCGAGCCGTTCTGGAAGATGGCGATGTCGGTGGTGCCGCCGCCGATGTCGACGAGGCACACGCCCAGCTCCTTCTCCTCTTCCGTCAGCACGGCCTCGCTCGAGGCGAGCGGCTGCAGCACGATGTCGGCGACGTTGAGGCCGCCGCGGTTGGCGCACTTGACGATGTTCTGTGCGCTGGTGACGGCGCCGGTGACGATGTGCACGCGGGCCTCGAGGCGCGCGCCCGTCATGCCGAGGGGCTCCTTGATGCCCGATTGCTCGTCGACGATGAACTCCTGGGGGAGCACGTGAATGACCTCGCGATCGACGGGGATGTTGACCGTCTTCGCCTGCTCGATGACGCGCGCGATGTCGGCGTCGCGCACCTCGCGATCCTTGAGCGCCACCACGCCGCGTCCCCCGAAGCTCTTGATGTGGCCGCCCGCGATGCCCGTGTAGACGTGGGTGATCTCGGTGCCGGCCATCGCCTCGGCCTCGTCGATGGCGCGCTGAATCGACTGCACCGTCGACTCGATGTTGACGACGACGCCCTTGCGAAGTCCCCGCGAGGGGTGCGAGCCGATGCCGATGATGTCGATGCCCTCGTCGGTCAGCTCGCCGACGATGGCGCAGATCTTCGTCGTGCCGATGTCGAGGCCGACGATGATTTCTCCTCCCCGCTGCTTCGCCATGTGTGTCTCCCTGGCGCCCCTCTCGGAGCGCCCGCCGTGCTGCAGGACCGCGCTCCCCTCTCAGGGCGCGCGGCCACTCCTGGTGGCTGACGGGCGCACAGCGACCCAATCGGGCCGGGTGCGGTTGTCGAGCCGAATGACCTCGGCGGAGAGCTGCCGTGCTGCCAGCTCGCGCCGTACGCGGGACAGCCGCTCGAGCGCGGGCTCGACCTCGGCGTCTCCCAGAACGATCTCTTCCCCCGCCCCCGTCATCAGCGTGAGCCCGAGCTCGGGGCCAACGTTCACTTCCGAGGCCGGGTGCCCCTTCGAGGCCGGCGACCTGCCATAGGCCTCGAGCGCGATCAGCGCGCGGCGGATCACCGCGCGGGTCTCGTCGCGCCGGCTCACCAGCGCATCACGCGCGATGCCGGTGACGAGCGGCAGGTCCATCGCCTCGTTGGGCTGGGCGCGCTTGAAGGGCTCCCCGTCGGCGTCCACCAGGTACAGATCCGACAGGGCGAGCAGCGCGACGGGCTCGTGCTCGGTGACGTGGACGACGACGGTGTCGGGCAGCTGACGGCTCACCGCGACGGAGCGCACCCACGGGTGCGTGGCCACGGCCCGCTCGACGGCCGACAGCTCGAGGGCGATGAGGTTGGCGCCGACGACGAGGCCGCCGAGCTTGACGATCTGCGACTCCGTCACCCGCGACGCGCCCACCACCCGCACACGCTTCATCGCGAAGGTGTCGGTGGTGGTGGCCCACTGCCAGCCCCGCAGGCCGCCGAAGACGAGGCCCGTGGAGAGCGCGGTGACGGCGAGCGCCTTCAGCACTGCCGGCGCGTGGCTCTTCACGGAGGCCTTCACCTCGCTCGTCTTCTTCGCGAGGTCGACCTTTCGGCGGTTGCGGCGGGAACGGAACATCGACCCGGGCATCGTCAGGCCGGTTCGGTGACCCCGCAAATTTCTGGCTACAGGGACGTGGCTGTAGCGGGCGCGGCGCGGCAAGCCGACACGCTCGACCTCACCCGCGATCCGCCGCCGCGCGCCGATACGGCGCACAACGCCCGACGAGGCGGCGATGACGTGGGCTCGAGGGTTGGCTCCGACGGGCCCGGCCGGGTGGCGCTCTCCCCCTTTCGCCCGGTGCTCGTGGCGGCGCAGCTCACACCCTCGGCCGAGAGTGACTTCGCGCCCGATCCGCGCCGGTCGTTCGACGAGGACGGTCCGCGGAGCCGCCTTCGCACCGGCCAGGCCAACGCTGTGGCCCAGCGCTCGAGCGACGGCGGCGAACTCGACGCGGACGAAACGAGCACACGCCAGGCGGGCGTCACCGTACGGACGCCATGCGGGGTGCCCCACCGAGCCCGATTGGGAAACGACCTCGGCACGCGCGCTCATCGGAAGTCTCCCAGGCGCTTGACCTCGGGCGTCAGCGTGACCCCGAGCTGCTCGAGCACCCGTGCCTGCGCGAGCGCCATGAGCGAGGTCACGTCATGCGCCGTGGCGCCGCCGAGGTTGACGACCCAGTTCGCGTGGAGCGTCGAGATCTGCGCCGCGCCGATGGTGTGGCCCTTGAGGCCCACCTTCTCGATCAGCGCGCCGGCGTGGTGGCCCGGTGGGTTGGTGAAGACGCTGCCGAAGTTGGGCTGCGACAGCGGCTGCGTGCGCTTGCGGTAACCCACGTCGGCGTCCATCGCGGCCTGACTCGCGGCGACGTCACCGACCGGGAGGCGGAAGCGCGCGCGCGTGACGACGGCTCCCGCCGGCAGGTCGGTGTGCCGGTACCGGAACGTCGGCGGGTCGACCCACCCCACCCCGTCGGCGGTCGCCAGCTCGAGCGCGACGACGCGGCTCATGCACTCGCCGTGCTTCGTGCCCGCGTTCATGGTGACGGCGCCGCCGATGGTGCCGGGCACGCCCGCGAGGAACTCGGCGCCCACGAGCCGGTGCTGCTTCATCAGCGTCACGAGCCGCGCGATCGATGCGCCCGCGCTCACCGTCAGCGTTCCGCCTCCCTCGTCGAGCGTCACCTCTTCTCGAAAGGTCGACGCGGGCAGCTTGAGGGTGAGGCCTCGCACGCCAAGATCGCCCACGAGGGTGTTGGCCCCCAGGCCGAGCACCGCGACGGGCAGCCCCTCGGCCTTCGCGAGCCCGAGCGCGGTCACCAGCGTGTCGGGTGCCTGTGGCCGCACCAGCACGTCGGCCGAGCCGCCCACGCGTACGGTGCACCACGGCGCCAGCGGCTCGGCCCGCTTCACCTCGCCCGGCAAGAGGCGCGAGAGCCAGGCCTCCACCGGCTGCGGGTGAATGACGGCCACCGCGCTCACCGCCCCTCGTCCGCGTTCAGCGCCGAGAGCAGCTCGGGGCCGGTGTTGGTGATGTCGCCCGCGCCGAGGGTGATGACGAGATCGCCGGGCTGGAGCCGGGGCTTGAGCGCGCTCACCAGGTCGCTGCGCTTCTCGACGTACGTCACGTCAGGGTGGCCGAACGATCGAATCGCTTCGACGAGCCGCTCCGAGGTGGCGCCGGGAATCGGCTCTTCACCCGCCGCGTACACCGAGGTGAGGAACACCACGTCGGCGTCGTTGAAGGCGCTGCAGAAGTCTTCAAAGAGATCGTGCGTGCGCGTGTACCGGTGGGGCTGGAAGGCGACGACGGTGCGCCGGCCGAACGCGCGCCGCGCGCCCGCGAGCGTGGCCTTCACCTCGGCCGGGTGGTGGCCGTAGTCGTCCACCACCGTGATGCCCTTCGCCTCGCCCTTCACGGTGAAGCGCCGCTGCACGCCTCCGAACTCGGCCAGCGCCGTGCGGACGACGTCGAGCGGAATGTCGAGCTCCTCGGCCACGGCGATGACGGCGAGCGCGTTCATCGCGTTGTGGGCGCCCACCATGCGCACCGAGAACTCCCCCAGCGACTGATCGCGGCGCCACGCCGAGAAGCGCGTCGAGAAGCCGTCGAGGGTGATGCCCTCGAGCCGGTAGTCGGCGGCGTGGCTCGAGCCGTAGGTGACGAAGCGCTTGTCGAGGTGCGGCAGCAGCGCCTGCACGTTGGGGTGATCGAGGCACAGCACCGCGAGCCCGTAGAACGGCACCCGGTTGCAGAACTCGGCGAACGCGGCCTTGAGCGCGTCGAGCGACCGGTAGTGATCCATGTGCTCGGGGTCGATGTTGGTGACGACCGCGATCGACGGGTGGAGCTTGAGGAAGCTGCCGTCGCTCTCGTCGGCCTCGACCACCATGAGCTCGCTCTTGCCGAGCTTGGCGTTCGAGCCGAGCACGTTCACCTTGCCGCCGACGACGGCCGTGGGATCGAGCCCGGCGGCGTTGAGCACCGTGGCCACCATCGAGGTGGTCGTCGTCTTCCCGTGCGAGCCGGCGAGCGCGACCGAGTACTTGAGGCGCATCAGCTCGGCGAGCATCTCGGCGCGCGGGATGACGGGGACCTTCCGCCGCCGCGCGGCCACCACCTCGGGGTTGTCCTTCTTCACCGCCGACGAGATGACGACGACGTCGCTCGTCTGCAGGTTCTCTTCCCGATGCCCGTAGCCGACGCGCGCGCCGAGCGAGACGAGCCGCCTCGTGACGTCGGACTCCTTCAAGTCACTTCCCGACACCTGGTAGCCGAGGTTGAGCAGCACCTCGGCGATGCCCGACATGCCGATGCCGCCGATGCCGACGAAGTGCACGCGCGCGGCGTGGCGGGACTTGAAGCGGCTCTCGAGCGGGGCCTGGGTCGTCATCACGTCTCTCCCGTCTTCTTCGGCCGCAGCGGCTCGCCTTCGCGCTTCTGGCCAGTGAGGGCGCCCCACTTCACGAGGCACATCTGCTGGAGCACGTCGGCGATCTCCCGCGCGGCCTCGGGCCGGCCCAGGCTGCCTGCGGCCTTCTCCATCGCCTTGAGCCGCGTGCGGTCGGCCTCGAGCGAGAGAATGGCCGTGGCCAGCTTCTCACCGGTGAGCTCGGCCTCGCGGAACATGAGGGCCGCGCCCGCCTCGACCAGCGCCTTCGCGTTGACGGCCTGGTGGTCGTCCGTCGCGAAGGGGAACGGCACGAGGATCGACGCCTTCTTGCAGGTGGTGAGCTCGGCGACGGTGGTGGCGCCAGCGCGGCACACGACGAGATCGCTCGACAGGTAGGCCGCGCTCATGTCGTCGATGAACTCGCGCACGTCGGCGTCGAAGCCCTTGCCGGAGTAGCCCTGCTTCACCGTCTCGAGATCGGCCTTACCCGTCTGGTGCACGATGCGCAGCGAGTCCTTCTTCCCGGCGAGGTGCTCGAGCGCCTCGACGACGCGGGTGTTGAGCCCGCGCGCGCCCAGCGAGCCTCCGAACACCAGCACCGTGAACTTCTCGTGCGCGGTGCTCGGCTTGAGGAAGTTGTCGAGCAGCGCGCGGCGAATCGGGTTGCCCAGCACGTGGGACTTCCCCCGGGGGAAGAAGCGCGTGGTGTCGTCGAACGAGAGGAACACCGACTTGACGAGGCGGCCCAGCAGCTTGTTGGTGAGGCCCGGGAGCGCGTTCTGCTCCTGCACCGCGGTCGGCACGCCGAGCAGCCAGGCCGCCATCACCACGGGCCCCGACGAGTACCCGCCCACCCCCACCACGACGTCGGGCCGGTACCGGCGCACCAACGAGAGCGCCTCGAAGAAGCTCACTGGCAGCGTGAGCAGGCCCAGCGCGAGCTTCACCGGCCCCATGCCCTTGAGGCCGCGCGAGGTGATGGGCTCGAAGACGAAGCCGTTCTGCGGCACCACGCGCGCCTCGAGCCCGCGCGTCGTCCCCACGAAGACGACGTCGTTCTTCGGGTGCCGGGTGACGACCTCCTCCGCCAGCGCGATGCCGGGGAAGAGGTGCCCGCCCGTGCCGCCGCCGGCGATCAACACTCTCACGCAGCCGCCTCCGCGCCGCTCAGCCCCAGCTCGGCCTTCGTCACCTTCACCGCCCCGACGCGCCGCTTGCCGCCGTCCACCGCGCCCGAGATGGACAGCAACAGCCCCGCCGCGCCCATCAAGACGATGAGCGAGCTGCCGCCGTACGAGATGAACGGCAGCGTGAGGCCCTTCGTCGGCACCAGGCCCATCGCCACCGCCATGTTCACCACCGCCTGGAAGCCGATGAGCGCGGTGATGCCGAGCCCGAGGTAGCTGCCGAAGGGCTCGGTGGCGTTGAGCGACGCGCGAATGCCCCGCCAGATGACGACGCCGTACAGGGTAATGAGCGCGCCGACGCCCAGGAGACCGAGCTCTTCACCGATGATGGCGAAGATGAAGTCGGTGTGCGCCTCGGGCAGGAAGAAGAGCTTTTGGCGCCCGTCGCCCAGGCCCAGGCCCGTCATGCCGCCGGAGCCGATCGACATGAGCGACTCGGCCACCTGGTACCCCGAGCCCTGCCGGTTGGCCCACGGGTCGAGGAACGCGGTGATGCGCTTCATGCGGTACTCGCTCGTCGCGATGGCGGTGTAGGCGAACGGAATCGCCAGCAGCACCGAGCCCACCAGCCACGACAGCCGCGCGCCCGCCGCGAAGAGCAGCACGAACATGAGGAACAAGAGCGCCACCGAGCTGCCGAAGTCGGGCTCGAGCATGCAGAGGCTGACGAGCACGCCCGCCAGCCCCAGGTGCGGCAGAAAGCCGATGGAGAAGTGCTTCACCTTCTCGCGCTTCTTCGCCAGCGAGTACGAGAGGTAGACGACCCACGCCACCTTGGCGATCTCTGCCGGCTGAATCGAAACGCCAGGGAAGCGCAGCCACCGCTTGGCGCCGCCCACCTTCGTGCCGAGCCCGGGGATGAGCACCAGCACCAGCAGGATGACGGCCACCACCAGCAGCGGGTACGCCAGCCGCGCCATGCGCCGGTAGCCGAGCTTCATCGCCACGGCCATCGCCACCAGCCCCAGCGCCGCCGCGAAGGCCTGCCGCTTGAGGAAGAAGAAGGCGTCGCCCAGCTTGTCCTGCGCGGTGATGGCGCTCGACGAATAGACCATCACCAGGCCGAAGCCGACGAGGCCGAAGACGGCGGCGAGCAGCACCGGATCGTACGCCACGGTGGCCTTGCGGGAGTCGGTCGTCACGAGAGGCTCCTCACGAGCGACTTGAAGGTGTCGCCGCGGTGCTCGAAGTGGTTGAACTGGTCGTACGAGGCGCAGGCGGGCGAGAGGAGGACGATGTCTCCGCCGGTCGCGAGCGCGTGCGCCTTCGCCACCGCCGCGTCGAGCGTGCCGCAGCCGTACACCGCGAAGCCCTGGAAGGCGGCCTCGAGGGCTGGCGCGTCGGCGCCGATGGTGAGCACCCCGAGCACCTTGCCCTGCGCGGCCTTCACCAGCGGTGCGTAGGGCGCGCCCTTGCCCTTCCCTCCGGCGATGAGCCAGATGCGACCGGGCAGCGCGTTCAACGCCACCAGCGACGAGTCGACGTTGGTGGCCTTGGAGTCGTTGAGCCACTCGACGCCGTTCAGCTCGCGGACGAACTCCATGCGGTGCGGGAGGCCCGGGAACCCGTCGAGGCCCGCCTGAATCGTCCCGGCCGGCACGCCAGCGAGGCGGGCCATCAGCACCGCCGCCATCGCGTTCTCGAGGTTGTGCTTGCCGCGAAGGGCCCGGTTGCGCAGGTGGAACACGTCCTTCTCGCCGAAGGTGAAGATGAACTTCGCGCCGCCGCCCACCACCAGGCCGGTGAAGCCCGCGTTCGTGCGCATGGCGTCGGTGGTGAAGCCATAGAGCGGCACCTTCGCCGCCCGCGCGAGCCGCACGACGTGCGCGTCATCGGCGTTCACCACGGCGAAGCCGCTTTTGGGCTGGCCATCGAAGATGCGCGCCTTCGCCAGGCCGTAGTCGTCGTGTGAGGCGTAGCGGTCGAGATGATCGGGCGTGAGGTTGAGAATCGCCGCGCCCTCGAACGACGCGTCGACGACGCCCTCGAGCTGAAACGACGAGAGCTCGACGACGTGGCGTGCGTATGCGGGCTGGGCCGGGTCCTCGTACGCGCGGGTGAGCGCGGTGCCCAGGTTTCCACCGACGAAGGTGTTGGCCTCGTGGCGCTTCATCAGCTCGCCCAGCAGCGCGGTGGTGGTGCTCTTGCCGTTGGTGCCAGTGACGCCGAAGAAGGGGCCGGCGTTCTTCGGCCGAAAGCGCCAGGCCAGCTCGATCTCGCCATACAGCGTGGCGCCCGCCGCCTTCGCCGCGACGAGCTCGGGCTTCGAGAGCGGCACGCCCGGGCTCACCACCACCGCCTCGGCGCCTTCCCAGAAGCGCGCCGGCAGCGCCCCCTTCGTGAGCGTGAAGTCCGGCGTCGTGAAGGGCGCGGTGGCGCTGGGGTTCTCGTCGAAGGCCGCCACCGTCGCGCCGCGGTTGAGCAGCAGCGACGCCGCGCCCAGGCCGCTCTTGCCGAGGCCCACGACGACGAAGCGCTTTCCGTTCAGCTCGTTCGTCTGCATCGCGTCACCTCAGCTTGAGCGACGCCAGCGCAACGCCGGCGAGGAGGACCGAGACGATCCAGAAGCGGATGACGATCTTCGTCTCCGACATGCCGGCCTTCTCGTAGTGGTGGTGCAGCGGGGCCATCTTGAAGACGCGCTTGCCCGTCGTCTTGAAGCTGACGACCTGGATCATTACGGAGAGCGCCTCGACGAGGAAGACGCCGTGAATGATGGCGCTGACGAACTCGTTCTTGCTGAGCATCGCCACCGTGCCCAGCGCGCCGCCGAGCGCGAGCGAGCCCACGTCGCCCATGAAGACGCTCGCGGGGTAGGCGTTGAACCAGAGGAAGCTGATGCCCGCGCCGATGATGGCTGCGCAGAAGACGGCCAGCTCGGCGCCGCCCTCGACCTTCGCGATGCCGAGGTACTGGTGCACCGGCACGCCCACGAGTTGCCGGGTGCCGTTCACCACCTCGATGTCGGCCAGCTCGACCGTGGTCCCGGCCACGTAACAGAGCACCACGAAGACGAACGAGGCGATCATCGTAGGAGCGATCGCGAGGCCGTCGAGCCCGTCGGTGAGGTTCACCGCGTTCGAGGTGCCGACCACGACGATCCACGCGAAGAAGACGTAGAGCCAGCCGAGATCGGGGTTCGCGTACCGCGTCGGAATGAAGGGCACGGTGAGCTTCGTGTCGATGAGCAGGTGCGGCGCACCGCCGCTCCAGTCACACAGCAGGCCGAAGACGCTCACCAGGAAGAAGCCGGTCTGCAGGACGATCTTGTACCGGCCGGCGAGCCCCTTCGAGTTGCGCTTGGACAGCTTGAGCCAGTCGTCGAGGAAGCCCGTGAAGGCGTAGCCGAACGTCATCAGCAGGGCGACGAGCACCACGCGGCTGCGCAGATCGGCGAACAGCAGCGTGCCCACGAAGATGCCGATGAGAATGAGGGTGCCGCCGAGCGTGGGCGTGCCCTTCTTCTTCTGGTGTGACTCGGGCGTGTCTTCGCGCACGTTCGACACGCCGTACTGGGCGATGCGCAGGCGCTCGATGAGGCGCGGGCCCACCAGCATGCCGACGACGAGCGACGACACGAAGCCCGCCACGATGCGGAACGTCGGGTAGCGCAGGAAGTTGAGGTAGCGGCCGGCGTCGCCGTCTTTGAGCCACTCGTAGAGGAAGTAGAGCATCAGTGGCCTCCCGGAGAGGCCTGGCCGGTGAGCGCCTCGACGACCCGCTCGAGCCGCATGCCGCGGCTGCCCTTCACCAGCACCACGTCGCCCGCCTTGAGCTCACTCGACAGCCACGCGGTGAGCGCCGCCACGTCGTCGAAGTGCCGGGCGGCCCCGCCGAGCTTCTTCACCGCCTGCGCATGCGCTGCCTTCATGCGTGGTCCGAAGAAGGCTACGAGCTGCGCGCGATCGCTCACGGCGACGCCCATCTGGGTGTGCGCCACCGCCTCATCGGCGCCGAGCTCGAGCATGTCGCCCAGCACCGCCACCGGCCGGCCGCGCGAGGCCAGGCTCGAGAGCGTCTCGAGCGCGGCCGTCATCGACGCCGGGTTCGCGTTGTAGCAGTCGTCGACCACCGTCACGCCGTTGGGGGCATCCACAAGCTGGAGCCGCCTCGCGTGCGCCTGCGCCGACTCGAGGCCACGCACACACTCCTCGGGCTGGTAGCCGAGCGCGAGGCCCATCGCGAAGGCGCCGGTCGCGTTGAGCGCGTTGTGATCGCCCACCAGCCGCAGCGCCACCTCGAAGCCCTTCCCGCGCGCGTGAATCGCCAGCGAGAGCCCATCGCGGCCCTGCGCGGTGACACGCTGGAGCTGCACGTCGGCCTTCGGGTCCCGGCCGAACGTCAGCAGCGGCCCCTTCGCGCGGCTCGCCTGAGCGGCCACGCGCGCGTCGTCGAGGTTCACCACCGCGATGGCCGCGCTGCCGAGGCCCTCGAACAGCTCACCCTTCGCCATCGCCACGCCCTCGATGGAGCCCAGCCCCTCGAGGTGCGCTGGCTGCACGACCGTGATGAGGCCCGCGTCGGGGCGCGCGATGTCGGTGAGGCGGGCGATCTCTCCTGCGTGGTTCATGCCCATCTCGACGATGGCCGCGACGTGCCGGGGCTCGAGCCCGAAGAGCGTGAGCGGCACGCCGACCTCGTTGTTCAGATTCCCTTGCGTCTTCAGCGCAGGGCCGCGCGTCTGGAGGATCGACGCGATGAGCTCCTTCGTCGTCGTCTTGCCGTTCGAGCCGGTGACGGCGCCGATGGGGATCTTGAAGCGCTCGCGGTGGGCGCGGCCCAATCGACCCAGGGCGTGCAGCGTGTCGGCGACCTCGAAGACGGTGACGTCAGGCCTTCCGTCCAGCGCAGCCCCACGGCCCGGGTGCAGCACCACGCCGGCCGCGCCCTTCTCGGCGGCCTGGGCCACGAAGTCGTTCGCGTCGAACGTCTCACCCTTGAGCGCGACGAAGAGACAGCCGGGCGTCAGGCTGCGGGTGTCGGTGCAGATGGCGTCAAAGGACGCGCGGCTCCCGGCGCGCACGAGCCTGGCGCCCGTCGCGTCCTTCACCTGCGTCTGCGAGAACCGCACCGCCATGACGTGCTCCTGCCGCGCTCAGCCCAGGGCCTTGCGCGCCTCCTCGAGATCGTCGAACGGCGTCTTCTGGCCGTTCTGCTCCTGGTACGCCTCGTGGCCCTTGCCGGCGATCAGCACCGTGTCGTTCTCCTTCGCAAGCGAGATGGCGGTGGCGATGGCGGCCTTGCGGTCGGCCTCGACGAGGTAGCCCTTCTCGCCCGTGCGCGCCTTCGCCGGGCTCATGCGCCGCAGGCCTGCCTTCTCGAGGCCGGGGATGATCTCGGCGATGATGTCGTCCGGGTCTTCCGAACGCGGGTTGTCGCTGGTCACGATGGGCACGTCGGCCTGCGCCGCGGCCTCACCCATGAGCGGGCGCTTACCGGTATCGCGATCGCCGCCGCAACCGAAGACGACGATGACCTTGCCTTTGGTGACGTGGCGCGCCGACTCGACTGCGCGGGTCAGCGCGTCGTCGGTGTGCGCGTAGTCGACCAGCACGGTGACACCCTTGCCGCTCACCTTCTCCATGCGGCCCGGCACGCGGGTGACGCGCTCGATGCCGTCCTGCACGTCGCGGCGCGAGGCGCCGGCGGCCAGCGCGATGCCGGTCGCGGTGAGAATGTTGTCGAGGTTGTGGGTGCCGACGAGCTGGCTCTTCACCGGAATGTCGCCGGCCGGCGTCTTCAGCGTCGCCTTGATGCCGCTCGTCGTCAGCTCGGAGGAGCCGCAGCTCACCTCGCCGTTGCCCAGGCGCGAGAACTTCCACGCCATGCGCTTCTGCCCGCGCAGCTCGCTGTAGATGCGGTTGGTGTACGTATCGTCGCCGTTCACCACCGCCACGCCGCCCGGCGAGAGGTTGTCGGTGAAGAGCCGCCGCTTGGCCTGGAAGTACGTCTCCATGTCCTTGTGGAAGTCGAGGTGGTCGCGCGAGAGGTTGGTGAAGCCCGCCGCGCGGAAGGTGAGGCCGTGCACGCGGTCCTGCGCGAGGGCGTGGCTCGAGACCTCCATCACCACGGTGTCGACGCCGGCGTCGACCATCTCGCGGAAGGTGCGGTGCAGCTCGATCGGATCGGGCGTGGTGTGCGTGGGCACGCGCTTCTGACCCTGGAAGCGGATCTCGATGGTGCCGAACAGCCCGCACACCGAGCCGCCGGCCGTCATGATGCTCTCGAGCAGCCAGGCCGTCGTCGTCTTGCCGTTGGTGCCGGTGACGCCGAGCAGCGACAGCTCACGCGCCGGGTTGCCGTAGAAGTTGCCGGCGATGAGCGCGACGGCCTTGCGCGCCGAGGGGGTGAGGAACAGGGGCACCGTCAGCCCCGGCACCGCCTTCTCCGAGACGACGGCGACGGCGCCCTTCTCGACGGCGGCGCGCGCGAACTGGGTGCCGTCGGCGGTGATGCCGGGCACGGCGATGAAGAGATCGCCCGCCTTCACCTGCCGCGAGTCCGTCGACACGCCGGTGACGTCCACCTTCGCCTTCGTCGAGGCGACCGGCTCCGTCGAGACACCTGCCAGCACTTCGTTCAGCTTCATCGCGTGTCTTTCTGGCCGCGGGCTGCCGGCGTTCAACGGGTGGTGGAGGGCAAGTGCCCTGCCAACTCGAGGGTGATGCGTGCGCCCTTGTCGACGAGGGTTCCCGCAGCGGGCGACTGCGAGATGACGCGCCCGGAGCCGACGAGGCGTGGCTCCAGTGACGCAGTGAGGGCTTCCTTCACGGCGGCGCGGCCGCTCTGGCCGGTGAGGTTGGGAACGCGCACCGCCCCTTCGGCAGGGAGCTCGGTGACGGCCTCGACGCGCTCGATGGCGGCGACGACCGGGTTCTTCTCGGGAATGGCGGCCGGCGCCGGCTCCTTCTTCTTCGTGCTGGCGACCTCGGCAGGCGGCACGTCGCGCGACGGCGCTACGGCCAGGTGGGGCATCGCGGCCTCGGCGATCTCCTTGAAGGCCGGCGCCGCCACCAGGCCGCCGTAGACGTCGGTCTTGGGCTCGTCGATGAAGATGCCGATGACGACGCGGGGATCTTCCGCGGGCACCAGGCCCACGAAGCTCGAGAAGCGCTTATCGGAGTACCCCCGCGCCACCGGGTCGGCCTTCTGCGCCGTGCCCGTCTTGCCCGACACCCGGTACGCGTCCATGCGGGCCTTCGGCGCGGTGCCACCCTTCTCGACCACGCTCTCGAGCATCTCGACCACCGTGCGCGCCGTCTTCGCCGACACCACGCGGCGCACCTCGGTGGGCTTGTTCTCGAGGAGCACCAGCCCGTCGGCGTCGACCACCTTCGAGACGAGGTAGGGCTTCATCAGCACGCCGCCGTTGGCGAGCGCCGCGAAGGCCGCCGTCACCTGGAGCGGCGAGGCGGTGAGCCCCTGCCCGAAGCTCTGCGTGGCGAGCGCGATCTCGGCCTTCGGGAAGGGAATGACGCCCTTCGCCTCGCCGGGGAGCCCCAGGCCATGGCGCTCCGCGAAGCCAAAGCGCTGGTAGGTGTCGACCAGCTTCTCGCGGCCGAGCTTCTGGCCGATCTTCGCGGCGCCGATGTTCGACGACACCTGCAACACGCCGCGCACGTCGAGCACGCCCGACGGGTGGCTGTCGTTGATGACGTGCCGGCCGATGGGCATGCGGCCCTTCTCGCAGTCGAACGGCGTCGCGGGCGTCACCAGGCCCTCGTCGAGCGCGCGGGCCACCACGAAGGCCTTCATGGTGGAGCCGGGCTCGAAGGCGTCGGTGAGGGCCCGGTTGCGCAGCACGTCGGCCGACACGCCCTGGGTCGCGTTCGGGTTGAAGCGCGGCGCGTTGGCGAGGGCGAGCACCTCACCGGTCTTCGGGTCGAGCACCACGGCCATGCCAGCGACGCCCTTCGCGTCGTCGACGGCCTTCAGCAGCGCCTTCTCGGCGACGTACTGCAGGTGGCGGTCGACGGTGAGCGAGACCGAGGCGCCCTGCCGGCTGGTCGGGTCTTCCACGCCGTTGGTGAGCACCTTGCGGCCCTTCGCGTCGCGGACCGACGCGCGGCGCGCCTTGTCACCGGAGAGCTCGTCTTCGAACGACAGCTCGAGGCCGTCGAGGCCGTGCGAGTCGGTGCCGACGAGGCCGATGACGTGCGCGGCGAGCTCGCGCTGCGGGTAGAAGCGTCGCGGCTCCTTGGTGTAGCCGAAGCCGGGGAGCCCCAGCGCCTGCACCTTCTGCACCTCGGTCTGCGTCACCTGGCGCTTCACCCACACGAAGCGCTTGCCCTTCATGAAGCGCTCGACGAGCTCCTTCGAGTCGACGCCGAGCACCTTCGAGAGCTTCTTCGCCGCGTCCTTCGGGTCGGTCAGCATCGAGGGGTCGACCCAGATGGAGTCGACGTCGACGCTCTGCGCGAGGGGGGTGCCGCGGCGATCGAAGATGTCTCCGCGCCGCGCGGGGATCTCGAGCTCGCGCAGGTACTGGTCCTGCGCCATGCCGGCGAGCTTCTCGCGCTGGTGGATCTGCAGGTTGACGGCGCGCGCGAACATGCCGCCGAGCAGCCCGATGAAGGCGAGGCCGACCAGCGACACGCGCAGCCGCATCCACTTCGTGGGGGCGTCGTCAGAGGCCTGGTGGTGCTTCAAGTCGCGCATGGAGGACGGTGGTCACTTCTTGACGTGGAAGACCTGCGACGGCGGCGGCGTGACGAGCCCGAGCTGGGTGCGGGCGGTGGCCTCGAGCTTCTGGGGACCCTTCAGGGTGGCGAGCTCGAGCTTGAGCCGATCGTTCTCGCGCACCAGCTCGGTCGACTGCTGATCGAGCCGCGACAGCTCGTAGCCCTGCGAGACGACGAGCACGCGCGAGGTGACGTGAATGATGCCGACCAACGCGAGCAGCGCGACGGCGAGGGCGGCGGGGAGGATCTCTCCCAGGATGACGGAGAGCGGCACGCCGCCGCGGTTTCGGGCCTCGAGGACGACGCTCATGAGACGACTCCTGGCAGCTTGCGAACGGCGCGCAGCTTCGCGCTGCGGGCGCGGGGGTTCCGGGTGATCTCCTCGTCGGCGGCGACGACGGGCTTCCTCGTCAGCGCCTCGAAGGTGGGCGCCGTGGTGCGGGCCACAGGCAGGCCCTTCGGCGCGTCGTCCTGCTCACCGCACCACTTCTTGAACGCCTGCTTCACCAGCCGGTCTTCGAGCGAGTGGAACGAGATGATGGCGGCGACGCCGCGCGGGCCCAGCCACCCGGGCAGCGACGCGAGGGCGCGCTCCAGCTGCTCGAGCTCGGCGTTCACCGCGATGCGCAGCGCCTGGAAGGTGCGGGTGGCGACGTGGGTTTCCTTCGGCCAGGCCCTGCGCGGCACGCCCTGCTTGACCGCCTCGACCGCCTCGAAGGTGGTCTTCGGCAGACGCGCCTTCAGCGCGCGCGCGATGGGGCGCGAGGAGCGCTCTTCGCCGTACTGGTAGATGACGTCGGCGAGCTCGCGCTCGGGCAGCCGCGCGATCAGCTCGGCGGCCGTCTCGCCCTCTCCCGACATGCGCATGTCGAGGGGCCCATCGTGCATGAAGCTGAAGCCGCGCTCGGGCGTGTCGAGCTGCGGCGACGAGACGCCGAGATCGAGCACCAGCCCGTCGACCGGCCCGGGCACGAGGGACGCCACGGCGCCGAACTCGCCCTGCACCGCGCGGAACGCCTCACCGAACCGGGCCAGGCGCGACGTGGCGGCCGCGAGCGCGACGGGATCCCGATCGACGCCCACGACGCGGAAGCCCGCCTCGAGGAGCGCCTCGCTGTGCCCACCACCTCCGAGCGTGCCGTCGACGATCACGCGCTGCACTCCTGGCTCGAAACACCGCACCACCTCGCCCTTGAGGACGGTCTGGTGGTTGAACGGACTCAGCCCTGCACCATCACCGCGTCGCGGAACGCCACCTGCGCGTCGCGCACCTCGGCGAAGAAGTCGAAGTCGTCCTGCACGCCGGCGGCCTGGACGATGGTGAAGAGGTACGGCGACAGCCCGGCGAGCTTGATGTCGCCCCCCAGGTCACGGAACACCTCGGCGCGGCGCGAGAGCGTGGCGAGGCCTCGGTAGTCGAGGTGCGTGACGCCGCGGAAGTCCATCACCAGGTCGGTGACGCCGTCGATCGACAGGCTCACCAGCATCTCGCCGATCTCGGCCATCTCGTCGCGGCCGATCTCGCCCTCGAGCACCATCGTCATCGCGCGGGGCCGCATGACGTTCTTCGCCATCGTGTTCCGAACCACTTCCACCGTCGCCAGCTCGCTCATGGATCCCTCCTCGAAAGTCGAAACGGTTCAGCCCTGCCGGAGCTCCGTCAGCACCCGCATCACGTCGGCCGAGTCGGCGGCGGTGCGCGCTTCAGCCTGCGCGGCGTCCCAGCCGGTCTTCGACCAGAGCTCGATCACCTTCACCATGCCCGCCCAGATGACGTCCTTCTCGAGGTGGGCATGGCCGCGCAGCGACGGCGGCACCAGCACGCGGCCCAGCTTGTCGACGGCCACTTCCTGCGCAGGCGCCACGTAGAGCCGCAAGAGCGACTTCACGCCGGGCTCCATGGGGTTTCGCCGCGCGAGCGCCGCCTCGAGCTGCTCCCATTCCTTCACCGGGTAGCAGTGCAGGCACGCGTCGAGCGACGTGGTGACGATCAGCCGCTCGTCGTACTGGCCGACGAGCACCTCACGCAGCTTCGCCGGGAAGCTCGTTCGCCCCTTCGCGTCGATCTGATGCTCGTAGACGCCCCGGAACACGTTGGCCCGCCTTGCCGCCTGGATCAGCCGTTTCTTGCCCTGACTGCGCTCAAAACTGGGATTCTGATCCGCCGAATACCACTTCTTGCCACGACGGCCGCGAAATTACGGGCGGTTCCCAAGGGGGTCAAGAAACGATGATCCAGCCTGTAGCGGTTCGGCGGATAACGCGGCGTGTCACGGCAGGTCCGCCGGTCGGTTCCAGTGAGGCCGAAAAGCGTCAGTGACAGGGGAGCAAAGTGCGCTAGGGAGCCGCCCCGTGTCGCTGCCGCCCGGCGCGCCGATCCGCCTGAAGGTCGGGTACAAAACGCCCGAGACGTTGCTCGGAGAGCTGACCAAGTCGGTTGGCCGCGGCGGCGTGCGCATCGAGGCGAAGAAGACGGTGCCGGTGGGCACGAAGTTCGTCTTCGAGCTCAAGAGCGTGGGCGTCAAAGAATCGGTCGAGGTGAGCGGCACGGTGCAGACGGTGACCGAGACGGCGCCTGGCCGGTACGTGCTGCACATTCGGTACGAGCCGCCGCGGAACCGGCAGGGGCTCGACGCGGTGTTGAAGCGCATCTTCGAGGCGACCGAGAAGGATGCGCGGCGGCGCACGCCCCGGGTGCCCTTGCACGTGCGGGCGACCGAGAACACCCCGAACTCGCCGATCTACCGCCTGCGCGATCTGTCGCGTGGAGGCATGGGCCTCGACGTCGAGTGCGAGCGCCTTCCGACGTACCTGCAGGTGGGCACGCCGACGCTGGTGCAGATGCGGCTGACGACCGGCCAGCTCGCCGCGCACGGAGAGATCATCTGGGTGGTGCAGCCCGACGCCTCGAAGGCGATGCCGGCGCGGGTGGGGGTGCACTTCGGCACGCTGTCTGCGGCGGCGGCGACGATGCTGGACGATCTGCTGACGCTGAAGGCGCTGCCCCAGCCGCCGTGGATCGCCCGGCTGGCGTTCGGGAATGACGCGCTCGCGCAGATGAAGTGAGCGGCCTCAGGGCTCTTCCAGCCCCAGGTGCAGCCGGAGCGCAGCGTCGACACGTTCCAGCGTGGCCCTGTTGACGGAGCCCGCTCGCTTGACGACGCGGCTGCGATCGTACGAGGTGATCATCGACGCGTTGGCCACCCGCTCGACCGTGAGGTTGGACCGAGGGCTGCGGAGGTCGACCATGAACGACCGGGCCGCGCGCTCCTTCGTGAAGCGCTGGGTGGGGATGACGGTCACCACCTGGCCGAACTGATTGGCGACGTCATTCGAGACCACGACACAGGTTCGGACCTTCTTCGGCTCGGCGCCGACCGATGGCTCGCAGCTCACCCAGACGATGTCGCCGCGCCGGAGCCGGAGGGGCTCAGTCATCGAGCGACTCCAGCTCGGCGAGCGCGGCTGGCTCGAAGTCCTTCAGGAGCGCGACCGCATCGGCCCGCCCAGCTGCGTAGTCACGAGCGAGCGCCTTCTTCCGCTCGAGCGCCTCCGCGCGGGCCAGGCCCTCTTCGATGAGGGTTCGCGCGACCCGTGTCACCCGCTGGCCACGTGCGTGCCGTTTCAGGGCGGCAAGCGTGTCAGCGGGAAGTGTCAGATTGAGCCGACTCATGACACGCGTGTTAGCACAGAGCGGCGCGATCATTCATCGACCCGACCTTCCGCATCGACCGCCTTGTCAGTCTACTCCGGGAGAAACACGAGCCCCGTCGGCTGCCCGTCCTTGAGTACCACCACCGCCGGCTTGCCGAGCCACGCCCCCTCGGGGTCCTTCCGCACGTACCGCAGCGGAAACAGGCGCTTCGCCTTCGCGTCGCCCAGCCGCAGCAGCGGGCCCGCTTCTCCATCGGACGAGAAGGTCAGCAGCACACCCTCGGCGTCCTCCGCGTGCAGCTCGTACTCGGGCTCGTCGAACGTGAGCGCCTTGAGCGACACCTTCTTGAAGCTCCGCGGCAGCTCGTCGGCGCCCTTCTGCGTGCTCGCGTGCGACAAGAACGCGCGCGACGCGAGCAGTCCATCGGTGGTGGACGAGAGGGCCTTGAGCCGCTCCTGCTCGAAGTCGGCCGTGTAGCGCCGCCGCAGCACCGGGCTCTTCGTCGGAGCGAGCGCGCCTTTCCGGTACTCGTACTCGCGGCCCACGAAGACGAACGCCGGCTCGGGCTGCTTCTCGACGGCCTGGTACGTCCACTCGGTGAGCAGCAGGGCCCGGCCCTTCACGAAGTCACCCGGCAGATCGTGCGCCACCCCGTGCACCACCACGTCCTCGGTGCCGTCGACGATGGAGACCTCCCACGAGCGAATCTCCATGCCGTCCGACACGCTCATCAGGCTGGCGACGACGAGCTCTGGCGAACCGTCGGCGTCGAGATCGACCTGCTGCACCGAGAAGTCCGTCACCGCGCCCCGGTTCGTGTCCGTGGCCCAGATGACGCGCCGCTCGTCGGGCCGGTCGACCACCAGCAGATCGACGCTCTGCTCGTTCGGCGCCGAGCACTTGCACACCCGCACCTCACCCGACGTCGTGCAGGCGGCCTGCGTACAGTTCTCGAGGGGCACCGGCGCGGGGGCAGGAAACGGCGCGGCAGCGAGGAGCAACGGCAGCAGCATGGAGGCGGTCATGGCCGAAAACGAAACCCACGTGAAGACGGTCCCATGCCAACACAGATCCACCCCCACCCCGCTTCGGCCCACCCGTCAGGACCGGGAAGTTGCCCCGGTGGCCCGGCGGACGCAGAGTGACCGCTCGATGCGTTCCTTCTTCGTCCTCGCCCTCGTCGCCCTCGCCGGCTGCGGCCCGACCATCGGAGACCCCTGCACCACCGAGCGCGACTGCGGCTCGGCCGTCTGCCTCAACCGCGACTTCACCCCCGGCGGGTACTGCTCGCTGGACTGCAAGGCCAACAGCGTGGCGTGCCCCGCTGGCAGCGTGTGCGTGGAAGACGCCATCGGCCGGAACACCTGGGGGTGTCTGCGCACCTGCCGGACGGCCGCCGATTGCCGCATGGGCTACGTCTGCCGCCGCGAAAAGGACTCGGCCTCGCCGGTGTGTGTCGGCCCCGAAGGCGTCTGAGGGCCCGGCTCGTCAAGGCAGACGTGACGTGGAAGCGACGGGCCTCCCATCGACGCGTCATGGCCGTCCGGTACACTGGAATCAGTGGCTGACACTTCCCCTGAGCGGGTCGTCTTCTCGAGCGTCTTCGAAGCGCTGGGCCGCATCGTCGAGGCCAGCACGCCACACCTCAAGAAGGACGCCCAGGCGCTGGGCGTCGACTTCTCCAACCTGAACCCCGCCTACCCGGCCGACACCTGGCGGAGGCTCACCGCGCAGGTGGCCCAGGCACTCCACCCGACCGTGACAGCGCCTGTGGCCGAGTACCGGTTGGGCCAGCGCATCATCCAGGAGTACGGCAAGACGGTCATCGGCCGCGCCCTCATGGGCACGCTCAAGGTGCTGGGCCCCGCGCGCTGCTTCTCGCGGGTGAGCCGCTCGTTTCGCACCGCCAACAACTACACCGAAGACCGCGTCACCCAGCACGCTCCCAACCACTTCGAGCTGTGGCTCAACGAGGTGCATGTGCCCTACCTCGACCAGGGCGTCATGCAGGCCGCGCTCGACGCCATCGGCGCGAAGAACTGCAGCGTCGAGGTCACCAAGCGCGACGCAGACGGGACAACGTACGTCTGCCGCTGGGACTAATCACCGACCTGCAGCATCAGCGGCACCAGCCAGATGATCACCTTGAGGGCGACTGCGCACACGGCCCCCAGGAGGACGCCTCCCAGGAGATCGACCGGCGCCGGCCGGCGGCGCCGCCTGACGCCGCCCGGGGCTCGACGCGCCGTGAAGACACCCCCACCCCCGGGCGTCACGGCGCCACCTTCACCTTCGGCCGTGGGTACACGAGGCACGCCGTGGGAAACCACGCCACCTCGCTCGAGGTCCAGTTCGCGCCGAGCGCACGGCTCACCTGGGCCAGCTCCATGCCGAACGAGGGCACGAAGCACACGTCCTTCGTCTTGAACTTGTTCGCCACGCGCTCGAGGCCCCGCTGGAGCGTCTTGAGATCCATCTTGCCGCCGCGCACCGGCACCGTCGGCCCGTTCGGGTCCTGCCCGGGCAGCTTGCCCAGGTTCGTCTGCACCTCGAAGCCGTCGGCCCGGTGAATGACGCGCACCTTCCCCGGCTCGGGATCGTCGATCCACGACTGGAAGGCGCCCTCGTCGCGCAGGTCGAGCGGCCAGGCCACGTCGGCGTCGGGGTGCTTCAAGAACGCGTCGGCGCCCACGTCGTCGAGGCGCGCGAGCAGCGGCGCGGCCTGCACCAGGTACGTCTCGGCGTCGGGCACCAGCAGCAGCGCGTCGTTCTGCTTCACCGTGGAGAGATCGAACGGCTTCCCCTCGAAGGTGACGGCCTCGCCCTTCAGCTCGAGCACCCGCGCGCCTTCGGGCGGCTTCGGCCCCACCACCGGCAACGGCACGATGCGGAAGATCGCCTCACGCTCGTCTTCCACCGACGCGTCCGACGGGCTCGCCACGACACGCTCGAGCGGCTCGAGCTTCTCGACCGGCCGCTTCGGCCCGGCGTCCACCGTGGACGGTGAACTGGACCGACACCCCACCACCGCCAGCAGCACCCACATCGACCCACGCATCGTCACCGCCCTCCGTCGGCGGCCTCGAGCGACGCCGCACACGCCTTCGAGACGAGCCCCTGCTGAACCGCCACGGCCGCCGCGTCACGCGGGTGGGAGAACACCGTCATCTGCGGAAAGCGGCTCGCGTCGTCGGCCCGCCCCGCGTCACGAATGAAGATGGCCTTCACCCGCTCGGGGAACTCGGCGCGGATCTGCGCGTACACCTCGGGGTCCTTCTCGCCGGAGTCTCCCACCAGCACCACCGGCCCCGGCACCGCCTTGAGCAGCGCCCGAATGACGGGCTGCTTGTAGTCCGACAGCGTCGAGGGCCCGAGATCGCGCAGGTACTGGCCGAACACCGGGAAGTCGTGCCTCTGCAGGAAGCGCGAGACGCGCGCCGTGTATTGCACCGGAGAGCCGCTCACGAGCGCGAACACGGGCCGCGCCGGCTGATCTCGAAGGCACCGGTAGAACGCCGCCATGCCCTCTACCACCGGCTGCGTCAGCTCGTCCTGGCCGAAGACCGTCTTCACGAACTTGGGCTTGTCGAGCACGTTGGTGATCGCCACCGTGTCGTCGAAGTCGCTGATGACGAAGAAGGGCGCCTCGCGAGCCATCACGTCGACGGTGGCCCGCCCGGGCTCCGCGCCCTTCACGAACGCCTCGGCCGTCGTGAGGCCCGCGGGAAAGGGCGTCTTGCCGGCGCTGAAGGTCGCCTCGAAGTTCCCGTCGTGGCCGCTGGTGACGGTGGCCTGCTGCCCCTCGAAGCGCACGTCGACGGCCGCGCCTTCCCAGTTGCTCGTGGTGAGGCGGCGCAGGTTCTTCGACACCGTCGAGCTGCCGCCCGACGGCCCGCTCTTCAGCACCCGCCCCGCGAGCGTCACCTGGCTCGTGGTGCCGACGGCGGGGAACAAGAGCACCACCGGCTGCGCCAGCGACACGCCCGCGGCCAGCCAGGGACCGAGAAAGAGGATTCGCACGACGCCCAGCATACCCGGCCCCGCTCGAATGCCGATCGACTCGCGACACCATGGAGAATACGGTGCCGCTCCGCTCCGCCGTGTCCTCGTCGTCAGACAACCAGTTCGGGAAGTACGAGCTGCTCGAGCGCATCGCCGCCGGAGGCATGGCCGAGATCTTCCGCGCCCGCTACTCACCCGCGCCCGGGGTGGTGAAGCCCGTCGTCATCAAGAAGATCCTCCCGCACTACGCCGCCAACCGCGCCTTCATCGCGATGTTCACCAACGAGGCCCGCATCGTCATGGGGCTCTCGCACGGGAACATCGCGCAGGTCTTCGACTTCGGAGACGTCGAGGGTGACTGGTACCTCGCCATGGAGCTGGTCGACGGCCAGCCCCTGTCGAAGCTCGTCAAGCGCATGCGCGCGCTCGGCATTCCGACGGTGCCGCCCGAGTTCGCGGCCTACCTCACCGCCGAGATGCTCAAAGGGCTGCACTACGCGCACACGCGGCTCGACGAGAAGGGCCGGCCGCTGCAGATCGTCCACCGCGACGTGTCTCCGCAGAACGTGCTCGTCAGCTACGAGGGCCAGGTCAAGCTGGTGGACTTCGGCATCGCCCGCGCGCGCAACGCCGGCCGCGAAGACACCACCTCGAACGCGGTGAAGGGCAAGTACGCCTACTTCGCGCCCGAGCAGGCCCGAGGGAAGGACCTCGACGCCCGCACCGACGTCTTCGCCTCGGGCATCGTGCTGTACGAGCTGCTCACCGGCCAGCTGCCCTTCCAGGGCCGCATGATGGAGGTGCTGACGAAGATCGTCCGCGGCCAGTTCGCGCGGCCCAGCGACCTGAACCCGGCGCTCCCCAAGGCGCTCGAGATCATCGTGCTCAAGGCGATGGCGCTCGAGGCGAACGATCGGTACCCGAGCGCCGAGGCCTTCCAGCAGGATCTCGTGCGCTACCTCGCGGTGCACCACCCCGACTTCACGCCGAGCGACGTCTCGCACTTCCTGCAGTTCCTCTTCGAGGCCGAGCTGGTGAAGTCGGGCCGGCCGGTGCAGCTGCCGCGCGACTTCGTCAACCGGACCGAGCGATGGAAGCGGGGCGAGCCGGTGCCAGAGCCCGCGCCCGAAGCGCCGCTCCCGCCTGGCGAGGACCCCGAAGAAGAGGTGCCCACCGAGATGGTGGACGTGGGCTTGCGCTCCGAGCTGCTCGAGGCGCCGGCCGAACCGCCGGGAGACGACGGCGAAGAAGATCCCACCCGGCCGATGCGCCTGCCTGACTCGATGCGCCCGCAGAGCCAACAGCCCGCGCGCCCGGTCCGCAGGCCCGAAGACGACCCGGAGCCGCCGTCCGGAGTCCCCTGGGGCCGGGCGCTCACGCTGGGCGTCGCCGCGGCCCTCGTCGGCTTCGCCGCGGTGTTCCTGGCGGTGAAGCTGTCGCGCGGCACCCTGGAGATCATCTCGAAGCCGCCCGGCGCGGTGGTGCGCCTCAACGGCCGAACGCTCGACGACAAGACGCCGATGCAGGTGCGCTCGTTGCCCGGCGCCGTCACCTACCGGGTCGAGGTCGCCGCCGAGGGCTACACCACCTGGGCGAACGACGTGCCCCTCAAGCGCGGGCAGCACCTCGTCATCGACGCCGTGCTCGAGGTGGTGCCGCCTCCCGCGCCGCCAGAGCCGCCGCCCGCGAAGGTCGAACCACCGCCACCGCCGCCCCCACCGCCCGACGCCGTCCGGTGGCCGACGGCGCGCTTCGAGCTCGACGCCTCGAGGCACCGGGTCGATCTCACGAAGGCCGGCGCGCTCAAGATTCCGCTCGACGAGAAGCAGACGTACCGCGTCACCTTGAGCCGTGGGCCCGCGCTGGGCTGGGGCTACTACGTCGTGAACGCTGCCGGGGCCGCGCCGGGGCCGCTCCCCACCACGCCGCAGCAGATCAAGGGCGCCACCCGGCTCTTCATCTTCCGCGTGCCGTCGTCCACGCTCGCCGGAGAGCGGCGGCCCGAAGAGACGAAGCCCCGCACGCTCACCGTCGAGGCGAAGGGCCGGCCGAAGACGCTCAAGGCCCCGCTCGCCAACGAGGTGCCGCCCACGGCGCGCGTCACCCTCACCGGCCTCAACCCGAAGGCGACCTACGAGGTGCTCGTTCGCCAGTCCGACGCGCCGGCCCGCGTGCGCGCGACCGGCTCCATCGTCACCCGCTGCGTCGTGGGCCACCCCACCCGCGGCCTGCTCATCGCCAACGTCGACACGCCCCTCGTCGTCCAGGACGCCGGCCAGCTCTTCTTCACCCTGCTCGACGACGCGAGCGACGACCAGGACGGGCGGCTGCTGATCAGCGTCACCGAGAAGAAGAAGCGCTGATCACCCCGCTACACCCCGCCGCCCACCTGTAGCCGAAAAATTGATCAGCCCCGTGGCGCCCCTACCATGTGCGCATCTTCCCTTCACACGAGGTGAACGCACATGAAGAAGCTCTTCGCAGTGATGACGGTGGCGGCGGTGGTTGCGGTGGCGGGCGCGGCGTTCGCGCGGCAGCCCCGGCGCGTGACGACGGACGAGGTGAACCAGGTCATCGACGCGCGCCTTCACGCGATGCTGGTGAAGCTCAACGCGTCGAAGCGCTGAGCCACGTTTTCTCGAAACGTGAGAAGCGGCCGGCGTCCATGGCCAGCGGCCGCAGTTGATTCCACCGAGGGTTTTGCAGCAGAACCCGCGACCCGATGCGCCCCTCCCACATCGTCGCCGCAGGTGGTTGTCTGGTCCTTTTCTCGGTGAGCGCGTGCGGCGGGCGAATGCCCGTTCGCTGCATGACGAGCGCGAACTGCGACCCCGGCCAGGTGTGCAGCGCGGGGACGTGTCAGACGCCCATCGTCGATGGTGGTGCGGGCACGGGCGGCGGCATGAGCTTCTTTACGGGCGGCGGGAGCGCAGGCGGCTCGGCCACCGGTGGCGGTGCAGCGGGGGGAACGGGCGGCTTTGGCGGCGGCATGACGAGCAGCTGCAACATGCAGACGTGCCCGGCCGGCTGCTGCGACATGAACGGCGTCTGCCAGGGCGGCACCACCCGCGCGGCCTGCGGCCAGGGCGGCGTCGCGTGCGTGATCTGCGGGCCCGGGCGCATCTGCAACGGCAGCGGCGTGTGTGACAACCCGACGGGCGGCGGTGCAGCGGGCGGTGGTGGCGCGGGTGGAGGCAGCCCGACCTGCGGCCCCAACACCTGCGCGACCGGCTGCTGCGACATCAACGGGCTCTGCGTCGCGGGCACCGCGAACCAGGCGTGCGGGACCAACGGCATGGTCTGCCTGGGGTGCTTCGGGTCCGACGTCTGCATGAACGGCGCGTGCACGGCCTCGATGGGTGGCGGGATGGCGGGTGGCACCGCGGGTGGCTCGGCTGGTGGCGCCGCGGGTGGTTCGGCTGGCGGCGCCGCGGGTGGTTCGGCTGGCGGCGCCGCGGGAGGCTCGGCTGGTGGCGCCGCGGGAGGCTCGGCTGGTGGCGCCGCGGGGGGCTCGGCTGGTGGCTCTGCGGGGGGCTCGGCTGGTGGCGCGGCGGGCGGCTCGGCTGGTGGCTCAGCGGGAGGTTCGGCCGGTGGCTCGTCGGGAGGCTCGGCTGGCGGCATGCCGCTGCCCGGCGACTCGTGCGCAACGGCCGAACCCGTCAGCGCCGGCACGGCCGCGATGCCGACCCAGGTGACGGGCACCACCGTCGGCTACACCAACGACTACGCGAACTCGGCGACGTGCGTGAGCATGAATGGGCGCGACCGCGTGTACTCGGTGAACGTGCCCGCCGGGCAGCGGCTGCTCGCGTCGATCCGCCAGGGCGCCGGTGGGTTCTATGATCCCTCGTTGAACCTCGTCGTCGGCCCCGACTCGCAGTGCGCCGTCTCTCCGCTGGTGTGCGCGGCTGGAGACGACATCGGCGGCTCGGCCGAGATCAACTCGGTGCGCTACCTCAACACCTCGGCTGGTGCGCAGAACGTCTTCCTCATCGCCGACACGACGTCGTTTCTCGACTCCGGCGGGGCGTTCCGGCTCGACGTGAGTGTCGACGCGCCGGCCATCGGAGACGCGTGCGAGAACCCCCTGGTGCTCTCGAGCGGCACGCCGCGCGCGGGGGAGACCTTGAGCGGCTTCGGCAACGACTACGCCTCGCGCAGCCTCTCGTCGGGGGCGGGCTGTGTCAGCGGAACGGTGCCCAGCGCCGGCGTTGACCGCGCCTACAGCAGCCTCGTGGGCGCGGGCGAGACGCTCACCGTCACCGTCACGCCGTCGACCGGCCTCGACGTGTCGATCAACCTGCACGGCAGCGCGGCCGAGTGCTCGACGCGCACCTGCGCCACCTCGACGAACCTGACTGGCCCGGGCGTCGCCGAGACCCTCGTGTGGACGAACACCGGCGCCACGGCGCGCACGATGCTGGTCGTCGTCGACACGCCCGCGGGCGCCACGGGCACGTTCACCATCTCGTCGACGACGGGCACGCTGCCGGGCGACGTCTGCTCGACGACGGCCCCGCCCATCACCGCCGCCGGCACGCAGACCGGCCTCTCGCTCGTGGGCTACGCGGCCGACTACACGCAGGCCACCTCGGCGAACGGGTGTTCACTCTCGACCGGCGCCGACCGGGTGTTCCAGGTGACGGTGCCGCCGCGCCAGCGGCTCGTGAGCACGGTGACGCCGGGCGGCGGGCTCGACAGCGTCATCAACATCATCCCCGGGGTGGCGACGGCGTGTAACGCCATGCCGCGCGTCTGCTCCGGCAGCGGCGACCAGCTGGGCCCGAACGGCGTCGACTCGGCCGTCTGGGACAACGGAACGACGTCTCCGCAGAACGCCTACGTCATCGTCGCCGGCCGCAGCGCGGGCACGTCGGTCGGCACCTTCTCGCTCAACACGAACTTCATCACCGGCGACTCGTGCCGCTCGCCGCAGGTCATCACCGGGCCCTACCCGCGCACGCTCTCGGGCCAGACCCTCGTCGGGTTCCGGAAGGACATCACCCTTGGCGGGGCGCCGTGCCGCAACGCGACCGGCAGTGGGCCTGAGCGCGTCTACGAGGTCGACATTCCCGCGGGGCAGCTGCTCACGGTGACGGCGACGCCGTCTGGCTTCGACGATCTCGTCCTCAACGTCTTCGGCTCCGAGGCGAGCTGCACGGCGAACCCGGCGACGTGCTCCGGTGGGTTCGACGACGGCTTCGGCGGTGACCCAGAGGGCTTCTCGGCGCGCAACAACGCGACCACCACCTCGAAGCTCTTCTTCGCGGTGTCGCGCTTCTCGTCGGGCACCGCGAACTACTCGCTGCGGATCGAGCTGACCCCGTAAGCGCTCGTCTTTCCTTTCCCGGGGTGGGGCGTGTGCTACGCCTCGCTTGGTCGTTTCCCTTGAGACGAGGAGCCCATGCCCGACGTGACGCCGGCCCCAGCCGCGCCCCTGCCCGTCTTGAACCTCTCGGTCGGAGACCGGGTCGTCTACCCGAACCAGGGCCTCTGCAACGTCACCGAGATCGCCACCGACGAGATCGCCGGGCAGAAGCTCGTCTTCGTCACCTTACGCTTCGTCGAGACGGGCGGCATCGTGAAGGTGCCGAAGGACAAGCTGGCGAAGAACGGCGTGCGCCGCATCGCCACGCCCGACGACGTGAAGAAGGTGTTCGAGTTCCTGCGCAGCGACTCGGAGCGCGCCTCGCTCGACTGGAAGAAGCGCGCCCGCGACAACACCGAGCGGCTGTCGATCGGCGGCCTCATCGGACTGGCCGAGGTGGTGAAGGGCCTGCAGGTGCTGTCCGAGCTGCGCCCGCTGCCGCCCAAGGAGCGTGAGCAGTACAACGACGCCCGGCACCTCTTCGTCAGCGAGCTGGCCGCTGCGCTCAACTGCACCGAGGCCGACGCCGAAGACGCGCTCGACGTGGTGCTCTTCCCGCCGGGCAAAGAGCGCCCCAAGCGCAGCATCGAAGAGTTCCAGGGCCTCATGGGCGACGATCTGCTCGGCGACGATCTGCTGGGCCTCGACGGCGAGGCGGGCGCAGGCGAGGAAGAGCCCGAAGAGAAGGAGAAGGACGAGGAGTCGTCCGAGGAGGCGGGCGACGACGAAGACGCTCCCAAGAAGAAGCCCGCGAAGGCCGCCGCCGAGAAGCCGAAGAAGAAGCTCGACCTCGACGCCGAGACCACCGTCGCCCAGGGCGCCGCGCTCGATGCGGCTGCGCCGAAGAAGCGGGGTCGTCCTCCGAAGCCGAAGCCCGAGCCCGTGGCTGGCGCCGAGCCCGCGGCCCCCAAGAAGCGCGGCCGTCCTCCCAAGCCGAAGCCGGCCGAGGCCGAAGCCCCGCCAGCGGCTCCCAAGAAGCGCGGCCGTCCACCCAAGGCGAAGTGAGCCCGACCCATGATCCGCATCGTCACCCTCGACGAGTACGACCCGGCGATCCTCAAGGCCCTCGGCAAGGCGCTCTACACCGCGTTCGCGGTGGGCGCGGAGCACTCGGGCAGCGTCACGATCCCTCCCGGCCAGGTCGAGCCCTACGACGCCAACAAGCTGCTCGACGCGCTGCCGAAGGTGCAGGCCTTCGCCGACGACAAGGTGCTGTACCTCACCACCCGCAAGCTCTCGCCGCGCAAGCTCGCCTCGGGTGAGGCGCCGACGGCCGGCATCACCCGCTACAAGGGCCAGCGCGCGATCCTCTCGAGCAGCGTCATCAAGAACCTGAACCCCGACACGGTGAAGACGCTCGCGCGCTATGCCATGCAGGAGATCGGTCACGCCTTCGGGCTGCACCACTGCCTGGACCCGCGCTGCGCGATGTACCCGTCGTGGACGCCGTCGTACCCGCAGGGTGAAGCGAGCTTCTGCGTGTTCTGCCGCGACACGAGCGAAGCGGTGATCCGGCAGACGAAGTCGTGAGCCTGGGCCCGATGAACCTCTGGGCCGAGACCGCGGCGTCGCTCAAGCGCTGGGAAGGGCTGGGCCTGGTCGTGGTGGCGCTGGCCTGCCTCGCCTTTCAGCTCTCGGTGCCGGGCGTGACGCCCTCTGAGGCCGACTTCCAGCAGGCGGCCGCTGCCATCGATCAAGACGCGAAGCCCGGTGACGTGGTGCTGCTGACGCCCTGGTGGGCCGAGCGCGCCCGGGTGTTCGTGAGTGAGAAGACGCCGGTCGTCGGGTGGTACGGCAGCGACGCCGAGGACTTCACCGAGCACCCGCGCATCTGGGTGCTGGCGAACGTGAAGGCCCCGCGCTTCTCGTGGAGCGGCTTCCTCGAGGTCTTCGGCCCGCGTCGCACCGAGGTGGGTGACGAGCGCCGCTTCGGGCCGCTGGCCGTGAGGCTGTACACGAACGGGCGCGCGAGGGCGGTGCGCTTCTCGGCGCGTGAGGCGCTGGCGAGCGCGAAGGTGTACCTCGAGGGCGCCGGCGGCCAGCAGCCGTGCGGGTGGAACGGCCGCAGCTTCCGCTGCCCCAATGGCGCCGAGGTGGTCACCGAGTGGCATGAGCTGGCGTGGCAGCCGCACCGCTGCATCCGCTTCTTTCCGCCCGGAGGTCCGACCCGGCTGGTGGCCGAGTTCTCGAACGTGCCGGCCGCCGACGTGCTGCGGCTCACCACCGGCTACATCTGGGAGCGCTTCGGGAGCCGCGCCGACGCGCCGACGGACTTCGGGGTCGAGGTGAACGGCGACGTGCAGACCACGCCCATCGCCCGGGGCCTCGAGAAGGTGTGGCGCGTCGAGCGGCCCAACACCGCGGCGGGCACCGTGCGCGCGTGGGTGCAGGCGCCCGACTCGCGTGAGGTGTGCTTCGAGCTGACCGGCTTCGGCCCGGAGGGCGCGTGAGCAAGAAGAAGCGGGCCGCGACGGAGCCACCGGCCGAGGCCTCGACGTCGGCGGAGGGGGCACCTCATTCGAAGGAGCCGGACTCCGCTCGGCAGCCAGAGCGCGCGAGCACCGAAGCGCCACCACCCGCGATGGCGCGGAGCGACGCAGACAGCGCACACGATCGCCGCATCGGCTGGGCCCTCTTCCTCGGCGCCACCGTGCTGTTGCTCGCCACCGAGCAGCCCGCCGGGTTCGTGCGCGATGAGAGCCAGTACTTCCACGCCGGCGAGAGCTACGCGCGCTGGTTCCAGTCGTTCGTCTCGTCTCCGGTCCAGGCCTTGAAGGACGAGAACATCGTCGCGGCGTTCAGCGCGAACCGCGAGCACCCGGCGTGGATGAAGAACCTGTACGGCCTGTCCTTCGTGCTGCTCCACGAGAAGCTGGGCCTGTTGCGCCCGGCCGCCGCGTTCCGGTTTCCGGCCTTCGTCTTCGCGGCGCTCATCCTCCCGCTCCTCTTCTCGCTGGGCCGGCGCCTCTTCGGCCGCGGGCCCGCGCTCTTCGCGGCCCTGTCGTTCTTCATGGTGCCCCGACAGTTCTTCGAGGCGCACCTCGCCTGCTTCGACGTTCCGGTCGCCACCACCTGGCTCCTCGTCGTCTTCTGCTTCGTCGAGGCGCTCGAGCGGCCGCGCTGGTGGCTGTGGACCGGCCTCTCGTTCGGCCTGGCCCTCGCCAGCAAGCACAACGCCTTCTTCATTCCGCTCTCGCTCATTCCCTTCTCGCTCTGGCGGGGCTGGGAGCGCTCGAAGGGCAAGCCCGAGGCGCGCGCGCTGTTCCTCGGCGTCAACGGGGCGTTCGTGGCGATGGCGGCGCTCTACGCGCTCATGGCCATCACGCTGGGCCCGCGCATGCTGTCGACGTTCGAGGCCATCAGCCCCCAGCTGGGGCTCTTCGTCCTCACCGCCGCGGCCGGGACCTTCCTCTGCTGGAAGCTCGCGCGGCTCGACGCGCCGACCTTCCGCGCCGTGGCGCCCCTGGTGTCGATGGCGGTGCTGGGCCCCGTCGTGCTCTACCTGCACTGGCCCTACCTCTGGCACCACCCGGTGGAGCGGTACGGCTGGTACCTGGGGTTCCACCTGAACCACGAGCACTACGCGTGGTTCTACCTGGGCGAGCTGCTGCGCCAGCCGCCCTTCCCGCTCGGCTACGTGCTGGTGAAGACGGCGCTGACGGTGCCCACGTCGCTCTTCGTGCCCATGGTGCTGGGCGTCGTGTGGGTCGTCGTGCGCACCCTCCGTCGCCAGGTGACAGCGCTCGAGTGGGTGGTGGTGGCGAACGCGGCGATGTCGATCATCGTGCTGTCGCAGCCGAACGTGCCGCACTTCGGCGGGGTGAAGCACTGGTTCCCCTCGATGCCGTTCCTCGCGATCCTCGGCGCGGGTGTCGTCGCGCGCGGGGCCCAGGGCCTCTCGGAGTGGCTGTCATCACGGGTCCCGGCGTTGACGGAGCGGACCGCGTTCATCGCCCTCTGCGCGCTCGTGTCCCTGCCGGCCCTCATCCAGTCGGTGCGGGTGTACCCGTACGGCACCAGCGCGTACTCGGAGCTCGCCGGCGGACTCCCGGGCGCGGCGACGCTGGGCATGCAGCGACAGTTCTGGGCCAACAACGTCACCGGGGTGCTCGAGTGGGTCAACGCGAACGCGCGACAGGGCGAGCGCATCTACTTCCACGAGGTGCACGGCGGCATGATTCAGGACATGCAGCGCAACGGCATGCTCCGGCGCGACGTTCAGCCCATCGTCGACGGCATGGGCTGCTTCATGGGCACCTGCCCCGCGCTCGCCGACATGGTGGTGTACCAGTACCACCAGGAGTTCCGTGAGACCGAGTTCCGGACCTGGGAGGCGTTCGGCACCCAGAAGCCCGTCACGGGCCTGTACGTGGACGAGACGCCGCAAGTCGTGGTGTACCGCCGCCGATGACGTCGACTCTGCCGCGCTCAGCCCGTGCTGCTGGAATGTTGTGGGCGCTCCTCGCCCTCACCGGCTGCCCTCGAGACCGGCTCATGGGCGGCCGCTGCGCCGTCGACGCGGACTGCGCGTCGTCGATGACCAGCTCCCTGGTGACGGGCGCGTCGGCCGGGGCGTACCGCTGTGAGCCGCAGACCGGCGTCTGTTACTGCCGCACCGACGAGGCCTGCCCGCCCAGCCAGCTCTGCAACGGCCTCGGCTTCTGCCAGGACCGCGCGGGCTGCGCGACGAACGCCGACTGCCCCGACACCTCGCTCTACTGCGACACCTCGGCGGGCGCCTGCGTACCGCGCGGCCGGTGCACGACGGATCTCCAGTGCAACCTGGGAGAGGTCTGCGACCGCGGGCAGTGCCGCATGGGCTGCCGAACCAACGGTGACTGCAACGCGGTGTCGTGCCGGTGCGGCGACGTCGCCTGCTCGTGCACCGGCACCACGCCGGCCGAGCGCGCCCGCTGCCAGGTGGGCGTCTGCGACCCGACGTTCTGCGCCAACGACAGCTTCTGCAACTTCGGAGAGATCTGCGGTGTGCCCCCAGACGCTGGCGTCACCGAAGACGGCGGGCGCCCCCGCGCCCAGTGCTACTCGGACTACGACATCGACACCCGGCCCTACTGCTCGCGCTGCACCAGCGGTGGTGGCGTCGACACCTGCGGCTTCGGCGCCAACTACTGCATCATCGACACGCGCACCGCCTCGACCTACTGCGGGGCAGACTGCTCCGAGGGCCAGCAGTGCCCGCGCGGCTATGGCTGCCGCGACATTCGCATCGTCTTCACCCGGTGGATGTGCAGCGCCAGCGTGCCCTGCCGCGCCGACCCGAACCTGCCCTGCGAGCAGGACTCGGACTGCCGGCTGGGCGGCTCGTGCGTGAAGGCGCCGGGCTCGACGACGGGCTTCTGCGCCGGCCAGTGCGTGCTGCGTGAGGGCTCGGGCTTCGGGTACTGCAGCTGCCAGGCCGACGAGGACTGCCCCGGCCAGTCGTGCACGCGCGGCGAGTGCAGCGTGTCGAAGAAGCGCTGCGTGAATGACACCGACTGCCGGCAGATTCGGTGCGTCGACTTCGACGGCATCGGCGCGTGTCAGATTGGCCAGAACTGCACGCCGACCGCCGGCCTCACCTGCAACGAGGTCGCGCCGCCGTGATCCCGCCCTCGTTCACGCAGCCGACGACCGCCGAAGCAGGGCAGCCACCGCGATGAAGCCCGCGATGCCGAGCGCCAGGAGCGCGGCGCCCTGAACGCGGGGCCCCAGGAGCAGGCGGCCCACGCCGAACAGCACGCCATAGACGCCCACCAGTCCGGCCAGCCCCATCGACGCGCCACCGGCTGAAGCGCGGCCCCCACTGAAGCGCCGCCAGCCCGGGCCGCCGGGGTGGGTGCGGTCGTGGAAGCCCTGGAGCACCGCGTCGGCTTCGGGGCGGGTCAGCAGCGTCACGGCCAGCCAGCCCACCGTCGTCACCGCGGTGTTCACGAGCATGAGCCACGCGCCTTCGATCGGGTCGGCCGGGTCGAACACACCGCCAGCCGTGAGGATCAGGAAGCTGGTGAACGAGAAGCCCATCGCGGCGATTTCGCTCCAGGCGTTGACGCGCCACCAATACCAGCGGAGCAGGTAGACCGGCCCGGTGCCGGCGCCCCGCGCGATGAGCACCCGCCACGCCGTGTCCACCGAGCCCAGCTTCGACAGGCCCCACGTCACCAGCGCAGACGTGACGAAGAGCGCCGCGGTGACGAGGCGCGAGCTGCGCACGAGCGCCGATTCGGGCCATCGGGTGAAGCGGCCCACCACGTCGTTCACCAGGTACGACGCGCCCCAGTTGAGCTGGGTCGAGAGCGTCGACATGTAGGCGGCTCCGAAGGCCGCCAGGAGCAGCCCCTTGAGGCCCGCGGGGAGCAGCTCGATGGCCTTCACGAAGCCCACGCCTTTGTCGGCGAGGCCCGGGTACAGCAGCGACGCGGCGAGCGCGGTGAGGATCCACGGCCAGGGCCGCACCGCGTAGTGCGCGATGGTGAACCAGAGCGTCGCGAGCAGGCCATCGCGCTCCGAGCGGCACGCGACGATGCGTTGGGCGACGTAGCCCCCGCCGCCTGGCTCCGACCCCGGGTACCAGGCTGCCCACCACTGCACGGCGAGGTACGAGGCCATCACCGAGGGCGGCATCCACTCGGCGTCCGTGGGAAACAGCTCGAGCGACAGAGGCGGCGTGCGGGCGGCCAGCGCCTCGAGGCCTCCGACCGCGTCGACGGCGTAGACGGCCAGCACCACGCAGCCGAGCATCGCCACGGGGAACTGGAGGAAGTCCGTCACCACCACGCCCCACAGCCCCGACAACGACGCGTACAGCACGGTGAGGGCGAAGAGGCCCAGCATCGCGACGAACGGGTCGACCCCCAGCACCGCCTCGAGCACCTTCACCATCGCGAGGTTGACCCAGCCGATGATGACGAGGTTCACCGGCAGCGCCAGGTAGACGGCCCGGAAGGCGCGCAGGGCCGCCGCGGGTCGACCGCCATAGCGGAGCTCGGTCAGCTCGGCGTCGGTCTTCACCCCGGCACGGCGCCACAGGCGCGCGAAGAAGAAGACGGTGAGCAGGTTGCCCGCCACCATGTTCCACCACACCCAGTTGCCGGCGATGCCATGCTGGGCCACCAGGGCGGTGACGGCGAGCGGCGTGTCGGCGGCGAAGGTGGTGGCCACCATCGAGGTGCCGCTGAGCCACCACGGCAAGGAGCGCCCAGCCGTGAAGTAGGCGGCGAGCGACTGGCTCCCCCGTCGCGCGAAGAGCAGCCCGACGACGGTGGTGGCGCCAAAGAAGAGCGCGACGACGAGCCAGTCTGCGGCGACCAGGGGCACGGCCCGGGACGCTGCGGGCGCCGACCCTGACTGTCGAGTTTTTCAGGTCGAAAGACGACGGGCGACGAACGGCCTTCCGCCCAGCCACTTAGCTGAGCGGCGGTGGCTTCAGTCCCCTCGCGGCCGCGGGCGCGTCGGCAAAAAGGCTCAAGCTCACCAGCCGCATCGCGCGCTCGAGCGCCGCCTCGGGCTTCTCGTCACGGGTCTCGACGACCCGCCGGCCCTCGGTCGTCGTCACCACCACCGAGCACCGCACGAGCCGCTCGGGCCGCCGCGTCGAGGCCACCGGGTTCATCACCACCGCGACCGACAGCACCCCGACAACCGCGGCGCCGAGCCCCTCGTGGAGCCGGCCGGCCACCCACTCCCGCAGCCCGGGAGACGACTCCATCTGACTCACCAACACCTGGACGTGCATGCTCGCGTCACCACCCACACCGTCGAACACCGGCCTCGTGCCAGGTGTTCCGGAGGTGCGGGCGGCGCGGTTTGCCTACACGCCGTTCAGCGGAGCCGGTCGAAGGCCTCGGTCCACCGCTCGGCCGTCACCCGCACGCTGTCCTGGAGCCAGTCGTCGAGGGCCTGGAACTCCGAGGCGCGAAAGGCCCGCCGGTGGTGCTTCGCCATCACGCCCACCTGCGCCTGCAGCACGGCCTCGAGCTCGTCGTCGTCCAGCTTGTCGAGCTTCAGGTTCGCGCGGCTCAGGCGCGAGCGCACGACGTACTCGTGGGTGCCCAGCACGACGGTGAAGTGATCGACGACGCCGAGGCCCGGCCACACCGCGTCTCGTACCTTCGCGATGCGGTCTTCGATGGGGGTGTTCGCGTGCCCCCACGCGGTGGCGGGCTTGGTGAGCTCCTTCACCTCGAGCACGTCGGTCGCCCCCGCCTTCGTCACCAGCGCCCAGAAGCGGCGCAGCCCGCCGGAGCCGCCGTGCTCCCGCTCGCGCTCGGCGACGTCGACGACCCGATACCCGTGCGCCGAGAGCGCTTTCGTTACGATGGCGCGCTCGTTCGGGTCGGCCGCCCCAAGCAGCGTGTCGTCGTTACGGAGCAGCTTCTTGCCGCCCACGAACTTCTCGAGTTGCTTCTTTCGCACCGCCGCCGCGCCCGGCACCAGGCCTTCCGGCACGCCCGTGGCCAGCGACGGCTTGCGCATGACGTCGCGGTACAGATCGATGAACGCGTCGGTCGCCTGCACGTCCTCCGTCCACAGCAGGTACGCCGTGAACCACCGCAGGGCATCGAGCCCCACCTCGGCGCGCCCCGAGTCGTCGAGATCGTTGAAGGCGTAGTGCACGTCGTCGCCCACCACGAGGAAGCCGAAGTTCTCGGGGTGCAGATCGCCGAAGCACCAGTCGGCGCGCCCCGGCACGTGCGAGGCCGGCACCTGCGTCAAGTCGAGGTACCAGGCCTGCGGGAAGGCGCGGAAGAACCGCAACGGGCTCTCGAACGCCTTGTCCCACTTCGCCTCGAAGCGCGGGTGGTCGAGGTGCGGGTTGGTGGCGCGGAAGAACGCCTTCGTCAGCAGCTTCGCGGGCGTGAGGTCCTTCGGCTCGATGGGGTCCATGGCCCAACCATCGGGACCGGACGCCGGCCACGCAAGCGCCATCATCGGCTGCGCCGCGGCGCCGCGCCGGTTACGCCCACCCTCCCTCCTGCTCGTGGTGTCTGCCGTGTCCAATCCGCTCCCCGTCGAAACCGCCGGCCGCCGTCCCGCGGCGGGCGCCCAGCGCGTCACCGTGGTGCTCCCGTGGGACCAGGACCCGACCCTCGCGGCCTTCCCGAAGAGCCCCGCCGACGGCCAGCTGCTCGTGCTCGAGACGAAGGCCAAGGTGCACGCGATGCCGTGGCACCGGCAGAAGCTCACCCTCATCGTCTCGAGCCTGCGCCACTTCGTCGAGGAGCGCCGCGCCGCCGGCTTCCACGTCGAGCACCGCCTCGCCGACGACTACGCGAGTGGCCTCGAGGCCTTCGCGGCGTGGGCGAAGCCGAACGAAGTGCACGCCATGGCGCCGAAGGAGTGGGCCATCGACGGCCGCTTCCGCGCGCTCACGAAACGGCTGCCGCTGACGCTCCATGACGACGGCGGGCCGGGGGGCCACTTCCTCACCACCCGCGACGAGTTCCTCACGTGGGTGAAGGGCCGCAAGCAGGTGCGGATGGATCAGTTCTACCCGCTCATGCGCCAGAAGCTGGGCCTGCTGGTGGACCAGAAGGGCAAGCCAGTCGGGGGGAAATGGAGCTTCGACGCCGAGAACCGCGAGCACGCCCGCGGCGTCGCCATGCCCGCCATTCCGTGGTTCACCCCCGACGCGCTGACGCAGAAGGTGATGCGCTGGGTGGGCCGCGATGACGTCGGCGCGTGGGGCCGGCTCGAGGGCTTCGGCTGGCCCGTCACGCGCGCGCAGGCCCTCTCGTGGCTCGAGCACTTCGTCGAGCAGCGCCTCGAGGGCTTCGGCCCGTACGAAGACGCGATCCGCTCCGACGAGCGCTTCCTGTTCCACTCGTTGTTGTCGGTGCCGCTCAACCTCGGCCTGCTGCGCCCCGACGAGGTCGCGCGAGCCGCCGCCGAGAAATACGAGCGCGGGCACGTCTCGCTCGCGAGCGCCGAGGGCTTCATTCGGCAGGTCATCGGGTGGCGCGAGTTCATTCGCGGCGTCTACTGGTGGCTGATGCCGGGCCTGCGCGAGGCGAACGGCCTTGGCGCGCATCGCCCGCTGCCCGACTTCTTCTGGGCGCCCGAGCGAACGGGCCTCCAGTGCGTCAAGGAGGCCGTCGAGTCGGTGCACGACACCGGCTACACGCACCACATTCAGCGCCTCATGGTGCTGTGCAACTACGCGACCCTGGCCGGGCTCGACCCACGCGCGGTGTCCCACTGGTTCTGGGCCGCCTTCGTCGACGCCTACGAGTGGGTCGAGCTGCCGAACGTCGTGGGCATGGGCCTGCACGCCACCGACGCCTTCACCACCAAGCCCTACGTGGCGTCGGCGGCGTACCTCAAGCGGCAGTCGGGCCTGTCGGCGAAGGGCCGCGGCCCCGTGGCAGCGCGCGACGAGGCCCCCTGCGCGCGGTGCCGGTTCGACCCCGACGTGCGCGTGGGCCCGACGGCCTGCCCCTTCAACGCGATGTACTGGGACTTCCTCGATCGCCACCGTGAGCGCTTGTCGAAGAACCTGCGCATGCGGCAGCTCCTCACCACGCTCGATCGGTTCGGCCCCGAGCAGGTGGCGGCGATTCGTCAGACCGCCGAGGCCCACCGCCAGAGCCTGCGCCCGTACGCGCCGGCCTGGGACTTCCACGAGGACCGGGGCTGAGGGCTTGCGGCGCGCGGTGACGTCATTACGCGGCGGGCACCATGACCAGCACCCTGTCCCCCGTCCCCATCGTCGTCGCCGAAGGTGACGGCATCGGCCCGGAGATCACCCGGGCCACCCTCAACATGCTCGAGGCCGCCGGTGCACGCCTCTCGCCCGAGTTCATCGACATCGGCGAGAAGGTCTACCTGCGCGGCCACTCGTCGGGCATCGAGCACGCCTCGTGGGAGAAGCTGCGCCGCACGAAGGTGTTCCTGAAAGGGCCCATCACCACGCCGCAGGGCGGCGGCTACAAGTCGCTCAACGTCACCGTGCGCAAGATGCTCGGGCTCTACGCGAACGTGCGGCCCTGCGTGAGCTACGCACCCTACGTCGACTCGCTCCAGAAGAAGGTCGACCTCGTCATCGTGCGCGAGAACGAAGAAGACCTCTACGCGGGCATCGAGCACCGGCAGAGCGACGAGGTGTACCAGTGCCTCAAGCTCATCTCGCGCCCGGGGTGTGAGCGCATCATCCGCTACGCGTTCGAGTACGCGCGGGTGAACGGCCGCAAGAAGGTGACCTGCATGACGAAGGACAACATCATGAAGATCACCGACGGGCTCTTTCACCAGGTCTTCGACCAGGTGGCGAAGGAGTACCCGGGCATCGCGGCGAACCACATGATCATCGACATCGGCGCGGCGCGCATCGCCACCCGGCCCGCGGACTTCGACGTCGTGGTGACGCTCAACCTGTACGGCGACATCCTCTCGGACATCGCGGCCGAGGTGACCGGCAGCGTCGGGCTCGGCGGCAGCGCCAACGTGGGCGATCAGTGCGCGATGTTCGAGGCGGTGCACGGCTCGGCGCCCGACATCGCCGGCAAGGGCATCGCCAACCCCAGCGGCATGCTGCTCGGCGCGGTGGCCCTGCTGGTGCACGTGGGGCAGGCCGAGGTGGCGACGAAGCTCCACAACGCGTGGCTCAAGACCATCGAAGACGGCCTCCACACCGCGGACATCTACAGCGAGAAGGTCAGCACCCGCCGCGTGGGCACCGACGAGTTCTCGAAAGCCGTCATCGAGCGGCTGGGGCAGTCGCCCGTCAAGCTCACGCCCGTGAACTACGTGGGCGGCGCGTCGCTGACGCTCACGAGCACGGTGGCCGAGACGACGCCGTCGAAGAAGGACCGGGTGGGCGTCGACGTGTTCCTCCACTGGCGGGGCGCGCCAGAGGCGCTGGGCGAGGGGCTGTCGGCCCTCAACGGCGATGGGCTCAAGCTGACGATGATCTCGAACCGCGGCGTCAAGGTGTGGCCCGAGGGCATCCCCGAGACGCGGTGCACCGACCACTGGCGCTGCCGCTTCGAGACACTCACGCCGGGCAAGCCGGTGACGGTGATGCAGGTGCTGAGCCTCATCTTGCGTGTCGGCAACGCTGGGTTCGACCCGGTCAAGACCGAGCACCTCTTCCTCTTCGACGGCAAGCCGGGCTTCTCGCTGGGCCAGGGCCAGTAGACGCTCCTCGCCAAGCCGGAGCGGTGCGCTACAGTCCCACGCCGAAATGTCTGGCCCCTCGATTCCCCAACGCACCGTGCTCGGCGTTCGCGCCGCGAGCATCGAGCGCTTCGCCTCGCAGGAGTACCACCTGGTGCTCATCAACACGCCCGAGGCGGGCAAGAGCTACCCGCTGGGCGAGATCCTTCGCATCGGCAAGGCCGCCGAGAGCAACGACGTCGTCATCGAGCACCCGACGGTGAGCCGGAACCACCTCGTGGTGCGCCGCCAGGGTGAGCAGTTCCTCGTGCAGGACCTCGGGAGCACCAACGGCACCTTCATCGACGGCGCGCAGGTGCGCGAGGCCTTCCTGAGGGCGGGGGCGCTGCTCGAGGTCGGAGACGTGCAGCTCCGCTTCCAGCCCCAGGTGAAGGCGCTCGAGGTGTCGCCGGCCGAGAACGACCGCCTGGGCGATCTCGTCGGGCGCTCGCTGCCAATGCGGCAGATCTTCGCCCTCATCCAGCGCATCGCGCCCACCGACTCGACGCTGCTCCTCATCGGCGAGACGGGCTGCGGCAAGGGCGCCGCCGCGCGCACCATTCACAAGCAGTCGCCGCGGGCCACCGGGCCCTTCGTCATCTTCGACTGCGCCGCGGTCTCCGAGAACCTCATCGAGAGCGAGCTGTTCGGCCACGAGAAGGGCGCCTTCACGGGCGCGGTGTCGCAGCGGGTCGGCTGCCTCGAGCGCTCGAACGGCGGCACCTTGTTCCTCGACGAGATCGACGACCTGCCGCTCGATCTGCAGCCGAAGCTGCTGCGCGCGCTGGAAGATCGCGAGTTCCGCCGGCTGGGTCAGTCGGGCGGCGCCCAGAAGTTCGACGCGCGCGTCATCGCCGCCTCGAAGAAGGACCTGTGGGCCGAGACGCAGGCCGGGCGCTTTCGCGAAGATCTCTACTTCCGCCTCTCGGTCTTCACCCTCACGCTCCCCACCCTGCGCGATCGCAAAGAGGACATTCCCCTGCTGGTCGACGCGATGGCGGGCGGCCCCTTGTGGAACCGGCTGTCCGAGAAGCAGCGCGATCAGTTCAACGGGCACACCTGGCCGGGCAACGTGCGCGAGCTTCGCAACGCGGTCGAGCGCCTGCGCCACGTGGCCGACATTCCCGAGCTGGCCAGCGAGTCGTTCCTGCGCGAGTACAACGGCCCGTCACAGCCGCAGGGCGAGACGCTCCCGGTGGACTATGCCGCGCCCTTCAAGGACGCGAAGGACGATCTGATTCGGGGCTTCGAGCGCGAGTACCTGACGCGCCTGCTGTCGAAGACGCGCAACAACATCGCGAAGGCGGCGCGCGACGCGGGGCTCGATCGCAAACACCTCTACTCGCTGCTGCACAAGTACGGCCTGGTGCAGACCGATTCTGAGTGACAGGCCGGCTCAGGGCGCCTTCTTGCCCAGCCTTCGGTTGCGCAGCTGCAGGTAGCGCTCACTGGCCGCGAAGCGCACCAGCTCGGTGACCTCGACGGGCAGCGCGCGCTTGACCCGCAGCGACTCGATGGCCGGCGAGATGCCCCCGCACACCACCAGCCCCGCGCGGTTGACGCTGTGCCGCGCGCCCTCCATCAACGCGCCGAGGTCGAGCGACTTCGCCACCTTCGGCCAGAGCGCCTTGAGCTTCTCGATCGACCGGGGCGTCAGCGCATCCCGCACCAGGCGCGCCTCGGTGGTGGCGTGCCCCTTGAGCGCGTTCCCCACGGCCTCGAGCCCTGCGCGGAGCTGATCGCGCTTGAGCGTGCGCAGGGCGAGCAGCTCGGGGCTGAGCGTGAACAGCGCGCGACCTGCATAGAAGCGCAGCTCGGCGTCGGGGAGCGGCTTCTTCACCGCCAGCCGGCTCACCACCAGCCGCGGAGCCGTCGCGTGGAGCGCGGTGAACGGGGGCCCGCCGTCGTCGGAGACGAAGACGTCGGGCGCGCGCATGCCCAACAGGCGCACCGCCGCGAGCAGGGCGTCTGCGGCCGCCTTCGCGCCCTTGCCGCGCTCGAGCGAGAACTCCTCGGTCGAGGCGGCGTCCTTTCCTTTGGCCGGGAAGAGCCGGCACACGGCGGGCGTGGCGAGCGCGACCAGCTCGGCCGCCTCGGTGCGCACCATTGGGTGCCGCAAGCCCGCGCGATCGGTCGCCGAGAGGATGAGCTTCGGCGTGCGCGGCGCCGCGTTCGGATCGCCTTCGAGGGCGCGGGCCAGCTCGAGCATGAGGGACGAACGGCTCGCGTCGTTGGCGGTGTCGAAGTGCTCCGCCAGCATGCGGTAGCCCTCGGCCTCGAGCGGGTTCGCCCGCACGCGCTCGAAGAGGGCCTGACGCTCCTCCGAGAGCAGCTTCGACGGCGACGGTCCGAAGGACGGCGGAATCGACGCGAGCGGATCGCCCAGGGCAGGCGCGGGGATCTCCGCGGTGCGTCGCGCCTCGTCGACGTCGGGCGGCGGCGCCGTCACCTCGGACACCTCGGCCGACTCGTCGCCGCCCTCGCTCCACGCCGACGCGCGGCCCGTCACCTGGGCCGGGCCGTCGTCGCTCGACTCGTCTCGCGGCGACCCAGCGTCGTCGTCGTCGAGCGGTTCCGCCGACCGATTCGTCGGCCGCGCCGCCTCGTCCGTGAGCTCGTCGCGGAGCCGGGGGCCGCGCGTCGACGCTGCCGCCAACGAGCGCTCCTGGGTCCTCGCAGACCGGGAGTCCTCGTCGCGCTCCCAGGCTTCATCGCGGCTCGGGTCGTCGCGTCCGTCATCGCCGGACGATCTCGAAGACCTCGCTTCTGCGTCGTCGGCGCCGCCACTCCACGCGGCGACCTTTCCCGTCGGCAAGTCGGGGGAAGGCGCTCGTCCGGTCAGGCCAGCGACGCTGTCGGCCGGCTCTGGGCGTCGGCTGGCTCGGTCTGGCGACATGGCGGCCTCGACGCGCGCGGCTGACCGCGTGCCACCCTGGGCGAGGGGGGGCTCGATCGGCCGGGCGACGTTTTCAGCCACTGCGCCAGGCGCCTTCTCGGCGCCATGACTCGACCGGCCCGGTCTGACGCTCTCGGAAACCGCACCGTCAGCCGGTCCCTCCCGTGGCGATCCACGAACTGGCCGACTCGGAAGAATGAGCGGCCCCACGCCTTCGAGGGGTGACACCTCACCAGCCCCCGCGTCGCGGGAGGGGCCACGAGCGGGCGCTCCGGCGCGTGGGGCCGCGGGACTGCCGCTCGGATCGCCACGACGGTCTGGCGTGCTGGTGGTTGCGCGAGGCGGCGTCGGGGCGGCGAGGCCCGGCTCGGCCTCGGCGCTGGGCCTGGGCGAGGGACCGGGCTCGTCTGGCGCGTCGTCGCTTGCTGCGTCCATCGACACCGCGCGCCGCCCTGCCCCAGGCGTGCCTGCTTCGGCGCCCTCGCGCCACACCGGCGCCGGTCGCGTCGGGAGGCTCGCGCGGGTGGCCTCATCGCGGGTGCCCTGAGGCTTCAGCTTCGCCGGCGGTGGTACCGGAGTGGTGTCGGGGTCCTCCTGCGCGGCGTGGGTCGAGGGCTGAGCCCGCGATGGCTGCGGCGACAGCGACGCCGGCGGGGCCTGCGGAGTCCGCGGCGACGACTGCGACTGCGCCACCGCCGGCGACACCGGAGGGGACTGTGGCGCACGGGGCGACGACTGCGACGGCATCAGCGACGGCGACACCGGCGAGACCCGGAGCACCGCTGACGGTGACGCCTGCGACGGTGGCAACCGCGAGGCCTGAGGAGCCCCTGGTGGCGGCGCCGGCGACTGAGGAACCCGGGGCCCCTGTGGCGACTGCGACTGAGACGACACCGGTGCCTGTGGCGCGCGCGGCGACGGTGCGAGCACTGGAGGGCGCTGTGACGGCGGCGCCTGCGCGGACTGCGCTCCCTGCGGCTGCGACACCGGCGATGACTGCGGCCCACGCGGTGACTGAGAAGCCTGCGCCGGCACCTGCGGCCGCGGCGACTGCGGCGCCTGCGGCCCGGAGTCGCCCGGCACGACGACTTCTTCGCTGCGCACCTCCATCACTTCGTCGATGTCGTCGTCGTCGATGAAGTCATCGGCCGGCGCCTCGCGCGTCTCGACGTCCTTCAGGATGGGCTCGAGCACGTGCCTGAGCCGCGACGGAATGACCACGGGCATCTCGCGCGTGTCCTCGGGCTCACGCTCGGCGCCGAGGGCCTGGGCGAACGCCTCGCTCTCGGCCTCGTCCTTCGGGCTGCGCACCGGGACGCGCACCGGCTCGAGCTTCGGCCTCGACGTTCGCGGAGGCACGACGAGCGGCCCACCGGGGAGGCCGGGCGCTCCCGAAGCGGCCTCGGGTGGACGAAACCGCTCGAGCCGCTCCTCGTACTTCTCGGCCTTCTCGTCGTCGCCCAGGCGTTCCCGGGCATGCCGCGCGAGCCGCTTCCACACCGCGATGCGCGCGGGCCCCTCGGGCGCTGCCGTCGCGGCGTGCTCCATCGCCCAGGCGGCCTCTTCGTCGAGCTTGCGCGCCACCAGCCGGTCGACGAGCGCGAGCCACGCCTCGAGGTGGCCGGGCTCGGCCTTCACCGCGTCTCGCAGCGCGCCCACTGCCTCGTCGGGCCGCCCCGCGCGCTCGAGCACCGCGACCAGCTCGAGCCACGCGGCCCGCGCCTGCACGCCACGCGGATCCTTCGTGAGGATCGCGCGGGTCACCGTCTCGGTGCGCGCGTCGTCCTTCAGCGCGCGCGCCAGCGTGAACGAGCGCTCGAGCGCCTCCTCGTCGCCGGGCGAGAGGGCCAGCACCTCACCCCATGCCGCGCTCGCCAGGCGCGCTTCACGCATCACGTCACCGAGCCGCGCCAGCCGGCGGAACATCGCGGGGCGCTCCGGCAGCTGCCGTGACGCCGAGACGAGCAACCGCTCGAAGGTCTTCAGCGGGCCCGGGTCGCCCCGCGCGACGGACAGCTCGGCGAGCCCAGCGGCGGCTTCGAGGGTCGTCGGAGCGACCTTCAGCGCCGCCTCGAAGTCGGCCCGCGCGGCGTCCTCTTCACCGCGCTGACGGGCCTCCTGCGCCCGCAGCACCAGCAGGCGCGCCTTTTCGGAAGGAGACTGGGCTCGCCCAACCCCGGCGTCGAGCGCCTGCTTGACGGCGGCGACGTCGTTTCGTTCGTCGAGAATGCGCACCTGCTCCGAGACCGCCTCAGCGTCACCGGTGAGCTGCGCCACCTCGGCCCACACCGTCGCGGCCCCGACGGGGTCTTCGAGCTCGCTCTCGAGCAGCTCGGCGAGCTTCTCGAGCCACGACGCGCGCTCCGGAGGAGGCCGCCCGTCGGCCGTCTGGCGGTAGAAGCGGGCGAGCTCGGTCCACGCGCCCTGCGCCACGTAGCGGGCCTCGAGCCGCGACAGGGCTTCGACCGACGCCGCCGAGCTTCGCCCCGTCGCCGCGAGGAGCGCTTCGCCGACGGCGCCCCGGGGCACGGGCTCGGCCGCTGCCGCCTCGAAGTCAGCGAGCGTCGTCGAGGCATTCGACGGCGGCGACGGCGCGGGGGGCTCGCCCGACACGGTGACGTCGGCGGGTTCGTCGGCGCTGGGCCCCACAGGCAGGGGCAGGCCGAGCTCGCGCACGAACGCCCGGGCGCGCGCCTCGCGGCCCACCCGGCCCGCCGCCTCGAGCGTCACGCGCGTCGCCTCCTCGCGGGTGCGGCTGGGTGCGTCGGCGTCGACGAGCGCCCGCAGCCACAACATGCGCAAGAGGAAGACGCTGTGCGGGTCCTGGCCCTGCTCGGCGTACTGCGCGGCCTGGCCGTACCGCAGGGCCGCGCGTGGGGCGTCATCGAGGCGCTCGCCCCACAGCCGCGCCCGGCGCAGCGCCGTACGCGACGCCGCGCGGAAGTACCGGCGCCTGAGCAGCAGGCGGGTCTCCTTGTCGAGCGAGGCGTCGAGCGCCTCCCACTGCTGGCGCTGCTCGAGGAGCGCGTTGAGCACCAGCCGCGAGCGTCGGTCCTCGGCGGCCTCGGCCAGCAGCACCGACAACGTCTCGATGGCCGGCTCGACCTGGCCGGTGCGGCGCTGGAGCCGGGCCAGCGCGCGCATCACGCCCACGCGCTCCCGGCCCTCGGTCTCTTCGACGCCCTGGGTCAGCAGGGTGAGGATGGGGCCCGTGCGCCCGGTGGCCAGAGCCAGCGTCGACAGCGCGGTCGCCATGCGCGGCGTCATCGGCCGCTCGCGCGAGAACCGAATCAGCTCGCTCAGCGCCTTGTCGGCCTGGCCCGAACGAAACAGCCGGCGCGCGATCAGCCGATGGCCGGCGTCAGGGCTGCCGGCGGCCGCCTGGAGGGCCTCGAGCCTCACGGTCTCGAGGCGCTTGTCGTCGTCGTCGGGGGAAGCGCCGGCGGCCATGCAGAGGCCGTCGACTGTACCCGTTGACTGACGTCGCGGCATCGCCTGAATCACGGCCCATGAGCGTGGCGGTGAGCGTGTTGTTGCCCGCGAGGGACGCGGCCGACACGGTGGACGCGGCCCTCGAGAGCCTCGTCAGCCAGAGCTTCGGCGACTTCGAGGTGCTCGCCATCGATGACGGCAGCCGCGACGACACCCGGGCGCGCCTCGACGCGTGGGCGCTCCGCGACGGGCGGGTGCGCGTCTCGTCGACCGGCGGCGTAGGCCTGGTGCGCACGCTCAACGCAGGCCTGTCGAGCGCGCGCGGCGCCCTCATCGCCCGCATGGACGCCGACGACGTCAGCCTGCCGGAACGCCTCCGCCAGAGCGTCGCGCGGCTGCGCGACGAGGAGTCGCTCGCGGGGGTCGGCACCGGGGTCGAGATCGTGCGGGTCGACCGGCCGCCCTCGCCCGCGCTGCTCGCATACGGGAGGTGGCTCTCGTCGCTCACCACGCCCGAGCGCCTCTTCGCCGACCGCCTCATCGAGTCGCCCCTGTGCCACCCGTCGGTGACGCTGCGGCGGGCGGCGCTCGAGCGTGTCGGGGGCTGGCGTGACGGCGCCTTCCCCGAGGACTGGGACCTGTGGCTGCGGCTGCTCGAGTCGGGCGAGCGGCTGGTCTGTCTGCCGACCGTGCTGCACCGGTGGACCGATCACGAAGGCCGCCTCACCCGCACCGACGCGCGCTATCGCCAGGAGGGGCACACGACGCTTCGCGCCGACGTGCTGGCGCGGCGGCTGGCGGGCCAGCCCATCGGCATCTGGGGCGCCGGCGAGCGCGGCATCACGCTGGCGAAGGCGCTCCTCGCCCGGGGCGCGCGGGTCGAGCGCTTCATCGACGTCAACCCACGCAAGCTGGGCCAGCGCATTCACGGCGCCCGCGTGGTGTGGCCGGATGATCTGCTGCCTCCGGGCGACGAGCACGTCATCGCCGCTGTCGGGGCCAGCGGCGCGCGCGCCGAGATCCGCGCGTTCCTCGAGTCGCGGGGCTTCGTCGAGACCGAGCACTACACCTGCGCGGCCTGAGGCGGGCGTTGGGCGGTGGTCTGACCGGCCGCGTCAACGCATATTGATTGCCGAGTGTCGGCCGCGTCCTAAGTGTCTCGGCCATGCCCAACACCCTCCGCCTGCCTTTCCTCGTCGTCGTGGGGCTGGCCACGACGGTCTCTGCGCAGACGTTGCAGTACCAGGGCCCGCCGCTCCACCGCGTCGTGCATCGCAACACGTTCGCGCTGCGGGCCAACCCCCTCGGCCTGCTCTACGAGGGCCGCTTCATGTACCGCCTGCGCCTGTACGAGAGCGACTCGATGGCGCTGCGCGACAACTTCATCGGCATCGGCCTGACGCCCGTGGCGAGCCCGGCCTTCATCCGCGCGGGCGCCTACGTCGAGGTGCAGCCGCTGACGGTGCTGGGCTTCTGGGCCTCGTACACGTTCGTGCAGTACTTCGGTACGTTCAACCTCTTCCAGTCGTTCCCCTCGGCGCGCAGCAACTTCTCGGACGCCGAGATCACCCGCCTCGGCGCGCTGGAGCGCGGACCCGGTCCCTGCCCGGGGCAATGCGGGCCGGGCGAGTACCTCACCAACGGCACCGAGCTCACCATCGGCGCCGACTTCCAGGCGAAGCTGCTCGACTTCGTGGTGCGCAGCCGGGCGCGCCTGGTGCGGGCGGACATGCGGCTGCGCGACGGCGACACGGTGTTCTACGACCAGTTCTACGACGTGATGGTGCCCAACCAGGGCTGGTACTACGTCAACGACATCGACCTGCTGTACCAGACGCCCAACAAGCGACTGGTCGCCGGCGCGCGCTACACGCAGACGTTCATGTTCTACGACCAGCGGCGGCACTTCCTCTCGGGAGAGGACTTCGACCCGGGCATCAACAACATGCACCGCGTCGGCCCCTTCGCCGGGTACACGTTCAAGATCGACGATGGCGCGGGCTTCAACAACCCCACAGTGTTCGTCCTCATTCAGTGGTGGCTCCAGAACCGCAACCGCACGGGCCCCGCGCGCAACCCCGATGGCGTCACGCAGGCCCTGCCGCTCATCGGCGTGGGCTTCCAGATGACGGGCGACTTCCTGCCCGTGCCGAAGCCCGCGCCGCGCGCCGAGACGGTGCCGACGCTGCAGGAGGCGCTCTCGCAGGTCGAGCGCCACTCCGAGCTGACCTACTGAAAGAACCGCGTCGCCCGAGGCTGGTGGTGCAGCCTGGGCGGCGCACCGCCTTGACGACCTGCGCCACAGGCGCATCAGGGCGCGCGGGATTCAGACGCTCACGTCGCCCCACGCGTCGCGGCCAGCAGCACCTCGGCGCTGAAGGGCTTGGACACGAAGACGGCGCCCGTCGCGAGGAGCGGCGCCAAGCGTCGGCTTCTGCGCCAGCAGCGCCGGCCAGCACGTCGACCGGCCGGGGGCGCTGAGCGCCTCGCGGGCTGAACCGACCGCCAGGGCCGCTCGCCGACGACGCCGCTCTGCCGATGCCTGCACACCCCATCGTGCTGCCACGTCCACAGAGCGTTGCATCGTCGGGGACGGGCGTGCGTGCGTCCACAGCTCGTCGAGCGCTCTACGAGGGGGTGGGAGGGCCGTGGGGGAAGTCGGAAGGGACCCCAGCCTCGAAGCGCCTGGGGCCGATGACGAGGCTCACCGCGTGGAGCAGACACCGGGGCCCGTCGGGGCCGCCGTAGAGGCGATCGCCTGCGATGGGAAAGCCGATCGACGTGAGGTGGGCGCGGAGCTGGTGGGTTCGCCCTGTGCGCGGCGTCAGGCGCACCAACGCGCGCCCGCCATCGACCCACACCCGCTCGAAGGCCGTCTCGGCCGACACGCCGCCACCGCTGCGGAGCGCACGCCAGCGCCCCGGCCGGCTGGGATCCTTCTGCAGCGGCGTGTCGATGAAGCCCCGCTCGGGCACCTCGGCAGCGACGATGGCGAGGTACGTCTTCACCGCGCGGCCCTCCCGAAAGGCCTCGGCCAGCGCGCTCGTCGCAGCAGGCGTCTTCCCGAAGACGGTCACGCCAGACGTCTCGCGATCGAGCCGGTGCACGAGCCCCGCGGGCCGGCCGAGGTGCGCGCTGGCGAGGTCGAGCAGGCTGGGCTCGCCCTCGGGCGTCGGCTGGGCGGGGAGCCCCGGGGGCTTGTCGACGGCGAGCACCTCGTCGTCTTCGAACACCACCACGAGCGGAGCGGCTGGCGCGCGTTGCGCCTCCGACGACACGCCGCCCGCCTCGAGCACGATGCTCACGGTGGCGCCCGACGGCACGAGGCGGGTTGGCTCCTTCACCCGCTTGCCATCGACGTAGACGGCGCCGGCTTCGACGCGGCGGTGCGCGGCGCTAGGGCCCTCCGAGAGCGTCTGGGCCACGATCCGCCCGAGGGCGCCCGGGGTCTCGACGACGACGGTGCGACGCTTCACGGGCTCACCGCTCGGGTCCGCCCATCAAGGGAGTGCATGTCGGAAAGGTGGCGCTGCATGTCGCATTGACGGGCTTTACCCATGGAGAAGACTGGGAGCCACCGTGGAACTGAGCGTCAACGCCATCCTCGCAGCCATCGACGACTTCCAGAAGGAAGCCGGGGCTCGCGCCTACCGCACCTTCGCCGGCCTCGATGGGCCCCCGGCGCGGGTCGACACCTTCGCCGGCCTCGCCGACATCACCCGCGACGAGACGGTGGCCTTCGTGCGCGAGCTGTCGACGAGCAGCCGCATCGACGCGGTGAAGAAGGCGCGCGTGGAGCGGCTGCTGGCGTTCCTGCTCCGCCTGAGCGCCGACGCGCGGCTCGCGAGCCTCGACGACGCCATCGACGCTCGCCTCCGCACGAAGACGCTGGTGGCCGGCGGGCGCACCTGGACGCTGCGCGAAGCGCTGCACGACGCGTGGACGCTGTCTTCCACCGAGGCCCGCTCGCTCGTCTCGGTGGAGCGCGGCGCGGCCCTTCTGGACGAGCAGGGGCTCTTCGAGCGTCGCGCCGAGGTGCTGTCGGCGAGCGCGTCGTCGGTGGGCGTCGCGTCGGCCCGGGCCTGGCTCGAAGGCGGCGCGCGGCGCACCTTCTCCGAGGTGGAGCCACGGGCCGACGAGCTCTTGCGCGCGTCGGACGATGCGGCGCGCGACCTGACGGCCTGGGCGCTCAAGAAGGTCGACCCGACGCTCAAGCCAGGCACCGCGAAGCCCACCGACCTCGAGCGGGCGCTGGCGGCGCCGTGGTTCTTCGAGCTGCTGCGCCAGGAAGAGCTGACGCACGCGGTGACGCGCATGCTGGGCGACCTGGGCTTTCACCCGAGCGCGCATGGCCGCCTGCTGGTCGACACCGACCCCCGGCCGCACCGGGCCAGCGCCGCGCTGGTGCCGCTCGAGGTGCCAGACGAGCTGCGGTTGGTGCTGACGCCCGCGCCGGGCTTCGAGGCCTGGGAGGGCTGGCTGGGGGCCTGGGGCGAGGGGCAGTTCCACGCCGCGATTCCGCGCACCCTGTCATTCATCGATCGCGTCATCGGCGACGGCTCGCTGGCGCTGGCAGTGCGGCGCCTGCATGAATCCGTGCTCCTCGACGAGGGCTGGCTCAAGCGCGCGGTGCGGGCGACGAGCGCGCAGGCGCGGGAGCTGGCCCGGACGTTCGCGTGGCGGCAGCTGATGGCGCTTCGCCGCGAGGCCGCGTCGCTGCCGGTGACGCGCGAAGTGGCCTCGACGGGCCTGGGGCGGGGGCAGGTGGAGTCGGCGCTTGCGGCCTTCGAGCGCGCCACCTTCGTCGCGCCAGAGCGAGGCCGCGCGTGGCTCGACGTCGAGGTGCGGGGTTCGGCGCTGCAGTCCCTCGAGGCGTGGTCGCTGGAAGCGCACCTCGTGCACGTGCTGCGGGAGCGCTTCAACGAAGACTGGTGGCGCAACCCCGCCGCAGGCCGCTTCCTCCAGGGGCTCGCTGGCACCGGCGCGACCGAGACGGCGGCGCAGGTGGGTGCCTCGTTGGGCCGGCCCACGCTCGACCCGGTCGACGCGGTGCGCCGCCGCGTCGTGGTGATGGGCGCCTGACGGCTCGCCGCCCCGGTGCGTGAGCGCGTGAGCCCCAGGATGGGCGCCGCGCCCTTCACCGCCGGAAGCGGGTGCGCTCCCAACGACACCGTCCCGCAACCGCGGCCTTCGAGGCGTCCCTGAACGCGACGAGGGCGCTCCGACGAGGGGCCACTCCCACTTCGGGAGAGGCCTCTCGCCAGAACGCCCTCGCGCGACGGGCTGTCCGCCCGGGTGTCAGCGCTTCTTCGACTTGAGCGCCGCCACGACCTTGGACTTCGTCGCGTTGCGGGCCTTCGGAGCCGGCGCCGCTGGCTTGCCGCCACCCTGCGCCATCGCCTTCTGCCGCTTGAGCGCCGAGAGCAACCGCATCTCGAGCAGCAGCAGCTCGTCGGCCAGCTCCTCGTTGTCGCCGTGCGCCTTCGGGAGCGGTGCCTCGAGCTCCACCGGTGCGCCGTACCGCATGCGCAGCGCCTTCTCTTCCGCTGGCGTGGTAACGGTCTTCGTCAGCCCTCGCGCCACCGTCTCCGTCGTCACCACCGCCGTGCTACCGCCCTTCCGCTCCATGGTTGATGCCCTTTCGGAACCTGAACAGCCGGCCATGTACGATGCGGCAAATCCGCAACCTGTGGGCAGTGTAGCGATCGACCCTCAGGGGGCAAATTTTTGGCCTCTGCTGCGACAGGCCTGATGTGGGCTGTGGCAACACACGCCATCAGGCCGGATTCGTTGGTGAATTTTGGGTAGGGCAAGGTGGGACAACGCCCACCATCGAGGCTACGGTTTCGACCTGGGTTTGGGGGCCGGCGCCGGGGGCGGTTTGGCGACCGGCTCGGGCTCGGGCTGGGCCTCGTCGGCGTCGTCGTCCCGCGGCTCGATCGCGCCTCCAGAAGGCATCGGGGTTCCGCCGTCGCCGCGCTCGATGCCGAAGCGCTTGAGCGCCGCCGCGATGCCCTGCGGCTTGTCTTCATCGGGCAAGAACTCGTCGGGCACCTTGAGGGTGGGCGGCTGGCCGATGTTCGACAGCGAGGTGTCGAGTGACAAGCGAAGCTCGGCGTCTCCGCCGTCCGACGCCACGCCGATGCGACCGCTCATCGAGGCCTTCACCACGACGCTCTTCTCCGCGTCGACGAAAACCTCGCCCTGCAGCGCCTTCGGCTCCCGCAGCTCGAAGAAGGCGCGACGTCGCAGCGTGGTGTCGTCGGCGCCGCCCCTCGGGCTCGCGATGGCAGGCAGGCCCTTCGGGGCGTCAGCCGAGCCCGGAGCGAGCGAGACGTCGTAGCGCCAGCACACGCGGCCATCGATCGTCTGGGTGCCCTTCGCGGCCAGCGCGAGGCGACCGCGGAAGAGCTGGTCGAAGTCACGCACGGCGCTGAAGGCTTCGTCGCGCATGCGCTCGGCGATGCCACGGTCGCGCTTGCGCTCGCGAAACCGGCCGGCGCCGTCTTTGCCGTAGGTGGTGCGCGCGTAGACCTGCCCGCCGATGCGCAGCACCTCGAGGCCCTGGTCGTTCGAGTTCGACAGCCGCGCGAGGAAGTCACCCGACACGCCGCCCGCGCCGGCCTGCAGCTCGCGCGTTTCTTTGAGCCGCACCGACTTCGGGCCTGCGCTCCATTCCCACGTGACGGTGGCGACGTAGGTGTGGGGCCCCAGGCGCTCGGTGGCCTCGGCGGCGCTCATGCCCAGCACGCGGCGCGCGATGGCGGGGTTCGACGCGACGTCTTCGGGCGGCAACTTCTCCTGCGCCGCGGCGACGGCCTGCGGCGGGTCTTCGCTCGAGAAGATGCGCTTCTTCGCGGCCTGGTCAACAGCGTCCGGACAGCCGGCGACGGCGAGGGCCACGGCGACGACGACTGGCAGCAGGCGCTTCATCGAAGGTCGGGCACCCTAGACCCGGCAGCCGTCCGAGTCGATCGGACTGTGGACGGCCCAGGCGCGCGTGCGTGGTGTGGAACCGTCGCGCTTTGGCTACACAGCGGCGGCGCGTGGAGATCCTGGGCCGAGGCGTCGCTCCGAGCGCTGAACATGATTCGAGCTCTTGCAACACTCGCCATCGCCGTCACGTTCCTCCCCGCGTGCGGGCGCACCAACCTGCCCTGCCTGCCCGAGACGTGCTCGGGGTGTTGTGACGCCTTCGACACCTGTCGCCCGGGCGCTGCGAGCGACGAGTGCGGCGCCTCGGGCTCGGCCTGCGTGACGTGTGCGTCGGGCGCGACGTGTCAGCAGGGCCGGTGCGTGGGTGGGAGCGCGGGCGGTGGCACGGCGGGCGGCGCCCCGAGCGGCGGCGGAGCGGCGACGGGTGGCGGCAGCGCGGGCGGGACAGCGGGCGGCGGCGTCTTGAGCGTCTCGGCGCGTCGCGTAGCCCCCGACGTGATGCTCGTCGTCGATCGGTCGGGCTCGATGGCGCAGCCGCTGATGCCGATGGATCCAGCCTGTCGCATGTGCATGGGCGGCACGTGCCCGCCGGGGTGTGTCACGCGCGGCCGGCAGCTCCAGCAGTCGGTGAGCGGCTTCGCCGCCGGCGTGGCCGACGTCGCGCGCCTGGGCCTCGTGCTCTTCCCGTCGAACGCGAGCTGCGGCGGGCCGAGCGCCACGGCGGTGCCGCTGCCGCTGGGTGACGACCCCTCGGAGTTGCAGATGCACGCCGACGCCGTCACCGGCCAGGTGCGAATGGCGACGTTCGGCGGAGGGACCCCGACGAGCCTCGCGCTCCGCTTCGCCGCCGAGCTCCCCGCGCTGTCTTCGGACCCGGCGCGAGAGCACTTCGTGCTGCTCATCACCGATGGCCCGCCGAACTGCAACCCGGCGAACACGAACACCTGCATGGCGCCGAACGCGTGCCGCTGCACCATCGCGGGCGGGGGCTGCGCGGGCGCGAACTGTGTCGTGGGCTGCCTCGATCGCCAGGCGACCTTCGACGCAGTGGCGCTCGCCCGGAGCCGGGAGATCGAGACGCTCGTCGTCGGGGTGGGGCCCGAGGTGCTGACCGCTGACTCGCTCGACGTGTTCAACGGCCTCGCGCAGGCTGGCGGGTACCCGCTGGCCTGTCCGGCCGGGGGGCTCAACGAGTGTGGTGGGGGCAACGCGTGCCTCGGCGATCGCACCTGCGAGCGGAAGTTCGCGGCCGACCTGCCCACGGGGCTCGCGCGCGTGGGGACGATCCTCCGCCGGAGCGCGACGTGCCGGTACCTCCTCCAGGTGGCGGTGCCAGACGCCTCGGCGCTCGAGGTGAAGGTGAACGGCCTGGTGGTGGCGCCGGGGCCCGACGGCTGGCAGCTCGAGAACGCGTCGACGGTGCGGTTTCAGGGCTCGGTCTGCACCGTGCTCTCGACGCCGGGCTCGACCGCGCAGGTGACGTTCGCGCTGGCGCGGTGACGACGGGCTCCACGCTCGACCCGCACCTGCGAGACGGCTCATCGACCGCCCGTTCCCTGCGCTTTCACGTGCCCACGGCCGATGTTTCCTGCTGGTGCAGTCGCGGCTATGAGCCGGCGCCATGCAGAGCCTCAAGGACAAGTTGCTCAAGGCCGGCCTCGTCACCGAGGAAGCGGCGAAGAAGGCCGACGCCGACAAGCAGGCCACGGCGCAGCGCGCTCCACGACGTGAGGACCGCCCACGCCGGGACGAGCGGCCGCCCCGTGACGACCGCCCCGTCGCGAGAGCCGAGCCACCCGTCTCGTCGTCGGCCCGACTGCCGAAGTTCGCGCCGCTCTCCGGCAGCAAAGAAGCCAGCCGCCAGCAGGCCAAGAAGCAGCTCGAGCTCGATCGCACCATTCGCGAGAAGGTGCTCGGCGCGCAGGTCGTGAAGGCCGTCGGAGACACGCCCTTCTACTTCGTCACGCGCAAGAACAAGCTGCGCCGCCTGGAGCTGTCCGCCGAGCAGGCGCAGGGGCTCGAGACGGGGACCCTCGCCATCGTCGAGCGGCCCGATCCTGATCAGATCGAGCACGCGCTGGTCCCCGCGGCCGTCGCGCGCGAGCTCATGGCGCTGCACCCGAAGGTGGTGCGCTTCCTGAAGGCGCCCGATGCGGCCGTGGGCTTCCTGTCGGACGCCGAGATCACCGCTCGCGCGCACGAAGCGACCGGCCCCGAGACGCACGAGGCCCACGACGAGCCGGACACCGGAGGCGCTGTCGACAGCGAGGCGCCTCCCGAGGCCGCCGCGCCCGCCGAGACGTGGATCACCATCAAGCGCGCGCCGAAGCCCTGAGCCGCGCGTTCAGGGCAGATCGGTCTCGAGCAGCTCTTCGAAGACGACGTGCGCGAGATCTTCGAAGAGGTGGTTCGAGGCGATGACACCGCCGCAGTGGTTGGGCTCACGGGCGATCGTGAGCGCGCGGCAGTTCGCCAGCGTGCGCGCCCAGAAGGACTCGGAGCCCGGGGGCCGCAAGAACTCGCGAATCACCCGCCGCGGCCACGGCACCAGCGTGAATGGGTCGGCGTCGCTCGGGGTCGCGAAGCAGTCGAGATCGAAGTCGAGCAACGTCGCCCCAGCGGCCTCGAGGAGCGCACGTGCCGCGGGCTCTTCGAGGAGCCGCTCCAGGGTCGGCGCCGCCACCAGCCGGTGCTCCTCGCCGCGGCGGCTCACCCAGGTCGGCGAGCGGTGCGCCCCCTGGGGCCACGCCCGGGCCACGACGAGCGCGTGTGAGATGAAGCCGGCCTCCATCGCCGCGATGACGTGATCGACGTTCTTCGGGTCGAGCCGCGTGCGCGCGAAGGTGTCGGCCTCGACCGCGGTGGGTCGCACCGGCACCTCGGCCGCGGGCGGAACGAGATCGAAGTGCCGGTCGAACGTCACCAGCACGGCGGGCGACTCCACCGTCTCGGCCCAACAGGGGAACGCGAGGCGATGCGGATCGAACAAGAACCCGCGCGAGGGCCCTTTGCCCCGCAGCGACAGCTCGATGATCCCCGGGAACGACATCGGGACCGCGTGTGTGCTCGTTCGTCGCTGAGGTCAAGCGGTGGTGACCCGGGTGGTGCGGCAGACCCGGCCGGGACCTGGGCGAAAGTGGCCGATTTCTTCGAGGTGCTGGGCGGCATCGGCCGTGCACTGACGTTCACCCGTGCTGTCGCTCTTCGCCACCACTGCACTGCTGCTGACGGGCCTCGATGAGGGGCCGCTGGCAGACGCGCCGCTGGTGACGGCCGAGGGTGACGTCGCCGGAGCCCCCGCGGATCATCCGTTCCTCGGGGTGCAGGCCGACGTCGGACTCCCGGACGGCGCCGGGGCGTCGGCGATGGTGATGCCGGTCTCCTGGGTACGCGTGCACGTCGGCGGTCTGGCGACCCTCTCTGGGTCGGGCGTTCGGGCCGGGGTGACGCTGCTCGCGTTTTCCAGAGCACCGGTGCGGCCAACGCTGGGCGTCGAGGCCGGCTACTCGTTCACCGGTAGCGCGCGCTGGCTGCCCTTCGTCGACGCGGCGCCCTGGCTCGGCCCGGCGCTCGATCAGGTGAGCTACGCGTGGGCCTCGGCGCAGGCCGGCTTCGAGTTCGGTTCGAGGCACGTCGCGCTCGTGCTGCGCGGTGGGCTCTCGTACCTCGATATGACCTTCGCCGGCCCACGCGCGGACGTGGGAGGCGCTTCTTTGACGGCCTCGTCGATGTCGCTCCGCGGCATCGTTCCGTCGGCCAGGGTGGGACTCATGGTGGCCTTCCTCTGAACCCTTTCGCTCGCCCGCTGCGCTCGTCCCCCTCCCCCCACGCGCAGCCGGGCGGGCACTTTTTCCACCGGCGTCAACGTCGGTTCGCTCGGAGCTGCCATGCGTCTGGTCGCCCTCCCGCTCCTCGCCGTCGGCCTCTCGGCCTGTGGTGACGTGCTGTACCTCGAAGGTGCGGTGAACCAGCTCTGCCAGAAGCTGCCGGCGCAGACGTTCAAGCCGCCCGCCCAGCTCCGCGCGTTGCCGGCGGGCGTGCCGCTGCCCCCCGCCGTGACGATCGAGCGCCGGTTCGACTTCGACATCACCGCGCAGCTCCCCGTGGAGCTGTCGGCCGCGCAGCTCACCATCGGGCTCGACCGCATGACGTTGACGGCGCGGGGGCCGCTCGATCTGCGCATGGTGCAGGCGGCGAAGGTGACGCTCGAGCCACCGGTCGCCACGAGCCTTCCGTCGAAGGTGGTGCTCGAGGCAGCCAAGGCGAGCGCGGCGGCGATTCGTTTCGACGGTGAAGACCTGGAGCTGGCGCCGTACCTCGAGTCAGGCGTGCTCTCGTACACGGTGGCGCTGACGGCCTCGACTGGCCAGATGCCCGAGGCGATGCGTGAGCTGTCGGCTGACGTGGACGCGTGCGCGAACGTGTCGGTGCGGTGGGACTACGCACGGTGAGGCCGTGTCGGCGCGCGACGAGCGGCTGTCTCGGGCTCATCGTGGCCGAGGGCAGTCAGCGCTGAACTGATCGCATCACGGAACCGACCGCCGAGCCGCCGACGTTGAACGTCACGCCCACCGTGGGCGTCTTCTTCGTCGGCGCGAGGCTCGAGGGCGGCGGTCATCCGACTCCTGCTGACTCGCGGGAGAAGCTCTCGGCGTGCCCCTCTCGAGTCGGTGTCTGGAGCAACCTCCTGGACGACCGGGAGCGACTCTCTCTCTCTATCTCCAGTTCGTGAGCGATCTGCCGAAGCGCCTGCCCGCGCAGCGGAGCGTGGTGTCGGCGGCGGTGGAGGCCAGCAGCAACTCCGGTGGCGCCACTTGCGATTGGTCGGCCAGCACGAGCGCGCGCGTCAGCACCGCCTGCGCCCGCGGCACCTCGCGCGAGGCGGCTACCCGATCGCGCCTCGTCTCGTCTTCCTGCGGCAGGGCTACGGGAGAATCAGCGACGAGCGACGCCGACGGCGCCCACCGAGGAGGAGCGCAGCGAAGAGCGCACCTCCAAGAGGCGCCGCGGAGCAACCGGACATCGCGCTTACCCCGCCCGCGGCTGAGCCACCGGCCGCCGCCGACCCACCTGCCGCCGACCCACCTGCCGCCGACCCACCTGCCGCCGAGCCACCTGCCGCCGAGCCTCCTGCCGCCGAGCCACCTGCCGCCGAGCCACCTGCTGCCGAGCCACCCGCTGCACCGCCACCCGCTGCACCGCCACCCGCTGCCGAGCCTCCCGCCGCCGAGCCTCCTGCCGCCGAGCCACCCGCCGCGGAGCCTCCCGCGGCCGAGCCGCCCGCCGCCGAGCCACCTCCTGCCGAACCTCCCGCCGCCGAGCCTCCTGCTGTCGAGCCACCTGCCGCCGAGCCACCTGCCGCCGAGCCTCCCGCTGCACCGCCACCCGCCGCGCCGCCACCGGCTCCACCACCCGGCACGGTTCCGTACCGCCAGGCCCGGGTGATCGCGACCTCATCGATTTCCCCGTCGAACGCGCCATCCCCTGTCGGTGGACACGCCGCGCGCGCTCCGGGTGCGCCAATCACCAGCAGGTCCGACGTCCCTGCGAGCGTCGCCGGCGCACGCACCACCCGGTTCGTCTCCACGCCGTTGACGAGGAACACCATCGTGCCCGTCGCCGCGTCGTACTGAAACGCCACACGCGTCCACTGCCCCAGCGGCGCGACGGCGTTCGACCGGATGTCGTACTGCACGCCACCGGCGACCCGCACCCGCGCCTGGAACGATCGATCGTCCTCCAGCACGAGGCTGTAGGCCCCATTGATGTTCGGCTTGCCCAGCAGCAGCCGGTAGTTGTTGTTCCCATCGCAGTCGGGCTCGGCGCGCGGCTTGAGGGCCAGCTCGATGGTGATGGCGTTCACCGGCGACAGGCTGGTGGCGTGCGACACCTCGACCCGCCCCGACACGCCATCGAAGGAGATCGCCTTTCCGAGCAGCCCGTTGTTCCGGAGCGGAAACGAGGCGCCTCCGCGGAGCGTGCCCGTGTTCGAGTAGCCCGAGCTGTCGGCGGTGCGCGCGCGATCGTACGCCCCCTGCGCGGTGACGAACTCGTTGAAGTGCCAGAAGCCCGCGTAGCGCCCATCGAGCGAGTCGTCGAAGACGATCTCTCCGTAGTTCTGCGTGTTGCTCCCGAAGAAGGGCCAGACGTCGCGGCCGCGGGTCACTGGGAGCGGGCTCACCGCCAGCGGACCGGGCGACGAGAAGAACAGCCGCACCGTGTTGTCGGTGTCGGGGTTGAGCGCGCCGTCGACGTGCGCGAGCTGCCAGTTGGTCGGGTAGCCGATGATCGACAGCGCGTTGCGACGGGGCCCGCAGCCGGGCGGGTCTTCGTTCGGCGGGTTGCGCCGGCAGGGCATGTTCGCGGCGGTGAAGTTGATCGCCTCGCCGTCGGGAAAGATCCACGGGTAGGCGCCGTAGAAGAGCTGCGTCGAGGTGTACGCGACCCCCGCCGCGTCTCGGAGCGGGCGTTCGGCGAGCCGATACCGCCCGACCACCAGCGGGTCGGTGCTCATCGCGGCGAGGCTCCTGGGCGCCGTCCACCCGGTCGCCGCGCAGGCGTTGCTGTTGACCGAGTAGACGAGCGTGTCGATGGCGCCGCTGTTGTTCGGGTGCCCCTGCCAGACGAGGAGCCGCCCGTCGCGCGTGACGGTGGGCTCGATTCCCCGCAGCGTCGGCTGCAGCGAGGTGAGCGAGGGGTCGGTCCACGTGAAGGAGGACACGGTGGCCTGCGCAGTGTTCGGGTCGGCCACCACCACCCGGAGCCGCCGACGGCGCAGCACGTTGTTGGGCGCCGGCGTCTCGGCGTTCGAGTCGATGACGACGAGCTCGTAGCAGCGGTGCGACCCGCCGGCCGACGGAGCCCCCGCCGCCGTGCACGCGATGGGCTGGGCCGTCTCTTCACAGATGGCGAGCGCGTTCTCGGCGCTGGTCGCAGCCTGAATGAGCACCCCGGGTGAGAACGCGGCGCCGAGCGCGGGAGGCTGTCCCGCGGTGGTCGCCACGGCCTGCGGCCGAAGCACGCGCGCCTCCCAGCCCGGCCCCGTGCGGACGATGAAGAGTCGCCCGTCGAAGGTGACGTTGTGCCCATTGCCTCCGAACGACGTGCCCGTCTCGGCGTGGCTCGTCGCGGCCCACGACCCGAGCGCACTCCCTGTCAGCAGCACCACCAGCCATCGAACGACCCGTTCACGCATCGACACGCTCCAGAGTGGCTGCCCGTTGCAAGACCGGCACCCAAAGCACCTCGTTGACACGTCGTCGAGCGGCTCCCGCGCGGTTCGGAGGCACGCCGCTCCGGTGTGCACGCGAGGTGGCACCACTCACCGGGGGACTTGCCTGCATTCCCGCCGCGGGTCATCTCTCGCCGCCGTGGCGCGCTGGCTCTCCCCTCTCTGGCTGTTCCTCGTCGTGGTGGGCTGCGCGCCCCAGGGTGCGGGCCCTGGCGACGTCGACGGCGGGACGACCGCCCCTGATTCGGGCTCGCTGCTCGACGCAGGACTCGAGCCTGACGCCGGGCTGCCGCGCGCCGAGATCCAGGCGAGCCTGTTCTGGAGTGACGCCGGCGTCGTCGATGATCCGTCCGTGGTGAGCCTCGCGACGTTGATGGCGGCGGCGGCAGATGATGGGCACGGCGGCGCGCTCCTGGCCGACTGGTTCCACCGCTTCGCGACCACCGCCCACAGCGAGCGCGCCCTGCCGGCGCAGTTCATCGACGAGGTGGCGCGCGTGCAGGGGCCCGACCCCACCCGGTGGGATCTGCGTCGGCTGCCCTTCGTGGTGACGGGCATTCACAACCGCGTCGACCTCGCGCACCTCGCGCCCGGTGGCCACTGCGGAGAGCTCCGCGTGTCGATCGCGAGCCTCGACCCCACGCTGCAGCCGTTCCACGTGCTCTTCCTCTTTCGCCAGCCGCTGCGCCCGCAGGACACCGTCGACGGCCGGGTGACGTGTCAGGGCACGGCGCGGCGCTGGCTGGAGCTGTCGGGGCGCTCCGACGTTGACCGCGACCTCGCGCTGCGAGGCCTGCTCGCCGAAGGGCTGACGCGCGAACGGTTCCTCCTCATCGAGACGGTCGAGCAGTCGCTGTCGCCCTGGGAATGGCGTCAATGGGTGAAGGTGCCCGGCCCCGCGCAGGGCCTGCCCTTCGTCCTCGACAACCCGCCCCTGTTCCAGCAGCTCGACGTCGAGCGCCTCAACCAACCGGGGCCCCTGCGCGTGGACTTCTTCGCATGGCTCTCGACGCGTCTGCCCGACGCGGCAGCGCGACGGCTCGAGTTCCCCGAGCGCTTCCGCAGCCCCTCCGTGCGGGCCATCGCGGGCGTGCCGCGAACGGTCCTGTCCCTCGACGGGCTCGAGGTCTCGCAAGCGCCCGGCGTGCGCGCCCAGCTCGAGCTCGTCGGGTGCGCGGCCTGCCACACCGCCGACGCCGACTTCGTCCAGACGCGCGCCGACCGCGGCATCAGCCCGTTCTATCGCAAGGAGCTCGACGCCCGGGCCCGGCACCTCGAGGCGCTCGCGCGTGGCCAGGGCACCGAGGCCCCCTTTGGGCCGCTGCAGCCGGCGCCCGTGCTGCCGTGACAGGCGTGCCCGGGCGACCCGCTGACGTGATTGGTTGCCTCGCCGGTGGAAAGCGATCCACGCGGCTGCTTTGCTCCAAGCGCTTGAATCCCCCGGAAAACCCAGCGTCATTCCCGTCGTCACCGCTCACCTCCACCGAGGACGCCATGAAGACCCTTCGCCACTGCCTCACCGTCGGCCTGATGCTCAGCGCCGCCGTCGCTTCAGCCCAGGCCTGGAACCGCCCGCTCAAGAACGCCGCCGACGCCGTCGAAGATGCGTTCGATCGCACCCAACGCACCCGCGGCCAGTGCCGGAACCAGGTCGGCCCGACGCTCAACGGCCTGGTCGATCGCATCGACGGGCTGCGGCGGCAGCAGTTCCCCGTGCAGGAGCTCAACCAGCTCCGCTTCGAGCTCACGACCGTCGCCCAGCAGGCCCCGTTCGCGGCGTGCCCCATCGGCGTCACGGAGGATCTCCAGCGCGCGCTCGACGGCCTCGAGGAAGCGCGCATCGCGATGTGGAACGGCGGCGGGCGCGACCGCTTCGGCGGTGGTGGTGGGAACCGTCGCGACCGCCGCGGCGACGACCGCACCCAGCCGGGCGCCGTCTTCCCCTTCGTCAACATCGCGCCGCTGCGGGTGACGCCGAACGTGCCGTTCCAGAACGAGCGCGCGGTGCAGATCACCGTGCCCGAGGTGCGCTTCGACTTCATGCAGGGCCAGGGCTTCTACCTGGCGACGAAGTTCCGCTCGTTCGAGGGTGACTGGAGCGAGTGGGTCACCACGCAGCTGTGGACGGTGCCGTCGAACCCGTTCCAGTGGCGCAACGCGTACAACCACGTGCTGCGCTACTCGACGCTCGCCGAGGAGGACTTCTCGAACGGCCGCTTCATCGTGCACGTGGCGGTGTTCAACCAGCAGGGCCAGGAGCTCGCCTTCCGTGAGGCCTCCTTCCGCGTGCAGCTGCCGAACTTCGGAGGCATGCCCGGCGTCGTGCAGCCCCCGGTGATGGCCGCGCGTGACTGCGGCACTGGCCCGCAGGATCCCGGCTGCATGATGGTGCGCGACGGCGCCTGGGCGATGGACGGAGCGACCTACCAGGGCTTTCTGACCAGCCTGCGCGCGAACCGCAGCGAGGTGATGCGGATGCAGATCAGCCAGTCGATGTTCGCCCAGCAGTACGTCACGGCGGCGCAGTTCTCGACGATGATGGACCTGTTCTCGAGCGAGGTGATGCGGCTCGACTTCGCGCAACGCGCGGCCTCGCGCCTGGTGAACCCCCAGCACGCCATCGGGCTGTCGTCGAAGTTCCGCAGCAACGTCTTCCAGGCGCAGTACGCGCAGCTCATGGCCTCCCAGCCGGCCGGCCTTCCCTGGCAGCCGGGCATGACGGGGCCGATGGGCGTGATGGTTCAGCCTCCGGGCTTCGGGCAGCCGGGCGTGGTGGTGCAGCCGGGCTTGGTGCAGCAGCCGGGCGTCGTCGTGCAGGTGCCGGGCATGACGGTACAGGTGCAGGACCCGCACGTGCCGCCCGCCGTCGTGCAGCCCGGCTTCGTGCAGCCGGCCGTCGTGCAGCCCATCGGCATGGTCCGTGACTGCGGCACCGGCCCGAATGATCCCGGCTGCGGCCTCACGCGCAACGGCGTGATGGCGATGGACGCGCAGGTGTTCAGCGGCTTCATGCGCTCGCTGCGCGCGGTGATGAACGAGCTCACCCGCGAGGACATGTGCGAGAAGATGCTCGCGCGAAATGGCCTCACGGCGATGCAGCTGGGCCAGGTGCTCGACCTGTTCAACAACGAGATCACCCGGCTCGACGTCGCGAAGACGGCCGCCTCGCACGTCGTGAACCCGCAGCATGCCCTCGAGCTGTCGACGAAGTTCAACAACAGCTTCAGCGCCGAGGAGTTCGTCGAGATCTACTCCGGCCAGCACTGACGGAAGGGCGCGGCCCCGAGGTGCGTTCGAAGCCCCGGGGCACGAAAGGTCGCCGCCGATACCGCGGAGCGCCGAGCGGGCACCACGACCCCGCGAACGAGCCCGAACCGAACGGAGGCACCGGGGACCGCGCGGATCCGGAGAGGTGTAAACAAGGTGACGAAAACCGTCACCCAGGTGACGTCAACCCGGGTGACGGAGAGCGTCACCTTGTGGACAGGCCCCACCGACGGCCTCGGGCTCCGCTCCCGCATCACGCCGCCTCATCGAGCTCGACTGGCCGTCGTCGACTCGTGAGTGAGGTTGCCGGGGGCCGGGAGCCTTCCAGCGGCGTGAAGAGGGCGGTGTTCCAGAGCCCGAGACCTGGTGCATCGTCCATCGAGCGCCCACGTGGGAAGCGTGTGGGTCGAGCCGGGAGCTCAGCGGCCCTCCGTGCACCGAGGGGGGCGAGGGGACGGCGCCTCCCGCCGCTCTGGTGAAGTGCGACCAGGGCGACCCGCATCCCAGACAGGTCGATGAACGCGCTGAAAGCGCTCCGAGCGGCGAACAAACGAAGGGCCGGAGCGCGCGAGCACCCCGGCCCTGAGTCCCTCGAACCTGTCGCGAGGCTTACTGCGGCGAGAACGCGACGCCGCGGTACCGCATGAAGCCTGGCGCCGTGATGAGCGTCACTCCCGCGTCGACGTCAGAAGCGGCGCCGCCGACGTCGGTGAACCGCACCACGCGGTTGTTGTTCGTCTCGTTCGTGGTGCAGAGCACGATGACGTCGTTCCCGACGCGCTGAGCGGTGGCCTGGATGCAGGTCGTCGTGGACGTGCCACCATCAGCAAGGCCCGGCAGGAAGCGGGCGGCGAGCGACCAGGTGCCACCCGCCCCGAGGACGTACTTCTTCACGCCTCCGCTCGAGTCGGTGTCAGCGACGTACAGCGCGTCGTTTCCCGCCACCGCGGTGTTCAGGTCGAGGACCGCGAAGCCCTGGGGGTTGGTGAGATTCACGCCCGGAAGGAAGGTCTGCGTCGCCGGCGCCATCGGGAGCGCCCCGAGCGAGAACACGCGGCTCGCGCCCCCGTCCGGCGAACCGCCCGAGCCGGTCGACACGTACAACACGCCGTTCGACACCTGGACCGCGCGGGTGTTGGCCACCTCGTTGAAGATGAAGGTCGAGGCGCCGGACGAGCCGTGCGTGACAGTTCGAACGCCGGCGTCCTGCGCTTCGGCCGCCGTGCCGCCCGCGCCGGCGAGCCAATACACGGTCCCGTCCTGCGTCGTCGCGCCGCGGAAGTTGTTGCCGCGGTACGCGTCGTTGATGACGGTCGTGGTGTCGACCGCACCAGCGGCATCGACCCGGGCCACGCAACGCGCCACGCCCGCCGCCGAGTTCACCGACGCGGTGCCAATGGCTGCGAGGTAGCCCGCGACCGTCACATACTGGCCGTTCCCCGAGCGGCTGAGGGCTCCGTCCGACGTGGCCGACCCCGAGATGGTCAACGGGGTGTTGGCGGTCGAGGTGAGGGTAATCGTTCGCACGAAGTTGCCGGTCGTCGCGTCGTGCTCGTCGAGGAACGCCGCCACAGCCGCGCCGCTCGCCGGAGCCGCCGTCCCGCCATCGATTCCGACACGGAGCACCATGAAGTTCGTCGAGGCCGCGCCGCCAGCCGAACCGCCTGCCGCGCCGCCAGCCGAACCGCCCGCCGCGCCGCCAGCCGAACCGCCCGCTGCGCCGCCGGCCGAACCACCCGCTGCGCCCCCGGCCGAACCACCCGCTGCGCCGCCAGCCGAGCCACCCGCCGCGCCG
>JANRKQ010000101.1:0-15601 GCA_033763395.1 Myxococcaceae bacterium
TCGGCCGGCATCCTCGCGTACATCCGCACGGGACTGAGCAACGGGCCAACCGAGGGCCTCAACAACAAGACACGGCTCATCACTCGTCGCGCGTATGGCTTTCACTCAGCTCAAGCCCTCATCGCGATGATCTTCCTCTGCTGCGGCGGCATCATGCTCTCGCCGCCCCTCCCGTCACCCACAGGAAGTCCATGAGGTCCGAAACTTGTTCCGCTATCCAAGCCAAGTCTGCCGGAACTGTTCCAGACAAGCAAGGGCGCGGCAGAGGCGACCAAGTCTGGCTTAGGACGACCTCCGAACAGACCCGGTGGATTACGGAACGACGAGCGCGTGTCGAGAGTGTCGTCTCCCCATTGCACGGTTCCCTCGTCTCGATAGGAGCCAACAGCAACGACGTTCAGGCCATTAGCGGGCGAATGAACTTGCTCGAAGTCACGTTCGAACCCACCAGACTCCACGTTGCCCGCGCCAGCGACGACCGTAACCCCGAAATCGGCCGACAACTCGTCAAAATACCTGCCAAGGACGGCAGGGGACGCTTGAGGCAAGAGGATAGTGCCTTGCCTCCTTCCTTCGTGGAAGCTGATGTTGATCACGTCTACCTTGGCCACGAGGAGAGCCTGTGTTGCGGCGAAGTTACTGGAGGAGAAAGCCCCGGCTAGGGGTGACGAACCCGCGTACAAGACCTCTGTTAGAGGCGCACCGCCAGCCCTTACGTCAGGGTGGGTATTCGAAAAGATGCTGACGACTGACTCACCGTGGTGCAGGGCGCGAAGTGAGGGTTCTTGGCCCCGAATTAGCACCCTAACGTTTGGAAGAGTCGGAGAAGGGTTCGGAAAACTCGGACCTAGAGAGAGGTCGCCGAACTCTATCACTCCGGCTTTGGCGAGAGCCCCTAGAGGGCCGTTCAGGCTGATTGTGTGAGCTTGGGGGAACCGTGCAGTCCGCCACCAGGTGGGTCCGACACCATGGCGGTCAATATGAAGAGAAGAGCCTCTTCCAGTGTCGTCGCACACTTCCCCACCTCGCCCATGCTCCGCAGGCCGTGCGGCATGGCCGGCTGGTTATGACGCTGTGCCCACGCACAAAAGGCTCAAAGCGCGAAACGGGTGAGCAGGGACGGTTTTCTGCGTCCGCGGTGAGGGTGCCGGAGAAGGGCTTGAGCTTTGACTCGAGGTCCTCACAAGCCTGGGTTCCTCGGCACCTTCCGCTTCGAGGGTGTTCTCATCGACGCCGAGGAACTCAAGGGGGCCGCCACGGCGACCGCGAGGGCCGATGATCCCGCGTCAGCACGCACGTGCCCTACGAGCGCCGCCGTGTCACCGCGCCGTCGTCACGGCGTCAGCTCGACGACGAAGAGCGTCTGAATGGTGGTGGCGGTCCGCTCCGCGCGCAGGGTGCCCACGCGCGTGCTCGACAAGGGCACGAAGGCCACCGTCCCCGCGGGATAGAGCCGGGTGTCGACCAGGCTCGTCTCGCCAGCGCCCTGCCCCGCCACCGTCTGCGCCGACGAGAACAGCAGCGTGCGCGTGACGTCGTACGGCCGCACCATCACGTCGGCCTGCCCGCCCGGCGGATTCACCACGACGTGTTGCTGCACCGTCGCCTGGGGGCCGAAGTCGATGCGCTCGAAGTAGGCGCCCGGCATCGGGCCAGCGGGGCACCCTGCGTCCGACCGCGCGCCGCGTGAGAAGAGGAGCTCTCCCGACGAAGCCAGCGTTCCGCGGAGCATCGCCGCGCAGACGTCGACCACCCCGTCGGGCGTGAGCGGCTGCACCACGAGCGCTGTGTTCGGGCCCGCGACCGGCAACCCGCCGAGCGCGGCGTTCGACTGGAGCGTGCCTCCATCGAAGAAGCCCCGCACCACCTTCGCGTCGCGCCACTCGAGCAACTGGGTGCTGAAGTCGCCGCACTGCGCGCCGACCGTGCCCACCTCGGCGCCGCTGCGCAGCACCACCGCCGGGCTGTCGTCGTCGTCGTAGAAGTTCGAGTTCGTGGTCGACGACTTCACGACGAAGGTTCGGGCCGGGTCGACGCCGCCATCGAAGCGCACGGGCACCTCGCAGCGCCCCGGCGGCAGGTGGTGCACGCGCAGGCCCGACGGCAGCTCGGCGACCTGGAAGTGCACCGTCGACTCGTCGGAGTCCTGATAGCGCTCGCACACCAGCGACGACACGCTCGAAAGCGAGCAGCGCACCAGCCCGGCCCCGGCGACCTGCAGCGTGCTGGTGAGCACCTGCGTCAGCACGAAGCTCGAGGACAACGACTCCACCGGTGGGCTGAAGGGACACACCGCGCGCGGGCCCGGGGTCCCGGCGCCACCGTCAGGCAACGAGGGCCCCACCGCGGGCAACCGGCACACGCCGCGCCGAACGAGCGGCCTGACCAGCACCTGCGCGCGGGCTTCACCGACGGCTGAGCTCGCCTCGAGCTCGAGCGACCCAGCGGTCAACGGCTTGAGGAACACGGTCGCGGTGAAGCGAGGCCCCCCGAGTGAGACGCGCGCGAGGCTGTCGGCGCAGGTCGACGACGAGGACAGCCGGCCGGTCCCCGAGGTGAGCCGCAGCGCGACGTCGAGGGGGCCCGCGTCGACCGGGTCGCGAACCCGAAGCGTGAGTGGCACGCACCGCCCGGTGAGGACTGAGTCTGGCCCCGGGTCGAACCCCAGCGAGCCCGCGTCGCCCGAGGGCCCCGCGTCGACGCCACCATCGCGACCGACACCGCCATCGAGCGCGTCGAGCCGGGCACACTCGAGGCCCTGGCCGAGATCGAGGCACGCGTAGCCCGCGATGCAGTCGTCGTGGGTCACGCAGACGAAGCGCTCCGATGCGAGGTCGAGCGGGCTGCGCTCACACGCCACCACCAGCAACAGCGCGAAGGGCATGGCTGGCCGCACGGGCGACGTCCCTTAGCAAACTCGCGCCGATTGCTGGCTGACGCAGGTCGAAGTGGCGCGGAGGTGAGCACTCGAGATGACACCTGGCCGCGCCTCGAGACACCGGTCGCCTCGTCGCCCGCTGACACGCCCCGGGCTGCGACACCGTGCAGGGCTCGGGTCTCGGACTTGCAACCGGCCACCGCATGACTGCAGCGCTCCGGCGCCTTGAAGGCCCCCACGAGGTGAGGCGTCGCGCCGAGGCGTTGGCGCGGGCCGGGCGGCTGTCGGAGGCCGCGGCCCTCATCGACGGCTTCCTGGCGAGGCACGACGCGGGCTGGCATCTGTGGCGGCTGTGCGCCGAGCTGTCGCGGCGACTCGGCCGCACGGGGCCCGCGGTGGCCGCGTACCGGGCATGCGCCCGCCAGCTCGAAGCGGCTGGCCATCAGCGCCCCGCGGCCGCCGTGCTGCGGCGCGCGCTCGCGCTGACGCCACACGACCTGACGCTGAAGCTCGACGTGAAGCGCCTGTCGACGCGGGTCGCGCCACGGCCGGCGCTCCCGCTCGAGACGCCGCCGCTGCCACCGCGGCGCCCTCGCCTCGAGTCCGTCACCGACCCCCACCTCGCCATCTTCGACATCCTCGACGACGAGGCGAGAAGGACGGCCAGCGCTGCCCGGCCAGGCAGGGGTCCACGTCACCGGTGAAGGCCGGCCCCGCGCGCGTTACAACGCTCGCCATGCCCGCGAACGCCTCGAGCCCCTCGTTCATCAGCCAGCTCTGCTTCGGCACCATCCAGGAAGAGCTCATCCTCCCGTACCCGAAGATGAAGCCCGCCGAGCAGGAGACCTTCAAGGCCATCCGCTCCTCCATCGAGCAGCTGCTCAAGCCGCACGAGAAGGACTTCCGCGCGTGGGACGACGAGGGCGAGCTGCCCGCCTCGTTCATCGAGGAGCTCAAGTCGTTCGGCCTCTTCTCGCTCGTCATCCCCGAGGCGCACGGCGGCATGCAGCTGTCGGCGACGGCCTATTCGCGCACGCTTCAGGAGCTCGCGAAGTACGACGGCTCGGTCGCCGTCACAGTGGGCGCCCACTCGTCCATCGGCATGCGCGGCCTGCTCCTGTTCGGCACCGACGAGCAGAAGGCCCGCTACATGCCGAAGCTGGCGACCGGCGAGATGATCGCGGCGTTCTGCCTCACCGAGCCCGGCGCCGGCAGCGACGCCGCCAGCATCAAGACGACCGCCGTGAAGGACGGCGACGACTGGGTGCTCAACGGCAACAAGCTGTGGATCACCAATGGCGGCATCGCGCAGTTCTTCACCGTCTTCGCCAAGACGGGCGGCCAGGCGGAGCGCGGCAACATGACGGCCTTCATCGTCACCCGCGACCAGGCCGGCGTCTCGGTCGGCCCGCACGAAGACAAGATGGGCATTCGCGCCTCGAGCACCACCACCGTGCACTTCGACAACGTGCGCGTGCCGGCGAGCCACGTGCTCGGCGAGGTGGGCAAGGGCTTCAAGGTGGCGATGAAGATCCTCAACTCGGGCCGCACTGGCCTCGGCGGCGGCACCGTCGGCGGCATGAAGAAGCTCATCTCGCTCGCCACGAAGCAGTCGAAGGAGCGCGTGCAGTTCGGCAAGCCCATCGCCGAGTACGGCCTGGTGAAGCAGAAGCTCGGTCACATGGTGGTCGACTGCTACGCGACCGAGTCGGCGGTGAACATGGTGAACCACCTCATCGACTCGGGCAGCGAGGAGTACGCGGTCGAGGCGGCCATCACCAAGGTGTTCGGCACCGAGGCGCTGTGGCGCACCGCCGACGAGGCCCTGCAGATCGCCGCCGGCAACGGCTTCATGAAGGAGTTCCCCTATGAGCGCATTCTTCGCGACGCCCGCATCAACCGCATCTACGAGGGCACCAACGACATCTTGCGGCTCTTCATCGCGCTCACCGCGATGAACGAGGTGGGCTCGGAGCTCAAGGAGCTGTCGGACTCGCTCAAGGGCATCTTCAACAACCCCATCAAGGGCTTCGGCGTCATCTCGGAGTACGCCATGCGCCGCGCCTCGCTCGCGAGCGATCGGGTCAAGCGCGAGAAGACGAAGTTCACCAAGCTCCACCCCGCGCTCGAGAAGAACCAGCTCGTCTTCGAGGAGCTCACCCGCGAGCTGGCCACCTCGGTCGACCGCATCTTGCGCAAGCACGGCAAGAACATCATCGGCAAGCAGTTCGCCAGCCGCCGCCTCGCCGACATCATGATCGATCTCTTCATGCTCGCCTCGACGCTCTCGCGCGTCTCGACGGCCATCGAGGAGCAGGGCGTCGGCAAGGTGACGAAGGAGATCGAGATTCTCGAGGTGCTCACCGGCCAGGTGCGCCGCCGCGTGCGCGGGAACATGTCGAAGATCGACGACAACGACGACGAGTTCATCAAGTCGCTCGCCGACGACGCGCTCGACCGCGAGGCCTACCGCTGGGACAACGTGGACTGAGCAGACGGTTCCGCCGCGACGCCCACCCGGGCGGCGACTGGCGAGGCGAGGGGGTTTGGACCATCATGGCGGCGCCATGCGCACGCTCACGGTCGTCTCCCTCGCCGTCCTGCTGCTCGCCACCAGCGGGTGCCGCAAGAAGTCCTACAAGGCGTTCTACGAGGCCGAGCGCACCTACCAGGTGCTGGTCGCGCGCGAGGGTGAAGACGCCTACTTCCAGCCCGAGCTCGAGCAGGTGCTGACGGTGCTGCGCGCGGTGCCCGCCGGAGCCCCCGAAGAGGCGAAGGCCCAGGCCCTCGTCGCCACCATCGAGCAGGAGCGGGCCCGCCTCACCGCCGAGCGCGCGCAGGCCGAAGCTGACGCCCGCACCGCCAGGGCGCCCGAGCCCACCCGCGCCGACTTCGGCAGCCCCAGCGCGCCCCAGGAAGGCGCGGCGCCCGCGGTCGACCCCACGCCCCCCGGCCCCGGCACGCCCCAGCCCGGCATGGACGAAGCAGAGTTCAAGCGTCAGTTCGGCGTCTGCGTCACGGGGCCCGAGACGATCGAGCTGCCCACCGGCAAGCACCCCGCCTACACCGGCGCCGACGACGAGCGGTGCCGCAAGCGCCTGGGCACCAGCGCTCCGACGAAGTTCTTCTTCATCAACAACAAGCTCGCGGGCCGCGCCATCTCGCAGGTGAACGCCGCCGCCGTGGCCGCCGCCGACAAGGCCCGCAAAGAGGCCGAAGAGGCCCAGGCCAACGCGAAGAAAGAAGACTTCCTCTTCGTGCCGGGCGCGCCCCTGCCGAAGGTGCTCGCCGACAAGATGCCGCCCCCCAACACCGGCGCCATGCCCGCGGCCCCCACCGGCGAGGGCATGAAAGACACGACGCCGCCTCCGTCGTCGCTGCCCGCCCGCACGGAGTGATTTCGATCAAGCAAACGCCCGTATCACCTGAGCTTTTGGGTGAGCGGGGGCCGCTTGGGTTCCTGGACGAGGGTGTGCTAGCCGGCCAGTCGCCATGACGACTGCCACGGTGATGGACTCCGCCAACCCGCAGCCGGTCCCGATGCCGGCGCTCTCGACGCCCGCGCCGCAGGGCCTGGTGCGCGCCACCACGCCCGAGGGCCGCCGGACCGAAAAAGAGATTCTGCTGCACTCGCGTGAGTTCACCGCCGAAGACGTCACGCGCTCGTGGGCCTACACGGTGTCGACGTTCCTCATCCTCGGCGCGCTGTCGGCGGCGGCGGTGGCCCTGCCGACGTGGTGGCTGCGGCTGCCCTTCTCGGTGCTGGCGGGCCTCACGGCGGTGCGCACGTTCTGCCTGTTCCACGACTACCAGCACGGCGCGATTCTGCGGCAGTCGAAGCTGGCCGAGGGCCTCTTCTTCGTCTTCGGCATGTTCATCATGACGCCGCCGTCGGTGTGGCGCGAGACGCACAACTACCACCACCAGCACAACGCCAAGCTCATCGGCTCGCACATCGGCAGCTACCCGATGCTGACGCCGTCGATGTACGCGGCGCTCTCGCCCGGGCAGCGCCTGATGTATCGCTTCATCCGCAGCCCGCTGAACATGCTGCTGGCCATCTTCACGGTGTTCGGCATCGGCATGAACCTCTCGCCCTTCCTGCGCGCGCCGAAGAAGCACTGGGCCGGCCTCTTGTGCCTCGTCATCGTCATCGGGCTGGGCGTGGGCCTGGGCCTCGCGGGCCACTTCGACGCCTACGTCTTCGGCTGGTTCATTCCCATGGCCGTGGCCGCCGCGTCGGGCTCGTACCTCTTCTACGCGCAGCACAACTTCCCCGGCATGCACGTCGCCGACCGCAGCTCGTGGAGCTTCTCGGGCGCGGCCATCGACTCGTCGAGCTACATGAAGATGGGCCCCTTCATGAACTGGATGACGGCGAACATCGGCTTCCACCACGTGCACCACCTCAACGCGACCATTCCTTTCTACCGGCTGCCCGAGGCGATGCAGGCCATCCCCGAGCTGCGGCACCCGGGCGAGACGAGCTGGCACCCGAAGGCCATCTTCACCGCCCTCAAGCTCAAGCTGTGGGACCCCGAGAAGCAGCAGCTCGTCGGGTTCGACCGCTGAACGTCAGGGCGCTCGTGCGACGCCGTCGGCCTTCCCCATGACCGAGGCCGACTGGCGGGCATCGCTGGGCTGGGGCCCGGACTTCGAGAAGGGACTTGGGCCGTACGCCGAGAAGGGCCTCGAGCCCGCGCGCGTCATCCTCGTGTACCGCAAGCAGCTCAAGGTGCTGTCGCGGCGCGGTGAGCACTGGGCGCGCACCGGCGGGCGGCTGCTCCACAAGGCCGAGAGCGTCGAAGACTTCCCCGCGGTGGGCGACTGGGTGGCGGCCCGCGTACCCGACGAAGGGGAAGCGCTCGTGCAGGCCGTGTTGCCTCGCCGCTCGGCCGTCGTGCGCAAGGTGGCCGGCCACCAGCACGCGCCGCAGGTCATCGCCACCAACATCGACTTCCTGCTGTTGGTGATGGGCCTCGACATGGACTTCAACCTGCGGCGGCTTGAGCGCTACCTCACGCTCTCGTGGGAGAGCCGCGCCCGCCCCGTAGTGGTGCTCAACAAGGCCGACGTCTGTGACGACCTGCCCTTCTTCCTCGACGAGACGAAGGCCATCGCGGGCGAGGCGCCGGTGCACGTGGTGAGCGCCCTCGACGGCAGCGGGCTCGACGCGCTCTCGGCCTATGTGGGCTTCGGCAAGACGACGGCCTTCCTCGGCAGCTCCGGCGTCGGCAAGACGACGCTGGTGAACCGGCTGGTGGGTGGCGAGGAGCGCCTCACCGGCGAGCTCAAGGACGACGGCAAGGGCAAACACACCACCACCACCCGCGAGCTGGTGGTGCTGCCCGGCGGCGGCGCGCTCATCGACAACCCCGGCCTGCGCGAGGTGCAGCTGTGGGAAGCCGACGAGGGCCTCTCGCGCGCCTTCGACGACATCGAGGCGCTGGCCGCGAGCTGCCGCTTCAACGACTGCCGCCACCTCGAGGAGCCCGGGTGCGCGGTGCAGGCCGCGCTCGAAGACGGGACGCTGCCTGACGATCGCTACGACGCCTGGCGCAACCTCCAGCGCGAGCTCGAGAGCCGGCTCAAGCCCCAGCGCGGCGCGCCCGAGACGAAGCGGCGGGAGCGCGTCGGCCACGGCAAGCGGCGCGGCTGAACGCGGCGGGCACCGTCGAACCCGGAGCGGCGGGAGAGCTCGGAGCGGCGGGAGAGCTCGGAGCGTCGGGAGAGCTCGGAGCGTCGGGAGAGCTCGAAGCGTCGGGAGAGCTCAAAGCGTCGGGAGAGCTCGAAGCGTCGGGAGAACCCGGAGCGGCGGGGGAACCCGGAGCGTCCGTTGAACTCCGACCGCCGGGTGAACCGCGAGGGCCGGACGAACCTGCAGCGTCGGGAGAACCCGCCCGAGCGCAGCGTGTCAGCGGAAGACCCCCAGCCGCCACAGAATGGCGAGGAACAGCGACATGCCCACCACGCCGATGAGCACGTAGCGCGTCGCGGGCGTGACGGGCTGGGGCGTGAGGCGCTCGGTGACGACGGGCATGCGGCCCTTCGGCGCCGACTCTGGATCGGTCGGCTCGAGCGAGGGCTCGCTGGGCGCGCCGATGGGCGTCACCTCGGACTTCGCGACGGCCGGCGCGTCGGGCGCGGTGTCGATGGGCTTCGAGACCCGCCGCGCTTCCACCTCGGGGTTCTTCTTGCGGCCCGAGGTCTCGGCGTCGACCCGGCCGCGCACCTGGAGCTTCGAGCGGCTGGGCCGGTCGTCGTCGTCGACGCGCGTCTGAGACGGCGCGGGCACGGCCGGGGCCTCCATCGTCTCCTTGCGGCCCTCGGTGGCCACGCGCTTCTTCGAGGGGCGGTCGTCGTCGAACAGCTTCGTGGTGCGCGCGGGCGGCTCCCGCTTGCGCTCGGGCGAGGGCGGGAGCCCCGCTCGGCTGGCCGACTTCGGCGACGGCTGCGGGTCGGCCCTGGGCACCAGCCCACGCGCCGCCGCGGGGAGATCGAACGCGCCCTGCGTCTTCTCGTCGGCCGGGAAGGCGTTCGGCTGCATGCGCCCCGCAGAGCGGGGCTCCGGTGGCAGCTTGTTCTCGATGGCCACGCGCGTGGGCTGGAAGTCACCGAAGGGGTTGGCCTCGGGCCGCACGTTCGTCTCGGTCACCACCGCGTCGGTGAGATCCTGAAACGTGGCGGCGGTGAAGGCCGCCTCGGCCGACTCCGGCGGCTCGAGCGGGTCGAACCGGAGCGACATGGCGAACGTCTCGGTGCGCGCGAGCGCCGTCGACGGCTCGCCCGACAGATCCCACAGGTACTCGGCACCGGCGAGGCTCTGCCGGGGCGTCATCGAGTCACCGACGCCGCGCTCGAGCTCGGCCTTGAGCTGGGCGGGCTCGAGGCCGAGCACCTCGCAGAGCTCTGGGCCGGGCACGCCCCAGACGAGCCGCCACACCACGCGCTCACGCACGTCTTCGGGCAGCGTGCGCACGCGCTCGAGCCACTGTCGGCCCTCGTTGCGCGTGCTGTCTGGATTCGGGCGCTCTTGATGGCTCGCGACGCGGGTGCGGGCCGCGAGGCGGCGGGCGATCGAGACGGCGTGCTGCACGAGCTGCGCGTCCTGCTTGAGCAGGCCGGGGGTGCTCAGCACCTGGTCGAGCGTCTCGGGCGTCTTCTGGTTGGCGACGTGGTGCGGGAGCCTGGCGACGAGCGCGCCGTGCACGAAAGGCGTGACGTACTCCCGCAGCCGCTCGGCCGCCGCCGCGTCTCCCTGCCGCCACTTCGGGACGTCGTCGAGCCACTCCACGTGAGGCCGGCGAGTGTACCGCACGCGCGGCCCGCGCCACGTCTCGTCACAGCGGGAGGCGACCGATCACCGGCCGCGGCGCGCGCGCAAGTTTCGCGGCGTTCGGACGCCGAATTGGACGCGCCCCCGGAATCATCGGAGAAAACGCTCCATCACATGGCGGACATCATCGATCTGTCCCTGGTCGCAGCGTCTCGCAGGACCCTCGAGAAGCTGCTCGACACCCGCGGCATCAACTACTTCCTCAAGACGGACGCGAAGCAGCCGTTCCGTCTCGAGCCCAGCCGCGTCGACCTGGTGGTGCGCACGGCGGCGAAGCTGGGCAAGGGCACGCCGCGGCCGAAGGCGTACGAGCACGCGCGCAAGCTGGTGAGGCGAGAGCTCATTCGCCGCGTCGTGGGCGAGATGCTGCAGCTGGGCCTCTAGACCTGCGCGCAGTCGACGAGCGTGGGCCCGAGCACGCGCATGAGCTCACCTGGCGTCATCGACACCAGGAAGCCGCGGCCGCCGCCGTTGATGTAGATCCGCTCGAGCGTGGTGATGGAGCGCTCGCACGCGACGGGCAGCGGCTTCTTCGTACCGAACGGAGAGGTGCCTCCGACAAGGTAGCCGGTGTGGCGCTGGGCCACCTCGGGCGCGCAGGCCGCGATGTTCTTCTTGCCGAGCTGACGCGCGAGCTGCTTCGTCGAGACGCGCCGGTCGCCGTGCATCAGCACCAGCAGCGGCTGCTTCGCCTCGTCTTCGAAGACGAGCGTCTTCACCACGTGGTGCTCGGGTACGCCCAGCTTCGTGCTCGAGGCCTTCGTGCCGCCGCCCTCTTCGTAGGTGAAGCGGTGCGCCTGGTAGCTGACGCCGTGCGCGTCGAGCACCTCGGTGGCCGGCGTCTTCACTTGGTGAAGCTGCGGGTGAAGCGCATCGCGCCCGTCGAGTCGTAGTAGGTGCCGGTGAAGGTGCGCCCGTTGAGCTCGATGTAGAAGAAGCCCGAGTCGGTCGTCTGGAAGTGCGCCGGGTTCTTCATGTCGACGGTGGTGGTCGACGCGCCCGCGCCCGAGACGATGAGCTGGGTGCCGTTGCAGGTGGGCACCAGCCACTGGGCCGAGTGGTCGTGCCCGGCGAGGTACACGTCGGCGCGGCCGCAGACGATGGAGTCCATGAAGGACTTCACGTGGCGACCGTCGGCGAACCCTGGCGCTGCCGAACAGCAGATCGGCGCGCACGCCTGGCTCAGGCAGCGGGTGTCGTAGTCCCCGGCGTTCCCATGCGGACCGTTCGACCGATAGGGGTGATGGCCCAGGGCGATCTTCCAGGTGGCGGTCGAGGCCTGGAGCCACGCCGTCATGTCCGCCCGTGTCTGGGTGTCGTTGCCCCAGAAGGTGCGGTTGGTGTCGAGGGCGAAGAACTCGGCGTGGCCCTGGGTGAAGCGGTGGTGCACGGCCGGCAGGCGCCACTTCGGGTTCACCTGCGAGTAGGCCACCTGCACGTCGGCCTTGTTCAGCTCGTAGCCCGCGCCGTCACCGCCGTAGTCGTGGTTTCCGAGCACCGGGTAGAAGGGGGCGTTCACCGTCGCGTAGGGCTGCACGAAGGCCGTCTGCCAGAGCGGGTCGGTCGTCGAGCTGACGCCGGATGGATAGAAGTTGTCGCCAAGCATCACGACGAAGTCGCACCCGCGCGCGGCGCAGAGCGTGCCAATGGCGGCACCAACGGCGTTCTGCGCGGTGTTGCTCTTGCCCGTGTCACCGATGGCCACGAAGCGCACGACCTGGTTCATCGGGCCAGCGTCGGGCGAACCACCGCCGCCCATGCCTCCAGCGGCGCCACCTCCCGCTGCGCCCCCTGCGGCTCCGCCTGCCGTGCCACCCGCGTCTCCGCCCGCCGTCGATCCGCCCGCCGTGGAGCCGCCCGCCGCCGAGCCACCCGCCGCCGAGCCGCCCGCCGCCGAGCCACCCGCCGCCGCGCCACCCGCCGCCGCGCCACCGCCCGCGCTTGCTCCACCGCCGGCCGAACCGCCGCCCGTCCCACCGGAGCCCGGGTTGCCCGCGCAGGTGACGGCGAGTGCCGAGAGGATGACGACAGCCAGAAACAGCAACGCGCTCGAGCGGAGGTTCACGGGCTGGGCGTTAGCCAATGGGGGGACTCGCGGTCAACGTGCCCCGCGTTACGTCCTGGCGACGTTCTGGGAATTGGCCCCTCACCACGCCTGCGCGAGGAGCGCGGGCACGAGGCGCTCACGCACCACTGCCTCCAGCTGGGGCGCGTCGGCCGAGGTGACGCTCGCCTGGGCCTCGTACTCCCGCACGAGCGCGCCCAGGGCGATGACGTCGCACGCCGCGCCGGCGGCCTCCTGGAGCCGACGAAACGGCGCGGTCTCGGCGCCCACCCACTCGCTCGCGTAGCGGGCGCTCCGGGCCCGTCGCCTCAGGCGATGGAGCGCCTCGAGCACCTCGTGGCCCGGCGCTTCCCGGAACGCGCCCCACGCAGCCTCCACCTCGTCGACGAGCGCTTCGCGTCGGGCCTCCGCCTGTCGCCTCGACAGCGGCTCGACGAACGCGAGCGCGCGCAGCAGGCCGTCGAGCCGTGGGTGTTCGAGCACGGCCCTCGCGTCCACCCGGGCCGCCTCGTGCTGAGCCCGGAGCCAGTGGCCGAAGTCGCCGCCGAGCCCCTCGGCCTGCACGACGTCGAGATCTCTCACGCGGGAGAGGCCCCGGGCGAGCCAGCGCAGGTCGTCGTGCAGCACGTGGACGTCGCCGAGCGAAAGGAACACGCGCAGGCGGCGGCTGGCGACGCGGGCCTGGTGAATCGCCTCCACGTCCAACGTCGACCGGGCGGCCTCGACGCTGGCGCGCAGATGTTCGAGCTGCGGCGTCAGCGTCAACCGGGCCATCAGTCGAGCCCGGCCCGGCGGGCCACCCTCGGCGGCAAGAGCCACGTGAGCTGCATCTGCCCGGGCGCGGCCGTTCCGTCGAGGCAGGCGACGGCGCCCTTCTTGAGCTCGACCTTCCCCGCCACCTTCTCGCCCAGCACCAGCCACGCCAGCAGCGTCGACAGGTGCGGCTCATGGCCCACCAGCGCCACCGCCTCGCCCACGCAGGCCTCGAGCAGGCGATCCGTCGGGGCCGTGGCGAGAAGGGGCGTCACCTCGAAGTCGCCCTCACAGAGGCGCTCGAGCAGCTCGGCCGTGTCGACGGCGCGCTTCTTCGGGCTGTGCAACACCCGGTCGAAGGTGACGTCGAGCCGCTCGAGGAGCGCCACCTGTTGTCGGAAGCGCGCGACGCCCTCCTTCGTGAGCGCGCGGGCGTCGTCGTCGGGGCCGTCTTCGGCGATGGCATGGCGCACGAGGTAGAGCTTCATGGCTTCGCTTTCTGTTCGGTCGCCTTCGCCAGGGACTCGGCGATGACGGTGTCGAGGCGGGCGTCGGTGAAGCCGAGCTCGTTCGCGGTGGCCGCGTGGGCGCGGGCCTTCGTCTCGTCTCCGAGCAACGCAGCGACGATGGCGCGGTTGGCCCATGGCAGGCAGTAGTCGGGGTCTGACTGGAGCGCGGACGCGAAGAGGGCCTCGGCCTCGGCCAGTCGGCCCTGCTCGAGCCGCGCCACGCCCTGATAGCCGCGCGCGAGCGCCACCGGGTCGGACGTCTGGAAACCGGCGTAGAGGAACGCGAGGCTCCGGCGCCAGGCCTGCTTCGTCACCAGCGCCTCGAACTCGCGCAGCGTCTCGAAGGCCGCCTCGTACTGCTTCGCCTTGAGCTGCGCGCGCGCCTTGCCGTACGGCCCACGGGCGAAGAAGGCGACGAGCGATACACCCCACGCGATGCCGGCGAACGTCCACACCGCGCCCTCGGGCAGCGCGAGCGGGAGCAACAGCAGACACACGCCGCCGATGACGGCGATGGCGACGTTCTGTTGCGGGCGCGTCATGCGAGGAGCGGTTCTACCAGAGCCGCCCCCGGGGAGACGTCACAGCGGAATGTTGCCGTGCTTGCGGGGCAGGTTCTCTTGCCGCTTGTCTTTCAGCATCTCGAGGGCACGAATCACCTTCGCGCGCGTCTGCTCGGGGCGAATGACCTCGTCGATGTACCCGAGCTCGGCGGCCTTGAAGGGGTTGGCGAACTTCTCGCGGTACTCGGCGACGAGGCGGGCCTTCTCGGCCACGGGGTCCTTCGCCTGCTCGATCTCCTTGCGGAAGATGATGTTCACCGCGCCGTCGGGGCCCATCACGGCGATCTCGGCAGTGGGGTACGCGAAGTTGATGTCGGCGCGAATGTGTTTGGACGCCATCACGTCGTACGCGCCGCCGTAGGCCTTGCGGGTGATGACGGTCACCTTGGGCACGGTGGCCTCGGCGTAGGCGTAGAGCAGCTTGGCGCCGTGCTTGATGATGCCGCCCCACTCCTGGGTGGTGCCGGGGAGGAAGCCGGGCACGTCGACGAAGGTGACGAGGGGAATGTTGAAGCAGTCGCAGAAGCGCACGAAGCGCGCGGCCTTCACCGAGGCGTCGATGTCGAGGCAGCCGGCGAGCACCGCGGGGTTGTTGCCCACCACGCCGACGCTGCGGCCGTTGAGGCGCGCGAAGCCGATGACGATGTTGCGGGCGAACTGCTCCTGCACCTCGAAGAAGTGTTTGTCGTCGACGACGAGCTTGATGACGTCGCGAATGTCGTAGGGCTTGTTGGGGTTGGTGGGCACCAGCGTGGCGAGCGCGGCCTCTTCGCGGGCCGGGTCGTCGGTGGTGGGCGCGGCGGGTGGATCTTCCGCGTTGTTCGACGGCAGGTACGACAGGAGCTGCCGGGTGAGCCCGATGGCGGCGGCTTCGGTCTCGGCGGCGAAGTGCGCCACGCCCGACTTCTGGTTGTGCGCGAGCGCGCCGCCGAGGGCTTCCTTCGAAACGTCTTCGTGAGTGACGGTCTTGATGACGTCGGGGCCGGTGATGAACATGTAGCTCGTGCCCTCGACCATCAGGATGAAATCCGTGATGGCGGGCGAGTACACGGCGCCGCCCGCGCAGGGGCCCATGATCGCGCTGATCTGGGGGACGACGCCGCTCGCGAGGGTGTTGCGGAGGAAGATGTCGGCGTAGCCCGCGAGGGACTCGACGCCTTCCTGGATGCGGGCGCCGCCCGAGTCGTTGATGCCGATCACCGGGGCGCCGACCTTCATCGCGTGGTCCATGACCTTGCAGATCTTCTCGGCGTGGGTTTCCGACAGCGAGCCGCCGAAGACCGTGAAGTCCTGCGAGAAGACGAAGACCAGGCGGCCGTTGACCGTGCCGTAGCCGATCACCACGCCGTCGCCCGGCGTCTTTTCGGACTGATCCATGCCGAAGTCAGTGCAACGGTGCTCCTTGAACATGTCCCATTCCTCGAAGGAATTGGGGTCGAGCAGTAGCTCGATGCGTTCGCGGGCGGTCAGCTTGCCCTTCTTGTGCTGGCTGTCGAT
>JANRKQ010000102.1:0-1898 GCA_033763395.1 Myxococcaceae bacterium
CCGACAACCTGGTGGCGATCGCCGGCCTGTCGCTGCTCCGGCGATGGCAGGGCGCACCGGAGGATCCCGAAGTGCGGCGCTTCGTCGAGCGCCTCGAGCGCGATCACCTCGACGCCGAGACCGGTCTGTTCGTGTTCGCGCCCGGCCAGCCAGCGCGTGGGAGCGGCGCCGCGTGGACGGCGTACTTCCTCTCGTTCGTGCACGAAGGGCGCGCGCGGGAGCAGTTCGAGCGGCTCTTTGGTGTCTTCGGGAGGGAACTCCCATTCGGAGCGCTGGCCGTGCGCGAGTGGCCGGCTGGAGTCGACCGGGGAGGTGACGTCGACTCGGGGCCGCTCGTTTTTGGTCTCTCGCCGAGCGCGACGGGCTTCGCGATGGCTGGGCCGGCGCTCACGAACGACGTCGAGCGGCTGTCCGCGCTCCGGGTGACGGCGGAGACGGTTGGCGTGACGGTGAACGATCGATTCCTGCTCTCACCGCTCGTGGGAGACGCCATCGCGCTGGCGACCTCGACCGCCACGCCGTGGACCGATGCGCTCGTCAGCTCGCCGAGCGCACGGAAGTGACGCGCCAGGGAACACCCGGGAACGGGTCGACGGCTGCTCCGCCGTCTTCGTTCGCCGCGTGGGGCAGGGCGCCGAGCAACACCACCGCCGTGTCTTCGAGCTGCTCCAGGTGCTTCTGGTGTTCGCGCAGCGCTTTGACTTGCCGTCGCCGGCGAACGTGGGCGAACGCCATGAGGAGCCCCGAGAGCGCCCACAGCGCGGTGCCGCTCCCCAGCAGCACGGGCCACCACGGGTACCGCAGCGCGACGTCGTCACGGAAGTCGGCTTCTTCCACGGTGAGGCTCGAGTGGAACGCGCGGGCGAAGGCCTGCTCGAAGATGACGCCGTTGCCGACGTGGTCGATGAGCTCTCCGAACGCCGCCGGGCCGTGCCGCTTGAAGAGGAACGAGACGAACTCGGCGCTCTGGGCGTAGGCCACCTCGACGTCCTGCGGGCGCTCGGGAAAGCCGTCGCGGAGCACCTCGAAGTCGTAGAGCCGGTCGGTGGCGATGGCGATGGCCATCGTCGAGTAGTGCTCGGTGCGGAACTGGCGCTCGTTGGTGACCATCTGGGCGACGCCCTCCTGGAACCAACGCGGCCAGTCGTTGCCGAGGCGCCCCAGCGCGATGTGAACGAGCTCGTGGCGCAGCGTCGTCTTGCCCTCGGGCGTTGCGATGGTGCGGGCGTCGACGAGCACGACGTTCATCGCCGGCCAGGCAAGCGCGACAGCCCAGCCGGGTGGCCGCGAGCCGGGGACCGCCATGGCCTCGTATTCCTCACGGCCGAGCGCGACGCGCACTTCGGTCTTCCCGGGCCAGTCGCGGCCGACGAGCGTACGCACCTCGTCGCGGAGCGTCTCGAGGTCAGTCGCCAGGGCACGCGCGGGGGCCTCGGCCCGCTCCGAGGCGACGATGTGGAACCGGGCGGTGTCGAACTCGATGGTGCGAACGGGCTCGGCGGTGCGCGGGGCGGTGACGAACGGCGCCTCTGGCGGCACCCCTTCGGGCGGGGGCGCGCTCGCAAGAATGGCCGTCAGCACCGCGAAGAACATGGCGGCACCATCAAACGCCGAACCGGCCTTGTCGACCAACCCCTCCCCGAACAGGGCGGAGCGGCCTCAGGTGTTCGATTCACCAAGACTGCAGTCCGGAAGTTTGGACCTCATGGACTTCCTGTGGGTGACGGGAGGGGCGGCGAGAGCATGATGCCGCCGCCGCAGAGGAAGATCATCGCGATGAGGGCTTGAGCTGAGTGAAAGCCATACGCGCGACGAGTGATGAGCCGTGTCTTGTTGTTGAGGCCCTCGGTTGGCCCGTTGCTCAGTCCCGTGCGGATGTACGCGAGGATGCCGGCCGA
>JANRKQ010000103.1:0-39848 GCA_033763395.1 Myxococcaceae bacterium
GAAAGGTCGACGGCCTCACCTGAAGCGCGAACGGGGCTGCAGTACCGCGTACGGGTGTCGAACCCGTCTGGCTGGGTTGAGAACCCAGCGACCTCCCGGAAGTCGAACGCGGCGAGAGTGAGGTCCACCTCGGGATCGAACCGAGCTGACCGCTGTTGCAGAGCGGCGCCTTCACCATGAGGGCCAGTGGACCGACGACGACGACGACAACGACGATGCTGGGAAGGAAGGACTCGAACCTTCAGCCGTCGGCTTCAGAGGCAGCCGCGCTACCAGTTGCGCCACTTCCCAATGCCCACTTCCTGTCAAGGGCGGTCGCTCCACCGTTGAGCTACACCCCAAGAGCAACGTGATGGACGGGGTGAGGATCGAACTCACCGTGCTCGCGAGCGAGCGGCGGGGTTACGGCCCGCTGGACCACCGACGACGAGCTCACCGAGAACGATTCGGGGCACCACTTCGAGCTGAGCGCGGTTGAAGTCATGGAAGACGAGCCTCTCGGTTCACCCCGACGAGGGCGCGGCGAGAAAGCTGACGCGCCAGTTTTTCGCGCCCTCCGCGTGAGCAGGCGGTGGTTCGGCGCTCCCGTCATCAGAGCTCCGGCCTCGAGCGCCGACCAGCCACGACTCAACCCTCCTCCATCACCGCTCGCGCCCACGCGCCGTCATTGACTTCCCCTCACCCGCCCACGACACCGCGGTGCATGCGCTGGTGCCTGCTCCTCCTCCCGCTCGTCGCGCAGGCCGCGCCGCCACGGCTGGCCTCGACGCTCGACCTGCCCGCGTGGGTCGCGCTCTCGCTCGAGCACCGCACCCGCCTCGAGCACCTCGACGACGACCCCCGCGCTCCCACGCCCTCGCCGCGCACGGCGATCTCCCTCCGCACGCTCCTCAAACTCGAGCTCACGCCTGGCCCCTTCCGCGGCGCGCTCGAGCTCGCCGACTCCCGCGCGTGGGCGAACGACCCTGCCCTGCTGAACGATCGCCTCGTCAACCCGCTCGAGCCGCTCAACGCCCACGTCGGCCTCGCCCTCGGAGCGCTGCGCCTCGACCTCGGCCGCCACACCATCGACCTCGGCAGCCGCCGCCTCGTCGCCCGCAATGACTTCCGCAACACCATCAACGCCTTCACCGGCCTCGACGCGAGCTACCGACGGAGCGGCCACGCGGTGCGCGCCTTCGCCGTGGTGCCCGTCATTCGTGAGCCGCGCGCCGGGCCCGCGCTCGTCCGAAACGACGTCGTGCTCGACCGCGAGAACTTCGACGCGCTCCTCGTGGGCCTCGCGTGGGCCGCGCCGCCATCACGCGCCTTCACCGTCGACGCGGCCCTCGTCGGCCTCGTCGAACGCGATGGGTTCACCGCCTCGTCCGACCGCCGCCTCGTCACCGCGTCCTTCCGACTGCTGCGGCCGCCGAGTCCAGCCACCGTCGACGGCCAGCTCGAGCTCTTCGGCCAGGCCGGCGTCGTGCGCGCCACCACCGCGCCCACCGACACCACCGATCGCACCCACCTCGCCGCGTCACTCCACGCCACCGTCGGCTACACCGCCCAGGCGCCGCTCCAGCCGCGCCTCGCCGCCCTCATCGATCTCGCCACCGGAGACGACAACCCCGGCGACGGCCGCTCCACGCGCTTCGACCCGCTCTTCGGCGCCCGGCGCTTCGAGTTCGGCCCCACCGGCGTCTGGGGGCTCCTCTCGCGCGCCAACCTCGTCTCCCCCGGCGTGCGGCTCTTGCTTCAGCCCACCCCCGCGCTCGAGCTCTTCGCCGCCTGGCGCCCGGCCTGGCTGTGGAGCCGCCACGACGCGTGGGCCGCCACGGGCCTCACCGGCAGCGACGCCCAGCCCTTCCTCGGGCACCACCTCGAGGGCCGATTCCGCTGGACGCCGCCCGACAGCCTCTTCACCTTCGACACCGGCCTCGCCGCCTGGCTCGCGGGCCCCTTCGCGCTCGAGACGCCGGTGGGGCGGAGCGCCCCGTCTCTGTACGGGTACGCGCAAGTCACGGTGGTGCTGTGAACGGCACCTGCCGCGCTACGGTGTGACAGCCGTGACCGCCACGCCCCGCCTCCGCTTCGATCGCCACGAGCTCGCCGGCGCTTTCGGTGACATCGGCACTGATCTGCCGCTGCTCCTCGCGCTCGTCGGCACCTGCCACCTCGACGCGGCCAGCGTCTTCGCCGTCTTCGGCGTGCTGCAGATCGCCACCGGCCTCGCCTACGGCATGCCCATGCCGGTCCAGCCGCTCAAGGCCATGGCCGCCATCATGCTCGCGCAGAAGCTCTCGGCGGGCACGCTCGCCGGCGGCGGCCTCGTCATCGGCGTCACCATGCTCGTGCTGGCGACGACCGGCTTGCTCGACTGGATCGCCCGGGTGGTTCCGAAAGAGGTCGTGCGGGGCATTCAGCTCGGCCTGGGCCTCTCGCTCGCGACCCTCGGCCTCAAGGACTACGTCGTCTCGGACGGCGCGCGCGGCATGACCCTGGCCGTCATCGCGACGCTGCTCCTCATCGCCCTGCGCGGCGGCCGCCGCCGCGTCCCTGCCCCGCTCCTCGTGATGGGCCTCGGCCTCGTCTACGCGCTCGTCTTCCACGTCGACGTCACGCAGCTCGGCGCCGCGGTGGGGGTGCAGTTTCCGTCCATCGTGCTGCCAACCCAGTCGGAGCTGCTCGACGGCGCCCTGCTCCTCGCGCTCCCGCAGCTGCCCCTCTCGCTCGGCAACTCGGTCATCGCCACCAGCCGCGCGACTGAAGATCTCTTCCCCGAGCGCCCTGTCAGCGTGCGCCGCATCGGCCTCACCTACGGCCTCATGAACGTCGTCGCGCCCTGGTTCGGCGGCGTGCCCACCTGCCACGGCTGCGGCGGGCTGGTGGGCTTCCACGCCTTCGGCGCGCGCACGGGCGGCGCCGCCGTCATCTACGGCGGCCTCTACCTCGTGCTCGGGCTCGTCTTCGCGCCCGGCATCGCCACGGTGGTGAAGATCTTCCCGATGCCGGTGCTGGGCGTGGTGCTGCTGTTCGAGGCGCTGGCGCTGATGCTCTTCATCCGCGACGTGGCCTCGGAGCCGAAGCAGCTCTACGTCGTGCTGGCGGTCGCCGCGGCGGTGGTGGGGCTCAAGTACGGCTACGTCGTCGGGCTGCTCGGCGGCACGGCGCTGGCGCTCGCGCTGCGAAAGGGGCTCGTCACCCCACCCGGCCCGGCCTGACCCTCGAGGTCAGAGGCTCGCCAGCGCCACGCGATACAGCGCCCGGTAGCCCATGCGCGGCGCGGGCTCGAACTTGTCGGCGTGGAACAGGTCCTTGAGCACCGAGGCGCCCGACTCCACGTCCTTCATCGCCAGCAGCGCCTTCTCGAGCTCGGTGACGAGCGGGCCCTGCATCGCCATCGACACCGCGACGCCGTCGTTGGGCGCCTCGTCGGTGAAGGCCAGCACGCGAAAGCGCGCCTCCTGCCCCGGCCACACCTCGCTGATGCCCGTGGCCTCGCCCGTCTTCGTCGCCGGCGCGAAGACGCTCGTCACGTCGACGGCGCCCTTCGCCACCTGCTCCAGGCCCGCGCGGTAGTTGCCCACGAAGTCCTGCCGGAAGAAGAGCTTCGCGGGATCGTGCCCGTGCTCGCGGAGCCAGGCCATCGGCAAGAGGTAGCCGCCGACCGAGTCGCGATCGCTCCACGCGGCGGTGGTGCCCTGGAGCGAGTCCTTCGTGACGTTGGAGTCGGCCCGGCACACGAGCGCCGCGCGGTACGTCGACGCGCCGCCGCGCACCCCGCGCACCAGCACCCGCACGCCCATCGCCTCGATGCGCGCGCATACGAAGGGCGGCGCCCAGGCCGCGTCCACCTTGCCGCCGAGCAGATCCTTCGCGAGTGACTCGTACGACGTCGGCACCACCACCTCGGCGGGCTTGCCGAGCGCCTGGCTCAGGTACGCCGAGAGCGCGGCCGCGCGGGCCTCGATGTCGGTGAGCGACGGGGGCAGCGCGAAGCGGAAGGTGGCGCGGGGCCTTGGAGGAGAGGAGTTCGGCATCACGCCTCCGCGGTCAGCTTCTTCACGTCGTCGTCCGACAGGCCGAAGGTGGCCTGGAGCAGCTCGAGCACCTTGAGCTCGGGCTTGCCCGGCGTGCCGCCCGCGTTCGCGATGCGCACCCCCAGCTGGTACGCCTTCTTCCGCTGCCCACGCGTGGTGAGGCCGCGAGCCAGCGCCGCCAGCCGCTTCGGGAGCCCCTCGGACGCGAGGTTCTGAATGGCCGCCTTGAGCGCCGCCTCGGCGGCGGGCCGCGACACGTCACGGAACACCGGGTCCCCGGCGAGGTTCTCGAACATCGAGAGCAGCTCGCTCTCGCGAACCACACCGTCGGCCGCGCCCACCAGGACCATCGTCTCGGTGAAGAGGTGCTCCGGCGGCTCGCCCAGCACCTCGGTGAGCGACTCGCCGCGCTGCACCACGTCCACCACGCGCTGCACCTCGGCCTCCGAGATGCCGAACGAGAGCTGCACCGTCTTGAGCAGGCCGAGCTCTTCGCGGGTGGCCTTGCGATCGCCGAACGCCACCGCCGACGCGAGCCCGAAGGCCAGCAGGCGGTTGCGGTGCTCGGGCAGCCGCTCCTTGAGCCCCGCGAGCACGTCGTCGAGCTGCTTCGCCTCGGACAGCCGCTTCGCGCCGTGCTCGAGCATGGTGTTGAGCGTCTCGGCGTCGGTGCCCTCGAACTCGGGTCGCTCGATGACGCGGGCGATCAGCACCTGCAGCTCCCTGGGCTCGATGCGGCCGTCGGCGCTCGCCGCGAGGAGCATCGTCTCGACGAGGGCGGCGTTGCGCTCCCGCCGGGCTGCTTCGAACGTCTCACGCGCCATGGTGTTCCCCCCGGCTCGGGTCGACCTTCAAGGCCACGAGCCCTTCAGCGGACTTCAGCGTCGCGCGCGGCGGAGCCTCTTCCGTCGGCACGCTCCAGAACTGCTTGTCGAGCAGGTGTGACACGTGGAGGTTCCCCATCGCCGAGAGGATGGAGCTCTTCACGTTCGGAATGTCTTTCTGCAGCTCGTCCACCAGCCGCTTCACCTTCTTGCGCTGGAGGTTCTCCTGCGAGCCGCACAAGTCGCACGGAATGATGGGGAAGGCCTTGAGCTCGGCGAAGCGCGCGATGTCGGCCTCGTTCGCGTAGCAGAGCGGGCGGATGACGGTGTTGCGCCCGTCGTCGGACTTCAGCAGCGGCGGCATGGTGGCCGAGGCGCCGGCGAAGAAGAGGTTGAGCAGGTAGGTGTGGATGAGATCGTCGCGGTGGTGGCCGAGCGCGATCTTGTTGCAGCCGAGGTCGACGGCGGCGTTGTACAGAATGCCCCGGCGCAGGCGGCTGCAGAGCGAGCACTGCGTCTGGCCGGGTTTGAGCTTCTCGAGGACGATGGAATACGTGTCCTCTTTCAGCATGCGGTAGTCGTAGCCCTCGGCCTTCAGCCAGCCCTCGAGGACGTGGCCGGGGAAGCCCGGGTGGCCCTGGTCGAGGTTGACGGCGACGAGGGTGAACGGCACCGGGGCGCGGCGGCGGAGCTGCTCGAGCCCGTGCAGCATCGTGTACGAGTCCTTCCCGCCCGACAGGCACACCATGATGCGATCGCCGGCCTCGACGAGGTTCCAGTCGGCGATGGCCTTGCCCATCGACGACACGATGCTCTTCTCCAGCTTGTCGAGCTCGTTCATGCGGATTCCCGGTTCGAAGCGCGCCGGGCCCGTAGCCCAAACGCGGCGTTGTTGCTAGTCGCCCCGGCCGTGGGATTTCCAGAGCGGACCGTCGACGTGACCCGCCCGTCACAGCTCGACGAGGTGAAGGCCGGCGTGGCGGCGGTGCAGGAGTTCGCGGTGGACGTCGAGGCCGACTCGATGCACCACTTCCGGGCGAGCCTGTGCTTCGTGCAGGTGGGCACCGACGAGTCGATTTTCCTCGTCGACACGCTGGCACCCGAGGTGTCGGTCGCGCCGCTGGCCGAGGTGTTCGCGGATCCAGCGCGCACGAAGATCTTCCACGCCGCGATGGGCGATCTGCAGTACCTGGCCGAGGCGGGCATTCGGGTGGCGGGGCTGTTCGACACGCACCGGGCCGCGACGCTGCTGGGCTGGCCGAAGGTGGGGCTGGGCGATCTCGTGCTCGAGAAGTTGGGCGCGACGCTGAAGAAGGAGCACCAGCAGGCGGACTTCTCGCAACGGCCGCTCCCGGCGGAGCTGCGCGCGTACATCGCCGACGACGTGCGGTACCTGACGACGCTCGGGCGCATGGTGAAGCAGGCCTGCGTCGAGGCGGACATTCTCGAAGAGGTCGAGCTCGACTGCGCCCGCATGTGCGCCGAGGCCCAGGTGCGGCCGGACATCGCGAGCGCGGAGCTGAGGATTCCAAAGCAGGGGCTCAACGCGAAGGAAGTAGCGCTGGCGCAGGCGATCGCGAAGGGCCTGCACGCGCTGAGGCTCGAGGCGGCCGAGGCGGCTGACATTCCCATGGGGCGCATGCTGTCGAACACGGCGCTGGGAGAGATCGCCGTGAAGCCGCCCACGAGCCTCAAGGAGCTGGGGAAGATCAAGAACGTCCGCGGGCAGTTCGTGCGGGAGCACGGCGACCGGGTGATCGAGCTGGTGAAGGTGCAGATCGAGAAGCTCCGCAATGGCGAGCTGGCGATGCCCGACGAGAAGAAGGACCGCGAGCCGGGCCGGCGAAGGCGGGAAGACGTGCTGCTGGCGTTCCGGAAAGAGGCGGCGGCGAAGCGGAAGGTGGCGGGGTCGGTGGTGTTGTCGAACCCGCTCGTCGAAGAGATCGCCGCGATGAACCCGACGACGCCCGAGCAGCTCGAGGCCCTGCCCTTCTTCGGCAAGAAACGGCTGGCGCTGTACGGGGAAGGCATCATCGCGACGCTCGCGCAGGTGCGCTGATGCTGGGCCTGCTGGTTGGGTGCTTCGCCCTGGGCGCACTCGCCCGGCGGGTGTCGTCGGTGCCGCGCGAGGCGCCGAAGGTGCTCAACGCGTGGGTGCTGAACGTGTCGCTCCCCGCGCTGGTGCTGAAGACGGTGCACGGGGTGCCGCTGGCGCCGGGGGTGCTGGTGGGCGCGGCGACGCTGTGGGCGCTGTTCCTGGTGTCGGCCGGGCTGGCGGTGGTGGCGGTGCGGCGCGGCTGGTCGAGCCGGGAGGTCGCCGGAGCGTTGGCGCTCAGCTGCGGCCTGGGCAACACGGCGTTCGTCGGTGTTCCGCTGGTCGAGGCGCTGGGAGGACGCGGAGCGGTGGCTCCGGCGGCGCTGCTCGATCAGCTGGGCAGCTTCCTCGTCTTCAGCGCCGGAGCGGTGCCATTCGCGATGTGGATGGGTGGGGAGCGCCCCTCCTGGTCGATCGTCGCGCGGCGGCTGGTGACGTTTCCGCCCTTCGTGGCGTTGGTGCTCGCGTTCGCGCTGAGGCCGGTCGAGCTCCCGTCGGGCGTGGAGCCGGTGCTGACGCGCCTGGCCGACATGGTGACGCCGCTCGCGCTGGCGTCGGTGGGCTGGCAGCTCGAGGCGTCGGGGCTGAAGGGCCATGGCCGAGCGCTCGTGGGCGGGCTGGTGTGGAAGCTCGGGCTCGCCCCGGCGGTGATGCTCGCTGTGGTGTGGCTGGTGGGAGCCCCGACGGGACTCGAGGCGAAGGTGGCGGTGGCGCAGGCGGCGATGGCGCCGATGGTGACGGCGGCGGTGCTGGCGACGGAGCACCGGCTGGCGGCTCCGGTGTCGGCGGCGCTCGCGGCCGTGGGGGCGGTCGTGTCGTTCGTTACCGTGCCCGCGTGGTGGGCGGTGCTCGGCCGGGTGTTTGCCGAGTAGGGTGCGCTCCCATGCGCTACGTCGTGAAGCAGAAGTGGCTGTCGTTCGGTGAGGACTTCGCCATCAAGGACGAGTCGGGCCGCGAGGCGTTCTACGTCGACGGGAAGGCGTTCACGCTCGTTCGCGAGAAGCTGGCGATGCTGGATTCGAACAAGAAGGAAGTCGCGCTCATTCGCGAGAAGCTGATCTCGCTCACCGCGGCGTATGAGATCGTGCGTGAGGGGAAGCCGTCGGCGGTGGTGAAGAAGGATCTCATCAACCTCTTCCGCATCGGGTTCACGGTCGATGTCCCCGGGCCGGATGATCTCGAGGCGATCGGGAGCCTGCTGGAACACGAGTACACGTTCCGCCGCGGCGGGAAGGTGGTGGCCGAAGTGTCGAAGCGGTGGTTCTCGTGGACCGACACGTACGGCGTTGAGGTGCAGCCGGGGGAAGATGACGTGCTCATCCTCGCGAGCACGATCGTGATCGATCTCATCGCGCACCCGGACACGACGATTCCGACCACACATTCAAGTGCCGGTTCGGAAACTTCATAGTCGCGCGTCAAAAAGGCTGAGCGGTCTTGCAACTCGCCTTGGCAATCCTGATAATCCTGAAGTCGTCTGACGTTGATCTGTTTGATTCAACCTCGGGGGGGGGTCATGAAGAGACTTGGCATCGTAATTCTATCTACGTTCTCCCAGGCAGCTTTCGCTGGGTGGGGATCTCATGCTTCGCAGAACCGATGAACTCCCCTCGGAAACGACCCTGTGAGGGAGCGTAGCTCCTAACTCCTCGACTGGTTGGGGAACAGGCCAAGGCCCTACAATCGCTGGCAAATTCAGGTGTCGAGATCAGCATGAGAACCCGACCCCTTTCGCTTGGGACGGCACTGCAACCGGACGCGTTTTGAGGATTCGAGACTTGGGGCGACTGGAGAAAGAATTTATGAGACAACCTCTGCGGCCCGGCTGGACACTGCTTGCCTTTACTGTCTCGATGCTCACCGCATGCGCAGCCGGCGAGGCCTCAGACGGAGACTCCATCTCACGGTCAACAAGCGCTTCGTCGACGAAAACACAAACTGGGGCATTGTTCTCTGGCACCACTTCAGTCCTCTTTCCGCGAAACTCTCCGATACCTGTGTGCTGGGTCCTTCCTGGATTTGATAGCCAGAAAACCATTATCCGGAATGCACTCAACTCAAGTTGGTCTGCTTTCGGCGCAGTGGCGTTTAGCGGATTCGATCCCTGCCCAACATCTGGCTCTTCGCTCTTCGTGAGAGCCAAGGTCGAACTTGGAACCGACCAAGGGGGCGGCGGTTCAGCGATATCTGGCACCGCTTCGTTGCGAGCCCCCACAGCGGACACCAACTCCATCAGCCTGCACATTGCGCTTCCACTCAGCGGCAGCCAAACTCGCATCGAGTATCTCGCTGTACACGAATTCGGACACACGATTGGTTTCGATCACGAGCAGGAGCGTTCGGACAACGACGCTCCGCCAGACCCGACGTGCAATCCCTCGGGAGGAATCTCATCTGGCTTCCATACGTTCTTCGACAGAAACTCGATCATGCACTACTGCGGGATTCACGGCAATAACTCCGGACAACTGTCTGACCAAGACAAGCTTGGCATCGAAATACTATACCCATTCACCCTCTCTCGCAACGGCAGAACCCTAGCATACGCCTTCCAAACCACGTCTCAACTGGTCACGAGAGAGGATGACTTCTACGTCTTAGACTGGACCCTTCGGGGAGCCCCGCCTTCTACCTTTGGAAGCGGAATTACTTGGCGTGTGGACGGACTCACAGCAACTTTTGGTGTCGATTTTCCAATGCATATGGTGAACAACTACGGATTCGGACCACACGAGCTAAGTGGCTCTTTTGTCGGCGCTTTCGGCCAAACGCAACACGTAACATCGAAGATAGTCTTAGCAAGCAACGCCACCCACACCGCCATTGTCGTGGCGGCGTTGGGGCTGTAGCGGTCTTTGGTTGGCTAGCGGTCTTGCGGTTGTCTCACTTGAGGAGGGTGTCATGTTGAAGTCGTTCTTCCGAATCGCAGTTCTCTCTGTCCTTCTCGCGGGCCCTTCTGCCTATGCTCAGCTCTGTCAATGGCATGCTGGCGGAGGTTCGTGTCAGTTTGCGAACGTGAAACAGTTGTTCGCTGGCATAGGCATCGGTTACCAACTTCGGTTCGACGCGACGATTGAGCCAGGAAGCCCCGCTGTAGCGCCCCAGTGTAGCTTGAGCACAATCCAGAATCCGAGCCCGGCCGCCCCGACGCAAGTCGTGTCTTGGGCGACTACTGACCCGTTCTACAAGGAGAAGTTCTCGCTTCTCCATGCTGCGTTCTTGGCCGGAAAGCAGGTTTGGATTGCTTGGGTGCCTCAGACGCCAGGCAACGCCAACTCTCTATGCGTCTTGAGCTACGTCGGCGCGAGGTAGCGCGAGATTCGGCTACGCTATAGGTCTTGACACGCAGATTGGCAGCGCCAGCATCGGGCGATGCTTGAAGTCGAGACGCTCATCGTCGGCGCGGGGATCAGCGGGCTGGCCACGGCGGCCTCCATCGGGCGCGGCGGCGATCTCGTCCTGCTCGAGGCCGATCGCGAGATCGGCGGCTACTGCAAGACCATCAAGCGCGACGGCTTCGTCTGGGACTACTCGGGCCACTTCTTACACTTCAAGCACGCCGAGATCGAAGCCTGGCTCCGGCAGCGCATGCCGGGGCAGGACATTCGCACCGTAGTGAAGAAGTCGTTCATCTCGTACGCCGGAAAGCAGATCGACTTCCCGTTCCAGAAGAACATCCACCAGTTGCCGCAGGCCGAGTTCATCGACTGCCTGTACGACCTCTACATGGCGCGGGGGCCCGGCATGCCGCCGCAGCCCGAGGGCAACTTCAAGGAGATGCTCTACGCCCGCTTCGGCCGCTCCATCGCCGAGAAGTTCCTCATTCCGTACAACGAGAAGCTCTACGCGACCGATCTTGCGACGCTCGACCGCGACGCGATGGGCCGCTTCTTCCCGCACGCCGACCTGACCGACATCGTCAAGAACATGCGGCAGGCGGACAACGCCTCGTACAACGCGAGCTTCACCTACCCGGCCGGAGGCGCCATCGAGTACGTCAATGCGCTCGCCAGCGAGGTGGAGCCGTCGTCGCTCCGGCTGAACGAGCCCGTCACCGCCATCGACCTCGAGCGGAAGGTCGCCCGCACGCCGAAGGGCGAGTACCGCTACCGGAACCTCGTCACCTCGGTGCCCTTCCCTGCCCTCATGGCGCTGTGTGGCCAGCCGGTCGACGAGCGCGTCTTCACGTGGAACCAGGTGCTCGTCTTCAACCTCGGCTTCGACACCAAAGGCCCGAGGGACGTGCACTGGGTGTACTTCCCCGACCGGTCGCGGGCGTTCTACCGAATCGGGTTCTACGACAACATCTTCGACGGGCCGCGCATGAGCCTGTACGTCGAGCTCGGCTTCCCCCGCGGCGCGCGCATCGACGTGGCGAAGGAGCGCGAGCGCGTGCTCGAGGGGCTGAAGGCCGAAGGCGTCGTGACGACGCAACAGGTCGTGGCCGAGCACTCGGTGGTGATGAACCCGGCGTACGTGCACATCACGGCCGAGTCGAATCGGCAGGTGGCCGAGGCGAAGCAGCGGCTCGCCGCGCAGGGCGTGCACACCATCGGGCGCTACGGCGGGTGGACGTACTGCAGCATCGAAGACAACATCGTCGAAGCCAGGCAGTTGACGACGGGCCTAGGGCTCGCTCGGGCGTGGGCGTGGCCCCGGTGACATGAAGACGCTGGTCCCACGCTCGAGCCTCGGGAGCCCGGTCTTCTGGACGATCGTCGCGCTCGATCTCGTCCTGTTGGCGTGGCTCGTCGTGGTGTCTCAGGTGCGTCTCGAGGTGACCACCACGTCACCCACGCCGTTGGGGCTCACGGCTGGACGGGCGCGGAGCTTCGCCGTCGTCGAAGTCGCGGCACCGCTCGACGTGACGGTCACCCACGAGTCGGGGGGCCGACTCTTCGTGGCTCCCTTCGTCACCGGACGGCGGGCGGCCCTGACGGACCCTTCGACGTACCAACCAGGGCCAGGCTTCTCCGTCGATGGTGAGCTGCCTCGGGGCGGACGCTGGAAGAGCGACCAACCCGGCAGCCGGCTCTCGTGGCGCGGCTCGGTGTCGGGCCTCACGTTGTCGTACGCGTCCGAGCAGGGACCGGCCACCGTCTGCGTCGAGGCGACGACGACTCCCCGCTCGTGCGTGACCGTCGAGCCCGGTGCGCCGCGGACGTTTCACGTTTCCAGCGGGCGCTGGGTTCAGCACGCGCTGCTTCCGCTCTGGCAGGGCCCCTTCACCGTGACCGGCGAAGTCGACTCCGTCGTGCGCATCGAGGCGTTTCACGGTGTCGACGAACTGCTCGTCCGTTCGGGTCCCTTCGTCGAAGCCCCCATCGAGGCGCAGGTTGATGTCGGCGCGCGCCTGCGTGCGCTCGGCACCCTGCTGGTGAATGCCCTCCTGCTCCTGGCCCAGGCCGGCGCGATGGTGCTCGTGCTCGTCTTGCTTGGCGCGGCCGTCGTCACGCCCATCGTCGACCGACTCGCACCGCTCGAGGCCTTGTTGCTCTGCTTCTTCGCGGGCGAAGGGCTGGCGACGAACATCGTCTCGAGCGTCTTTCACGGGGCGCCGCTGAGGGGTGCCTGGCTGGCGCTCGTCGGGCTGGCGAGTGTCGCGCTCATCGCCCAGCTCGGCGTTCGGAAAGGCTGGCAGCGCTGGCGTGGACTCTGGGGCCGCCTCACGGCGAGCGACCTGAGGCTCTTCTCCCACCTTGGAGCGGTCGCTGTCGCGAGCACGCTCGTCTTCTTCTACCCGGCCGTCCTCTTCCCAGGCTGGTACGAAGGCCACGTCTACACGGACGCGGTCGACTACCCGGCGTGGGCCTCGGTCGCGTTCGACGCACCGCTCGACTGGGGCCTCGGCGCGATTCGGTATCAAGACTACCTCCGACTCGGCATCACTGCGCTCTCCTCGGGCGTCGACACGACGACGGCGATGACCTCGGGAGCGGTCAGGCTGTGGCTGCTCTTTCCCTTCCTCGCGTTCGCGGTGTTCTTGAGGCTCGGGTTGACGCCACGAGCGGCCCTCGCTGGAGCCGCCGCGGCGTCACACGGCACGCTGCTCTTCCAGCTCTTCAGTCAGGGCTACGTGCCCCAGTACGAGGTTGCGCACCTGGTGATCGCCGGGGCGTGGGCTGCGCTCTGGTTCTCGGACTTCCGCTTCGAAGCCGTCAAGGGCGCGGGCCGGTGGTTCGCCGAGCTGTCCCTCGCCTGCGTCTTCGCCGCGTCGGTCGGCCTCTACCCGTACCAGGCCTTCAGCGTGATGGCCTTTGGCCTCGTCTGGCTGGCTGCAGCGATCGCGCGCCGGTCACGCTCGGACCTCACCACGCTGGCCCGCGTCGTCGCCGCGGTGGTGCTGCTGGTCAACGTCAACCTCGACGTCGTCGTCGACTTCAACCGCGGCTCCATGCAGCACCGGGCGGCTCTCAACGCCCTGGCCCACCACACCGTCTTCCCGTGGCACGCCGGACCCGAGGCGCCGGCGCTGCTCGCGGGCCTCGACGATCTCGTCAGACACAGCGAGCGCGCACAGGGCTTCGAGGCCGAGCTCTTCGCCGCGATGCCGAGGACCGGTCAGCGCTTCGTGCTCATTGTCGAATCGCTCCAGCGACTCCGGAGCCCGGCCGCGACGCTCTTCTGGTGCCTCGCGCTGGTGTTCTCTCTCGCGCTCCTCGGGCGTGCCAGCCGTGGGCCACTCGTGCTGTTCGTCACCCTCGCCCTGGCCGCGGGCATGGTCGCCCTCCTCGCGGCCCGCGACGATCTCTATTTCTGGATCAAGAGCTTGATGTCACTCACCAGCCTCGCGTTCCTCCTGGTGGGCGGCGGACTCGGCGCCGCGGCTTCCGCTGCCGCCTGGCGGAGTACGCGCCTGGGCGCCGGGGTGGCGCTCGCCGCGCTGCTGCTGCTGGGTGGCCGGACCCTGTGGTTCGACCACCTCGGCCACCTCGTCAGCCGCAAGTCCGAGGTGCTCGCCACGGCACGCACCCACCTCTCGAGTCACGACGAAGCGATGTGGCGTTTCCAGCGCTGGAGCCAGGCGCTGCCCCCCGGAAGCACGGTCGCGTTCGCGGGTCGCCTGCACGACCGCTATCGGACCGACGGTGACATGGTCGTGTACAACAAGGTGCTCGCGCACCTGCAGGGCCACACGGTCATCTGGGGTCCGAACGTGACACAGCGGTACTCACGCCTTCGTGAGATGGAAGCCCCGGTCATGACCCGCGCAGACTGGTACCTGTCGTTCGACCCGTGTCCGGCCCCTCTAACCGATGAAGCACACGTCAGCGGCTGGTGCGTCTCACGGGTCGACCCCCGCACCGCGCAGGACCGGTAGGGCTCGACACGGCAGGGCTCGCGCGTTGCGTCAGGCAGCGGGGTTGAGTAACGCCCGGCTCGAATGAAGATCGGCTTCCTCGTCGGAGACATCGTTCACATCAGCGGCGGCTCGAACGTGATCATCGAGCATGCCGCGGGCCTCCGTGCGCTCGGCCACGAGGTGACGTTGATCCCGCCCACACCGCCGGAGCCGGCAGGCGGAAGTTGGCACCCCAAGCTGAAGGGGCTCTCGATTCGGCACCTCGACGATTGCCGAAGAGAGCGCTTCGACTTCTTGTTCGCGACCTGGTGGCTGACGTGGTTCGACCTGCACCAGCTCGAAGCGACGGTGTACGGGTACTTCAACCAATCCTACGAGTCCCGGTTCCACCCCGAGCGGCACTACAAGCTGCAGAACCGCGCGACGTACTCGCTGCCGCTCTTCTTCGTGACCGAGGCCCACTGGCTCGAGCGCTTCATCGCGCACCTCCAGCCTGACGCTCGCGTCGCCTACGTGCCGAACGGACTTTCGTCCGAGTACTTCGCGGGCCCTCGAACCCCGTCAGCTCGCAAGGGCCCCCTCCGCGTCATCGTCGAAGGACCATGGGGCGTTCCTTTCAAGGGCGTCAAGGAGGCCTTCGAGCTGCTCCAGGTCGCCGCTGAGCGAACGCCCCTCGAGGTGGGGTGGCTCACGTCGTACGCGGGCGGGCAGAAGCCGGTCATCGGCCAACGCCCCGTGCGCATCTGGGAGCGCATCGGCATTCACGAGGTCGCCGAGGTGCTGCGACAGCACGACGTCATGTTGAAGCTGTCGAGCGTCGAGGGCATGTACGGCCCGCCGCTCGAGATGTTCTCGCAGGGAGGAACTGCGATCACCACGCCTGTCTCGGGCTGCGACGAGTACGTCGTGCACGGCCAGAACGCGCTGCTGGCGCCCACGAGCGACCCGCTCGCGGCAGTCCGCTACCTGCACCAGCTCAGCGAGCACGACGACGTCCTGACGATGCTCCGAACGAACGCGCTGGCCACGGCCCGTCAGTGGCCTGACTGGCGTACGGCGACGGGGCAGTTCGCCGCGGCGCTCGAGGCCTCGGCCCGGTCTGGCTACACCAACGCGCACTTGCGCCCTGCGCTCGCGTCGGTGTCGGCGATGCGCACCCATTGGCTGGATGACGTCTGGCGCTTCGAGGCAGAGCAGCGGAGCGCTCCACACCTCGGCGAGGGCGAGTGGCTGCTCATGAAGCGTTACCGGGAGCTGAAGGCGTCGAACACCGTGCAATCACTCAAACGATTCTCGCCGCCTGCGGTGCGCGAGGTGCTGCGGGAGTACGCGATGAAGGTGCTCGAATGAAGTCGCGGGTGCCGGCCGGCCTTCGGGTGGCCTTTCTCACGTCGGGGCCGAGCCGCCCATTCTTCCCGCTGGAGTCGGCGTGGGCCGACCTTCGGTGTTTTCCGGTGAGCAGTGGCTGGAACCTGGCCGCGACCGAGGCGGCGCTCTTTCGACCCCACGTGACGTACTGCGTGCTCGACGAGCACTTCGACGCAGCCTCGGCGACATCGATTCCGGGGCTGCGCGTCGGCCTTGTCACCCGGCCACCTCACGGGAGCAGGGGCCCGTGGCCGCTCCAGGCGTGGCGTGAGGCCCTCGACGGGCTGACCTGGTTCGAGCCCCCACCTGAAGGAGAGCCCGACCCCCTCGCGGTGCTGCCGCTGCCGGTCAACCGCGCTCGCCTGCCCCCGCCGGACTTCTCGCGGCGGGGCGTGGTGGTTCCAAGGTGGGCGGCCCCCTCGGCCGAGGTGATGGAACGCCTGGGCCGTATGGAGGAGTTGGTGGTGCTCGAGCCGGGGGGCTCCCTCGACGCTCATCTGGCGCTCCTCGACACGGCCGCGATCTTTCTCACGGCCGGCTACGACGCGACGGGCCGGCTGGACCCGCTCCCGCTCCAGGCACTGGCGCGCGGCCTGCTCGTCATCGCGACGACGGGCTTCCCACCGCTGTGGGGCATCGAGCCCGAAGACGACTTCCTCGTGCGGCCAGAGGCGAAGCTGCTGGCAGCCGTCGACGAGGTGCTCCGTATTCCCGACACCGCGCGGGCCGTTCGACTTCGGGCGTTCCAGAAGGCGGCAGAGTTCTTCGATGCCGACGACGTGTTCGCCCGGCTGACGGTCGACGTCCTGCTGGCGCTCGACGCGTCGCGGCTCGTGTCGTCGACGGAACCATCGAGGTTGCGGAGGGTGCGATGAAGCGGCAGTCGGTCACCAGCGCGCTGCAGCGATTCCTGGTCGAGCAGGTTCGAGACACTCGGCTGAGCATCGCCCGCCGGTCGTCATCGTCAGCGGTCGCGAAGGCCCACCTCCGCGAGCACCTGCAGCTCTGGTGGGTCGACTCCGGCGTGCCAGCGCGTCTCGAGGTCGTCGAAGCGCGGCTGCGCTGGCTGACCGAGCGGGTGCGCCGGTGATTCGGGCCGTCACCGGCTTCTCGACGCTGGCTGAGGTGCTGAGGACACACGCGCGTGCGAAGCGGGTCGTCGCCTTCGACATGTTCAACACCCTCGTGCGCCGGCAGGTCGAGGGGGAGTGGCTCAAGCGCGCCGCGGCCTTCAGGGTGCACGAACTCCTCGCGCCGTGGGTGCATCGGTGGTTTCTGCCGACGCCCGAGTCGGTCTTCGAGCGCCGCCGGGAGATCGAACGGCAGGTGGTCGCGGAGCGCGTGGCGCGCGGGGAAGACAACGAGGCCGACTTCGCCGAGGTCGCTCGACGCTGGATCGCGACGTGGGTGCCGATCGACAACGAGGCGCTGGTGGCGGCGTGCGTGGAGAGTGAGCTTCGCCTCGAGGCGCTCGCCCTCTCTGCGACGCCGGGGTCCATCGAGGCCGTTCGCGCGCTCAAGGTCGCCGGCGCCCGCCTGATCGTCGTCAGTGACATGTACCTGTCGAGCCAGCAGCTCCAGCGGTTGCTCGACAGCTGCGGCTTCGCCGATCTCTTCGACGAGGTCTACACGTCGACCGACGTCGGCAAGCGCAAGGCCACCGGCCGAATCTTTCCCTGGCTCCTCGAGACCGAAGCAATCGCCGCCTCAGACCTGCTCTTCGTGGGCGACGATCTCGAAGCCGACCAGGTCCAGCCGGGCCGGCACGGCATCGATACGGTTCACGTCGTGGACGAGTCCGAGACGTCACGGCGCACGCGGCTCAAGGCCCTCGAGCGTCTCGCCTCGTCGAACCACGTCTGGAACGTGCCGCTCATCGACGAGCTCATCGAACGCCTGCCCGACCGTGCGAGCCAGCAGGTGGAGGGAGACGTCGACTACGAGCTCGGGCAGACCCTCGCCCCCGGGCTGGTCGCCTTCGTGCTCGATACGGTCGACCTCGCGAGACGGCGCGGTGCGAAACGAATCTTCTTCCTCGCGCGCGAAGGCCTCACCTTCCTGCGGATCTACGGCCGCCTCCTCGAGCAGGGGCTGTTGGGGCCGCGGCCACCCGAGGCGAGGTACCTCTACGTCTCGCGCGCGTCGACCATGCTGCCGGCGATGCGGGGCCTCGCCTGGGACGACCTCCAGCGCTTCTGGCGGCAGTACCCGAACCAGACCCTGCTGACGCTGCTCAAGAACCTGTCGCTGCCGACCGAGCCCTTCGTCGGCCTCGCCGCGAGCGTCGGCCTGACCCAGCCACGCCGACGACTGGGTCCTCCGGAGGACGACCTCGAGTTTCGACGGTTCCTCGAGTCGCGCGACGTGCACGCAGCGTTCGCCGAGGCGCGTGATGCCGCCAAAGACACCCTGCGCGACTACCTCACCTACCGGGGGCTCTGGGGCCAGGACAAGGTGGTGATCGCCGACATCGGCTGGAAGGGCACGATGCAGGACAACCTGGCGCGAGCGTTCGAGTCAGAGCGCGGCATGCCCGAGCTGTTCGGTGCCTACCTCGCGCTCGCGAGCGAGGGTGAGCGCTACCCGCGTTCCTACAAGCACGGGTTCCTCGCGGACTTCCGACGCTCGGATGCCGAAGAGCTCGACCTCTTCAGGAACACTGCCATCTACGAGATGGTGACCCAGGCCGCACATGGCAGCACGGTCGGCTATCGGAGGCGACCCGAGAACCCCGCGGCGGTGCTCCCAGAGCTCAAAGAATACGAAATCGAACGAGAGAACGCCCAGCGCTACTTCCGTCGGGCGCGCGAGGGCATCGACGCGTGGACGCGCGACTTCACCCGCGTGGCATCGCTCTCGCCGTTCACCGGAGAGCAGCTCAGAGCTGGAGCGCTCGCCCGTGCGCTCGACTACATCCGCTACCCCACCAGGCAACAGGCCGAGGCGTTCCTGCGGTATTCGCACGTCGAGAGCTTCGGCGTTCATCAGGTGTCGCGCTTCGGCTTCGACGTTCGGCTGGCCGATCTCATCGCCCGCTCACCCCGAAAGACCTGGCGTGAACTCCAGCGACGGTTCGAGCACACCATGTGGAGGGAAGGCGTCGTGAAGCGCTCGCGCTTGCCGCTGGGCACCCTCCTGTGGGACCTGTACGTCACCCTCCAGCGAGCGGGTTAACGTGAGCGACGCGACCTATTCCGGAGAGCGGTACGACCCGTTGTCCGCCAACGCCCTCGCGTGGGCCGACCACCACGCCCGCTATGAGTTCGTGAAAGCCTCGTTCTCGGGTGGGCGCCTGCTCGACGTGGGCTGCGGCCTTGGCGTGGGGGCTGCTGCCCTGGCATCAGCCTTCGCCGCAGTGCGGGGCGTCGACGCGAGCGCGGAGGCGGTGGCGACGGCCTCGCGGCTGCGAAGCTCGGCGACCGTCACCTTCAGCACCGTCTCGGAGCTGCGCCGGGACGCGCCGGGACCGTTCGACGTCGTGACATGCCTCGAGGTGATCGAGCACACGACCCACCAGCGCGAGCTGCTCGAGCTGCTCGCGGCCTTCTTGTCGAAGGAAGGCGTCGCCATCATCTCGACCCCGAATCGTGCCTGGACAGAGCGTCGGGGCCTCGTCAACCCGTACCACGTGAAGGAGCTGCACGAGGCCGAGTTCTTCGAGTTGGTCGAAGCGAGCTTCCCGTGCGTCCAGCGATGGCGACAGGTGCAGACGTCGGGAGCGGCCGTGATCGCCGAGGCGTCGACGAAGCAGGTTTCGACCGTCCTGACGACGGCGCGGCAGCAACACGCCGCGGTTGGCGTCGACGAGGTGACGAACTTCGTGGCGGTCTGCTCGTGGCAGCCGCGGCCCATGGCCACGCCGGTGTCGGTGCTTGATGCCTCGTGCTCGTGGCCAGCCGAGCTCGCGGCCGTCGTGCGAGCGACCGAACGGCGCGTCGACGAGCGAGACCAGCTGATTCGAGAGCAGGACCAGCTGGTTGCGGCCCTCAAGGCCGAGCGGGCCAGCCTCGCCGAACTCAACGCGCAGCTCGCGGCGCGGGTCGACCGGCTCGTGAATGGGCTCGAGCTGCCAGAGGCGTCGGGGCGCCCGCTGCGCTGGAGGTTGGCCGACCGCGCCAATGACGTGTTGAAGCGAACACCGCTGCACCACGGCCTGAAGCGGCTGCTGGGGCGTTGAGCCTTCCGGTCAGGCCAGGAGGCGCCGAAGGGCATCACGCGCATCGAGCGAAGCCGCGTCGGGCGAGAGCACGATCTGTCGGTAGAAGGCCTCGGTCTGCTTCGCCGTCTCGGCCCAGGAGAACGTTCGCGCGCGCGCTCGGCCAGCGGCGACCAGCTTCCTCCGCAGCGTCGGGTCGGTCACGACGGCGTCCACGGTTCGCGCGAGGCTCGAGGGCGTCAACGACGGAGGCACCGCCGCGGCCGCGTCAGCCACCTCCGCCACCGCGGACAAGCCGCTGATGATGACGGGGACCTCGACCGCCATGGCCTCGAGCGCGCCGAGCCCGAACCCCTCGTAGACGCTGGGAAGGACCACGGCCCGTGCACCCGCCACCACCGGGAGCACCTCGTCCGACGGGAGTTCGCCAAGGTGGCGCACCCGGGCTGGCAGGGGCGCGCCCCGTGCGCCCAGGGTGTTCGGCAGGCGCGAGCGGGGGCCGACGAGCACCAGCTCGACGCCAGAGGTGACCAGTGGCCAGGCCTCGAGGAGCCACTCGAGGTTCTTGTGCGGGTAGTCGCTGCCGGCGTGCACGACGTAGGGCTGGGTGAGGCTCCGTGCGCGCGTCACCTCGTCCACACGCGCGGTGGACGGCACGCGCGCGGTGTCGAAGCCCAGCCAGGTGCGAGCCAGCCGACCAGAGAGGCCCGGCATCAACGCCACCAGCTCGGAGGCCGCAGTATCGCTGATGGCCACCACCCCCTGCGCGGCCGTCAATGCCGCCCACGTCAGGCTCCGAAACCGGCGCGAGCGGTCGAACGTCCCGAGCGCCTCGGGCGCCCGAAGTGCGATCAGGTCTTGCCAGGTGAAGACGAGGTGCCCCTCGGACTCGAGCAACGCTCGGAGCGTGGCCTCGTCGTAGACCTGCGTCGGCGCGTGCACGAGTTCGACGTCACGAAAGGGCCCGGTGGCCTCGACACAGCGGACACCAGCGGGTGCGAGGGCCGCGGCAACCGTCGGGCTCGCGACCCGCACCGTCAGCTCCAGCCCCTCGCGGCTCGCCAGCGCCCGCGCGAGCTGCGTGCCGTACACCGCGGTGCCGTGAATGTCGGGTGCGACGAGGTGGGACAGGTCGAGGCCCACCCTGAGCCGCCGCACCTGGGCTGCGACGGCGATGGCCGCGACGCGCGCGTGCGGGCCGGCCTCGAAGTCACGGTTCTGCTCGACGTAGCTCGGGTAACGGGCGACGAGCCGGCGCGCGTTGTGCTCGTCGAGCTCGGCGCGGGCGCCCTGGAAGGAGACCTCACCAAAGTGGAAGACGAGACAACGATTGGCGCGGACGACGAGAAACCCAAGGGCGCGCGCGCGCTGGCACCAGTCGTTCTCCTCGTTGTAGCCGCGCCCGTACGCCGGGTCGAAGAGCCCGAGCAGATCGAGCAGCTCTCCGCGCATCGCGAGGCAGAAGCCCACGCCGGTGGGCGTCTCACTCCATCGCGGGAGGCCTCGGAGGTCGACGTCGCGCCCCTTGAGGTCGCTCACGGGGACGCCCGCACCGAAGGTCGGCACCGAGGCCAGCGTGGCGTTGTTCGAGAGGGGCGTCACCGCCGCGATTCGTTCGTGGTCGTGGAGCACGCCCAGGAGCTCGTCCAGCCACCCGGCAGTCACTTCGGTGTCACTGTTCAGCAGCACCACGTCGCCCTGGCGAACCGACAGGCCTCGATTGGCCGAGCCGACGAAGCCCAGGTTCTGCTCGTTGAAGAGCAGGCGAACGCGCCCGTCGCGCGCTCGCAGGGACTCGAGCATTGGACGCATCTCGGGGTCGGGACCGACGTCGTCGACGACGATGAGGCGGCGCAAGGACTCACCCGAGTTCGTGAGCACCGACTCGAGGCACGCGCGAGTCAGAGTCACATCCCGGTACACGGGAACGACGACATCAGCCGAACGGCTCACCGGCGCCCCGCGCCTTGCGGCTTTCGCCCCAGTAGCGACTTCGCTGCGCGATGCACCGGGCCGAGCGCCTTCTTGGCCGAGTCATTGAGCTTGTCGGCCAACTCGTACCGAAGGGGAGGCGGGCCCAGGCCCGTCCCCGCAGGGTACCGGGCGACCTCGATGGGTGGCTGGCGGAGCTGAAGGCGCAGGGCGTTGGTGAGCTCTCGTTCCGTCGCGAGCGCAAGCAGCGCCTCGTCGCGCTCGCGGCGCGCTTCGACGAGCGCAGCCTCGAGCGCGGCAATCGAACCCACGGGCGACTTCTTCGGGCGGGGCATGGCCACGTGCGATACCACGCCTCGAACGCCTCGACACCCGGGAGCCTTGCGGCTACGCCAATCGGCCATGAACGTCCTCGTCACCGGCGGTTGCGGCTTCATCGGCTCCAACCTCATCCACTGGCTGCGCAAGCACCGCCCGCAGTGGACCGTCGTCAACCTCGACAAGCTCACCTACGCCGGCAACCTCGAGAACCTCACCGCGCTCGAGGGCGACCCGAAACACGTCTTCGTGCAGGGCGACATCGCCAACCGCGAGCTCGTCGACCACGTGCTGCGCACGCACCGCATCGACGCCATCATGCACCTGGCGGCCGAGAGCCACGTCGACCGCTCGATCCTCGGCCCCGAGGCCTTCATCAAGACGAACGTGCTGGGCACCCAGGTGCTCCTCGAGGCCGCGCGGCACGCGAAGGTGAACCGCTTTCTCATGGTGTCGACCGACGAGGTGTACGGCTCGCTGGGCCCCACGGGCCTCTTCTCAGAAACCACGCCGCTCGCCCCCTCGAGCCCCTACTCGTCCTCGAAGGCCTCGGCCGACCTCATCGCGCTCGCGTACGAGCACACCTACGGGCTCGACGTCGTCGTCACGCGCTGCTCGAACAACTACGGCCCGTTCCAGTTCCCCGAGAAGCTCATTCCCCTGATGGTCATCAACGCGCTCCACGACAAGCCGCTGCCGGTCTACGGCGACGGGCTCAACGTGCGCGACTGGCTCCACGTCGACGACCACTGCTCGGCGCTCGTCACGGTGCTCGAGAAGGGCAAGAAGGGAAACGTCTACAACATCGGCGGCAACTCGGAGCGCACCAACATCGTCATCGTCAAGACGATCCTCCAGGCCGTCGGCAAGCCCGAGACCCTCATCAAGTACGTCACCGACCGCCCCGGGCACGATCGCCGGTACGCCATCGACGCCTCGAAGATCCGTGCCGAGCTCGGCTGGCAGCCCGCGCACGTCTTCGAGCAGGCCCTCGCGCAGACGGTGAACTGGTACCTCGAGCACAAGCCCTGGTGGGAGCGCGTCACCTCGGGCGCGTACCGGCAGTACTTCGATTCCCAATACAAGCACCGGCTCGAGAAGCACTGACATGCGCGTCGCCGTCACCGGCTCCAACGGACTCGTCGGCCGCCGCCTCGTCGCGCGGCTCGTCTCGGCGGGCCACACCGTGCTGGGCCTGTCCCGTGGCGCGCGGCGCGTCGACGGCGCGTTCGAGTACGCGGCGGTCGATCTCGCCGACACCGACGCGCTGACCGCCCGCATGCAGGCCTTCGCGCCCGACGTCATCCTCAACCCGGGCGGGATGACCGACGTCGACGGGTGCGAGCGCGACCCGAAGGCCGCCTGGGCCGCCAATGTCACCGGCGTGGCCACCCTGGCGCTCTGTGCGCGTGCGCTCGACGCCCACCTCGTGCACGTCTCGACCGACTACGTCTTCGACGGCGACGACGGCCCCTACGCGCCCGACGCGAAGCCCAACCCGCGCGGCACCTACGCCGTCACCAAGGCCGCGGGCGAGCTCGCCGTGAAGGCGCTGCTCCCGCCCGCGCAGTGGACCATCGCGCGCACCGCCGTCGTCTCGGGCTGGCCCTCGACCGGCAAGAACAACTTCGGCTTCTGGCTGATCTCGACGATCGCGAAGGGCCAGCCGGCGCCACTCTTCGAGGATCAGTGGGTCTCGACCAGCCACGCCACCAACGTCGCCGCCATGCTGGCCGAGCTGGCCGAGCGGCGCCTCTCGGGCCTCTGGCACACCTGCGGCGCCGAGGTGACGAGCCGGGTCGAGTTCGGCCGGCGCCTCTGTGAACGCTTTGGCTTCGACGGGGCACTCATCACCCCGAGCCGCATGGCCGACGTGAAGCTCTTGAGCCCCCGGCCGAGGAAGACCGGCCTGCGCGTCGACCAGACGGCGGCGGCGCTCTCCGCGAAGCCGTGGACCGTGGCGCAGACCCTCGACGCACTGTGGAACGAACGACAGGAGACACCATGAAGGGCATCGTCCTCGCCGGCGGCTCCGGCACCCGGCTGTACCCGCTCACCCGCGTCGTCTCGAAGCAGCTGCTCCCCATCTACGACAAGCCGATGGTGTACTACCCGCTCTCGGCCCTCATGCTGGCGGGCATTCGCGAGATCCTCCTCATCTCGACCCCGCAGGATCTGCCGCGCTTCAAGGAGCTGCTGGGCGACGGCTCGCAGTGGGGCATCTCGCTCTCGTACGCGGAGCAGCCCAAGCCCGAGGGCCTGGCGCAGGCGTTCATCATCGGGCGGTCGTTCGTCGGCTCCGACAAGGTCGCGATGGTGCTGGGCGACAACATCTTCTTCGGCGACGGGTTCTCCGAGATCGTCCAGCGGGCGGCCCGCCTCGAGCGCGGCGCCACTGTGTTCGGCTACTGGGTGAAGGACCCGCACCGCTACGGCGTCGTCGAGCTCGACGCGAAGAAGCAGGCCCTGTCGATCGAAGAGAAGCCCAAAGCGCCGAAGTCGAACTACGCGGTGACGGGCCTCTACTTCTACGACAACCAGGTGGTGGACATCGCCGCGAACTTGAGGCCCTCGGCGCGCGGTGAGCTCGAGATCACTGACGTCAACCGCGTCTACCTCGAGCGAAAGCAGCTCACCGTCGAGGTGATGAGCCGCGGCTATGCGTGGCTCGACACGGGGACCCACGAGTCGCTCATGGAGGCGTCGACCTTCATCCACGTCATCGAGCAGCGCACCGGCCTCAAGGTGGCGTGCCTCGAAGAGATCGCCTGGCGCATGAAGTACATCACCGACGCGCAGCTGGCCGAGCAGGCGAAGCCGATGGTGAAGAACGAGTACGGCCAGTACCTGATGGGCCTGCTCGAAAACAAAGGCAAGTTGTGAACGTCGTCACCACCAACCTGCCGGGGGTGCTGCTGCTCGAGCCGAAGGTGCACGGCGACGCGAGGGGCTTCTTCCTCGAGACGTACCGCGAGGAGCGCTACCGCGAGCACGGCATCTTCGGGCCCTTCGCCCAGGACAACTGGTCGCGCTCGCGGCGGGGCATCTTGCGGGGCCTGCACCTGCAACACCCCCAGGGCCAGGGGAAGTTGGTGATGGTGACGCGCGGGAGCGTCTTCGACGTCGCGGTCGACGTGCGCGTGGGGTCTGCCACCTTCGGGCAGTGGTTCGGCTGCGAGCTGTCGGAGGACAACAAGCGCCAGCTGTGGATTCCGCCCGGCTTCGCGCACGGGTTCTGCGTCACCAGCGACGAGTGCGACTTCGTCTACAAGTGCACCGCCGCGTACGCGCCCGAGCACGAGCGCTCGATTCTGTGGAACGACCCGGCCATCGGCGTGCGCTGGCCCATCGAGGCGCCGCTCTTGTCGAAGAAGGACGAGTCGGCGCGGCCGCTGGCAGAGCAGACAGGCCTGCCGACGGTGTGACGATGGAGCCGATGGCGAAGCAGCGCTGGGCGTCGCGGCTCGAGGTGCTGGTCCTCGTGGCGGCGGGCATGGCCTGGGCGGCTTCGCGCACGGGCTGGCAGATTCTGGACGTGCGCCAGACGTCGTGGCTCAACAACGGCGACTGGCAGGCGTACCAGCAGGCGTTCCTCATGTACGTGCGCGGCCCGTGGACGCTGCAGCTCGGCGCCATTCCCGGGCTGCTGCACCCCGACGGCATGTCGGTCTTCTACACGACGGCCGGGTTCTGGCCGTGCCTCGCCGGCAAGCTGCTCGCGCTCGTGCTGCCAGGAGAGTTCCAGCTCTACGGCTGGTGGATCTTCACCTGCTACGTGGCGCAGACGTTGGCGGCGCGGTTCCTGTTGGCCGAGGCGGGCGTGACGGGGCTCGCGCGGGTGGGCGGCGCGCTGCTGGCGCTGGTCGATCCCGTGGTGATGGCGCGGAATGGACACCTGGTGCTCATGTTCCAGGCGGTGCTGGTGGTGCAGCTGGGGCTGGCGATTCGGGCTGTGCGCAGGCCGGAAGACGCCGAGCGGACCGCGAGGCTCTCGCTCCTGGTGCCGCTCTTCGCGGTGGGCCTCGAGGCGTACCTGCCGGCGCAGGTGATTCCGCTGTGCGTCGCGACGTTGGTCATCACCCACCTGCGCGGAGGACGGCCCTGGGTGCGGCTTCCGCGCGACCTGGCAGTGCTCGTCGCCGGGCTGGTGGCGATGTTGTGGCTCGTCGGAGCGCTCCCGGCGGGAGAGGTCGAGCGCAACGCGGAGGGCTTCGGGCAGTTCTCGTCGGACCTGCTGGCGCTGGTGAACAGCCAGAACCTGTCGCGGTGGGTCCCGTCGCTGCCCGCGAGCCCGCGACAGGGCGAGGGGTACGCGTACCTGGGCCTGGGGGTGTTGCTGCTCGTGCCGGTGGCGGTCGTCGCCTTCGTCCGCGAGGCGAAGAAGCATGGAGCGTTCCTGAAGGGCCTCGCGCCCGTGCTGGTGGTGACGGTGCTGCTGGCCGGGTACGCGTGGTCGTCGCACGTGACGGTGCTGGGGCGCGAGGTGGTGAACCTCGAGTGGCTCTTCGCGCCGTTCTCGGTGTTGACGAGCACGTTCCGCGCGTGCGGGCGCTTCATCTGGGCGCTCCACTACCTGGTGTCGTTCGGCGTCATCGTGCTGGTGGCGCGGCTGCTCCAGCGGCGGGCGGTAGTGGCGCTGGCGGCCTTCCTGGTGGCGGCGGTGGCGCAGGGCGGTGAGCTCATCTCGGACCGGAGCGTGTACGTGCGGCCCGCGGAGCCTCCCGTCGACGCGGGGTGGCTGGAGCTGGGCAAGACGTACCGGCACGTCGCGCTGGTGCCGCTCCAGCTGCAGTGGATCTGCGGGTACGACATCGAGGCGGTGTGGCAGCTCACGCGCGCGGCGGCGCTGAGCGGCATGACGATCAACTCGGGGCACGTGGGCCGGGTGCCGAAGCGGGCGCGTGAGGCGTGCGGGCAGCCGTTCGCCGGGCCGATGGATGGGAACACGGTGTACGTGGTGTCGCCGCCGAACGTGGGCGATGCAGGGCTCCGTGGAGCCCAGTGCCGGTCCATCGGCCGGTACGCGCTGTGCCTGCCGCCGGGGTGACCTCCTCCTGAAGGCGGAGCAGGTCTCATCGAGTCGGTCGATGCCGCCCACCTTTTCTCGATGGCGTGAACCCGCGGGCGACGACGGTGAGCTGGTGTTGCGGGAGCGACCGACCCGGAGGAGAGTCGCCCAGATGAAGATCGACGCGATGCGGGTTGTCGTAGCCGGACTCTTCGCGGTGTCAGCGGCCTGCTTCGCCCCTGCAATCGAACAGAGCGGTGCGGATGGAGGAAGCGGGGCCGGGTCGAGCGGCGAGGGGGGCGAGATCTGTCCGAGCGTGGCGATCGTCGACCCCGGGGATTCCGTTCAGCCGGCGGGCGCCTGCCTCTGCACTCGACGCGACGACGTCCCAAACGGGCGGTGCCCGCGCGGCGTTGGAGAGAGCGCGTCGGCGGTGATTGGACCGGCCGGTGGCAGCGTCGCGCTCAATGGGCAACAAGCGCGTGCCTCTGGGGTGGCGTTCACCATCACGTTCCCGACCATGGCGCTGAGCACCCCGACCACCATCACCGTGACCGAGACCCGGATTCGGCCCCCGACAGGTTTCGTCGACTGGTCGCCCGTCTTCCGGATCGACCCCGTGGGGCTCGTGCTGAACGAACCCGCGCAGGTGCTGGTGCCGTTCAGCCAGGGTCGGGGCACCGCAATCGGCGGTGGCGAGCTGTTCTGGTCGACTGACAAGCCCTGCACCCTCGCCCGGCTTCCAAGCAGCTCCATGAACGCTGGGTTCAACAACGGCAATGTCGGCAGGCTGGGCTACGTGCTGTCGGGCGTGGCCAGGCTCGGCACCGCTGAGTACTGCCAGTGAACTGAAGGCCCGGCCGTACGTGACTGGACCTCGTGCAAGAACCATCAGAGTGAGGCGCCCGAGCCTCGCTCCAGCGTCGGGTTTCCGCTAAGGGCCCGCCGGTCATGGAATCCGCCGAGTTCGAGAAGCACGAGCGCCTGGAGCGCGATCACTGGTGGTTCGAAGGCCGACGCCGGTGCATCGCCGCCGTCTTGTCCCGCGAGCTTCCGCCGCTCTCTCAGCGCGAGATCCTCGACGTTGGCTGCGGCACCGGCGGCATGTTCCCGATGCTCCAGGGCTACGGAAAGGTGAGCGGCGCCGAGTACTCAGCCGACGCGCGCGCGCGGGCCCATCGAAACTTCCCCAACGTCGAGGTGAGCGCCTGCGAGCTGCCCGACGTGCTCCCGGCCGGGCCATTCGACGTCGTCACCGCCTTCGACGTCATCGAGCACGTCGACGATCCCGTCGCGTCGCTCCGCTCGATGGTGGCCCGCCTCAAGCCGAACGGGCGTGTGGTGGTCACGGTGCCGGCGCTGCAGCTGCTGTGGAGTCAGCACGACGTGACGCTGCAGCATCGCCGCCGGTATTCGCGAGAGCTCCTCGTGGAGCAGCTCACCGCCGCCGGGCTTCGGGTGACCTACGACTCGTTCTTCAACACCGGCCTCTTCCCCGTCGTCGCCGCCGCACGGCTGGTCGAGCGCGTGCGTGGACCTGGCCCCGGCAGCGACCTCGCGCCCGTGAACCCGATCGTCAACACCGCGCTGCGCGAGTTCTTCGGCGCCGAGGCACGCGTGCTCGCGCGTGGGCGTCTGCCCATCGGCGTCTCGCTCATCGCCGTCGGAGCCCGTTCATGATCGGCGCGGGCGAGACGAAGATCGTCGTCGTGCCCTGCTACAACGAAGAGAAGCGGCTCGAGCCCGAGCGCTTCCTCGAGTTCCGCGCGCAGGGCGTCGCGGTGCTGTTCGTCAACGACGGCTCGAAGGACCGCACCGCAGAGATCATCGAGCGCTTCGCCGCCACGAACGACGGCATCGGCGCCCTCCAGCTCGATCGCAACCGGGGCAAGGCCGAAGCGGTTCGACACGGGCTCATCCAGGCGCTCACCCACCGCCCCCAGATCGTCGGCTACCTCGACGCTGACCTCGCGACCCCTCCAGCCGAGATGAAGCGGGTGCTCGACGCGCTCACGGGTTCCTTCCAGGTCGCGCTCGGGAGCCGCGTGCGACTCATGGGTCGGGACATCGACCGCCTGCCGATGCGGCACTACCTTGGCCGCATCTTCGCGACCGCGGCGTCGTGGAGCCTGTCGCTGCCGGTCTATGACACCCAGTGTGGCGCCAAGGCCTTCCGGGTGACACCCGCCCTCGAAGCCGCGCTCCTGGAGCCCTTCTCGAGCCGCTGGGCCTTCGACGTCGAGCTGATCGGCCGGCTGCTGAGGCCGGGGGCAGGAGCTGCGCCCATCGACCCCTCACAGTTCGTCGAAGTGCCGCTCCAGGCCTGGCACGACGTGAAGGGCTCGAAGCTGAGCTCGTCGGCGATGGCGGGCGCGGCGCTCGACCTCATGCGCATCGCGCGGCGCCAGCGGGGGCGATGATGGAACCCGCCTTGAGTGTCTCCCCACCACCATCATCCGAGTTGCCTTCGAATCGCCGCCTCCTGGTCTCGGCGCTCGCGCTCGTCTTCACGGGCGTGCTGACCGCCGGCCTCACCTCGGCCCTCCACGCGGCTCGGAACCCCGTCGATCTCGCGGCCGGTAAGCCGCGGAGCCAGTCGAGCGTGCTCCCGAACTGTCCGGTAGCGCTCGGGGTCTGCACCGGCGCGCCGACGCGCATCATCTTCTGCACCGAACACGAGCAGCGCCCCTGGTACCAGATCGACCTGGGAGAGCCGACCGACTTCTCTCGCCTCACCGTGGTGAACCGCAGCGACATGCTCCCGGAGCGGGCCGTGCCGCTCGTCGTTCAAGTGAGCGACGACGGCGTCACCTTTCGCGACGTCGCCCGGCGGGAAGCGGTCTTCGACACCTGGCGCGCCGACCTCGGGCAACAGCGCGCGCGCTTCGTGCGACTGTTCGTGGACAAGGCCGTCATCTTCCACCTGGACGCGGTGCGCGTGCACCGCTGAGCGGCCTCACTGGAAGTACGGAGCGAGCTCGCCATTCCGAGCCGGGTCGGCGCCCCGCTTGAGCAGCCAGAAGCCACCGCGCGCGTCGACGACCCCGATCTCGTTCTTCGTGAGCAGCGGCCTCACCGCGTCGCGCTCGTTGGGGCCGAGCACCGCGAGCTCGAAGAGCAGGTAGTCGGCGTCGAACGCGCTGCCCCTCAGCGTGTAGGCGTTCTTCCGTGACGAGACATGGGGGTTGAGGCGCTCCGAGGCCGCGACCCTTGCGTCCGCCGGGATCTGCTCGATGAGCGCATACACGTCGGCGTGGCGGCGATGGTCGGCCTCGGTGAGCGAGAAGCGGTGCACGTCGTAGGCGCCACGTGCCCCATCCGGCCTGAAGAGCGCCCCGAAGTTGACCGACGTGGCGAGGGTGGCGAGCACCAGCGCCGCCGCCATGGAAGTGCGCCGGGCCGGCTCGGCCTTGAAGAGCACCCAGCCGACCGCGAGGAAGACGAACATCGACCAGTACGCGGTGTACTGGAAGCTGATCATCACCAGCGGCGGGTACTGCGTCGACAGCAGCGTGAAGAAGAGCCCCGGCAGGCAGAGCAGCCACCCCAGAGGCGACCGCAGCGGCAGGAACACGAGCGGGACGAAGACCTGGAGCGCATAGACGAGCTTCGCCTGCTCGACGATGCTGCCGAACGTGTAGCCGGGGTTGGTGAAGACCGTCTTGAGCACGTTGCCGTAGCTGATGGGCTCACCGTGCGCGACCAGGCCCTGGTACTGGTTCACGTAGGCGGGGAAGCCGTTGAGGAAGCTCGGCATGATGATGAGCTTCTGCACGACGAAGATCACTCCGCACACCACGCAGAGGATCAGCCCGGCGGCGACCCGCTGACGCGTCAGCACGAGGAACGCACCGATGACGCCCAGCAAGAGGCTCATGTCTTCTCGCACCGAGACCGTGAGCAGCGCCATCACGACGGCCCAGCCCAAGCGGCCGCGCTCGAAGAGAACGAGCGTAGTGACGAGGAAGAACGGACCGAAGGGCTGGTAGTGGAAGTCGTACAGGTTGCTGCCGTGCAGCGGTGGGTAGAGCAGGTACGCGAAGGCGACGAGGGCCGCGAGCCACGGATCGACGCGGCCCTTGAGCCAGACGAAGAGCGGGAGCGAGCCGGCGGCGATCACCACGGCCTGCAGCACGAGCATGAACTGCGGCGTCGGCCAGAGGCGGTACGGCAGCGCGATGAGGTACGAGATGAAGGTCTGGTGGTACCCGCTGTGCACCGAGTCCGGGCCGCCGAGCGGAGAGGTCTTGAACAGCGGGCCGTTGAGGTGCGCCGCGTTCCACACCAGGTTGTTCTCGATGCCCAGGTCGTAGGCCGAGGTCGCGAAGCGGTAGTGGTTTCGGAGCGTGTAGATCGAGAAGAAGACGGCGTAGCCCACCGCCCCCAGCACCACGGCCACGAGCGGAGCCCAGCTGGCCGAGGCGACGCGGGCGTGCCCGAGGGGGGCCGGCGCCAGCGAGAGTGACGTTCGCACCGCGCGCTCGAGCGCCAGCGCCGTACACGCGATGAAGGTGAGCCCCGCGAGCTCCCGGCCCTGCCACAGCGGCCAGGCGAACAACAACGGGACGAGCCCCGACACGACCAGCGGCAGCAACCGCAGCGCGGTCTGATGGAACGAAGCGACCGACGTTCGCCGACCACGGAAGGCGGTGAGCCAGGTCAGCAGCGGGGCGAACAGGCCCGACAGCCCCATCGCGAGAAACATGAAGCGCCGGTCGCCGAAGTCGAGCTTGTTGGTCTGGACGTGGAGCTGCATCGACGACCAGTTCCAGAGGGTCCACGCCATCAGGCCCACCGAGGCGCCGACCGCGAAGAGCAGCCCGCAGGCCTCGAAGAACCGCGAGACGGTCGTCGCGCTCGCTTCGAGCGAAGGCCTCGGTGCCGGGCTGGGGAGCTCTGGAGCGCGCGGCTGCTCGGCGGTGGGCGTCGGGGGCGGGGGCACCGGCTCCAGGGCCTGGACGGGGTCGACCGCGTCGGGCACAGGCACCGCAGGCGCAGCCTCGGGCAGTGGCGCCGGCTCGCGCGGTGGCTCCGCGGCCGATGGCTCGCGCTCGCCCTGCCCCGACTCCGTCGGCTCCAGTGTCGACATCTCGGGGGCGCGCTTAGACTACGGGACGTCGCAAATCCACGCGGGTGCACGGCCATGCGCCGACGGGTGACGGGCCAGTGGTGAGCCGCTATGAGGCCCGCGCTCATGGGCGCCACGCCAGAGGTGACGCGGTTGGTGCGGGGGCTCGCCTGGCTGGCCGCCGTCGGCGCTTCGCTGGGCCTGCTCGTCGGGACGCTCACCTTCGCGGCCGACCTCCCCGGCTACCTCTCGTCGAACCTCCTCGCTCCCGGAAAGCGACGGCTGCTGATCGGCCTCATCGCGAGCGGCGTCGGCTTCGGAGCGCTCTTCGGCCTCGCGCTGGCCTTTCGTTCGTACGAGCGCCTCGATCGGTACGCCGCGCGCCTCGGCCCGCTCGTGCTCGCGGGCTTCGTCCCACCGCTGCTGACGATGAACGTCTGGGCCGGCCGGGAGCTGGTGCTGCTGACGTACCTGGCCCTCTTCGTCCTCGCCCTCGCCGAGCTGTCCCTTCGAGCGGCCTCCGCGCCCGCCCTGAGCTCGCGGAGCCTCGCGACCACGCTCTTCGAAGCGCTCGCGCGGCGCTCGTGGCTCGCCCCGGCGCTCGTGGGCGTGGGCGTCGTGGCGTTCGCGACCTGGTTCTCGGTCTTCACCATCATCAACCACCGCGCGCTGCGCACCTCGGGGTTCGACCTCGGCATCGAGGAGAACCTGCTGTGGAACGCCGCCCACCTCGAGCTCCCCCTCTTTCGAACGACGCCGCTGGGCGGGGCGAAGACGCACCTCGGCTATCACCAGACGTGGATCTCGTACCTGATCGCGCCCTTCTACCGGCTGTGGCCGAGGGCCGAGTTCCTGCTGCTGTTGCAGGCCATCGGGACTGCGCTGGGCGCGGTGCCCCTGTTCCTCCTGGCCCGGCGACGGCTGGGTCGATGGTGGGGCGTCGCGCTCGCGCTGCTGTACCTCGTCTACGGGCCGCTGCACGGCAGCATCCTCTACGACTTCCACTACCAGCCCCTGGGCAACGTCCTCATCTTGTCGACGCTGTACTGTCTCCTGGAGCGACGACTCGCGGGGACCATCATCTTCGCCACGCTGACGTTGCTGCTGCGCGAGGACATGTCGCTGCTGTTGGGCGTGTTCACAACGGCGATGATCCTGATGGGCGAGCGACCGGTCGCCGGGTTCGTCGTCGGGCTCATCTGCGCGATTCACTTCGGCGTGCTGAAGCTGACGATCATGCCGCGCTTCCTTGGTGGCCAGTCGGCGTACATCAACCAGTACCAGGGCCTGCTGCCGGTGGGCGAGCAGTCCTTCGGCGGGGTGATCAAGACCGTGCTCGCGAACCCCGCCTTCACGCTCTCCACGCTGCTCGAGCGGGAGAAGCTCAGCTACCTGCTCGAGCTCCTCGCGCCGTTCGCCCTGCTGCCGCTGCGTAGGCCGATCGGCTGGTTGCTCGTGCTGCCTGGCTTCTTCTTCACGTTGCTGGCGACGAGGTACCCGGCGCTGCTGATGACGAGCTTTCAGTACACGACGTACTGGACGATGTTCCTCTTCGTCGGGGCGATCTGGGCGCTCGAGGCCATGCCGTCCGAACGCCGCGCAGCCTGGGGGCTCCCACTGCTCGTCGGAGGCGCGCTGGTGTCGCTGCACTTCGGCGCCATCGTGAAGAACCAGGACGTGCGCGGCGCGTGGGATCACCACCGCCTCGGCCTCTCGGACTTCGAGCGCCAACGGTACGCGCAGGTCTCGAGCCTCGCGAAGCAGCTCCCGACGAGTGACAGCGTCGTGTCCAGCGAGCGACTGGTGCCGCACGTGTCGAACCGGCGCGACAGCTTCACGTTGCGCAACGGCCTGCAGGACGCGACGTGGCTCTTCACGGGCAACGCCGCCGCGCCAGACGAGCGCCCGCTCATCGATCAGGCGCTTCGTTCGGGGCAGTACGGCATCGTGGCGCGTGAAGGGGAGTTCTTCATCGCGAAGAAGGGCGCCGACCCGACGCTCAACCGTGCCTACCTGACGGAGATGGGCTTCGGGCCCTGAGCGCCTACCGCACCGGGAACTCGTGGCGCGTCACGCGGATCACCTCGAGTGACTCTGGCAGCTCGGCCAGCGGAGCCACCACCCGCGTCGGCACCCCGCCCACCCAGTGGAACACGCGCAACTCGCCGGCCGGGAGCATCGTGCTCCACCCGGCCTCACCACGACTGAACACCAGCGCGAGCCCGTCTCCCTCGAACCGCGCCTCGGCCTCGCCAACCGACGTGCGCGGCAGCCGAAGCCGCTCCACGTCGGCAGCCGTGAACGGCCTCGGCGGCTCGAGCTGCTGCTTCGTCGAGGTCGTCTCGAACCACCCCTGCGACGTCGACAACACCAGCGCGCCCTTCGGATAGCCGGCGAACCACACGGCGTCTTCTCCCGCGGCCTGCGGAGCAGCCCAGGCCGGCGGAACCGTCACGACATCAAGGCCCGACTGGTGCTGCACCGAGGGCTCCGGCCCCGCTCGCACCTGCACGCCCGACAGCCGACGATCGAAGAACCACAGCACGCCGCCCTCGTTGAAGTGGTGGTAGTGCCAGAACTCGTCGTTCGGAAACACCACCGGGTCCTTCGGGTACAGCGCGAAGAGTGGAATCGACGGCCCGGAGAGAATGGCCCGCTCGCTCCCGGCCCGGTCCAGCGCGAAGCGCGCCCACGCCAGCATCGACGGCCGCGTGTAGAGCGGGTCGGCCATGCGCCCCAGCTCCGCGAGCGCCGGTGGCGCGATGAAGCCCACGCACGCCGCCGCGCCCAACCCCACCAGCGCCGGCCGACGGAGCAGCGCCAGCCCCCGCGCCGCGAGGAACGCCACCGAGGGCAGCATCGGGAAGGCGTAGCGTGACTCCTTGTGGCCGACGACGAAGAGGAACAGCCCGAGGAAGACGAGCGCCCACACGGCGTGCAACAGCCCGAGCCGGTCTCGCGTGCGGGCCACCTCGACGAGCCCCAGCACCGCGCAGACGATGACCGCCGCGCCGAAGGTGCCCCACAGCGCCACGGGGATCTCGAACCACGGGTCGGTCTCCCGCGGGCCGCCCGCGCTCGCCCACGCCTGCGCGAAGCCGCCCACCGCCGCGTCCCAGAAGCTCCCGGTACGCCCGAGGAATGTGCGACCGATGACGCCGTGAATGACGAACGCGACGCCCAGCCCGCCGCCCAGGCCCAGCGCCACCTTCGGGTGCACCAGCGCCAGCGCTTTCGCCTTGAGCCCCGACGGCCGCCCCTCGCCCAGCACCACCCACAGCCCGTTCGCCAACGGCACCACCACGCCCAGCGCACCGAGCGGGTACTTCGTCGACAGCCCCAGGCTGGTGACGACGGCCAGCACGGGGACGAGCGGCCAGGACGGGCGCTCCGACAGCCGCTCGACGAGCGCGAAGACCGCGAGCGTGAGCGTCATCGACGCCACGTCGGCCATCACGAACGGCAGGTAGTGCAGCATGAGCGGGTTGAGCACGAGGAGCGCGCCGGCGAGGAGCGCCAGGCCGAGGCCCACGCGCGGGAGCAACGAGCGCACCAGCAGCACGACGCCCAGCACGCCCATCGCCCAGGGGACGAGGTGCACCAGGCCCGCGGTGCCGCGCTGCCCGGGCGCGTAGCCGAGCCACAACAGCGGCGCGACGAGGAGCGAGATGCCGGGGCCGCGCTCCGCCCGGTACGCCTGGCCCAGGCGCGCCATGTCGTGGCCCGCGAAGTACCGCGCGTTGACGAGGTAGTCGTACGCGTCCCAGTAATCGAGCGGGAGGTTCCAGGCGACCGAGAGGCTCCACAGGCCCCACGCGGCGAAGAAGGCCGCGCCCACGAGCGCCACCCACTTCGGCGTCGGCGTCACGCGTCGACCTCGTCGGCCGAGTTCGACCGGTTGGCCCCCGCCGCGATCGCCGCCGCGCCGATGACGAACGCGTAGTAGTTGCAGAACGCCTGCTTGTTGAACGCGAAGAAGACGAGCAGCGAGGCGGCGACGGTGGCCGCGAAGCTCGCCGGCCCCTTCGGCAGGCGCCACACGCCCAGGCCCACCACCAGCGCCGCGAGGAGGAACGCCCACGCCGTCGACGGCTTGTCGTGGCCCTGCTGCACCCACCACGCGAGGAAGCTCATCGACTCGGTGCGGAAGGGCTGAATCGTCTGGAGCTTGACGACCGAGAACCAGAAGGCGCCGGGGTTCCAGAGGAAGAAGGGCACCGTGACGACCGCGCCCACGCCGAAGGCGATGCCGAAGAAGCGCAACAACTCGTGGCGCGTGGGCTTCTGCTCGAAGAGGAGCAGCCCGGCCGGCACCGCGAAGACGAGGTACTGCTTGCTCGCGAGGAAGAGCCCGAAGACGTACGGGAGCGCCTTCGGGAAGCGCGTGGCGACGAAGACGACGGCGGCGAGCCCGAAGACGACCTGCGGGTCGGTCCACGCCTGCTCGACGACGAAGAAGGAGCGCGGGTGGAAGAGGTACACCGCCGCCATGAGGCGCGCCATCGGTGAGGGCCGCGCGTACATGAGGAGCAGCGCGCCCAGCGCCGACGCCGCCACCAGGGCGTACCGAACGTCGCCGAGCAGGTGCCCGGGGAGCACCAGCAGGAGCGAGAGCGGGAAGTACGGGATGCCGGACATCACGCGGCCGTTCACCGAGACCCCTTCGCCGTAGAAGGGCGAGTTGCCGTAGATGTCGGGGAAGGTCATCGCCCAGGGGTTCTTGCCCGAGAGGAGCTCGACCGACGCGTCCTTCAGGAAGACGAAGACGTCGATGTGTGGACTGGGCGAGGTCTTGATCATCCAGTTGCCGAGGAAGACGAATGCCGCCACCATGAGAAGAGGCGTCGCCAGCCCCAACAGCGGGCGCGACGAGAGCGACAACCCGACGCTCAGCCCCGCCATGGCCAGCCCGACGTAGAACGGCGCGAGGTCGTTGAGGCTGCGCACCTGCAGGTAGATTCCCGGCGGCGTGATGACGAGCTGGTACAGCTGGTAGGCGAACCCACCCGTCAGGAGCACCAGCAGCACACGCTCGAGCGGGAATTCGAAGTGAATGGGGAGGCGCACCGCGATCCCGAGGACCATGGCGATGCAGGCCACCGTCAGCGACGTGATCGAGACGGGGTGGAGGTTTCCGTTCGCGACCAGAACGCCCTGGCCCAGCGCAAACGCAATCAGCGCAAAGCACAGTCCCGTCAGGCGGCGGTCGAAGGTCATGGGGCAGGCCGTATACGTCCATGCCCGCCGGGTGGCGATCACCGCGTGGGCCGTGGAGCGCCTTGGTCCAAGGACGCGAGGCCCCTATGATCCGAGTCATGTCTCGCTCAGCTCGGGTTCTCTTCTTCGCCGCGACGCTCACGGTTGGCTGCTCCCAGATGCCCGACGGCACCTGTGAGGTTCGTCTCGAACTGACGCCAGCCTCCGTTTCACCCAACGGAACGCCCTCGCGCGTACGCGTCCGAGCGACTTCGGCGAGAGGCACCATCGGTACGGGCACCGTTCGGCTCTCGGCTCCCGCGGGGGAGTTCGAGAGCAGCACCCTCACGCTCGACGCCTTCGGCACCGCCGAGACGACCTACCGGTGCGTCAACGGCGCGTCGACCGAGTGCACCGGCACCGTGACGCTGACCGCCACGTGGGATGACGCGGGGACGTTGTGCCGTGGCAGCACGGCCACCACCTTCTCGACGGCGTCTTCGCAAACCTCGGGCTGCAAGTTCGGTACGGCGAGGAGCCTTGCGACTTCGTCGACGCTCGACCTCTTCGGCTCCGTCGTCTACTTCAACGGGGGTCAGCCCCTGCCGGCCGGGAGCTATCGCGTTCGCTACGTCGACGGCTGCTTCAGGTACGGGGCGAATCAGGGTTGGACGGTCCACGGCTACGCCGACGGCCGGAGCACCTGGTTCGTCGTCGCAGAGACCAGAACCAACAAGCTGGTCGTCCCGCCTGGCAACGTGGGGTTCATGCTCGGCAATGGCGGCTTCGCCAACTTCGAGGACTGCGTGAACGCGAGCCGTGCAGTCGGACCGCGCGACTTCCAGCACCCCGGTGGACGAGTGGGCGTCTGGCTCGAAGACGAGGTCTACTCCGACAACTCGCCGGGCGAGAACGGCCGCAATCCAAGCTGGGAGTTGTCGACGGTCGACTGCCAGCCGTAGCCATGCACGACGCAATCCACACGGCGCATGACGAACTCTCCGACCGACACTGGTGGCTCGTCGGGCGGCGCGCGATCTTTCGCGAAACCTTAAGCAGGCACCTGCCGAAGAGCGGTTCGAAGCGTCGGATTCTCGACGCCGGGTGCGGCACTGGCCCGAACATCGCGATGCTCACCGAGTTCGGTACGGTGTGGGGCGTCGAGGCTTCGTCGCTCGCCCTCGAGGCTGCCCGACGCCGGGTCGGGACGACGGCCCACGTCAGCCTGGGGACGCTCCCAGGCCTGGGCCTCGAGCCAGAGCTCACCTTCGACGTCATCACCCTGTTCGATGTGCTCGAGCACCTCGACGAGCCGGTCTCGGCGCTCCGTGAACTCCGCGCCCGGCTGGCGCCCGGGGGCCGGCTGCTCGTCACCGTGCCGGCCTTCCAGTTTCTCTGGAGCGTGCATGACGAGCAGAACCAGCATCGGCTCCGCTACGACCTGCGCACCCTCACGAGCCAGCTGAGCCAGGCGGGACTGACAGTCGACTTCTGGAGCTACTACAACTCGCTGTTGTTTCCGGCCGTCGCGGCGGTCCGGCTCGTTCGTCGCGTCTTCCCGGGGAACACCGATCAGCCAGAGCTCGAGGCCAGCCAGGGTATCGCCAACGGCCTCCTCACCCGCCTCTTCTCGGCCGAGCGCCACGTCGTGACGCGCCGGAGCGTCCCGTTCGGGGTCTCGCTCCTCGCGATGACCCGCGCGCACTGACGACGCTCATGTATACGGGCGCCCGATGACCGATGTGCTCCGTGCACTGTGGCTCGTCGGAGCCACCCTCATTCCCCTCGTGGGCGCGTGGGCCTTCTCGGCGCGCGTGTTCGAGGGCCGGGGCCTGTTCGACCGATTGCTCTTCTGGCTGCTCTCGTTCGCGGCCTTGATGGTGCTCTCGTTCCAGCTGGCCGACCTCGCGCGCCCCTTCACGGCGACGTCGCTGTTCTTCACGTCCGCGTCACTTTCGGTCGTTGCGGTGGCGTGGGCCATCGAGCGGGTTCACCCGCGCGTGCTCGTGGCCCGGTTGAGGCTCGACCTCTCTGCCCCGCGGCGCCTGTTGGCTGACGCTGTCTCGGAACGCGAGCCTGCGGTGGTGCTGATCGCCCTCGCCCTCGCTGGGCTCGCCTGGTGCGTGTGGATGGTCTTGTTCTTCCGCTCGTGGGGGTGGGACGTCTTGATGTTCCACACCACGATCACGAACTCCATCGCGCAGAACGGCTCACTCGAGTGGATCGAGACCGCCTTCCACCAGGTGAAGGGGTACCCGCGCAACGTGCACCTGCTCGCGGTGTGGAACGTGCTGTTCCTCGGCAACACCGAGCTGGACGACGCGCCGCAACTGCCCTTCGGCCTCATCGGCGCGCTCGCGACGGCGGCCTGGTCGCGCAGGCTCGGCGCGTCGCGTTCGTTCGCGACATCGCTCGGCGCGGCCTGGCTCTGCTTCCCAGCCGTGCTGATGCAGCTGCCGTCGGTGCACGTCGACGTGGCTTGCGGCGCGCTGCTCGCGACGGGTGCCTACTTCGCGACCACGTGGGAAGACGACGCCGACCGGCTCGCGAGCGTGATG
>JANRKQ010000104.1:0-24186 GCA_033763395.1 Myxococcaceae bacterium
TGCCTCGTCATCTCACCCGCGTCGCTCGACTTCGGCACCGTGCAGCAGGGCTGCAACAGCCCCGACCGCACCTTCCAGGTGTACAACGCGTGCCCGCAGCCGGTGCGCTGGGTGTCGGCCGACCTCATCGCGCGTGGCGACCGGGCGATGCCTGGCACCATGAACTGCCCGGGCGGGGCTCCGTGCGACGAGTTCAACGTGGTGACGCAGCCGTCGACCGCTGGGTTGCCGACCTGCTCGGTGGGTGGCTCGACGGGCCCCTGCCTCAACCAGGGCGGCGCGCCGCTGACGTTCCAGCTCAAGTACCGGCCCGTCAACACCAACACCGACTCCGGCGCCTACCGAATCCAGGTGGTCCAGGGCAACCAGCAGGTCGACTACGTGGTGACGCTGACCGGCCGTGGCGACACGATGGGCTTCAACACCGACACCTTCAGCCAGGATGCGCGGCCGAAGGCTGACATCCTCCTCGTCATCGACAACTCGTGCTCGATGTTCGACAAGCAGATGGCCCTGGGCGCCAACTTCAACTCGTTCATCCAGTACGCCGTCACCAGCCAGGTCGACTTCCAGCTCGCCGTCACGAGCACCGATGCAGACGATGATGCCATGTGTCCCAATTGCGAGACCGGTGACTTCTGTCGCGCTGGTGGTGTCAGCGGAGGGTCCTGCACCGCGGGTAGCGGGACGAAGATCATCACGCCCAGCACGCCCAACCTGCAGTCGACGTTCGCGAGCCTGGTCAATCTCGGCACCAGCGGCTCGGGCATCGAGACGTGCGTCGTGCCAGCGGTGCGGGCACTGACGGCCCCGAAGATCACCGACCCCGCGAAGAACGCCGGTTTCCTGCGGCCCGACGCCGTGCTCGCCGTCGTGTGCGTCACCGACGCGCTCGAACAGGCCAACCAGCCCGTCAGCTTCTACCTGAACCAGTTGTTGAACATCAAAGGCGTGCAGCGCGCGAACCTGTTCTCGTACAACGTGATCGGGCCCTTCACCCAGCTCGGCGCTGGCTGCTCCATCGAGGGTGTGGACGATGGGCGTCACAACACCCTCGTCACGGGTGGCGGCGGTCTCCGAGAGGAAATCTGCACGCCGAACTGGGCGACCGCGCTCGAGAACATCGGCAAGCGGGCAGCTGGCTTCAGCACGACCTTCTTCCTCAACGGGATTCCCGCCATGGGCAACCAGGTCGAGGTGTCAGTCGATGGCCAGATGCTGCCGCAGCTCGACGGGCGTGGCGCGCGCGTGTGGCGCTACGACTCGGCCATCAACGCGGTCGTCTTCGAGCCGCTCTACGTGCCGGAGCCGGGCAAGACGCTCACCATCAGCTACCGCGTCGCCTGCCTTTGAGGTCGTCTCGAAGTGCGCTTTCAGAGCCAGGGGCCCGTCTCCTGGCGTCGACCGCTGTCGTCCTCTTGTTGGTTGTCTGCGCTCCGAAGGCCTGGGCGATTCGTCCCTTCGTGACGGATGATGCGCGAGTGGTCGGTGGTCGGCTCGCACAGCTCGAAACCTGGGTGCTTCTCGACCACGAGGCCTTCGAGCACAACCTGCTCGCTGCGGTGGGGCCGACCGAGTGGCTCGAGGTCTCGGTTGGAGCCATCCACGGCCTGTCCTTCTCAGATGCGAAATGGGGCCTCGCGGCTCCGCTGCTGCAGGGCAAGGTGCTGCTCGCACCTCCGCTCAGCGGGGGAACTCCAGGCATCGCGCTGGCGCTGGGGGTGCTGGCGCCCACGGGAAGCCCCCCGGTCGTGCTCTCTGGGTGGAACGCGTACGGCTACCTCGCGCTCACCCAGAACATCGCTGACGAGCGCGTGCTGATTCACGCCAACCTTGGCGTAGCAGCTCTCCTGACTGGCCCTGAGCGCGTGACGGTGGTGACTGCCGGAGTGGGCACGCAAGTTCGCCTCTACCGGTTCGTTCACGCGGTCGGTGAGGTCTTCGCAGGCGACCCGTTCGATCCCCGGAGAGTGGCGCCGTCGATGCAGGTCGGGTTTCGACTGATTCTCAGTGACGTCGTTCAAGTCGATGGAACGGCGGGAGCGGCTCTCGCAAACGATGACGTCCATGTGCCGCTGGGAGCCGCGTGGTGGGGCACGCTCGGCTTGCGGCTGGTGACGCCTCCGCTGTGGCGTCTGGAACCCCGCTGAGTGGACGGGCAAGAGACAGGGGCACAGCCGGCGAGTTGCGGCCTGCATCGAACGCCCCGACACTGCGGCGCGTGAGGGCTCCTCGGCGCCACTCCATCTCGTGGACCGTCATCGTGTTCATCTCGTGCGCGACGCCGCTCGGCCAGGGCTCGTGCCCCGCGCCGGCTGGCGGCCCCTGCGAGCCCCGCAAGCAGAACTGCCCCGACGGCTACTACTGCCCCCTCGCCGAGGTGTGCACGCGCACCTGTGAGCAGACGAGCGACTGCTGGGTGCCGGTCGAGAAGGGGTGTCGCAGCGACGGCGTGCCGTTCATGCGCCTGCCCGACGGCGGCACCTTCACTGAGACCCAGGATGACGGCTTCTGCCCCGAGACGCGCCGCATGGTGTGCCTCGGTGGGTTCTGCCAGAAGGACACCTGCCCTCTCGAAGACGGCGGCTGCGACTACGATGTCTATGGGCCCTCGCCCTTCAAGGGGAACCGCTCGGTGGGGCCGGCCGAATGAGAGCCCTCGTGGTGCTGACGCTCCTGCTCACCGGGTGCCCCGCGCCGCCCACCGGCACCCGCTGCGCCCAGCACTCGGACTGCCGGTCGATGGCCGAGGGGTACTGCGCCCGCGCGGAGCTCTGCACGCGCGTCTGCGACACCGCGCCGTGCCCTGACGGCTACCGGTGCTCGAACGAAGGGCGTCGGCGGGTGTGCCTGCCGGCGTGTGAGGGAGAGGGCTCCTGCCTCGAGGGCTTCGTCTGTGGGCCCGGCAGCGATGGCCCGGTGTGCCGACTGGCCGAGCCCTTGAAACAGCTGCCGGCGCAGTGAGCTCCTTCCGCGACGCCGAGGCCCGCGCGAAGCGTTCCCGCTCCGTCAGCCCGACGTAGTCGGCCTGGGTGGTGAGCCAGAGCAGCCGCTGCGAGTCCCCGCCGCAGACCCGAAGCCTCGGCTCGCGCGCAGCGCGGCGACGAAGCCCTGCGCCTCGCGCGGCAGCGACTCGACCTCGTCGAGAGAGAGCGCGCAGGTTCGCGAGGAGGAACCTCCCCTCCACGGTTCCTCAGGGCGACGAGCGCTCCTGCTGCCGACCGGAGGGCCCGGCCGACGACGTGCGTGGCCGCTCGAGACGCGGTCGGTGCTCGCTCACAGCAGACAGGCTGACGCTCGCGCGCTACACGAGCGCCGGCATGCAGCGCTGGCTCTCTTCGTCCGTCGGCTTCGGGCTCGTCGCCGCGCTCTACGTGCTGTCGTTTCCGTACCACCCGGGCATTCGCAGCCCGAACGAGCTGTGTCGCCTCTGGCAGTCGCGCTCGCTCGTCGACCACGGCACCATCGTCATCAACGAGACGCTGAGGCAGTTCGGCCCGGTGGGCGACCTCTCGTGCACCGCCCGCGCCGACCTGCCCGATGGCACGAGCCAGCTGGTGCCGTGCGTGCAACCGCCGCCGCCGGGCGCGCGGCTGTCGGACCCGAAGTACTACCCGTCGAAGGCGCCCATGCTGTCGTTCCTCGGGGCGCCCCTGTATGCGGCGCTCAAGGCGCTGAAGGCCCCGGTGAGCGACTCGGCGCAGGTGCTCGTCTCGCGGCTCTTCATCACCGTGTTGCCGACGCTGGTGATGCTGGTCTTCCTGAGGCGGCTTCTGGGGGCCTTCGTGTCGTCGGTGCTCGCCGACACCCTCATCGTCGTCTACGCGCTGGGCACGCTGGCCTTCAGCTACTCGGAGCAGTTCCTCTCGCACCAGCTCACCGCGGTGCTCCTCTTCTTCACCTTCTTCGTCGCCTGGCGCGTCGAGCGGGGCGAGCTGAAGGAGCCAGCGCTGCTGGGCGCCGGCGCGCTCGCCGGGGCCGTCGTCGTCACCGAGTACACGGGCGCCCTGGGCGTGGTGTGCGTCGCGGCCTATGTCGTGGCGGCGCGCTGGGGCCGCTGGGTGGCGCTGGGGCGCGCGGTGGGGCTCGTGGTGGCGGGCGCGGCGCCGCTGCTGGCGGTGCTCCTCTGGTACCACCAGGCGGCCTTCGGGAGCCCCTTCACCTCGGGCTACAAGTTCCTCAACGACGCGCAGTACCAGGGCTGGCACCTCGGCGGCTTTCTCGGCATCCGGTTCCCCGACCCGCGGGCCTTCGTGCTGTCGGCCTTCTCGCCGCTGCGCGGCTTCTTCACCCTCTCGGCGTTCCTCGTGCTGGCCTTCCCCGGCCTGTGGGCGCTCAAGGCGAAGGACCGCGCGCAGTGGGTGATGCTGGTGGTGCTGCTGGTGGGCAACGCGTACTTCACCTCGTCGTTCACCTACGACTCGTGGGGGTGGACGACGGGCCCCCGGCACCTCACGCCGCTGGTGCCCTTCCTCATGGTGCCGGTGGGGCTCGCCCTCGAGGGGCTGGCCCCGCGGCCGGTCTTCGCCTTCGCCGCCGGGCTGTGCGTCTCGTCGGTGGTGGCGATGGCCCTCGTCACGCAGGTCAACTACATCCCCAACGACCTCGAGACGGTCGACCAGCAGGGCGTCTTCCGCATCTCGACGTCGCTCTTCGGTGTGGCCGTGCCCCTCTTCCGCGATGGCTTCTGGCCGGTGTCGTGGGTGGCGAAGTGGGTGCCCAACCCGGCCCCGGGCGTGTTGATTCTGGCGCTCATCGGCGCCGCGGCGGCCTGGGTGTTCACCCGCTTCCGGGCGCAGGCGGCGGCTCCGGGGCTGCTCGTCGGTGGGGCGCTGGCCCACCTCGGCCTGCTGGCGCTGGTGACGGAGCAACACGAGTGGGCCCTTTCGGCGCGGCGCTTCCTCTCCGGCGTGTGGGCGGCGCGCAGCGGGCAGCCCTTCGACTGGTGGTGACGACGATGGCTGCTTCGAAGGACGTCATGGCGCTGGCCGAGCGGCTCCCGGTGGTGGTGTTCGAGTCGGACGCGAGCGGGGCGCTCACCTTCCTGTCAGAGCGGTGGGGCGAGCTGACGGGCCTGCCGCTCTCGGAAGGCCTGGGGAGCCGCTGGCGCGAGCGGGTCGACGCGAACGACGAGCCGCTCCTGGCCGCGGCGTTGCGTGACGCGACGACCCACCGCCTGCCCATCGACCTCGAGGTGCGGCTGAGCGGAGCGCACGGCCGGCGCACGGTGCGGGTGTTGGCGGCGCCGATGGTGCGCGGGCCTGCGGTGGTGGGCCACGCCGGGCTCCTCGTCGACGTCACGGCCGCGCGGGAGCACCTCACGGCGCTGTCCGAGCGAGAGAACCGGCTTCAGTTGCTCGAGGCCCGCAGCCAGGCCCTCCTCGAGGCAGTGCCCGACCTCGTCTTCCAGCTCGACGCCGAGGGCCGCTTCGTCGACTTCCATGCGTCGGCGGCCGCCTCGGGCGTGGTGCTGCTGCCGCCGGAGCAGTTCATCGGCCGCGCCCTCGAAGACATCGTGCCTCCGGCGGTCGCGGCGCAGGCCCGCGAGACGCTCGCCCAGGCCCGCGCCTCGGGCAGCTCGCGGCGCCTCGAGTACGAGCTCGACGTCGGCACGCTGGGCCGGCGTGACTTCGAGGCGCGCATCAGCCCGATGCGCTCTGGTGGCTCGCTCGCCCTGGTGCGCGACGTCACCGACCTCAAGCGCACCGAGCGAGAGCTCATCGCCGCCCGTGAGCGCGCGATGCACGCGTCGAGCTCGAAAAGCCAGTTCCTCGCCAACGTCTCGCACGAGATTCGAACGCCCCTCAACGGCATCATCGGCGTCACCCAGCTCCTTCGCACCATGACGCTGCCAGCCGAGGTGACGGACTACCTCCAGGTGCTCGAGGCCTCGGGCGAGGCGCTGCTGGGGCTGGTCAACGAGGTGCTCGACCTGTCGAAGATCGAAGCGCAGCGGCTCGAGCTCGAGCGCACCTCGTTCGACCTCGAGGCGCTCGTCAGCCAGGTGACGCGGGGGCTCGCCGCCGAGGCGCAGCGCAAGCGGCTCGGCCTGTCGCTCGACGTGGACCCGGCGGCGACGGGCCAGGTGACGGGAGACGCCGGGCGCGTGCGGCAGATCGTCACCAACCTCGTGTCGAACGCCCTCAAGTTCACCGACGAGGGTACGGTGCGGGTGCTGGTGCGGCGGCGCGGCGATGGAGACGTCGTCATCTCGGTGAAGGACACGGGGCGCGGCATTCCGCCCGGGGCGCGCGACGCCGTCTTCGAGCCCTTCGTGCAGGCAGGGGCGCAGCGGGGCGGCACCGGCCTGGGCCTGTCCATCTCGCGCTCGCTGGCGCGCCTCATGGGCGGTGACGTCGAGCTCGTCAGCTCGTCGGCCGAGGGGTCGACGTTCGAGGCGCGGTTGCCGCTGGCGCCGTCATCGGCCACCGCCCGGCCCGCCCGGCCCCGCGTGGGCAGCCGGCGGCTCAAGGTGCTGCTCGCCGAGGACAACGAGGTGAACGCGCGGCTGACGCGGGCGATGCTCGAGTGGCTGGGGCACGAGGTCGAGACGGTGGGTGACGGCCGGGCGGCGGTCGAGCGCAGCGAGCAAGGTGGCTACGACGTCGTCTTCATGGACGTGCAGATGCCGCTGCTCGACGGCCTCGAGGCGACGCGGCGCATTCGCGAGCGGGAGCGCGCCGGCACCACCCGCCTGGCCATCGTGGCGCTGACGGCGAACGCGATGAAGGGCGACGAGCTGGCGTGCCTGTCGGCCGGCATGGACGCGTACCTGCCCAAGCCGGTGACCGTCGAGGCGCTGTCGGACGTGCTGGTGTGGTTCAGCGCCTGACGGGGTTCAGTTGAAGGTGCCCGTGACAGCGCACGGCACCACGATGCCGTCGGTCGTGACGTCGACCTGGACGGTCTGGATGGTCGCGGTGGGCGGCATCGTGGTGGCTCCGACGAGGGTCACCCCTCCGACGAGTCCCTCGTCCCACCCACCGAAGCGGAGGAAGTACGAGCAGGCAGGCGTTCCAGCCTGGCAGTCACCGGTGCCCGAGGTCGCGAGCAGCCGTCGCTCGACGCTGAAGCCGTAGCCGTCGAGGCCGGTGTTGCTGGTGGAGGTCAGGCTTCCGCGCGTCGACGGAACGAGTCGGGCCGCCAGCGTGGAGCCGGCGGTGACCCGGTTGAGCCGCGCATCCGGTGCCCACACCGAGAGGTTCTGGGTGGTGGAGATGTTGACGACGGGGTAGGTCTGCTGGGTTGGAGGCCGCGAGGTGCCGATCGCGATCCGGCATTCGGAGCCGAGGGCTGCGCCCGTGTAGAGCAGGCGGAAGTCAGTCCAGATCTGGGTGGTCGCGTCCCACTGGCCGTTGGGGCCGTCCCACATGTTGTTGTTGTTGGTGTCGACGTAGAACTCGTTCTGGTCCCAGACGTTGTTGTCGTTCGAGTCGAGCAGCGGCTCGCCCTGGTCGATGTACTGTTCGCCGACGTCCCACATGCCGTTGTTGTTGTTGTCGCGGAAGTCCTCCTCACCTTGCAGGTACGCGATGATGGTGACGAGGCCATCGCGTGGGTTGGCGGTGAGGGGACCGACGGTGCGGAACGGTTCCGCGAAACGCGGGAAGGGGAACTGGAGCGAATCGGGCATGAAGGGCGTCACGTCGACCGGTGGAAAGACGCCCTGGTCGGTCGCGAAGGTGAACGTCGCGCGGCCCTCGTTGGCGGTGGAGGAGCCCGGCATGAAGGCGGCGGTGGCGACGTTGTTCGGCACGGCGCCAGCCTCGGAGTTGAGGCGCACCGCGGTGCCCGTGCCCACCGGGTTGTTGTAGCGGTCGGTGAGGCCGACGTTGCACATGATCTGCACGGGCCGCGGCGGCACCGCGACGGTGTACGCGCTGACGTTGACGCGGCTGCAGCTCAAGGTGAAGCCGCGGTTCGTCGGCTTGGCGCCGCGCACGCCGATGGTGGGGCTGTCGACGGTCAGGGTGAGCGCCGTGGCGCGCACCACGAAGGTGCCCACCGTAAGGCCGGAGCGGACCGTCGCGGTGGCGAGGCCCATGGCGTCGGTGACCTGCATCGGGTCGACTGAAGTGCCGGTAGGCGCGCCGACGAGCTGGAACGAGACGGGCACGCCAGGCACGCCCATGCCGACCGGGTCGAGCACGCGGAAGCGCACGAGCGCCGTCTCGTTGAAGCCCGACCCCTGGAGGCCCATGAGGTTGCAGTTCATCGTCGTCTGCGTGCACGAGACCGTCTGGAACTGGAGCTGGCTCACCGAGACGATGCGCAGCATCTGCGAGGCCATGGCCGCCGGAGCCGTCGAGCGGGCCGCGACGGTGGTCGTCCCGGTGACACCCGCGACGGCCGTCAGCTGAACGGTGCAGGCCCCGACGCCATCGGTGCTGCACGAGGAGCCCGCGTCGCCTCCGACGAAGGACCCGAGGGACGTCGTCCAGTCGAGCGTCGCGCCCGAGACCGGCAGACCTCCGGTGGTGAGGGTGCCGGTGAAGCCGACCGTCTCACCGATGCCCGAGATGAGCTGCGGCCGGCTGGCCATGAGCGCAAGGACGGTGCCGGCGTCGGTGCGGGTGCCCCCGTCGGGCATGCTGGCGTCTGGCATGCCGCCCGCGTCGGGCACGCCCGAGTCGACGACCCCCGAGTCGGGCGGCCCAGCGTCGGTGACGCCTCCGCCGCCATCGACGCCGGCGTCGGGAACAGCGGTGACGGTGACCGAGGTGGTGCCCTCGACGCGGCGCATGTCGCTCGTCCACTCGGCGGTGACACGAACGGTGCCGCGGCAGCCCATGTCCTGGGTGGCGTTGCACGAGAACTCGGCGGTGGCGGTGCCTTCGGCGAGGGTGACGGTCTGCCCGTCGACGAAGCTGCCGGCCGTCGACGTCAGCCGCACCGAGCCGGTGCCGGGCTTCGCCATGCCATCGGTCGCGGTGACGGTGATTCGCGACACCTGCCCGTCGGCGCGAATGGAGCGGGGGCTCGCCGTCAGCTCGAGCGTCGCGTCCATCGTGTTCATGGGGCTGCACGCGGCCACCAGCGCTCCGGCCATTGCCGCGCACGCCACCCACACCTTCGTCGTCATGGACTGCTCCCTGTGCATGGTTGCTTCCGCCTCGCGAAGGACGCCCCCGCGCGGCCAATGCGGAGTCGAGTCTCTCCCGGCGTGACGCCGAGTCAACGTCTTCGAGGCCATCAGAATAGCCGAAGCTGGCGGGGCAAACCGTGTCGGCCGCCATGGAACCGCTGTGGTACGAGGTACGCCCCATGAACTTCGATCTCACGGATGACCTGAAGGCCCTGCAGGAGACCGCGCGGAAGTTCGGGCGCGAGGTGATGCGCCCGAAGGCGGCGCACTACGACGAGACGGGGCACTTCCCGAAAGAAATCATCCAGCAGGCGTGGGAGCTCGGCCTCATCAACATGACGATTCCGCAGGCCAACGGCGGCATCGAGCTGTCGCACCTGGCGCAGGCCGTGGTGGCGGAAGAGCTGGCCTGGGGCTGCTCGGGCATGGCGACGTCGATGATCGCCAACGACCTGGCGCTGCTCCCCATCGTGCTGGCGGGCACGCCGGAGCAGAAAGAGAAGTTCCTGAGGCCCTTCACCGAGAAGTTCCTGCTGGCGAGCTTCGGCCTCACCGAGCCGGGCGCGGGCAGCGACGTGGCGGGCATGCGGTGCACCGCGCGGCGCGACGGCGACCACTACGTGCTCAACGGCCAGAAGCAGTGGATCACCAACGGTGAGTACGCCGACCAGTACTCGATCTTCTGCACCACCGACCCGGCGAAGAAGCACAAGGGCATCATGTGCCTGGTGGTGCAGGGCCGGCCGAAGGGCTTCACCGTCGGCAAGCACGAGAACAAGATGGGGCAGCGGGCCTCGAACACGGTGACGCTCACCTTCGAAGACGTGCGGGTGCCGGTCGAGAACCGCATCGGGCAGGAAGGCGAGGGCTTTCTCATCGCGATGAACACGCTCGACAACTCGCGGCCGCTGACCGCGATGTTCGCCGTGGGCAACGCGCGCGCGGCCATGGAGCACGCCATCGACTACGCGAAGCAGCGCCAGCAGTTCGGCAAGCCCATCGCCGACTTCCAGGGCATTCAGTTCCTCATCGCCGACATGGCCGCCGAGACGCACGCGGCGCGGCTGCTGACGTACCAGAGCGCGTGGATGCTGGACGCCGGCCAGCGGAACACGCTGGTGTCGAGCTACGCCAAGCGCTTCGCCGCCGACATGGCGATGAAGGCCACCACCGACGCGGTGCAGATCTTCGGCGGCTACGGCTACTCCCGCGAGTACCCCGTCGAGAAGCTCATGCGCGACGCGAAGCTCATTCAGATCTACGAGGGCACCAGCCAGGTGCAGCGCCTCGTCATCGCCCGCGAGCTGCTCAAGGGCAGCTGATACCCCGCAGTGCCCCGAACCGCCGGGCCTTCGCCCAAAAGCGCTTGCCGGGCTCGCGGTTGACCCGTAAATCAACGGGCGCCGCATCGCGTCATGCGCGGTGCCTCACGCAGTCGACGACCAGTCATCACCCCGGCCACTGGAGGGCCACGACATGCCAATCAAGATCCTCGTCACCGCCAAGCGGGTCGAAGATTACGAGTCGAAGATCAAGGTGAACGCCCAGGGCACGGGCATCGTGCAGGAGGGGCTCAAGTACAAGATCAACCCCTTCGACGAGATCGGCGTGGAAGAAGCCCTGCGCCTGGTGGCCAAGCACGGCGGCGGTGAGGTGGTGGTGGCGTCGATTGGCACGAAGGACGTGCACGAGCAGCTCCGCCATGCGCTGGCGATGGGCGCCACCAAGGCCATCTGGGTCAACCACCCGGGCCCGCTCGACCAGATGACGGTGGCCGGCTGCCTCCAGAAGCTCATCGAGAAGGAAAAGCCGCACCTCGCGATTCTCGGCAAGCAGTCCATCGACGACGACCAGAACCAGGTCGGCCAGTACCTCGCCGAGTGGCTCGGCTGGTCGCAGGCCACCTTCGCCTCGAAGGAGGAGTCGCTCGAGTCCGAGGCCGAGAAGACGAAGCAGCCGGCGCTCAAGCTGTCGGCCGACCTGTCGACCATCACGGTGGTGCGCGAGGTCGACGGCGGGCTCGAGACGGTCGAGTGCTCGATGCCCTGCGTGGTGACGACCGACCTGCGGCTCAACCAGCCGCGCTACGCGTCGCTGCCCGGCATCATGAAGGCGAAGTCGAAGCCCATCGAGGAGCACACGCCCGCCTCGCTCGGCGTCGACGGCGCCTCGAAGATCGCCGTGACGAAGATGGAGCTGCCCCCCGCGCGCAAGGCCGGCATCAAGGTGCCCGACGTGGCCGCGCTGGTGGACAAGCTGAAGACCGAGGCCAAAGCGCTCTGACGCCGTTTTCGAACCCCAAAGAGAGACACTCCCATGTCCAACGTCCTCATCGTCGTCGAAGCGCAGCCTGACGGAAGCCTCCGCAAGGCCACCCTGAACGCCCTCACCGCCGGAGCGCAGATCGCCGCGAAGACCGGCGGCGAGCTGCACGCCGTCGTCCTCGCGAAAGACGCGGGCCCCCTCGCCAACGTGGTGAAGGACTACGGCGTCAAGGTGGTGCACGCGGGCAGCGGCGCGCACCTCGCGCAGTTCACCGCCGACGCCGTCGCGCCGGCCGTCGCCGAGCTCGCCGTGGCCATCAAGGCCTCGTACGTCGGCGTCGCCGCCACTCAGGCGGGCCGTGACGTGATGCCCCGCATCGCCGCGCGCCTCAAGGCGGCCATGGCTTCAGAGATTCTGTCGGTCGTCGGCTCGTCGGCGGCAGACCTGCAGTTCACCCGCCCGATGTGGGCCGGCGCCGTCATCGCCACCGTGAAGCTCTCGACGCCCATCGTCTGCTTCAGCGCCCGCACCACCGAGTTCCCCCTGGCGGCCCAGTCGGGGAGCGGCGAGGTGCGCGCCTTCACCCCGGCGGCGCCCGCGAAGGCGCTCCAGAAGGTGGTGTCGTTCAAGGAAGTGAAGTCGGCCCGCCCGGCGCTCACCGAGGCGCGCGTCGTCGTCTCCGGCGGCCGCGGCACCAAGGGTGACTTCAAGCCCATCGAGGGCCTGGCCGACGAGCTCGGCGCGGCCGTGGGCGCCTCGCGCGCGGTGTGTGACGCCGGCTGGCAGCCGAACGACCTGCAGGTGGGCCAGACAGGCAAGGTCGTCGCGCCGCAGCTCTACATCGCCGCCGGCATCTCGGGCGCGATTCAGCACATCGCCGGCATGAAGGGCTCGAAGACCATCGTCGCCATCAACAAGGACGGCGAGGCCCCCATCTTCCAGGTGGCCGACTACGGGCTGGTGGCCGACCTGTTCAAGGCGCTGCCCGAGCTGCAGGCCGCCGTGAAGGCCGCGAAGTAAGCGCAGTCTCGGTCGGGCCGCGGGCGGTGAGGGACTCCGGGAACAGGAGCGCCTTCGCCGCCCGACGTGTTTTCGCCGCCGTGGCCGCCCTCGGGTACCATCGGACACCGATGATTCAGATGTTCCACGTCACCAAGGCCTACCCGGGCGACCCGCCGGTGCTGGTGGACATCAACCTCGACATCGACAAGGGCGAGTTCGTCTTCCTCACCGGCCCCTCGGGCGCCGGCAAGTCGACGCTGCTCAAGCTCATGTTCCTCGCCGAGCGCGCCACCCGGGGGCAGATTCTGCTGGCCGGCCGCAACGTGGCGCGGCTGCGCGAGTCGGGCATTCCGTACCTGCGCCGCAACATCGGCGTCGTGTTTCAGGACTTCAAGCTGCTCCCCACCCGCACCGTCGCCGAGAACGTCGGCTTCACCCTCGACGTGCTGGGCACGCCCCGTGACGAGGTGCGCGACCGCAGCCTCAAGATGCTCCGGCGCGTGGGGCTCGAGCACAAGGCCGACGTCTCACCGCTCAAGCTGTCGGGCGGAGAACAGCAGCGCGTCTCGCTCTGCCGCGCGCTGGTGAACGACCCGGCCCTGCTGCTCGCTGACGAGCCCACCGGCAACCTCGACCCGGCGCTCACCGTCGAGATCATGGATCTGCTCACCGACGTGAACGCGCGCGGCACCACCATCGTGGTGGCCACGCACGACGCCACGCTCATCGAGCGCTACCAGCGGCGCACCCTGCGGCTCGAGAAGGGCACCATGGTGGCCGACGAGCGGGGCGCCAAGGCCGCGCGCCTCATGTCCCAGACCGCATGAGCGCGCCTTCGAAGCTCGCCTACTTCGTGCGGACCGCGGTGGGCAGCATCGTGCGCTCGCCCTTCGTGCACGTCATCGCGGTGGCGAGCCTCACCCTGGCGCTGGTGGGCTTCGGCGTGGCCCGGCTGGCCCGCGCGCAGCTCGACACCCTCGTCGACGCGCTCGGCGGCGCCGTCGAGCTGACGGTCTATCTCGCCGACGGGGCCGAGGCGGAACAGGTCGACGCGCTCGGCGCCGCGCTCACGCAGCGAACGGGCGGCACGGTGACGAAGGTGTCTCCGGCCGAGGCCCTGGGCCGCCTCGTCACCCAGCTGGGAGAGGACGGCCGGGGCCTCACCGACCTGCCCGACAACCCGTTGCCGTGGAGCCTCGAGCTGAGCCTCCCCAGGGGGGCGCGCGAGCCCCGGGCCCTCGCCGAGCTGGCCGAGAAGACGCGCGCGCTGCCCTTCGTGACGGGCGTCGACTACGGCCAGGAGGCGCTCGAGCGGCTCACCCTCATCGCCCGCGCCCTCGAGGTGGCGAGCCTCGTCGTCTTCACGCTGGTGTTCCTCACCGCCGTCATCGTCGTGTCGGCCACGCTCCAGCTCGCCATCTTCGCGCGCCGAGAGGAGATCGAGATTCAGAAGCTGGTGGGCGCCACCGACCGCTTCGTGCGCGTGCCGTTCCTCCTCGAAGGGGCGCTCCAGGGCGTGGTGGCGGCAGGTCTGGCGCTGCTGTCGGTGGTGGCGCTGGTGCGCTGGCTCGACGGGCAGGGCGGTGAGCTGCTCGCGTTCGCGCGGGTGCGCGGCGGGCTGGTGGTCGACTGGGCGCGGCTGGCCGGAGAGCTGTTCGGCGCGGGCGTGGCGCTGGGCCTCGCGGGCAGCTTCATCGCCGTCCGGCGCTTCTTGAGGGTGTGACGGTGCTCTCGGCGTGGCTCCTCACGCTGGCGTTGCACGGCTCCGCCGAGGACGTGGCCGAGGAGCGCGCCGAGCTGACCGAGCGCCTGGAGGCCGAGCGGAAGGCGTTCGAGGCCCTGGGCACCGAGAAGAAGGAGCTGCTTACCCTGCTCGACACGCTCGAGCGCCTGTCCCGCGACTCGGCCCTGCGGGTGGCCCAGCTCGAGCGCCAGCGCACCCGCCTCGAGCAGCAACGCGCCGCCGTCACCGCCGAGCTCGAACGGAGCGCCGCGGTGGTCGCCGAGCGGCAGCGGGCGCTCGCGCCCCGGTTGTCATTGCTCTACCGCCTCGGCCGCAAGGACCGCCTCGGGGTGCTGCTCTCGAGCGACGACTTTGCCTCGCTCATCAAGCGCCAGCGGGCCGTCGGCACCCTCATCGCGTCGGAGGCGAAGGCGCTCGACGAGCTCTCGATGCTCACCCGCGCCCAGGCCTTCACCGCGCGGCGGCTCGAGCGGCTCGAGGAGACCTCGTCGCGGTACGTGCGGGCGCTGCGCACCGAGCAGGCCGTCAGTCAGGCGCGGCTCTCGCGCTTCTCCGACCTGCTCGCCTCCATCGGCGCCGAGCAGAACCGCAAGAGCCGCCTCATCGCCGAGCTCGAGGCGAGCGAGAAGGAGCTGTCGACGCTGGTGGGCGACCTTGCGCCGCAGGCCGCGGTGACCGGCTTCCGCGCGCGCAAAGGCGAGCTGCCCATGCCGACGAAGGGGCTCGTCGAGGTGGGCTTCGGCAAGGTGGTGAACCCCCGGTTCAACACCGTCACCGTGCAGAAGGGCATCGACGTGCGCGCGGCGGCCGGTGCGCCCGTGGTGAGCGTGGCCGAGGGCACGGTGGTGTTCTCGGGCTGGCTCAAGGGCTACGGCACGCTCGTCATCGTCGACCACGGCACCGGCTACCACTCGCTGTACGCGCACCTCGCGTCGACCGAGGTCGAGGTGGGCACGGTGGTGAACGAGGGCGAGTCCATCGGCGCGGTGGGAGACACCGGCAGCCTCAAGGGAGCCTACCTGTACTTCGAGATTCGCAAGCAGGGGCAGGCGGTGGACCCGCAGCCGTGGCTCAAGGCGCCAGACACCGACGCGCCGTAGTGGCTCTCGCGCAGCGGCCCGTTAAGAAGCGCCCATGATTCGACGAGCGATGACGCTGTGTCTCTTCGCGCTGACGGCGTGTCCCCCCGTGGCGGAGCCGTGCACCCCGGCGACGTGTGCCTCGGGTTGTTGCGCCGCCGGTGAGTGTGTCGTCGGAACGACACGGAGCGCCTGCGGCTCCGGCGGCGTCGCGTGCGAGGCGTGTGAAGGAACCAACGTGTGCCGCGCTCAGGCGTGTGTGGCAGCCAGCGGTGGTGGTGCGGCTGGTGGCTCCGCGGGTGGTGCGGCTGGTGGGTCCGCGGGCGGCGCAGCGGGTGGCTCCGCGGGTGGAGTGGCAGGTGGCTCCGCGGGTGGGGTGGCGGGTGGCTCCGCAGGTGGCTCGGCCGGTGGCTCGGCCGGTGGTGCCGCAGGCCCGCTCACCCCGACTGGGTTCACCGCGGCCTACTCGAGCAACCGCGCCACCATCGCGCTGCGGTGGACCAACCCTTCCGCTTCGACCTTCACCCAGGTGAAGCTTGTCATGCGGCTCGACACGCCGCCGGCGAGCGACACCGACGCTCAGGCGACCGTGGTGTACCAGGGGCCGAACGCCTCGTTCGACCAGGACGTCGAGCAGCTCCTGCCCGACCTGCCCTACCGCGGCTACCCGTTCCAGGGCTCTGGCACCAAGCCACCGCTCGCGACCCGGATGACGCAGCGTCAACCACGCGTGTACCACTACGCGCTGTACGGCTGCTCCGCGTCGGCGTGCGAGCCGACCCCCGCGCGGACGACGTTCCGCCGCAACCTGACCGAGGCCCTGCTCAAGGGGGGCTACACGCTGTTCTGGCGCCACGCCTCGGCGGTGACGTGTGGAGACGAGTTCGGCCTCGGCAGCCCGCCCAACGCCACCATTCCCGACTGGTGGAAGACGTGCCGCAGCACCACCGCGCCGACGGTGTGTGGGGCCTGGGCTGCGGCGCCAGACGGCGGCGTCACCATCACCACGCCAGGCCCGTTCGCCCGGCAGCTCACTGACCCGGCGGCGATGGCTGAGATCGTCAACATCCGCACGTACCTGCAGGACCGCGCGATTCCCATCAGCGCGACGTACACGAGCGAGTTCTGCCGCTGCAGCGAGACGGCGCGCGGCATCTTCCAGCACCTGTCGTCGACGGCGCCCGTGCAGGAGCGACCGGAGCTGACGCTGGGCGTCTATGGCGGTCGGTGCCCGAGCGTCGTCGGCCTCACCTCGGCGCCGCCTGACGCGGGCACCAACGTGGGCATGGTGTCGCACTCGGGCATGGGCTGCCCCACGGACCTGCTGTCGTGGTCTCAGGCCGCGGTGTTCAAGCCGGCGCGCACGGGCGCGACCTGCGGCCCGGCGATGGCCTGCGCGGGCAGCGAAGACGTGTGCGTCTCGGGTCAGTGCTGGCGCCGTGAGCTCATCGGCACCATCTGCGACGACGAGTGGGCCGAGATTCCGCCGCTCTGACCGGCAGGTCCGTCAGTGCTTGAGCACCGCGTGCTGGCCACCGCCGCCGCCGTCCATGCCGTGGCTCAAGACGAAGTGGTACAGCGGGTAGCTGTCGTCACGCGGGCCGCCGATGCAGTCGAAGACGAAGGCCTGGCGCTGCGGGTCTTCCGGGTCCGGGTGCACCTGCACGAAGAGCACGTCGGAGCGCTCGATGACGAGCTCGCCCACCAGCCCCTTGCCCAGCACGAGCTGAACGACGGCGCGGTTGTCGGGCTCGTCGAAGAACTCCCAGTGCGCGAGCTCATGGTCGAAGACGACGGTGTCGCCTGCGCCGACCCGCAGCACGCAGTTGCGATGGTCCTGGAGCCAGCGCCAGAAGACGTCGAACGTGAGCGGGGCCGTCTGGGTCGTCGTGGACATGGAGCGGCGCCTTACCGCAGGGCGCAGGGAAAAGGCCGCTTCAAAAGAACTGCACCCCGGCCTCGCGCATCAGCCGCACCACCCGCTGCATGGGCAGGCCCTGTATCGAGGTGCGGTCGCCGTCGATGCGCGAGAAGAGCGCCTGGCCCCGGCCCTCGACGCGGTAGCTGCCCGCGCAGCCCTGCCACTCGCCGAGCGCGACGTAGCCGTCGAGCTCACCCGGAGAGAGCGCGCGCACGTGGAGCCTGGCGACGTCGACCTCGGTGACGAGGTAGCCGGGGCCCAGCACGCAGACCCCGGTGAGGATTTCGTGGGTGCGCCCGGCCATCGCGCCCAGCTGCGCGCGGGCCGCGGCGGCGTCGGCTGGTTTTCCGAGCGCGCGCCCGTCGAGCGAGACGAGCTGGTCGGCGCCGATGACGAGGCAGCGAGGGTGCCGGCTCGCCACCGCACGGGCCTTGCGCTCGGCCAGCTGCGCGACCGCGTGCATCACGGGCGTCCCCTCAGCGACGGTCTCGTCGACGCCCGGCGCCACGGCCCGGTACGGCAGGCCCAGGCCGTCCATCAGGGCACGGCGCGCCGCCGAGGTCGAAGCGAGGAGCAGCTCGTCATAGAGGCCGGCCAGGAACGTCACGGGCGGCTGTCTCGCACACGGGCGGCCCCGCACAACAGGCTTTGCGTGCGCGCGGCCGGTGCTTGAGTGGCGGCCATGAGCGCCTCTTCCGAGTGGATCAGCCGGGCCATCGCGCGCATCGAGGCCGACTTCCAGCGCAGCGCCGACACGCACCTCATCGCGCTGCCGCTGCCGGGGTTCGGCGCGCGGGGCATCGACCTGTACCTGAAGGACGAGTCGACGCACCCCACCGGCAGCCTCAAGCACCGGCTCGCGCGCTCGCTGTTCCTGTACGCCCTGTGCAACGGCTGGCTGCGAGAGGGCGCCACGGTGGTCGAGGCCTCGAGCGGCTCGACGGCGGTGAGCGAGGCGTACTTCGCGCGGCTGTTGGGGGTGCCCTTCATCGCCGTGATGCCGCGCTCGACGTCGCCCGAGAAGGTGGCGCAGATCGAGTTCCACGGGGGGCGCTGTCACTTCGTCGACTCGGCCACCGAGGTCTCGGCCGAGGCGGCGCGGCTGGCGCGCGACGTCGGCGGCCACTTCATGGACCAGTTCACCTACGCCGAGCGCGCGACCGACTGGCGCGGGAACAACAACATCGCCGAGTCGATGTTCAGTCAGATGGAGAAGGAACGGCACCCGGTGCCCCGCTTCGTCGTCGTCGGCGCGGGCACCGGCGGCACCAGCGCCACCATCGGCCGGTACACGCGCTACCGGCAGCTCGACACGAGGCTCTGCGTGGCCGATCCCCAGGGGTCGGTGTTCGGGGCCTACTGGCGCACGGGAGACGCGACGCTCACCTCAGCGGGCGCCCGCATCGAGGGCATCGGGCGGCCGCGCGTCGAGCCGAGCTTCATTCGCACGCTGGTCGACCGGCTCGTCGAGGTGTCCGACGTCGAGTCCGTCGCGGGCATGCGGGTGTTGTCGGCCCTGCTGGGGCGTCGGGTAGGGCCCTCGAGCGGGACGAACTTCGTGGTGATGCTGGGGCTGGCCGATGAGCTGCTCCGGGCGGGCGCCCAGGGCTCGGTGCTCTCGCTGTTGTGCGACGCCGGAGAGCGTTACCTGCCGACGTTCCACGACGAGGCCTGGGTGGCGCGCACTGTCGGTGACGTGTCGGCGGCCGAGACGACGCTGCGTGAGCTGGCGCGCGGAGCCGCCGCGCGCTGAGGCCAGTCGTCGCGCGGTCGCAGCAGCTGTCGAGGGTGCCCCGCGAGGGACTCGTTTCATCGGCTCGTCGGTCGCGCTTGGCCGCGCGCGGGGCCATCGCGAGGCTCGGTTGCGTGCCCTCGACGACGCTGCGGTCACGAACGCCCACCTCGTCAGGGAGTGAACGGCGCCCGGCGGCGAGGGAGCGCGGCAGCCGGTGACGCTCCAGAGAGCATCAACCTCTCGCGGGGCCATCGCGTGGTCGAAGCAACCGACGAGGGGCTCGGGCTCGGCAGCTCGACGTTCGCCGTGGGACCCCGCGCACCCATCGCGTGGCCTCAATGCCCGCGCTCGACGCTGCGGTCACGGCCGCCTGCCACGTCACGGAGAGAACAGTTCCGGCGGCGAGAGAGCGCTGCAGCCCGTGACGCCCAAGAGACACGTCAACGTCGGGGCGCGCACTTCGACGACTCGGCGCTGAGGGGCGAAGCGCGTCGGTGAGGAAGCGGCCCGGGCTGGGGCCATGACGAGCGGCTCACACGGTCGCCTACCCGGCGCGCAGGCCCGAAGCGAGGGCGACGAGCTCGGCGCGCGAGCCGAGCCCGAGCTTCCGGAGCGCCCGCCCCAGCGTGGTGGCCACCGTCGTCTCGGCGAGCCCGAGGTCGAGCGCGACGTGCTTGAGCGCGGCGCCCGTGCTCGTGCGCTCGACGAGGACGCGCTCGGCGGGGGTGAGGCTCCGCAGCGACTCGGCGTGGGGGTTCTCGACGGCCAGCCACGTCAACCGGCCCCCGTCGCGGCGCGTGCGCACGATGGAGAAGCGGCCCGAGAGCAGCCCCGCCCACGCTTCGAGCGCCGAGGCATCGCGAGGTGACGTGGTGCGCTGTGACTCGACCGCCCTCAACACGTCGGCGAGCGGCCCCGCCTGTCGATCGGCGCGAGCTCCGAGGTCGACGACGGCCCCGGCCGCGTGGGCGGTGCGGAGCGTCAGCGCCGTGCTCGCGTGGGCCGCGATGGCCGTCCACCGCCGGTTGGCCGCCTCGATGGAGCTGGTGCCGACGCGGGTGAAGCGCCGCCGCGGCATGCCCAGGCCGATGGCGAGGCCCTCGAGCCCCGTCGGCGCGATGACGGCATACCCGTCGGCGAGCTCGAGGCCGGCGAGCGCGCTGGCGAAGCGCCCCGGCAGACGAGGCCCCTGCGGCGTCGCCCAGGCCCAACTCACCGGCAACGCCCGCGGCGTCGTCCCGTAGGCGAGGCGCACCGCCTCGAGGGGCATCTCGTCGTGCACCATCATCGGGAGCGACGCGATCTCCCGGGTGCCGGCGATGGGCCCCACCTCGGCGTGCTGCGCGAGCGAGTACCGGTACACGGCCGCGCCGTCACCCGAGGTGAAGGCCCGGCTGGCCGCTTCGGCGACGCACGAGAGCCAGCGCGCCTCGGGAGCCTCGAGGTCGTAGAGCGCGTCGAGCAGGTCGAGCCATCGCGTCACCGCCACGGTGAGACACTCTAGCGGGCTCCTCGGCGGCCAGAGTCACCCTGGCGCCATCCCATGGGTCGTTTGGCTGGCACTGAACGAGAGCGCCCTCCACAGTGCGGGCATGAGCGAGCTCGCTGCCGTGATGGACCTGCTGTGTGGACCGGTGCCGCGGGCCGGAGCGGACTTCTCGACGTTCTGGCGTGACACGGCCGGGCTGCGGCGCGGGTTTCAGGAGCCGATGGCGCGCGCCGTCGCGCTGGGCTTCTCGGCCGACCGGCTCGGCTTCGCCTTCATGGGTGGTTACGCCTCGGCCCTGACGCGGCTCGACCCCTCCCTCGGCGTCGACGAGGTCGCCGCGCTCTGCGCGACGGAGGACGGCGGCGCGCACCCGCGAGCCATTCGGGCGGCGCTGTCGGAGGGGCGGCTGTCGGGCACCAAACGGTTCGTCTCGGGAGGGCCGTTCGCGACGCGGCTGCTCGTGGTGGCGAGTGAAGGCGCCACGCCCGAGGGCCGCAACCGGCTCCGGCTGGTGCGCGTCAGGCCCAGGGCGCCAGGCGTGACGCTCGAGGTGCAGCCCGAGCTGCCCTTCGTGCCCGAGGTTCCCCACGCCTCGGTGCAGTTCCAGGACGTCGCCGTGGCCGAGGCCGACGTCTTTCCCGGTGACGGGTACACCGAGGCGCTCAAGCCCTTCCGCACGCTCGAGGATCTGCACGTCCATGGCGCGCTGCTGGGGCTGCTCCTCTCCGTCGCGCGCCGAAGCGGGTGGCCGCAGGGCAGCGTGGAGCACCTGCTCACGCTGGTGGCGAGCGCGCTCACGCTGGGCGGGCTCGACCCCCGGGCGCCGTCGACACACCTCGCGCTGGCGGGGTTGTTGTCGAGCACGAGGGCCTTCCTCGACGCATCGGAGGCGCACTGGGCGACGGTCGCTCCCGACGAGGCCGCGCGGTTCGAGCGCGACCGGCCGCTGCTGGCGGTGGCGGGCAAGGCGCGCGAGGCCCGGCGCACGAACGCGTGGGCGGCGCTCGGCTGACTTCGGGCGCGGCCTGTGCGACGCGGGGGCGCATGCTTGGGCTCTCGATGCTGGTGCTGCTCGCTGGAACCGACGTGACGGCCAACGTCACGGGCGGCGTGGCGGTGTCCTCGCGCGAGTCGCTGGAGTCGACCGACCCGGCGCTGCTGGCGGCGCCGCTGCTCGCGGGCCAGGTCGACCTCTCGCGGCGGCTCGCCGTGGGGACGATTCGGGGCCGGCTCGCGCAGGTGGTGACGCTCGGCTTCCTCACCGCCGGGCAGCTGCCGGGCCCCGGCATGGCGAACGCGCTGCAGCCCCAGCCGGTACAGCTGAACGACCTGGCGAGCTTCGTCGAGTTCGAGAGCGCGAAGCTCGGCGGGAGCGGCCCCTCCATCGCGCTCCGCCTCTTCCCGTTTCAGGACAACACGCGGCTGGTGTCCTTCGACTGGGCGAACGCGGTGACGCGGGTGAACGCGCCCGTGGTGGCCGTCGACGTGCGAAGCCCCTCGTGGTTCGGCTGGGCCGCCGTGCGCTTCCCGATGCGCACGGCGCTGGCCCTGAACCCGGCCCTGAGCGCGCGCAACCTGTACCCCGACGTGCTGGGAGGCCTGGGGTGGACGGGCGAGCGCTGGCGCGTCGAAGCGCGCGCGGGCCGCACCCAATACGGCCGGGAGTTCGACCGCACCTTGATGGCGCTCGGCCCGGAGCAGTGGGGCGTCCTCGCCGCGGGGCAGGTCGTCTTCCGCGTGGGCGAGGAGCTGGCACCACCGCTCGACCTCGTCACCTCCTCGGCCGACCCGACGCGCTTCGAGCGCTTCTTCGCACCTCCGCCGGTGCCGGTGGGCGCGGTGGCCTTCACCGCGGCGCTCGAAGGTGGCGCCGGGACGCAGTTCGTCTCACGCTTCGGCCAGCCGGCCGCCGAGAACCGGCTCATCCCGGCGTGGGTCGACCTGCAGCTGCGGCTTCGGGTGCACCAGACACGGCTCTTCCTCACGGGGCGTGCGCAGTCGACGGCCCACCTCACCTTCGACCTCGCGGGCTCCGGGCTGCTCAATCCACCCGAGGCCGGCTCGTACGCGTTCCTCGCTGGCTTCGTGGGCGTCGACCACGTGTTCCATCGGCTGAACCTCACGCCGCAGGTGTTGCTCCGCGTGGTGCAGCCGGGCGCCGTCACTGGCCTTTTGGGCATCGGAACCACCAACCCGAGGATGCCCACCTCGTACGTGATTGGAGAGGTCGGCGAGGTGACCCTTCAGTCGTCCAGCATCGAGGTTCGGCCGACCCTCGGCGGCAAGGTCGCGCTGCGATGGAACCCGGTGCCCGCTCTGGCCGTCGTGGCCGAGGTCGACGTCACCATCGACTTGATGCGCGAGGTCATCATCGCCGAGCCGGGCCAGCTCGTGCCGCGCTCCCGGTCGGCGCGTGGCACCAGGTCTACGCTCGCGCTCCAGGGCCGGTTCTGACTCACACGTCCGGCCCCGACGGCCCTACGGCACGCAGACGGGGCCCGAGGTGAACGACAGCGCACCGAGCGAGCCGCCAGACAGCACATCGGTGATGAGCGAGACGCTGGTCACGCCCGGCGTCACCTGGCTGAAGGCGAGGCCCGAGGCCGAAGGAGGCGAGAGTGAGACCGGCCGGCCCGACACGCCGCCGTCGCAGCTCGCCTGCAACGCCTGGTTGAGGCGCACGTCGACCGTCGAAGTCCCCAGCTTCGCCACGAGGCGAACGCCGCCATCGGTTGGAAAGGTGGGCACCGGGCTGCGCAGCGACACCGGCTCGAGCCCGGCGAAGTCGGCGCCCGTGAAGGTGCCTGGGGTCCACCGCCCGACGAGGAGCCGTGGCGCCATCGAGCTCGAGCCCACCACCAACGGCGGGCTCGTGTTGCGAATGGTGCGCAGCTGCCAGGTGGGAACCCGGGCTTCGGCGAGGCGAGCGCCGTTCATCGCGTCGAGCCGGAGCAGGACGCCGTCTGCGCCATCGATGCCCGCGACGAGGAGCTGCCCCGTGGCGTCGAAGGTGACGTCCATGAAGCTGGTGAAGGTCGTTCCGGTCGACAGGAGTCCCCACCGGAACGCGTACGAGTTCGGTGTCACTTCTTCGAAGAGCTGGACGAAGCCTCGCACCGGGAGCGGCATCGCCGAGCCGGACTGGGCGATGTCTCCCACGACTCCGAGCAACGCTCCGCGTTTCTCGAGCGAGCGGGCCCGCGGGTCCTGAAACCCGGTGGGGAACGTGACGGCTTGAGCGTTCGTCACCCCGCCGGAGCTGTTCATCGTCGTCAGCAGGAGCGAGCCGTTGTGGTCGCCGGCCCAGATCCACCCGCTGCCGTTGGGGATGATGGCGCGCACCTCGAGCGTGGGGTCGCTCGACCCGTATTGGCGCACGAGCGTGGGCGTCGAGCTGCTGGTGCCGAGGGCGAAGAAGGCCTGGTTGTTCATCGCCGTGCCCCGGAAGCTGCGCGAAAAGCCGCCGGCGCAGTAGCGGTCGAGGTTCGAGGCGATGGCGTAGAGCTGATCGTTCCCCACGCCGCCGTGCAGCGAATTGGAGGTCTGCGCTCCGTCGAACGCCAGCAACAACCCGTCGCGGGGGTCGAAGGTGGAAACCTGAGTGCGGGTGCCAGCGATGACGAGGCGGCCCGTCGAGAGCTGCGCTGCCGTGTGAAACTCGACGTTCGCGCTCGTGGCGGCGCCCCGCGCGGCCGATGGTGCCGCGACGGCGCCTCCGCCGACGCCGGAGCCGCCGGTTGCTCCGCCGCCGCCCACACCGCTGCCGCCACTCGCGCCACCACCACCCTGGGCACCGCCCCCTGCGCCACTGCCACCCGTCGCGCCACCGCCACCCGTCGCGCCACCGCCACCCGTCGCGCCACCGC
>JANRKQ010000105.1:0-2983 GCA_033763395.1 Myxococcaceae bacterium
TGCCTCGTCATCTCACCCGCGTCGCTCGACTTCGGCACCGTGCAGCAGGGCTGCAACAGCCCCGACCGCACCTTCCAGGTGTACAACGCGTGCCCGCAGCCGGTGCGCTGGGTGTCGGCCGACCTCATCGCGCGTGGCGACAGGGCGATGGCCGGCACGATGAACTGCCCTGGCGGCACGGCGTGCGACGAGTTCAACGTGGTGACGCAGCCGTCGACCGCGTCCCTGCCGACGTGCAGCGTGGGCGGAGCGACTGGCCCGTGCCTCAACCAGGGCGGAGCGCCGCTGACGTTCCAGCTGAAGTACCGGCCCGTCAACACCAACACCGACTCGGGCGCGTACCGGATTCAGGTCGTCCAGGGCAGCCAGCAGGTGGACTACGTGGTGACGCTCACCGGCCGTGGCGACACCATGGGCTTCAACACCGACACCTTCAGCCAGGACGCGCGGCCGAAGGCTGACATCCTCCTCGTCATCGACAACTCGTGCTCGATGTCCGACGAGCAGATGGCGCTCGGCACCAACTTCAACTCGTTCATCCAGTACGCGGTCACCAGCCAGGTCGACTTCCAGATCGCCGTCACCACGACGGACGCCGACGACGAGCCGAGCTGCCCGAACTGTGAGACCGGTGACTTCTGCCGCGCCGGAGGCGTCGGCGGCGGCTCGCTCATCTGCACCAACGGCACCGGGCCCAAGATCATCACGCCCAACACGCCCAACCTGCAGCCCACCTTCGCGAGCCTTGTCACCCTGGGCACCAATGGCTCGGCGACCGAGACCTGCGTCGCGCCCGCGGTGAAGGCGCTGACGTCGCCAAAGATCACCGACCCCGCGAAGAACGCCGGTTTCTTGCGGCCCGACGCGGTGCTCGCCGTGGTGTGCGTGACCGACGAGGCCGAGCAGGCCAACCAGCCGATGAGCTTCTACATCAACCAGCTCCTCAACATTAAGGGTGTGCAGCGGCCGAACCTATTCTCGTACAACGTCATCGGCCCCTTCACGGCGCTCTCGCCGGGCTGCTCGGCCGACGACCAGGGCGGCCGCCACGCACAGCTCGTCGCGGCCACGAACGGTCTGCGCGAGGAGATCTGCACGCCGAACTGGGCCACCGCGCTCGAGAACATCGGCAAGGGTGCCTTCGGGTTCCGCACGACGTTCTTCCTCAACGGCGTGCCGGCGATGGGCAACCAGGTCGAGGTCGCGATCGACGGCCAGATGCTGCCACCTCTCGACGGACGCGGCGCGCGCGTGTGGCGTTATGACTCCGCCATCAACGCCGTCATCTTCGAGCCGCTCTACGTGCCGGAGCCGGGTAAGACGCTCACCATCAGCTACCGCGTCGCCTGTTTGTGACGACAGCGCTGTCGTAAGCGCCTGAATTCATAGAAGGCCATCAGGTCAAGGAACGCCTGCGCGTCGCCCACTTCACCGGTGGGTTGACGCGCAGTGCCACGGCCGTGTCAACTCCGCCACCGGCCGGTTCTTTCGTCGTTCCCCTCGACGCCTTCCTGGAGTCCTTCCGATGCTCGTCTCACCTCGCGCGGCGCTCGCGTTGGTTCTGTCGTTTTCGGTCGCTGGGTGTCGGTGCGGTGATGAGGGTCCCCGCACGAAGGCGTTCGGAGAGCCGCGGTTCGTCATCGAGGTCGACGGCGTCAACGTCGAGGCCACCGAGGTCGACTTCGGCATCGTCCCCATGACGAAGCGGGTCGAGAAGGTGGTGACGCTCACCAACATCGGCCGTGGCCCGCTGCAGTTCGACGGCTTCACGAAGGTGGGCGAAGGCGCCGCGGTGCAGATCGGCACCACCGCCGTCGAGCCGAACCCGGTGTTCGGCCTCGACCTCGAGCCGTTCGAGCTGGCCATCGGCGAGTCGAGAGAGCTGAAGTTCTTCTTCTTCCCGCCCGAGGCTCCGCAGGCGGTGGTGGACCACGAAGTCATGCTCGCCGCGTCCGCGCGGAACGTCGACGCCGAGGTGGCGCCCGTGCAGATCAAGCTCAAGGGCCGCGCGATTCGGGGCGAGTGCGAGTGGCCGACGCGCATCGACTTCGGCGCGGTGGGGCGTGGCGACAGCTTCGAGGTAGCGACGCTGCTGAAGAACCGCCGCATGGTGGACAGCTTCCCGCGGGTCGGAGACATCCAGAGTGCGCAGGGCGCCGACGTCTTCACGCTCACCAGCGACTCGCCGCGGGGTGAGTTGACCCTCGCGCCCGGTCGCGAGCGCGCGGTGAAGGTGGTGTTCCGGCCCACCGAGGTGCGCGACTACACCGCGACGATGGTGGTGCTGCCGGCCGACGGGTGCCCCGAGGTGACGACGCGCCTGGTGGGGACGGGCGTGGACAACGTGCTGTCGTGGCAGCCGGCTCCGCTCGACTTTGGCTACGTACAGCCGGGCGTGACGGTGAATGGCGAGGTGACGTTCCTCAACCGGAGCTTCAAGCCGGTGCAGCTGAGCGGCCTGGCGACGCGCGAGGGCAGCAACCCGTCGAACATCTACCGCGTGGTGGCCGCCAACATGGGCGACGCGACGCGCCTGACGGTGCCTGCCGGCAGCCGGGACGCCACCACAAATGACATCGTGCCCGGCAGCGCGAAGGTGACGGTGAGCTTCCGGCCGGCGGTGCTGGGCCCGCGCAACGGAACGCTGGTGGCGACGGCCGACCTGAGCAACCCCGGCGTGACGGTGGCGCTGCGTGGCTTCGGCGGAGGTCCCGACATCGACGTGCTGCCTGCCCAGACGCTCAACTTCGGCCGCATCGCGTACTTCGCAGGCACGACGTCGGCCGCGACGCGGAAGCTGACGGTGCGCAACGTGGGCACGGCGCCGGCGGTGGCTGACCCGCGCGCCAACCTGCGGCTGGGCGCGATGGGCGCAGGCCGGCCGTACTGGACGGTGACGCCGAAGAACGCGGAGTCGGCGGCCGATGAAATCTGCGTCGGGGTGTTCGACGCGATGGCGGGGACGTGCAGCAACGACCTGCCG
>JANRKQ010000106.1:0-44886 GCA_033763395.1 Myxococcaceae bacterium
CGGCAGGTCGTTGCTGCACGTCCCCGCCATCGCGTCGAACACCCCGACGCAGATTTCATCGGCCGCCGACTCCGCGTTCTTCGGCGTCACCGTCCAGTACGGCCGGCCTGCGCCCATCGCGCCCAGCCGCAGGTTGGCGCGTGGGTCAGCCACCGCCGGCGCCGTACCCACGTTGCGCACCGTCAGCTTCCGCGTCGCGGCCGACGTCGTGCCTGCGAAGTACGCGATGCGGCCGAAGTTGAGCGTCTGCGCGGGCAGCACGTCGATGTCGGGGCCTCCGCCGAAGCCACGGAGGGGCACATTCACCGTCGGGTTGCTGCGCACGTCGGACGTCGCCGCCAGCGTTCCATTGCGCGGGCCCAGCACCGCCGGCCGGAAGCTCACCGTCACCTTCGCGCTGCCCGGCACGATGTCATTCGTCGCCGCGTCCCGGCTGCCGGCAGGCACCGTCAGGCGCGTCGCGTCGCCCATGTTGGCGGCCACCACGCGGTAGATGTTCGACGGGTTGCTGCCCTCGCGCGTCGCCAGCCCGCTCAGCTGCACCGGCTTGAAGCTCCGGTTGAGGAACGTCACCTCGCCATTCACCGTCACGCCCGGCTGCACGTAGCCAAAGTCGAGCGTCGCCGGCTGCCACGACAACACGTTGTCCACGCCCGTCCCTACGAGGCGCGTGGTCACCTCGGGGCACCCATCGGCCGGCAGCACCACCATCGTCGCCGTGTAGTCGCGCACCTCGGTCGGGGTGAAGACCACCTTCACCGCGCGCTCACGCCCAGGGGCCAGCGTCAGGTCGCCCCGCGGCGAGTCGCTGGTCAACGTGAAGACGTCGGCGCCCTGCGCACTCTGGATGTCTCCGACCCGCGGGAAGCTGTCCACCATGCGGCGGTTCTTCAGCAGCTCACTCACCTCGAAGCTGTCGCCACGCGCCACCGCGCCGAAGTCGATGCGCGTCGGCCACTCGCACTCGCCCCGAATCGCGCGACCCTTGAGCTTCACCGTCACCTGCCCGCCCTCGGCCGAGACGTTGCGCGCCGCCACCTTGAGCAGCACCTCGTGGTCGACCACCGGGCGCATCTCTTCGGGCGGCTGGAAGAAGAAGCGCAGCTCACGAGTCTCACCGACGGCGAGCTCGATCGGTTCGAACGGCAGGCCAAACACCGGGTTCGGCTCGGCGATGAGCGTGCCCACCTGCACCGCGGCGCCCTCACCTTCCTTCGTGAACCCGTCGAGCTGCAGCGGCCCGCGGCCGATGTTGGTGACGGTCACCACCCGCTCGACCTTCTTCGTCATCGGCACGATGCCAAAGTCGACCTCGGTGGCCTCGACGTTGACGCCGTCGACCTCGATCGTGAACCGTGGCTCACCGAGCGCATCGGTCCGGTCCTGCGGGCGGCACCCTTCACATCCAACGGCGAAGCCGAGCGCCGCGAGGGCTACTGCCAGACGAAATGAGAGCTTCATTTGAGCGTGCTCCAGAGAGATCGTGACCGGCCGGTACGACGTTGGTGCTCAATTGATACGGGAGGGGCCACTTCGTCAACCCTCGGTGACCATTTCGACAGCTGAAGGTGACGCCGGCCGTCCAGCATGACGGAAACCTTCCAGCACGATGACGCTGGTTCGACGGCCCTCCGGGCGTTACACCGCGCGGCGTCACTCGCCGCCGACAGGAGACCGTTCCCATGCCCATGCGCGACCTCAACGTGAAGAAGGCCCAGAAGCTGCTCTCCCGGATCATGGAGTTCGAGCTCGCCGGCGTCGTGCGCTACACGCACTACTCACTCATGGTGGCGGGGCCGAACCGAATCCCCATCGTGGCGTTCATGAAGGCGCAGGCGAGCGAGTCGCTCCTGCACGCGCAGCAGGCCGGAGAGATTCTCACGGGCCTGGGCGGCCACCCCACCCTGCAGATCGCTCCCATTCCCGAGACGTACAAGCACTCGGTGAAGGACATTCTGGAGGAGTCGCTCTCGCACGAGCGCGACGCGCTCGACCTGTACCGGGAGTTCCTCGACGAGGTCGAGGACCGCAGCGTCTACCTCGAGGAGTTCGCCCGCACGCAGATCGCCCAGGAGGAGATGCACGGCCTCGAGGTGCGCAAGATGCTCCGCGACGTCGCTGCGACTGATCACCCCACCCACGACGAGGTCGAGCCTGACGACGAGGCCGACGACGCGCGCGACGGCGACGAGGACGACGCCCGCGATGACTCGGACAAGAAGAAGAAGAAGAAGAAGAAGGACAAGAAGAAGAAAAACAAGGACTGACGACGCGCCCGTCAGAGCCCGAAGACGAGGCCGCCAGAGCCACCCCAGACGATGGCCTCTCCGAAGCTGAACACCCGCCCACCGAGCTTGAGGTGCAGCACGTCGAGGAGCGGCACCACCAGCGCCGCCTCGAGCGAGGCGTCGATGCCGCGGGGGCCGAACTGCAGTGCCGGCCGCACTTCCAGCCCGAACGTGCGCAGGTCGTCCCGCCAGAAGGCGTAGCGGTGCGGAAGGCCGACGTCGAAGCCGCCGCGGAAGTCGCCGCCCACGTTCATCTGCCGGTAGCCGGCCGCCAGCGCGCCTTCGATGTGCTGCTTCGGGGTCAGGCGCAGCTGCAGGTGGGTCGAGAAGGTGTTGATAGCGCTGGGCGCGAAGTCGAACTGCGCATCCAGGCCGAAGTGGCCGGCGCCGAACGAGACGCGGCCCGCTCCGACGGGGTGGACGCCCGGCAGCTCACGGCCCGTCAGCGGGCCGCCCTGGGCCTCGACCTGAAACGACGGGCAGAAGAAGCGCTGCTCCACGAGGCGGGGCGCGTCCGAGTCGAGCGCGTACACCACCACCGGCAACGCCAGGGCGACCAGCACCACGATGACGAGCGCCGCCTTGCCGTCACCACCGCCGAGGCTTCCCAGTCCGCCGCCGCTCGAGCCCGTCGTCGCAGCGCCGCGGGCTGGTGCCACGGGCCCGGGAGCTCCCACGTTGACGACGCCACCCACTCTCGGAATCGGCACCAGGTACGCGCCCGCCGGCAGGCCGAAGCACTGCTGCAGAAAGGTCGGTGCGGGGCGCTCGAGGGGTGCAGGCACGGGGGCCGCCATCGGCGCCTCTTCGGGAGCGACCGGCTCTGGCAAGGGTGGGGGCGACGGCTCCTGCGCCACTGCACGGGTGGAGAGCATCACGACGAGGAGCCAGCACGCGCCACGCATCTGACGGGACGTTGCGCTGACGCCGCCCGCGACGCAAGCCCACCGGGACGATCGCGCTGGCGCTCCTCAAGGCGCGCTGGACGCGTGTCGATGAGCCCAGGCAGCCACCAACCCCCTGCCCAGGAATCGCCATGCCCACGCCCGTCTTCGAGTCCGATTGTGTCGTCGTCACCTACGAGCCCGAGATTCAGACCATCCACTATTCGTGGAAGCGCTTTGCCAAGGGCCCGGAGTTCAGGGAGGCCCTCGAGCAGGGCCTCAAGGGGGCCCAGAAGTTCAAGGCCACCGGGTGGATCGGTGACGTTCAGCTGCTCGGCGTCGTCGATGACGCGGACACGCAGTGGGTGAACACCGACTGGTTCCCCCGGCTCCTGTCGGGTTCGTCCATCGCCTTCATGGCCGTCATTGTCGGCGCGCGCGCCATCACCAAGATGAGCGTCGGCAACATCATGTCGAAGGTCGCCGGGAAGCTGGTGAACAAGTACGTGGGCACGGTGGAAGAGGCCCGCGGGTGGATCGTCGGCGAGCAGCGCATGAAGAAGAGCGCGTGACGGTTGTCACGGCCACGGGCCTCGGGCACAACGCCGCGCATGATGCGTGCTCGCGCGGTGGTGCTCGGGGTGCTGGGGGCGGCGTGTGGTCCGATGCCGACGCTCGTCCCAGATGCGGGGTCGTCTCCGTCGTTCCCCTCAAACGTCGCCGTCAACGGGACCTTCGATGGCCCGGACGCACTCGCGTCGTTCAGCACCCTCGACACGGTCGCCACCATTGCGTTGGTCGACGGACGGACGGGCAAGGCGTTGCGGTTCACCACGAGCGCCGGCCCTTATGGAAACCGCTTCGGAAGTACGTGGAAGGTGCTCGCGCCCCAGGCCGGTACGTACTGCCTCACCGCGTGGATGAAGAGCACCTCGACCGCCACCGTCCTGCGATTGTACGGCGCTCCTCCTGGTCAAGCGCGAGGCAACATGTTCACCATGCCCGGCCCGCTGACGACGTGGACGAAGGTGCCTCCGAACGTGAAGCTCGACGTGGCGGTTCAGGCCAATGACGAACTCTTCGTCGAGGTCACCGACTTCTCGTCCACCCCAGGCACCGTCATCGACCTCGACGACCTCGACCTCTGGCGATCGAGCGATGGCTCGTGCACCGACCAGCGGAGCGCCGTTCGCCCCTGACGGTCTCACGGGGGCGACCCTCACGCTGGCTGACAGCTGAGCTTCCGGCTTCGCGCCGAACCGGGCAGACTGCACCGCATGTCGGGGTCCGAGCTTCAGGTGAAGGGCTTCGCGTGGCTGAACCTGCTGGGGCTCGTGCGCGAACGCTTCGGCGTCGAGGGCCTCGCCGACCTCAAGGCCGCCTTTCCCCAGCACGCAGCCTTCTTCGACGAAGCGACGGTGCTGCCCGTGGCGTGGGTGCCCGGCGCGCTCCACTGCGGAGCCATCGCCTGGCTGGTGCAGCACCGGTTCGGCGGCTCGGTGCAGGGCGCGCAGGAGATCGGCACCCTCCTCTCGTCTCGCAACGTCTCGAGCACGTTCCGCTCGCTGAGCCGGCTCGAAGACCTCCGCACGGCGCTGCACTCGACCCAGCGGGCGTTCGCGCAGTTCTACTCGCGGGGCGCGATGGTCTTCACCGTGAAGGACGACGTGCTCGAGGCGCGCCTCACGGACTTCCCCGCGGCGAGCCTCGTGATGGGCCACTGTCTGGGCGCGGGGCTGGTGACGTTCCTCCGCGCGGGCCACCTCGAGGCGAAGTTGCTCCGGGTCGAGGTCGGGCCGGACAGCATCTCGTACGACGTGAAGCTCCGATAGCGGTGATTTTCTGCAATCAATTCGACGGTTTGAGCCGCTGACGCAACAAGTCCGGCCTTCTGTCGTCTTTTATCGCACACGCCTCCGACAACCCGTCATCTCGCAGGAGCCCGGTATGCGAACCAACGATCTGACGACCTTGCTCACGAAGGTGAAGCGCACGCTCACGCCCGACGCGACGCCCATCGCGCGGTCGCTGGAGCTGTACCAGCGCTTTGGCCCCATTCTGTTCTCCCACTTCGTCCGCGCGACGGGCGACGAGCAGCGGGCCATGGCGGCGACGCGGGTGGCCTTCGAGCGCCTGCTCGAGACGGGGCTGACCGAGGACCGTGACGTGGTCGCGTGGGTGCGCTCGCTCGCCGTCGAGTCGGTGCACTCCAGCCGGCCTTAGCGGGCCGAGAGGCCGAAGCGCCAGCCCTCGGCGCGGGTGAGGCGAACGGGGGGCGCGCAGCGCTCGTCGAAGGACGCCCGGCTCCGCTCGAAGCCCTGTCGGTCGCGGGTGACGAAGTCGGAGCCCTCACACCGGCTCACCGCGCAGCTGGGCGCAAACGGCTGGCGCGAGAACTCGACCCCGCGGTGGTCGACCCGCACCAGGTCCACCCCCTGGCACCGCGTCACCACGCACTGGGCCGCGAACCGGGAGCGCCCAAACTCCACCCCGCCCGAGTCACGCGACACCAGGTCGGGCCCCTCGCACGACCTCGACAGGCACGCGTTCACCTGCCGGCGCACCTCGCGGCGATCGTGGTCACGCAGAACGAGGTCGGCCCCTTCGCACCGGCTCGTGGTGGGGGTCTGGACCACGGGCGCCACCATCTTGCAGGACAGGGTCAGGGCGACGAGCGCGGTGAGCATGGAGCCTTCAACGGCCGGGTCGGCGGGTCGATCTGCCCTGCCCCGCAACTTCCAGTCTACAGGTACGACAATGTAGTCACGTCGTTGATCGCCACCTGCACTCCGGTCGCGGTAGAAGTGTCGACCGTTTACCGCCTTCGTTCGAGCCTTCCATGCCTACGCCCATCACGAACTCCATCTCCCGCGCGCTCCGCGACACCCGCATCAGCAACTCCGAGGTCAGCTCGCTCATCAGCGAGGCGCGGCGCAACCTCACGCCCGAGGTGAAGGCCGAGCTGCAGGCCCTTCTCCAGACGCACGGCGACAAGTTCTCCAACGGCGGCAAGCGCGACCTCCAGCGCTTCCTGGGCACCTCGAACGTCATCACCCCGCCCTCACCCCAGCCGCCGCCGCCGCCGCCGTCGCCGCGCGACCTGGCCGACCCGACGGTGCTCACGAAGCACACCACCGACACCACCTGGAAGCCGGTGCAGGACGGCAAGCTGTTCGTCGATGGCATCAGCTACGACGACGTGGTGCAGGGCAGCATCGGCAACTGTTACCTGGTGGCTGCGCTCTCGTCGCTGGCGCACGCGAACCCCGACATCATCAAGAACGCCATCAAGGACAACGGCGACAACACCTTCACGGTGCGCTTCTTCGAGGGCAGCCGCGAGGTGAAGATCACCGTCGACGGCGACCAGGCCACCGGCGCCTCGGGCTCCGCGCGGTACGGCAAGTCGCGTGACTCGAAGGAGCTGTGGGTCGGCGTCGTCGAGAAGGCCTACGCGCAGTGGAAGGGCGGCTACGAGGCCATCGGCAACGGCGGGCACGCCAGCGCGGTGATGACGGCGCTCACGGGCCGCGGCACCGGCTGGAGCTCGACGAAGGGCAACCTCGACGCGCTCTACACGCAGGTGCAGCGCGGCGCCCAATCGAACAAGCCCATGGCGGCGCCCACCTTCGGCAAGGACTCGGGCGTCGACTACACCGGCACTGGCGTCTACGCGTGGCACATGTACTCGGTGCTCGGCGCCTCGGAAGAGAACGGCACGAAGTACATCCAGCTGCGCAACCCCTGGGGCCGCTCCGAGCACGGCAGCGATGGCAAGGACGACGGCATCTTCAAGATGAAGCTCGACGACTTCGCCAGGCTCTACCAGGGCGTGAACGTCGGGTACTGACGGCACGCTTCGCTGCTAGAACCCCGCGCCCATGGACCTGGCGCTGGCGCTCAAAGAGGCGAAGCCGAACGACACCCTGCAGCTCCCTGGAGGCCGGTACACCGGCTCCTTCACCATCGACAAGCCGCTGACGATTCTGGCGCGGGGCCAGGTGGTGCTCGACGCCCAGCACGCCGGCCCGGTGCTCACCGTGGCGACGGACGGCCTGGTGCGCATCTCGGGGTGCACGCTGGTGGGCGGCAACGCGCGCGAGGCGGGTGGTGGCATCGCGCTGCTGGCCGGCAAGCTCGAGCTCTCGGACTCGGTGGTGCGCTTCAACAAGGCCCCGGCCTACGGCGGCGGAGGCCTCTTCATCGCTGGCTCCGCTCAGGCCCAGGTGACGCGCTGTCGCTTCGAGGCGAACACCGGCCGGCAGGGCGGCGCCATTCTGGTGGACGACGAGGGCGTGCTGCGGCTCGAGCACTCGACGCTGGTGCAGAACGCGGCGACGGACGGCGGCGGGCTGCGCGTGAAGGAAGGCGCGAAGGTCGACGTGTTCGCGTGCACGCTGGCGGACAACAAGGTGGTGGGCGACCAGGCCGTCGGCGGAGCGCTGTCGCTCGCCGGCACCACCACCCGGGCCCCGACGGTGACGCTCTCGCACTGCATCGTCTCGGAGCGCGCGAAGGGCCCCGAGGTGCTCCACAACTGGCCCAGACACCCGGGCACCCTCGCCGTCACCCGCTCGCTGCTGCCGGAGTGGTCAAGGGGCCTCGGGACCGACTGCGTCTACGCGGCGGCCGGCTTCACGCTCTCGGGGGCCGAGCCGTACCAATTGGCCGAGACCTCTCCCGCCGTCGGCGCCGGAGACGCGGCCGCGTTCGAGGCCAGCGCGAAAGACGTGCTGGGCCGCCCGCGCCTCAAGGGGCAGAAGGTCGACCTCGGGGCGTTCGCCTTCATTCGGGGCGGCTCCTCGGCGCTGCCGTACTGACGCAGAGGCACGCACCGCGTGCCTCCACCCGCGGCTCGAATCGTCACCACTGAGCCTGCGCATCAATTCGTGCCGGCGTCCTGCGCGCGAAGCAGCTCGAGTGCAGCCGCGAGGCCCAGGCAGTGAACGTCGTCGGGGCGCACTGCGCAGCTCGCGGCGAACTCGGTCCGCAGGCGCTCGAAGTGGCGCGGAGCCTTTCGTTGCGCGGCCCGCAGCTCGGCCCACGTCGCGAACGCCTCGCCGAGCGCGTCCTTCGCGCTGACGGTCGATGGGAGGCCTGGCAGGCGCGCCGCCAGCTGAAGGCCCACGGGCGCCTCCGGGTAGAGCGCGAGGTACTGGTGGGCAAACTCGTGCACGACGGTCGCGAGATAGCTCTCGCGGGTGTCGTAGATGCTGCGCCCGCGCTGGAGCGAGATGAAGGTCGACATCGGGGCGCACATGAAGAACGTCTCGCTGCGCGTCACCGCCCGGACCCGGGACCAGTTGGCGAACCCTTCGCTCCCGCGGCACACGCGCAGCGAGCGCTCCGTCGGCTGGGCCCACACCGGCGTTGCCACCAACGTCGCCGCTCCCCACTGGCCGCGTGGCGTACCTCCAGCGGGCGACCGCCGCGTCCACACCAGCACCTCGTCGCTGTCGTAGAGCGCGACGTCGATGCCTTCGAGGCCCAGCGGGAACACCTCCGGCGCCACCTCGAAGGCGAGCGCCATGCCGTCCTCGATCGCGGTGACGTCTTCGGCCGCGGCGCGCACGGGCGGCGCCATCGGAGTCCGGTCGGCGAGGTCGCGCCAGAGCCACGGGAGCTCGTCCACTCGCAGCCACGCCACCTGAAGAACACCGCCCAGCGCCACGGCCCCAACGACGACGCCGACCAGCACCACGGTCGCGAGCCTCCGAATCGACCTCCGACTGGCCACGCGGAGAGCAGGCCACCGGGTGACGGCATGCGCAAGGGCCGCGCCCTCGTCAGAGGCCCCCCCCGGGGGCCTGGCTTCGGAATATCGGAGGCACCTCGCGGATTGCAGCCTTCGAGGCCGCTCCAAAGAGTTCCCCGATGCATGACGCCGCACACCTGAACGACCCCCCCGACTTCGCGCCCGAGCTGCAGGTCGTCCGTCACCTGCTGGCCCACCGCCTCGAGCGGAGCGCCCACGACATCGTCCCCATGGACCGGCTGCACGCGGACCTCTCCTTGGGCCTGTTGGGCCTCGCGGTCGTCGCGCTCGAGCTCGAAGACGTCACCGGCGTGTTACTGCCCTTCGACGCCCTCACGCGCGCCGTCACCGTCGACGACCTCGCCCGGCTGCTCCACGAGCACCGGCGGCACTGACCGGCCCGAGCCCTCGGACCCCCACCGGCGCGCGGGCCGCCAGCGGTTGCGGCTCGGTGGGGACACGCAACCGAACCGACTCCGTCGGGTGTTCCACTCGGCGGTCGGGCGGCGCGGTCGACTGCCCGCGGCGGAACCACCTCCGACGGCGCAGACGTCTCACCGAGTGCGTGGTTTGTTCTCGCACCCGGAGGGGCTCGACCCATGACACCCATCGACACCCGCATCGAGTCGGTGACGCTGTACCACCGCGGCGCCACCGTTCGTCGCGTCGCGGCGCTGGACTTCTCGGCGGGCGCGCCCGCCTCGCTCGTCGTCGCTGGCCTGCCGCTCGCGCTCATCGACCACACCGTGCGCGCGCGCGTCGAGGCCGAGGCGGGACACGTCGTCACGTCGCTCGTCCGCGTGGGGCTGTCGGCTCAGCCCCGGGGCACGCCCGAGGCGCCACCCGACCAGCAGGCCCTCGACGCCGTGGTGTCGAAGCTCGAGCGCGCCCGCGCCCGCCGCCACCAGCTCGAGGCCGAGCTCGCTCAGCTCTCGCAGCTCTCGGTCAACGCGCGGCCATCACCCGAAGAAGGCAAGCCACCCGCGCCCTCACCCATGTTCGCCCGCGCTTCACTCGAGGCCATGCTGGAAGAGGCCTCGGGCGCGCGGGTGGCGCTGCTCCGCACGCTGCGCACCGAAGAGAAGGCGCTGGCTGACGAAGAGGCGACGCTGCGGCAGCGGCTGGCCCGAGCATCGACGGCGGCGCATGTTCGACCCGACGAGCTCTCGAAGTCCGTCACGGTGCAGGTGGTGCCGGGCGCGACCGCGACGCGGGGCACGCTGGTGCTCGAGTACTTCGTCGTCGGCGCGCGGTGGGCGCCGGCCTACCAGTGCCGCATGTCGCGTGACTGCCGCTCGGCCGACCTGCAGCTCCGCGGCGTCGTCGCGCAGCGCACCGGTGAAGACTGGCGCGGCGTGCGCCTCAAGCTGTCGACTGCTTCCCCCGTCAGCTGGACCGAGCTGCCCGAGCTCTCCTCGGTTCGCATCGGGCGAGCGCAGCCTCCGCCGCCTGCGAAGCGGGGCTTCCGGCCGCCACCGCAGGGCGCCACGTCTCTCTTCGGCGATCACGACCGGGGCCTCGAGCGAGCGCGCGCGCAGCGACCGGTCATTCCGGCGTGGCAGCCACCCATGGTCGACCCGATGGTCATCGCAGCCCACCCCGCCACGGCCAGCGCGGCGGCTGGCGCCACCCTCGGAGCCTCCGCCCTTCGAGATGAGCTCGACGATGAAGTCGTCGTCAGGCGCGCGGCGATGGAGCGCGAGGAGGCGCCGGCGAAGGAGGCCCGGCGCATGATGGCGCCGCCGCCCGCCCCTTTGACCTCGCCCGCTCCCGCCGGGCCACCCGCGCGTCCGCAAGCGCGCATGGCGAAGGTCGCCAGCAGCAGAATGGAGGCAGTGCTCCGGGAGGAGGCCGACGAAGGCGGGTTCGACGAGCAGCCATCGCTCGGGCCTCCCGACGTCGTCGCCTACGGCGCGCTGCGGCTCTCGGGCCCGGGGGAGCGCACCCGAGGCCAGCTCATTCCCGTCGACCGTCGTCGCGCCTACCTCGAGTCGCTCTCGGCGCAGCAACGCTCGGCGCCGTTCGACGTGCTGGCCGTCGTCGAGGCGGCCGAGCGGCTGGGCCACGAGGTGGTGTCGATGCAGGCGCCGAGCGGCACCGCTGACGTCCGCAGCGAGGCCGGCTGGTACGACTACGTCTACGCCACCGACGCGGCGGTCGACGTGCCCAGCGACGGCACCTTCCACTCGGTGCCGGTGCAGACGCGCACCGCGACGGGCGACGTGCGCTACGTGACGGTGCCGCGCGAGGACCCGCAGGTGTACCGGCAGGCGCAGGTGCGCAACCCGCTGCCGTCTCCGCTGCTGCCGGGGCCCGTCGAGGTCTACGTAGCGGGCGAATACGTGCTCACCACCACCCTGCCCTCGGTGCCCCCGGGCGGCGACTTCAAGCTCTCCCTCGGCGTCGAGCAGGCGGTGAAGGTGGCGCGCAACACGACGTTCCGCGAAGAGCGCTCCGGCGACAAGGTGGTGGCCACCAACGAGCTCATTCACGACGTCGCCATCGAGCTGGTGAGCCACCTCGACCGCGAGGCCACCTTCGAGGTGCGCGAGCGCATTCCCCAGCCGGCGCCCGACGCTGAGGTGGTGGTGGACGAGGGCAAGGTGACGCCGAAGTGGGAGGCGTACACGCAAGAAGAGCGCGGCCAGGTGCTCGAGGGTGGGCGCCGCTGGGTGCTGACGGTGAAGCCGCACGGCAGCCAGACGCTGTCGGCCCAGTACAAGGTGAAGCTGTACGCGAACAACGAGCTCGTCGGCGGCAACCGCCGGGAGGTGTGACGTGAGCGCGCAGACGCAAGCGACGGGAGCCGTGGTGCACGCGCCGGTGACGCAGGTGACGCTGCTGGAAGACCGGGCGCAGGTGCGCCGGAGCGGCACGGTGACGTTGGCCCAGGGCCAGCACACGGTGCGGGTGAACGACGTGGCGCCGGTGCTGCAGGACCTCTCGCTGCGCGGCGAAGGCACCGCTGGCGCGACGGTGGTGGACGTGCGGGTGCGGCGCGCGCTGTTGGTGACGACCGACGAGAAGCCCGAGGCCGCGAGGGCCCTCGAGCGCGACATCGAGGCCCTCACCGAGTCGCTCAAGGTGTTGCACGAAGACCGCGCGCTTTTGGTGCAGCGTCGGGAGCGGCTCGAGGCCGTGCTGGTGCGGGGCCTGTCGGAGCTGCCCGAAGACGTGTCCTGGGGCGTGACGGCGCCACAGTGGAAAGAGACGCTCGAAGGGCTCTTCACCAGGGTGCGGGCGCTGGCCGACGAGGCGCTCGTGCTGGAGCAGCGAGCGAAGACGCAGCGTGAGGCGCGCGAGCGGCTCGTGGTGCAGCGGCAGGCCCTCGACCGGCCCGACACGCGCTTCTCGGCGTGGCTCGAGGCCGACGTGGTGGTGACGGCGGCAGGGCCGGTGACCGTGTCGTTCGACTACACGGTGCCGAACGCGCTCTGGCGACCGCTCCACTCGGCGCGGCTGTCAGGCGGGACACTCACGGTCGAGAGCCGGGCCTGCGTCTGGCAACACACCGGCGAGGACTGGACGAACGCGCGGCTCGTCTTCTCGACGGCCCGTTCGTCGCTCGGCATCGAGCCGCCGCTGCTCTCGGACGACCTGCTGGCCGCACAGAAGAAGAGCGACAAGCTGGTGGTGCAGGCGCGGCAGGTGGTGATTCAGAAGGCGTCAGTGGGCGGGCGTGGCGGGGGCGGGGCTCCAGCCGCGCCAGCCTCGGTGGAGCTGCCGGGCGTGGACGACGGCGGCGAGGTGCGCACGCTCGAGGCGAAGGGGCCGTGCACGGTGCCGTCCGACGGCCGGCCCACCATCGTGCCGCTGTTCGACTTCTCCGCGCCGGCGACGCCACGCCACAAGGCGTTCCCAGAGCTCGAGCTCAAGGTCTTCCTCACCGCGACGGCGACGAACACCGGCCGCTTCCCGTTGCTGGCGGGGCCGGTGGAGCTGCTGCTCGAGAACGGCTTCGTCGGCTGGACGAAGGTGCTCTTCGTGGCGCCGGGCGAGACGTTCCAGCTCTCGTTCGGGCCCGACGAAGCGCTGCGGGTCGCGCGGGCGGAGCGCGAGAAAGAGGCCGAGTCCCACGTGGACAAGTGGAAGACGGTGACGCAGTCGGTGTGGCTCTACCTGTCGAACGTGGGAGACGAAGCGCGCACGGTCGAGGTGAAGGAGCGCATGCCCGTCTCGGAGCTCGAGCAGGTGAAGGTGGAGCTGGCGACGAAGAAGACGCAGCCACGGCCCGAGGTCGACGCGAACGGCTTCCTCACGTGGACGGTGGAGTTGCCACCCCACAGCCAGGCGCAGGTGCGCTTCGCGTACGACGTGTCGGCAGCGCCCGGCGTGCAGGGCGTGTAGCTGGCTTGCTCCGCGCGCTGAACCGGCGCCACCGGAGGGCGCGGTCTCTGCTCCGGTCGCTTCAGGCGAACACGAAGCGAAAGGCTACGCCGCCCGTCGCCCCACCGCGCCCACCAGGCCCTCGCTCGTCGGCAGCGAGCCGATGGCGGGCACGTGGGGCCAGTTGACGAACTGCTTGCCCACCAGCGGCGCGATGTGGTGCCCCACGATGTTGGCGCTCTCCATGATGGTGAGCAGGCCGGAGCCGGGGTGCGTGCCGCCGCCCACCCAGTAGAGGTTGTTCACGTGCGGAGACTTCACGCGCGGCCGCAGCGGTCCGAGCTGGAGCCAGGTGTGCGAGAGGTTGAAGACGGCGCCGCGGAACACGTTGAACTCGTCACGCCACGTCTCGGCGGTGAAGGCGCGCTGCTCGACGATGTGCTTCTCGACGTCCTTCGCGCCCACCTTGGCGAGCCACTGGGGCACCTTCTTCGTCAGCTCGGCTTCGATGCGCTTCCAGTCGTGCGGGTCGCCGGTGTTGGGCGTGGGCACCAGCACGTACATCGCTGAGTGCCCCTTCGGCGCGCCGGCCGGGTCGGTGACGTTCGGGTTGACCGCGTAGAACGGCGGGTCTTCGAGGTCGGGGTGCCGGTCTTCCAGCGTGGCGCGGTCGGTCTTCCGGGCGGCGTTCGAGAGGTAGATGAGGTGGTGCGGCAGGTCCTCGTACTTCGTGTCGAGGCCCAGGTAGAGCATGAAGGTCGAGCAGCTGTACTTCGCCCGGCCCAGGGACTTGTTCGACAGCCGCGTGCCTTCACGCCACTTCTCGGGCACCAGCCGTTGCGCCGCGTACGGGAGGTCGGCGTTGACGACGACGAGGTCGGCCTTGAGCACCTCACCTCCGGCGAGGCGCACGCCCACCGCGGTGCCGTTCTCGACGAGCACCTCGTCGACGGGGCTCGACATCTTGAAGGTGGCGCCCAGGTCCTGCGCGCAGCGCATCATGCCCTTCGCCAGCTCACGGAAGCCGCCCATGACGTGCCACACGCCGAAGGCGAGCTCGATGTACGGAATGACGCCGAACACCGACGAGCAGGTGGTGGGGTGCAGCCCGAGGTACTTCGAGGGGTAGCTGAAGGCGTACGAGACGCGGTCGTCGTGGAAGAACTCGTCGAGGTGGTCGTACAGCGTCTGCCAGGGCTTGAAGCGCACCGTGGGCAGCATGCGCAGCGGGTTGAAGTACGACAGGTCGTTCGCCGGGTGCGCGAGGAACTTCTCGTACGCGACGAAGTACTTGTCGCGCGAGAGCGTCATCCACTTCTCGTAGGCGGGCACCAGCTTCGGGTCGAGCCGGGCGAGCTCGGCCTTCATCTTCTCCTGGTCCCAGTGGGTGTCGAGCCGGCTCCCGTCCCAGAAGTGGAGCCGCGTGTTCTCGGGCAGCCGCTTGAGCGTCACGTAGTCTTCGATGCGCTTGCCGGCGCGGCGGAAGATGCCCTCGAGGATCTGTGGCAGCTGCATGATGCTCGGGCCGGTGTCGACCTCGTAGGCGCCCATCTTGAGCCCGCGCATGCGGCCGCCGGGAATGGCCTCTTTCTCGACCACCGTGACGTCGAGCCCGAGGCCCGCGAGGTTGATGGCCGCCGACAAACCACCCGGGCCGGCACCGACGATGAGCGCATTCATGGCGACGCACGAGTAGCCGCGCCGCTTCCCGTTTTCACGGGTTTGTCGGGGTGGGCCTCGTTCCGGGTGCTTGTGCCGCTCATCCCTTCAGGTGTTCGGCCTTCTCGAGCACGCGGGGGATGAGGCGGCCGGGCGCGTAGTAGGTGAGGTGAAGGCCTCCGGCCGAGATGGTGCAGCGGTCGACGAGCAGCACTTCGTCGCCAGGCTGCACCGACATGCGACGCACCAGCGTCGAGGCGTGCGCCTCGGGGGCGACCCACAGCACCCACTCACCCTCACCGCGCGTGGAGAGGAAGAAGTGCACGCGCGAGATGGTGAGGTCGTCGAGGACGAGGTCGTTGTCGAGGGAGCGCCCGACCGCCAGGCGGGTGGCGGCGCCTTCGAGCTTCAGGGGGAAGCAGAGCGGGTCTCCTTCGAGAGGGCTCTTCGGTCGCGCCGCCTCGAGGGGCACCACCGTCGTCACTGGCACGGGCGTGGGCACCGCTTCGACCCGGCTGCCGGGCTCCCAGACCAGCCACGGCGTGGGGTAACGCGCAGACAACCCCGACCCCAGGACGAGCGCCTGGCGGGCCAGCATCGACAAGGGCACCCCCGAGATGGGCATCGTCACACCGTAGTCACGAGTCTCGGACGGATGGAGTCCCATGGTGTCTTGCCACCCGGTTGCAGCCACGCCGTTCGTCGGGGCTGGCCGCCCGCTCATCGCCCGCGGGGTGCGCTGGACCTTCCGCCGCGTAGACTCGAGGGTATGTCCACCGCTGGAGGCTCGACCCGCATCGACGTGCCCGCGCCGGGCGCCGGCCCCCTGCTGCCGAAGGAGCTGCTCTGGCTGTACCCGTTCGTGCCCTTCATCACGACCGCGCTCTTCATCGATGACTTCTTCGACATGGACCGCGCGACGCAGCTGCGAAAGTTCCTGTCGACGTTCATTCCCTTCGTCGCCATCGCTGGCACGTTCCACCCGCTGTACCACTTCGCCATGCCCGGCCTGCTGCGCCGCCTCTCCCACAGGTGGCACCGCGTGGCACTTCATCTGGCCGTGGTGGTGGGCGGCTCGACGGCCATCAGCCTGCTCATCCGCCCGTTCCACAACTCGGTCTGCGGGAAGGACCTGCAGCCGCTGCCCTTCGCGCTCTCGAGCGTCATCATCTCGTGCGCGCTCATCTTCCCCTCGCTCCTGATTCAGGCCCAGCGCCACCGCACCCAGGCCGTCGAGCGGCTCGCCCAGGCCGAGCGTCAAGCGGCGCTCAAGGCACAGCTCGAGGCGCTGCAGGCGCGAACGAACCCGCACTTCTTCTTCAACTCCATCAACACGGTGGCGAGCCTCATTCCCGACGACCCGGCGCTGGCCGAGCGAACGCTCGAGCGGCTGGCCGACTTGTTCCGCTACGCGCTCGACTCGAACAAGACACGCGCGGTGCCGCTGAAGCGCGAGTTCGACATGGTGACCGACTACCTCGCGATTCAGACGGCGCGCTTCGGGAGCCGGCTCGAGTCGAAGGTGACGCTCGACCCGCAGGTGGCCAGCTTCGAGGTGCCGCCCCTGATGCTGCAGCCGCTGGTGGAGAACGCGATTCTGCACGGCCTCGCCGACCGCAAGCGCGGGCGCGTCGAGGTGTCCGCCCGGCGTGAGGGCGACCGCGTCATCATCGAGGTGCGCGACGATGGACCGGGCCCGGGCGCGTCGACCCACCGGGGCACGCAGACGAGCGTGAAGGACATGGGCGAGCGGGTGCGGCTCGCGTTCGGAGACTCCAGCCAGTTCGGACTCGAAGCGGCTCCCGGTGGCGGGTGCCTGGCGCGGCTCGCGCTGCCGGTGGGGTGACATGGCTCCCTTGAAGGCCCTGGTCGTCGACGACGAAGCGCCCGCGCGGCGGCGGCTCATCCGCATGCTCGACGAGGTGGGCGTCGAGGTCGCCGGCGAGGCGGAAGACGGAGAGGACGCGCTGCGACAAGCGCGCGCGCTGAGCCCCGACGTGGTGTTCCTCGACATCCGCATGCCGGGCCTCGACGGCATGACGCTGGCGCAGACGCACCTCGACCTGCCGCCCATCGTGTTCTGCACCGCCTACGACGAGTTCGCGGTGAAGGCGTTCGAGGTGAGCGCGGTGGACTACCTGCTCAAGCCCGTGCGCGCGGAGCGGCTCGCCTCGGCGCTCGAGAAGGTGCGCGCGAAGCAGCACGCGTCGAAGGAGGCGGTGGCGAAGGCGCTCAGCGCGGTGGCGCCCGCGAACGGCACGCGCCTCGTGTCGAGCACGCGCGGCGAGGTGCGCTTCTTCGACGCGAAGGCGCTGACGCGGCTGTGGGCGTCAGACAAGTACACGGTGTTCCTCGCCGACGGAGAAGAGCAGCTCACCGAGGAGTCCTTGTCGACGCTCGAGCAGCGGCTGGCCCCGCACGGCTTTCTGCGGGTGCACCGGGCCGAGCTCGTGCGGCTCGACGCGGTGAAGGCGCTGTCGACGGAGGACGGCTTTCACGAGGTGCTGCTCACCGACGGGCAGCGCGCGAAGGTGAGCCGGCGGAGCGTGGCGGCGGTGAAGCAGGCGCTGGGGTTGTAGGAGCGGTCGATCCGCTCACGCTCGCATCTCCGGTGTGAGACGGGGGCCCTCCGTTTCCTGACAAATCAACGACTTCACTCTGAGCGGGCCTTGCACGACGGGGCGGCACCCCTTCACCCCAACGAGGCTCCACATGCTCACCGTTCATCTCATCGCTGTTCTCCTCTCCCAGACTCCTGACTCGGCCCTCGGCGACGTGGGCGAGTCGTGCCGCGCCCGCTCCGACTGCCGTGCGGGCCTTCGCTGCGTCAACGCCCAGTGTGCCGCGCCCGTCGCCCAGACCAGGGAAGGCCAGGCGTGCGAAGCCACTTCAGACTGCTCGTCGGATGGTTCGTTGCGGTGCGTGGCCCGCGTCTGCCGCGTTCGTGGCGCAGTCTCCGTGGCCCCGGCACCCGAGGCATCGGTCGGTTCGTCGACGGCCCGACTGATGGAAGCGCCGCCTCCGCCGCCCCGCTCGGCCACGCTCATGGACTCGCCGCCGCCGCCGCCGTCCTCGCCCATGCAGGCGAGCGGGATGTCGGTGAGTCAGCAGATCATGACCCTCGAGCGTGAGATCGACTCCATCAACTTCGACCTCCGAAGCGTGCAGACCGGCTGGCCCGGTGGCTCCATCGCGCTCGTCGTCATCGGCGCGATTCTTTCGCCGCTCGCCTTGCTCGGCTGGTTCGTCGCTCCCCTCGTCGTCGGGCTCGTCGTCATCGGCGTCGGCATCGGTGGTATCGCGATGATCATCGCGGGCGCGATGGGTGGCGCGAAGGCCTCGAACGAAGCAATGGCGGAGCGCAACTCCCTCTTGGAGCGTCGCAGCAACGCCGAGCGCGAGCTGGCCAACCTGCGCCGCGTCGCCACCGCGCCCGAGCCGTCGAACGCCGCCATGCTGACGCTCGCCGCCTTCTGACGCCAACCCATCAGACCCGATGACGACCCCTCGGCCCTGGCGACGACCTGCCAGGGCCGAGCTGCTTTCTGAACGGGCTCGACGAGGCGCCGCTCCCGAGTTGGTGCACACCCTGTTCGGGCGCGCACTCCGGTGACGGATTCGTGAAACGCACTCAATCCTGCCCGCAGTCGGAGCCACCTCGGCGATGAGGCTGCTCCGCGTCACGAGGTACGTCGGCGGTGACTCGAGGTCGTTCGGCGGCACGCGAAGGCGACAGCAACCCACGCCCCGCAGGAGCGCTCCGACGGCCACCACCGGCGTCACCATCGCTCGCACGAACCTCGAGGGCGTGTCGGGTGAAGACCATTGACCTCACGCGACGACGCCGACGTTCCCTCAGGTCGTGACGATGGGCAGCCGCGCGCTCATGTCGGCGACCTGCTCCGGGAGGTACGGCACGCGGTCATCACCGGGCTCGACGAACGGGTCGCCGTAGCCCGGCACGCGCCCGCCACGGCCGGGGAACTTGGTCGCGTACATTGAGTCCGTCAGCTCGTAGTCCGCCGCGTCGAGGCCCATCGCCTGGCAGATGTTCGCGAGCAGCCGGTTCTGCGGAATGCCGGCGCGCCACATGTTGCCGTACCGCGCGCGAATGGTGCGCGCGCGGTTCGTGAAGTCGACGTAGTGCCCGGTGCGGAAGAAGCCGCCCGCGCCGCCCGCGAGAATGGCCGGCACACTCTTCGCGTCGTGCGTCGACGGCCCGCTCTCGGCGCTCCAGTACACCAGCGCCTGGTCGAGCATCGACACGCCCGGCACCACCTGCGTTGCGTCGAGCCGTCGGCACAGGTCGACGAAGCCGAACTCGAAGTTGAAGCGCTGCGTCTCCATGATGAGGCGCTGCCGGTCCTCGAGGAAGTGGTTGTGGAAGCACATCGCGTGCGAGTCGGTGCGGTGCGCCTCGAACTGGCTCGCGGTGTTGAAGACCGTCGGGTTCCACTGGTCGCGCAGCGACGACAGCATGCGCACCACCAGCCGCGTCGAGCCGCACTGCATCGCGCTCACCAGGAGCGCGTTCGACAGCTCCAGCGCCTGCCGGGCCTCGAGCTGCCGGGCCGAGGTGCCGCTCGGTGCGTTGCCCCATTCCCAGTCGGCCTCACCCTCGCGGTAGTACAGGCCGCGCTGCGTCTGGCTCACCGTCGGCACCATGCAGCCCGCCGACATCGTGGCGCGCAGGCGGTCTCCGATGGTGCGCACGCCGGCGACGTATTCCTCGAGCCGCAGCTTGTCTTCGCGGCCGATGCGCCGGCCCGGGCCGAAGGCGCCGCGCGTGGTGCGCACGTAGTCCTGGTGCACGCGGTCGACGAGCGAGGCGCGTGGGTCGACCTGCCCCGGCGTCGTCTGCACCTGATTGAACAGGAGCGCGAACAAGTCGCCGAGCGTCTCGGCCGAGTACGGGTTGCGCGCGACGCCGGTGCCCGAGCGGTACGTCGACAGCCGGTCCGCCCCCACCGCCAGCGACGGCGCCTTCACCAGCGCGCGCTCGCCCGGTGCGTAGAACTTCGACGACGCCCCGATGACCGCGTCGATGGTGGGCACGCGCACGTTGGCCAGCCCGTTGTCGGCGTCGCCGTCGCGGTTGACGAAGTCTCCGAGGAAGCCGCGCGTGTGGCCGCCCCAGGTGAGGAAGTCGATGCCCCGCAGCACGTTCATCTTCCCAAGCAGCGAGTCGGGCACGAAGCTGCCGATGAGCGGAGACACCCGCGCGGCGCCATTGTCGAAGTCGGGCAACGCCTGCGCGCGGCTCGCCACCGTCTGCGCGTGCGTGCGCTTCAGGTCCACCAGCCGGCCGAAGCGGAGCTCGTGCGCCGGGTTTCCGTTGACGGCGGGGTACAGGCCCTGCGTGGTGAGCGTCACCGTCGCATCGAGCGGGTAGGTATTGTCGGCGTGTACGCCGCCGTGCCCGTGCCACAGCGCGATGAAGAAGCGCGGCAGCGCGGCCTGGGTGGCCTGGGCCTCGGCGCGGCCCATGAGCGAGGGGAGCAGCGGCAGCGTGAGGCTGGCTCCGAGGCCGCGGAGGAAGTGTCGTCGGCTGGCGCGGTCGTAGTGCATGTCAGGGGTCCGGCGTGAAGCGACGCAGGGAGAACGCAGGCGAGCGCACCAGCGCCCGCGCGACGTCCTTGAGAGAACCGTCGGCCGACGCCTGCTGGAGCGCCGCGAGCGTGCACGCGTCACCCTGGGTGGCCTGCTCGCCCCGGCCGACGAAGGCGCGGAAGACGTTGCGCGCGTAGCAGGCGTGGAACCGGTCGGAGCCCGCGAGCGCCGCTGAGAACTCGACCGCGCTCGTCGACGTCGTCGGCCCGTCGCGGCGCACGTTGGTGGTGGCGGTGAAGTCGACGCGCTCCCAGCGGGTGATGCGGCCCATGCCGTCGTGAATCGGCTCCTGGCGGCGGTTGCGCCCGAAGGCGTCGTATTGCTCGAGCGCGAAGCCCAGCGGGTTGATGGCGAAGGTGTGGCAGCCGTAGCAGGCCGTGCCCGGCATCTCGGTCTTCGCGGCCACCAGGTTGCGCACCGTTGGAATGGCCGGCGGCATGTACCCCGCGGGCGGCGAGGTGTCGGCCGGCGGCTCCATCACCCCGCAGAGGTACTCGACCTGCAGGCGCGCCCCGCGGTGAATCGGGTTGGTGTCGGGGTAGCCGGACAGCAGGAACGCGCTGCGGGTGAACAGGCCTGCGCGCTGGCCTTCGGGAATCGAGACGACCTGCGCAGGGTCGCCGCTCCAGGGCCCGACGCCGTACACGCTCGCGACGGCCGGTGAGCGCGCGAAGCTGCGGTTCGTCGTGAGCACGTCGCGCATCGAGCCCCGCGCCTCGTCGAAGGTGAAGTGCGTCAGCATCGACACCTGCTCCTCGAAGGCGTCGAGCCGGAAGCGCGGGAGGTCGAGCGTCGACGGCAGCGGAGCGCTGAGGCCATCGGGGTCCTGCAGCGCGAGCGCCGAAGCGGCCGACGGGTTGATGCCCGAGACGCGGTTGAGCCGCAGCCACTGGCGGTAGAAGCCTTCGAAGTGGGCCCGCGCGCGCGGCGTCGAGAGGAGCCGGTCGACCTGTTCGTCCACCGTGTTGCCAGCGCCGACGAAGCCCGCGCGCGCGGCGGTGAAGAGCGCCTCGTCGGGCATGGAGCCCGTGAGGGTGTACGACAGGCGCGAGGCGAGCTCGAAGGGCGTCAGCCGCGTCACGTCCGCTCGGGCCGCCTCGGGAGCGCCGGCGAGCTCGAGGCGGAAGACGAAGCCCGGTGAGAGCAGAAGCGCCGCGACGAGACCGCGGTAGCCGCCGTACGTCGCGTCGTCGTAGGCCGCCCGGTAGAAGGTGACGTCTCCTGCCGCGACGTCGAGGGGCCGGCGGAGGGCGCGCTCTCCGAAGCCGAGGATGAACGAGTCCACGCAGGCGCTCGCGGTGACGGTGCCGCACGCCGACGCCGAGCCGAACGCGCGCACGAACGTGCCCAACCGCGCGCTGTCGGCGGCCAGCCAGGTGCCGACGGCCGTGGCGACGTCGAGCTGCGGCTCGATGAGGCGGGTGCTGATGCGTTGGTCCTGCGTGTCGTAGACGAGCTGGCGGTCAGAGCTGCCGTCATCAGGCATCGCCGCCAGCGCCTGCGCGACGTCACCCTGCGAGAGGAAGGCCTCGACGGAGGCGACGGGGAGCGCGCGCGCCAGAAGGTCGCTCACGGTCGCGCGGTATTGCCGCTTGGTGAGGCGCAAAGCAGCAGACGGTGTGGGGACTGCGTCAGGCTGGCAGTCGAAGATGGGCGGGAGCGGCTCCATCGGCGTCGGCGTCATGGGGTCGCCCGGTGTCGTCGGATCGCCAGGCGTCGACGGCCGGGGGAGGGGCGCTCCGTCGGCTCGCGACGGGTCCAGCTCGCCACCCCCGAGGATGTCGCCGGAACACGCTGGGACGAGCAGGAGAACCGCCACGAGGCCGGTGCGTGCGTACATGCAGACGGTAGGAAACCCGACCCGGGTTCCACGGCTCACAACCCCAACTGGCTGATCTTTCTCAGGTCCCTCAACGGCAGACGGGAACGCAGACAGTGCTGGAGCGGCCGTGGCATGACCCGCCCTCGATGCACTGGCTCGACTCGGTCTACCTGTCGCTCACCCGGCGGCAGCCGCTCTTCGAGCGGGGCTGGGGCGACCTCGAGCGTCCACTGGCTGAGGTGCCGCGCTTCCTCTCGCGGAGCCACGAGGCGCCGCTCACCCTCGACTTCATGCCCGTCGGCCAGCGCGTGGAAGATGCGTCGGTCACCTCGCCCGCTCCACACCTGCCCGACGAGACCCGCCGGCTGCACGTGCGCCGCTTTCGAGCCCGCGGGCCGCTGCGGGCGCGGGTGGTGGTGCCGCCGTCATGGGGTGACGAGGGCTTCGCGCTGCGCACGCGCCTCATGGATGGGCTGCGAAGCGATGGCGTCGAGGTGTGGCTCTTCGAGGGGGCGTACTTCGGCAGCCGTCGCGCGGCCGGGCAGCGGCGCGTCGGGCTCCACACCGTCGGAGACTTCCTGCGCATGGGCCTCGCCAACGTCGTCGAGGCGCGCGCGCTCGTCGCGACAGCACAGCACCTCGAGCCCCACGTGCCGGTCGCGCTCGCCGGCTACTCGATGGCCGGCCAGATGTCGGCGCACGCCGCGGCGTCCCTCGACGTCGAGCTGCCGGTGACGGTGATGGCGCCTCCGGACAACGCCGCGGTGGTGTTCTGTGATGGCCCGCTCTCGGGCAGCGTGTCGTGGGAGCCATTGGGCGCTGATGGCAGGGCACGCCTGCGTGAGGTGCTGGGGCGGCTGTCGGTGCGCACCCAGCCGGTGCCGCGGTCGAACAAGCGCACGGTGGTGCTGACGCGCGGTGACGGCATCGTCGCGCCCGAGTCGATGCAGGCCATCGCCAGCCACTGGGGCATCGCGCCGCTGGTGCTCGAGTCGGGGCACCTGGGCGCGTACGCGCTCCATGGCAGGGCGCTGCGGCGGGCGGTGCTGCAGTCGCTCGGGCTGCGGTGAGGCGCTCCTGCCTCAGGGCACCACGAGGTAGCTCGACGAGTAGCTGCCGAACGAAGAGCTCGTCAGCCCGTTCTGCGTGCTCCCCACGTACGACGACGTGCCCGGCAACACCTCGATGGTGACGACGCCGCCATCATTCGAGACCGCGCCCGCGTGCACCCCGGCGGCGCAGATGGCGGAGTCAGCGGTGTAGAGCTGCGTGCCCCAGATGGTGCCGGGGCTCGAGCCGGCGAGCGGAGGACAGGTGTAGGCGAAGCGCACGCCGATGACGCCCGAGACGCTCGTCGCGCTGTCGTTCCAATCGATGAGCCCCTGCGAGACCGGCGGCAGGCCGTTCCACAGCGAGCCCCCGTCCCACGGTGCAGACGTCGTCGTCGGGGCGCCCAGCACGGCGTAGCTGCCGGAGTACGAGCCGTAGTTCTGCGTGGTGACGCCGTTCCGGAACGAGCCGACGTAGCTCGACAGGCCGGGCTGGACTTCGACGAAGACGTCTCCGCCCTGCGCGCGCGTGATGCGCCCGGCGTGCATGCCCGCCCAGCAGATGGGCGAGTCGTCGGTGTAGACGTTGGTGCCCCACACCGTCGGCTGCGGCGTCGCCAGGCCCAGCGCCGGACACACGAAGCGGTACACCAGGCCCGAGTTCCCGCGCAGCGAGAGCGAGAGCACCGAGTCGCCTGGCGTAATGACGCCGCCGTCGAGGAAGACCCCCGCGTCGATGGGCGCGATGCCGCCACCGGTGCTTCCGCCTGCGCTTCCGCCCGCAGCACCACCCGCGCTTCCGCCCGCCGTCCCGCCTGCGTTTCCGCCCGCAGCACCACCAGCGCTTCCGCCCGCCGTCCCGCCCGCGCTTCCGCCCGCCGTCCCGCCCGCGCTTCCGCCCGCAGCACCCCCAGCGCTTCCGCCCGCCGCACCGCCCGCGCTTCCGCCCGCCGTCCCGCCCGCGCTTCCGCCCGCAGCACCACCAGCGCTTCCGCCCGCCGCACCGCCCGCGCTTCCGCCTGCCGCACCACCCGCGCTTCCGCCCGCCGTCCCGCCCGCGCTTCCTCCATCACGCCCAGTCGGGCCCGGTGCTCCGCACGCCACCACCAGCACCACAAAGCACATGCTCACCCACACCGAGGGCTTCAGATTGGCCATGGAGCAATTCTGCACGCTCCAGCTACGATTCCAAGTCGCGACACGGAGGGAGGTCTCGCTGGAACGCCTTGGCGCTGTCGGTGGGCACCGACGCCTGCGCCCTCGTTCGATGCGCGGCGATGATTCGCCACATCCACGGGGAAAGAGTCCTTCTGAACGTCGTGTCCATCGCTGAACTCCCGGGGATGACGCTCCGGCTCGTCGTGACGTTGGCACGTGTGCCGACGGGTTGCCTGGAGCTGTCTCTCCCGCCCCACCAGGCGCTGGAACGCCTGGGGGCACGTTCAAGGACTCGGTGCCCGGTCGGCGTGCTCGCCGCGCGGAAGGGAGTCGTCGCACCGTTGAGCTCGTCGCTCGAAGCGCGCATCCACGAAGACGGGCGCTCTCTGCTCAGCGGTCTGACGGTGAGAACCGGCATCACCCGCCGTTCAGAAGCGGCCCCACAGCCCGGTGGGCCCCAGCGCAACGGCGGGCCCGCTCCCACCGCCGGCGACGGGCACGAGGTGCGCGTCGGGCGCTGAGCCCACCAGCATCAGAATCGACGCCCCCATCAAAGGCACGCCCACCGCGCCCGTCACGAGGCCCGCGGTACAGACGCCGCTGCGCCGCATCAGGTCGGAGCACCCGACCGCCGTCAAGGTGATGGCCACGACGGTCACCATCGCCCCGAGGGACGTGAAGACGATGCCGTTCACCTGGAGCGCCCGGCTGCGCGGCTCCGGCACCAGCACGGCGCGGCGCGCGCTCACCACGTCGGCCGGGAGGCCCTCGAGCTCGATGACGTCGTTGTTCGAGGCCGTCAGCACCAGCCGGTCCGAGACGCCCACGCGCATCGCGCACGGCGCCAGGCACTGCTCGGTGCGCCCCGTGACGCGCCACGAGGGCCTCGGCTCGTCGGGCAGCACCACCAGGTCGACGGAGCCCTCAGGGGGAGCCGGCTGCGACGCGAACTCCGGTGGGAGACTCGCGACCCGCCGAACGCACCCCGACCCCAGCGCGATGACCAGCCCGATGGCGATGATCCGCATCAGCACCATCCCGACGCAGAACGCGCAGGTCGTCAATGCGTCTTCGACCTCGTGGGAGCGTAGAGTCTTCCCCTCATTGCCCTCGCAATCGCTGCGAGGCCTGCACCCGGTGCTGACCGCGACCACGACAGGGCTGGGTTCACCGCTGACGACGGCCAGCGAATCCCACGGGTTTCAGCCTCACGGTTTCTCGAACAACTCCGAGACGCTGGCGCACCGATTGCTGCCTCTCCACCCCCATGGCCTTCATGTCGCGAAACGTCGTCATCTCTGCGCTTGTCGCCGTCATCACCGTCGCATGTGAGAGTCGCTCGGCGAAGGAGCCCTCGGCTCGACAGTTCGGGGCGCTGCGCGAGGCGCCTGAAGCGGTGACGAGTCCCGACGCGGTCTCAGCCCACACCGCTTTCCGCCAGTGGGTCGACGCGTACAAGCAGGCGAGCCCGGCGGCGCGCGGCGCGATGCTGAACGACGGCGTCGTGCGGGCGCAGGCGCGTCACTCGGCGCTGGTGCCGTTGATGTTGAGCGACCCTGAGCTGGCGCTGTCGATGGGCACCTCGATGGCCGAGCGGCAGATGCTCCCTGCCGAGGTGCAGGCCCACGTCGAGCAGTGGCGTGACGGCCTCGGCATGCTGCACGTCATCGGCGCGGTGGGCGACGAGACGGTGAGCCCGAGGCTGCCGACGGAGCACTTCGTCACCTTCGACGGGCGCGACACGGTGCTGCGCGCGGGCGTGTACGGCCGCCGCGCCGGGCTCAAGACGCGCGAGGGGCTGCGGCTCCACGGCCTCGAGCTCGACGGGGTGCTCGCGCTGCTCGACCACCCGGTGCGCCGGCTCAAGCCCGAAGACGCGGTGTTCTTCGACTACGAGCCCGGCTCCCCCTGCCCCACCAGCCGCAAGGCCTCGACCGCCGCCGAGGTGCACCACGACGCCGAGCACGTCGTCGGCTACTGCTCGCCGATTCACGCCGAGGAGCACGCGGCCGCGCTGCTCGAGCAGGAGCAGGCCGCCTTCGACGACGGCACCGCCGCCAGCGCGTGGACCGAAGGCCAGAAGCGCGTGCTGTTCATGCGCGTCGACTTCTCAGACCGCGTGGGCGACCCCATCTCGCAGGCTTCGGCGCAGACCCTCATCGACACCAACGTGAACAACTTCTTCGTCGCCAACAGCTTCGGCAAGACGTCGCTGGTGGGCACGGTGACGCCGACGCTGCGCATGCCGCGCACGGTGGCCGAGTACCAGATGAACGGCGGCAACTACCTGCAGCTGTTGTCCGACGCCCGCGTCGCCGCCCGTGACGCCGGCTTCGACACCAGCACGTACAACCTCGACATCATCGCGCACCCCGGCATCTTCTCGGGCTGGGCTGGCCGTGGGTACGTCGGCTCGAAGGGCACCTGGCTCAACGGCAACTTCAGCCAGGGCGTCACCTCACACGAGCTCGGCCACAACTACGGCGTGTACCACGCGAACTTCTGGAACGCGGGCGACAGCATCATCGGCGCGGGCACCCTGCAGGAGTACGGCAACCCCTTCGACGTGATGGGCGCCTCGAGCTCGTCGCACTTCAACGCCTGGTTCAAGCGCCTCTTCGACTGGACGGTGGGCGCGCAGGTCTCCACCGTCACCACGAGCGGCACCTACCGCGTGCACCGCCTCGAGACGGCCACGCCCGACGGCGGCATGCAGGCGCTCAAGGTGCCGCGCAACGACTCGCAGAGCCGCGACTACTGGGTCGAGTTCCGCCAGAGCATCACGAACAACCCGTCGCTCATGAGCGGCGCGAGCCTCAACTTCGGCTTCCCCTTCATGTCGAGCCAGGGGAGCCACCTGCTCGACATGACGCCCGACGGCAACCGCGGCAACTCGCCGCTCGTCATCGGCCGCACCTTCTCGGACTGGCCGGCCAACATCCACTTCACGCCGGTCGGGAAGAGCAGCGCCGCGCCCGAGTGGCTCGACGTCGTCGTCAACTTCGGGCCCTACCCGTCGAACCGCGCGCCCACCCTCACCGTGGCGGCGTCGCAGACGACGGTGGCCCCGAACGCCACCGTCACCTTCACCGCCAGCGCGATGGACGCCGACGGCGACACGCTCGCCTACGCGTGGGACTTCGACGACGGCACCTTCAGCATCAACAACCTGCCGACGCAGATGAAGCAGCTGTCGGGCAACCGGGTGTACTTCGTGCGCTGCACGGTGAGTGACATGAAGGGCGGCACCGCCACCGCGGCCGTGGCCGTCACCGTGGGGACGCCGACCACGTTCGTGCTGTCGGGCGCCGTGACGCTGGGCGGGGCTCCCGTCGAGGGCGTGCGCATCAACGACGGCACGCGCTCCACCTTCTCGCTGTCTGACGGCACCTGGCGCCTCACCAACGTGCCGGCCGGAAGCTACACCCTCAACGCGTCGAAGTTCGGCCTCACCTTCACCCGGGGCTTCGCGGCGCCGCTCATGGTGTCGGCCGACGCGACGGGCCTCGACTTCACCGCCGCTCCACGAGCGGGCTCGAACATTCAAGGCCGGGTCACCGCCAACGGCGTGGGCGTGGCCAACGTCGTCGTCTCGGACGGGAGCCGCACGGCGACGACGAACTCGAACGGCGACTACACGCTCGCGAACGTGCCCGATGGGCGCTACCCCGTGACAGCGACGCTGGCGGGCTGGCAGTTCGGCCTCACCGGCTCGGTGCGCAACCCCATCGAGGTGTACGGCGGCAACGTCACCAACGTGAACTTCACGGCGCAGGGGCAGTTCCTCTCGGGCACCCTGCCGAGCTCCATCATGACGGCGCCCGTCGTCACCGATGGCTACCGCACCGTCACCGCCTCGCGGGGCAACGCGAGCCAGCCGTGGAACTACTTCCTGCAGGGCGTGCCCAACGGAAGCTGGAACCTCGTGGCGACGTCCCCCGGCGTGACGCTCGAGCCGGCCAACTTCACCAACCCCATCGCCATCACGGGCATGGCGCGCGGCAACCTGAACTTCCAGGTCGCCAACACGATGACGACGTTCCAGGTGTCGGGGACCGCGCGCACGGGCGGCACGCCGCTCCCGGGCGTGTCCGTGAGTGATGGCACGCGCAGCGCGACGACGGACTCGCAGGGCCGCTACGTGCTCACCGGCGTGCCCGCGGGCATGTACACGCTGACGGCGACGCGGGCCGGCTACACCTTCATGCCGCCCACGCGCGCCGTGACGGTGTCGACGGCCAACGTCACCGGCCAGGACTTCAGCACCACCGTGGCGAACGCCGCGCCGACGCTGGCGATGGGCCCGACGGCGAGCATGACGCCCACCACCGCCACCACCGTCGTGCTCTCGGCGCTCGGCGCGGACGACGGTGGCGAAGCGGCGCTCACGTACACCTGGACGGCGGCGGGCTCGTCGTGGCCGCTCACCTTCTCGGCCAACGGCACCAATGGCGCGAAGAGCACCACCGTCACCTTCACGGGCGCCGGCACGTACACCTTCGAGGTCGTCGTCACCGACGCAGGTGGGCTCTCGGTACGCGGGACGGTGCAGGTGGTGGTGACGCAGGTGCTGACGTCGATGGTGGTGAACCCCGGGAGCGCGAACGTGATGACGGGCGCGACGCAGTTCTTCTCGGCGCAGGGGCAGGACCAGTTCGCGCGCTCCATGTTCCCCGGGCAGGCGACGTGGATGGTGTCAGGCGGCGGTACCATGGCCAGCAATGGGCAGTTCACCGCGGGCACGACGCCGGGCGGGCCCTTCGTCGTGACCGCCACGGCAGGCGGGCGCTCGGCGACGGCGATGGTGACGGTGACCGGCAGCGGCGCGCCGACCATCACCCAGGCCGCGCGGGCAACGCCCTCACCGGTGACGGGCACCACGACGGTGCTCTCGGTGCGCGCGACCGACGACGCCGGAGAGCCGTCGCTCCAGTACACGTGGGCCGCGACGCAGATGCCCGGCATGGTGACGTTCTCGGCCAACGCGTCGAACGCCGCGAAGGACACCACGGTGACGTTCACGCAAGCCGGTGACTACGAGTTCGTCGTCACGGTGCTCGACACGGCCGGCAACATGGTGACGAGCCTCGTGCGCGTGACGGTGCAGGCGACGCCTACGACGCTCGAACTGCAGCCTCGCGTGGCCACGGTGCTCGTCGGAGGCACGCAGCAATTCACGGCGGTGCTCCAGGACCAGTTCGGCGACGCGCTGGGCACGCAGCCCACCATCACCTGGGCGATTGCGTCAGGTGGAATGGTCGACCCGAGCGGCCTCTTCACTGCGGCGATGAGCCCCGGCGGTCCGTTCTCGCTCACCGCGACGGCGTCGGGCATTTCGGCGAGCGCCTCCATCACCGTCGACGCGATGCCGGACACCTCGGCGCCGCAGGTCCAGCTCACCGCGCCGGTGGCCAACACGCGCGTCACTGGCAGCCTGACGCTGGTGGCCCAGGCGATGGACAACGTGGGCGTGACGAAGGTCGAGTTCTTCGAAGGCACCACGAAGCTGGGCGAGGTGGCGGCGGCTCCCTACGAGCTGACGGTGGACGCGTCGACGTGGAGCGACGGCATGAAGTCGCTCACCGCGAAGGCCTTCGACGCGGCGGGGAACAGCGCGACGAGTGACGCGGTGGTGGTCGTCGTTGGCATGTCGACGCCCATCGACATGAGCCCGCCCGTCGTGACGGTGACGTCGCCTGGGGCTGGCGCCGAGACGGGGCTGATGGCGCGGCTGTCGGCCGACGCAACGGACGACATCGGCGTGACGCGGGTCGAGTTCGAGCTCGACGGGGCGCAGGTGGGCTCGCTCACGGCGGCGCCGTGGACGGTGGACGTGGCGGTGACGGAAGGCGCGCACAGCCTCGTGGCCATCGCGCACGACGCGTCGGGCAAGTTCACCCGCAGCGCGGCGGTGGCCTTCACGGCAAAGACGACGGGGCCGGTGCTCCCGGAGCCGATGACGGAGGAGCCGAAGACGCCCGGCCGCGACGGCACACAGGAGCTGGTGCTCGGCGGCTGCGGCTGTAACGGCGTGGGGACGGCGCCGTGGGTGCTGGCAGGGCTGGCGTTGCTGCTGAGCCGTTCACGTCGGCGCCGCTGACGTCACCGCCCCAGCGCGGTGTCGAACAGGCCCGTCACCCGGTCGAAGTACTCCGGGTTGACGCCGCCTTCGCAGTCATTGTTGTCGGGCTTCGACAGGTCGAGGCACGGCACGTTGCTGTGCGTCGCCCCTTCCACCAGCCACAACGAGCGCGGGCTCGCGTGCCCGTCGGACAGGTCGAACACCTTCTGGCTGTACCTCGGCTGCACGAAGTCGTCGGCGGTGCCGTGCATGACGAGCAAGGCCCCGGTGTACTTCTGTACGTTCGCGTTGTTGTCCATCACCGAGTCGAAGAGCCACTCGGACGGCGCGTCGACGGCGAGCGAGTCGTTCACGAAGTCCTGCAGGGCGCCGATGGTGCTCTCGAGCGCGAGCGCCTTTGGGCTGCGCTTCGCGGCCGAGCCCAGGCAGAGCGCCGTGCCGAGCGAGCGGCCGTAGAGCCCCACGTTGTCGGCCCCGCCCATGCGTGTCTCGAACCAGGCCCGGGCTGCGTCGACGTCGGCCGCCACGCCCACCTCGGTCGCCGTGCCCTTCGTCTCGCCGTACCCGCGCGGGTCGAACACGGCCACCGTGTAGCCGAGCTTCCACAGCTCCTCGACGCGGCCGTGCACGTTGCCGATCCACGACGATTGGCCGTGGCAGTAGAGCAGCCCGATGCGGTTGCGCCGCGGGTCGCCCACGTCGCCTTCCTGCCCGTCGTGGCCAGCCACATAGAGCGTCACCTTCACGCCGTCGGTGCTCTCGAGGTCGTCGCGGTACTCCCGCAGCCGCGCCGGGACGGTGGACTTCTCGAAGCGGTCTTCCCCGGGGCGAGCGGGCCGGGTGCTGAAGACGAAGAAGTCGAGGTTCAGGCAACCACTGCAGAGGAGGGCACACAGCAGGCCGAGGGGTCTCATCAGTTCGCTCCCGGAGCGACGTTCACGCCGAGGTGCACCGCGAAGGCGCCGAAGTTGCCGGGCCCGAGGAACTCCACGACGGCGAAGCGCTGGTTCTGGGTGAACGCCATCTGCTTGACCTCGAGCTGCAGGCCGAACGACTTCATCGGCCGCCACTCGACGCCGCCCAGCACCGTTGGCAGCACGATGAGGCGCTCGATCTGCGCGAAGAGGTTGAGGCCCGCGTAGAGCGTGAAGGGCCCCACGTCCCACGCGGCGGTGCCCTGGAGGTGCTCGAAGAGGCGCGGCGCCGCGGTGAAGGGCGTGCCGCTCCCGCGCGGCTGACCGGTCAGCCCACCGAGGCCCACGTAGAAGACGAGCAGGCCGTCGATCATCACGCGCGGCACGAAGCGGTCGTTTTTCAGCAGCTGATACGACGCGCCCGCCTCGACGCCGAACGCGCGCACCACCGTGGGGTTGAGGCCGAGCTCGAGCGTGAGCTTGTCGGTGAGGCCGTAGCGCCCGTACACGTTGAAGAGCGGCGCGGGGTACGGGGGCCCGAGGTTGGTGAAGAGCGGGCCACCGAGGGAGCCGCCCACCTGCACCTTCTTCTCTCCGACGGGGCGGAGCGCGCGGGTGGTGCTGCAGGCCGAGGACGAGACCGCGAGAGCGACGAGGAGGAGTTGTTTCACGAGGGCTTGGCCCATACCCGCGATGAGGCCCCGCTGAACAGGACCGTCCGTGTTCAAGGACTAACACTCAGTGCCGCGTCGTCGCGACGCTCTCGCTGCCGCTGGAAGGTGACAGCCTTACTCCATGCTGCCCCTGGAGGTGCCCGTCTCGTCCTGCCGTTCTGTCGCCACAGGGATAAGGGACGCAAAGCGAAGAACCGCGGTTCCAAGATCCGTTCCAGTCTCACAGAACGCTTGAAGCTTCAGTGGATGGAGAGAGGGAGCTGTTCGCGACGGGGTGCGGTGATGGACACCTCGAGGGTCGAAGTACGGCTCCGCAGGAGAACGCTGCGTGGCGACGTGCGGTTCACCTTGGACGGCGAGATGTGGGCGACTCGTCGCCAACGCCGAGGTGCTGCCCCGGACCGTCAAATACTCGCTGCGCTCTTCAGGGCCCAAATTCCCACGTATCACCCAGCGGAGCGACGCCAAGGCCACCAAACAAGAGAAGCCGGTTGCGGCCTGAGTCGAACACCATCGTGCTGTAGCGCCGCGCTGGAGGTGACGTCGTTGTCGTGAGCTGAAGCCAACTGTTCCCATCCCACTCCCACGTATCGTTCAGGTTGCCAATCGCGGTAGGGTCAGAGCCACCAAACAAAACAACGCGATTGCGGCTCGAGTCGAAGGCCATCGTGCCGCCAAAACGCGCTGAAGGCGAGGTCCTTGGCGTGTGCAGAAGCCAGTTGGTCCCATCCCATTCCCACGTGTCGCCCATGGCCGTGGTCGCGTTCGCGCCACCAGACAACACAACCCGGTTGCGACTCGCATCGAAAGCCATCGTACTGTACGCCCGCGCGAGAGGCGACGTTGTCGGGGTGCGCTCGATCCAGTTCGTTCCATCCCATTCCCATGTGTCGCCGAGGTAGCCGGTATAGTTCTGGCCACCAAACAGGACAGTTCGATTGCGGCTGGAATCAAACGCACTCACCGCTCCCCAGCGCGCTGGAGGTGAGGTCGTTGGTGTACGCAAAAACCAGCTGGTTCCGTCCCATTCCCACGTCTCTCCCAGGTTGAACGTGTTCGAGATTGAGATGGTGCCACCAAGCAAGACAATCCGGTTGCGGCTCGAATCGAAGGCCATCGGACCTCTTGACATGTTTGGAGGTGAAATCGGCGCGGTTCGTTGAAGCCAGCTGGCTCCGTTCCATTCCCACATATCGCCGAGAAAGTCGGAGCCGCTTCCACCAAACAAGACAACCCGATTACGACTCGAATCGAACGCCATATTGCCGTAGCGCCGCTGCGGTGGCGACGTCGACGGCGTTCGCTCACGCCACGTGCCGGCACCGGAGTTGCCTCCGTCGCGGCTCGCGCTCCCTCCGCCCGTGAAGCCCCCTGCGCTGCTGCCGCCGGCGAAGCCGCCCGCGCTCCCTCCGCCGATGAAGCCCCCCGCGCTGCCGCCGCCCAACGAGCTCCCGCCGCCCACCCCGCCGAGGCTCGAGCTGCTGCACACGCCCAGCGTGCACATCTCGCTCAGCAAGCAGGCCTTGCACCGCTCTCCCCGCTGTCCGCACTGCGTCGACGAGGTGTCGAGCACGCACCGGCCCGTAAGCCCGTCACAACACCCGCTGCTGCATGACGACGGCGTGCACTCGGACCGCATCGGGCTGCAACCGCTCACGAACACGCCGCCAGCCAGTCCCACCATCAGGGCCACCGCAGACACACATCGCATGGCCGGGGGACATCAGACTTGGATCTCAAAGGCAAGCCCGAAGGAAAGCGCCTCTTGATGATGGAGGCCACACCCGCTTCCGAGCCTCGGCCCTGGTGAAGTGGCTGGGGTGACGGCGACCAACGCTCAGTGCCGCGTCGGCGGCTCGTCGTCGGCCTCGACCGGCTCGTCCTTGAACGAGCTCGGCAGCAGGTCGAACGGCATCACCTTCGCGAGCGCGAGCAGCAGGAGCAGCCCGCCAGGCGCGGTGAAGATGGCCAACGCGGGCACGGCCTTGGCGACGTCGATGAGCTGCTCGCGCATGCGCCGCTTCTCGTCGGCGGTGAGCTTCTGGCCGCGGGCCGCCCGGGCGAGGAGCACCGAGAGCTCTCCCGTCTCACGAATCTCGTTCCACAGCGCGCGCGAGTTCTTCCGCACCTGCGTCGCGATGGAGTCGACGAGCTCTTCGCCCATCACCTCGGCGCCGGCCGAGAGGGTGAAGACGTCCATCACGTGGCGGTGCTTCGCGTAGAACTCGGCGAGCTGCAGCTCGAGCCGCTTCACCTCGTCGGCCGAGAAGCCCAGGCGGGTGGCAAGCGCCCGCGTCCACGCCTGCTCCTGCTCGCTGCGCCGGCCGTCGACGATGGAGGCCAGCAGCGCCTGGTCGACGAGGAAGCGCTTCATGTCGCGGCTGCGCACGCTCGCCAGCACCTTCTTCATCGAGGGCGCGCGCTCGAAGGCCTTGCGGGCGTAGTCGCGGGTGGAGTCGGCCAGCTCGTCGGGCAGCTGCAGGTCGTCGATCTGCCGCAGAATGGCGCGGCGCGCGGGGAAGCTCGGCTTGTGCTCGGCCCCGACCAGGCCGATGAGCACCTGCACGAGGAGCGCCTTCTGTTGGTCCGAGAACGTGTTGAGGCGCTCGATGCGGCCGCGCGGAAAGCGGGGCGCCGCGAACCAGGCGATGGCGAGGCGGCCGAAGCGCGTGGCGTCGGCGAAGATGGCGCCGTTGTGCAGCACCAGCCCGTAGTACGGGTCGGCGGCGAGTGAGAGGGAGCGCTCCTCGAGCCCGGCCTCGGTGCGCGACCAGACCTTCCCGGGCAGCGGCCACGCCTTCCCCATGCGCTCGATGCGGCGGTGTACGTCTTCGGCGTCGTCGACGTGGTGCGAGAAGGCCGCGAAGAGGCCGAGCAGCTGCTCCGCGCGTGGGCCCGGCGGCGCGTCGGCGAGGATGGCGAGGTCGAGCGCGATGCGCGCGCACGTCTGCAGCACCGCGAGGAAGAGCTGCTCCTCGGGGCCGGTCGGCCGGGCCTTCGTCGCGTCTTTCGCCGGCTCGAGGGCCGACATCGAGGGCGTGCCGTAGAGGAGTCCCGATTCACGCAAGATGCCGCGCAGGTAGCGCCGGGCGCGCGCCGGTCCAGCCGGGAGTGAGAGCGCATCGCGGTACGACCGGCTGGTGACGTCGGGCGTGTGCTGGCGCACGGCCTCGCCCAACACCTCCTGCAACCAGCCGCGCTCCATGGCGTCGCGAGTAACAGGCCGCGCCGGGGCACGCCACGCCCCCGACGTGTGTGGACACACCGGGCGGACTCGCCGCGTCCACACCACCATGGTGCTCCGCCTCGCACAGGCCTGGGAGCGCGAGCGCGTAGCGGACACCCGGCGCTCATGGCAGCGTGCGCGCACCATGGCCGAGCGCCGCACGAAGGAACGCCGCACCAACCCCGCCGTCCCCGAGCCGCTCGAGCGCAAGAAGGAGCGCCGCCGGGAGGAGCGCCGCGAGTCCGTGCGCAAGGCGGGCGCCTTCACCGTCGTGCACGGCGGACGTCGTGATGCCGTCACCGGCGAGGTGAGCCTCGGCGGGGCCTCGTTCGTGCTGCCCGGAGCCCCGGAGACCGAGACGGTGCAGCTCGAGCTCGACGTCGGCGGCAAGCGGCCGCTCCGGCTCGAAGGACGGGTGACGAGCGCCCGCGCGGCCCGCACCGCCGTTCGCCACGTGCAGGTGCGGTTCGACGAGCTCGACACCCGCACGGAGTTGGCGCTGGCGAAGTGGCTCGACGGCGTCTCGGAGTAATGCGCGCCCTCACACCCTTGACATGGCCGAGCAAGGGCCTCTACCGGTAGGTGGGAGCTGCCGGCGCATGCACGCGGGCATCTCCCCCGGTTGGACTCTCAGCCAAGGATGGGTGCGGGCTCGGGATGGGTCCGAGTTCGAAGCGACTTCGGAGTGGAAGAACGAACAGACTGAGAAGTCGCTGCGTGTTATTCTCGTACGGAAGCCGGACCCCTTGCACGGGATTGTGCTCACAGCGCCGCTGGCCCATTTTCGCGCCGACAGCGCCGTGGTCGAGGGCGAGGCGCTTGCTTACGTCGAGGGAGGGCGTCGATTCTCTCTCCGCTCGAGCGGAGTCCCGATCGCAACCTTGAGTTGCGAAGCTGGTAAGCGCGCCTGTGTTGTCTCAGCGTTCATCCGGGGCATCGAGCTCTCGGAGCTCGAAGTGCTTCTCCTTGATTGATGGATTTCGTTCGGATTGTCGGACTACGGCGCGGATTCTGGGGAGCGAATCTTCTCGGCCAGCTTCGACGAGCTCGACACCCGCACGGAGTTGGCGCTCGCGAAGTGGCTGGACGGCGTCACGGACTGACGCATGCCAGCATGGGAGGCGCCTCCCTTTCGATGTTGAGGCCCCGCTCATCACACGGTCTGTTCACCGGCTCCATGCGGCCCGCGCTCGTTCTGCTCTCGCTCCTCGGCACCTCGGCCCTCGCCGAGCCCCTCCAGGTGTTCACCGGCGTGCACGTCGTCGACCTGCGCACCGTCGACGTGAAGGAGCAGTCGTTCCAGGCCGACTTCTACGTGTGGATGCGCTTCAAAGCCGAAGGGCTCGACGAGGCGCGGCTCGCCCAGGTGATGTCGCTCGAGCCCGTCAACGGCCGCTTCGAGTCGAAGGAGGTCATCGACGACAAGCTGGTGGGCGACCAGAAGTACGTGTGCTGGCGTGTGGTAGGCACGTTCTTCTTCCTGCCCGACCTCAAGCAGTACCCGTTCGACGAGCAGGTGCTGCCGCTGGTGCTCGAGAGCACCTCGCTCGAGGTGGACGAAGTCGTGCTCGTCGACGACCGCGACAGCTACGCGCGCGGAGACACGCCCGAGGCGCGCTGGGGCCTGGCGCCCTCGGTGGTGCTGCCCGAGTTCACGCTCCACCAGGTCACGCGCCAGGTCTTCGAGGGCGTGTACCCGACCAACTTCGGCGACCCGAGCAAGCAGAAGGCCGCCACCCGCTACTCCCGCTTCGCGCTGCGCGTGTCGTTCGTGCGCGACGCGTGGAGCTACACGTTCAAGATCCTCATCCCCCTCCTCATCATCCTCGCGATGGCGTGGCTCGTGTTCTTCCTGCCGGTCGACCAGCTCGACACCAACGCGTCGGTCTCGATGACGGCGCTGCTCTCGTGCATGGCCTACAACGTGGCGGTCAGCTCGAACATGCCCGACATCGGCTACCTCGTGCTGAGCGACCAGCTCTTCATGGGCACCTACGTGCTGCTGCTCTTCTCGCTCGGGTACAACTTCTTCGTCTTCGCGCTCGATGCCCGCGACGAGAAGGCCCGCGCCGAGCGGCTGGCGAAGCGGGGCCGGTTCCTCTTCCCTGCGCTGGTGGCCTCGCTGCTCGCGCTCTTCGTCGCGAGAATCTGATGACGCCGTTGCTGCTGCTGGTGGCGCTCGCGCAGGTCGGCGGCGCTGATGGAGAACTCGACGGCGGCGCAGGGCTCGTCCCGGTGGCGACCGCCGCGGACGACACGGACGGCGGGCGCTCCCTCGCCACCGAAGCCGACCCCGATGGCGGCGACGAGCACGGCGAGCCACCGTGGCCTCCGCCCGGGTACCCCTCGGGAGACCACCTCACCACCGAGTGGTTCGGCGCCCGCACCTGGCTGGCCGAGCACGGCGTCACGTTCGACCTCGTCTACGCTGTCGAGGTCTTCGGGGTGGCGCCTCCGCTCGCGACGCCTGGAGAAGGCTCCGCGCTCGTCAACGGCCACCTCGACGTGGCCGTGACGCTCGACACCGGCGGCCTGGGCCTGTGGAACGGCGGGAAGCTCTACGTGCTGGGACAGAACAACCATGGCCCCGGCATCAACGAGGCCGTCGGCAGCGCCACCGAGGTGTCGAACATCGAAGCGGTCCCGTACACGCAGCTGGGCGAGTTCTTCTACGAGCAGAACTTCTTCGACACCGTGCGGGTGCGCCTGGGCAAGCAGGACGCCAACCGGGAATTCGGAACGCCGCGCTTCGGCGGCAACTTCATCAACAACAACTTCGGCATGCTGCCGTCCTCGCCGCTGCCCTCGTACCCCACGAACGGCCTCGGCGCGGTGGCGCTCGTCACGCCCACCGACTGGCTCACCGTGAAGGCCGCGGTGTTCGAGGGTCGGCCCCAGGTGGGCAGCGTTGGCTTCGACTCGGCGGCGGTGCCGGGCGCCGGGCACTTCCTCATCTCGTCACTGAACGTCACGCACCGCTTCGGCTACATCGGCCGCAGCAACGGCACCTCGAGCGTCGGCGCGTTCCGCCAGCAGGGGCAGTTCGACGAAGTCGGCATGCAGGGCATGGGGCGCACCTTCACCGAGCTGTGGGGGGTCTTCGCGCAGCACGACGAGCGCGTGTACCTCGACGACGACCCGGACGACCTGCGGTGCTTCACCATCATTCCGCGCTTCGGCTGGGCGCAGCCCGACCGCTTCAACATCGGGCTCTTCCTCGGGCTCTCCGTCGCCTACCACGGCTTCGGCATGCGGCAGGACGACACCGTCGGCATCGGCGCGGGCTGGTTTACCGTCGGCCAGCAGCGCAACGGCACGCCGGGCCCGGGCAGCGAGACGTTCGTCGAGGTCTTCTACAAGTGGCGCCTGACGAAGTTCTTCAGCCTTCAGCCAGACGTCCAGTACTACCGGACGCCCGGCGGCGATGGCCGCGACGCCATCATCGTGGGCACGCGCCTCAAGCTGAAGCTGTGACGAGGTCTCAGTTGCGCCGATACATCGTCATCACGCATGCCCCGCCAAGCCCCAGGTTGTGCTGGAGCGCCACCTTCGCGTTCGGCACCTGTCGCTCACCGGCGGTGCCGCGCAGGTGCCACACGAGCTCGGTGCACTGCGCGAGGCCCGTGGCGCCGAGCGGGTGGCCCTTCGACAAGAGCCCGCCCGACGGGTTGACCACGAAGGCGCCGCCGTAGGTGTTGTCTTCGTCCCAGATGAACTTCTCGGCTTCACCCTCGGGGCACAGGCCGATGGCCTCGTAGGTGAGCAGCTCGTTCGCGGTGAAGCAGTCGTGCAGCTCGACGACCTGCACGTCCTTCGGGCCGAGGCCCGCCTTCTCGTACAGCTGCGCGGCGGCCTGCTTCGCCATGTCGTAGCCGACCATCTTGATCATCGAGGTCTCGAAGCTCGACGGGTAGTCGGTCGTCATCGTCTGCGCGGCGATCCACACCGGGTTGGTGAGGCCCTTCTTCTTCGCGAACTCGTCGCTGCACAGAATCGCCGCCGCGGCGCCGCAGGTGGGCGGGCAGCACTGGAAGCGCGTGAGCGGGTCGAACACCTCGTCCGAGGCGAGGATCTGCTCGACCGACAGCACCTCGCGGAAGAGCGCGTAGGGGTTCTTCGCGGCGTGCGTGCGGGCCTTCGCGGCGATCTTCGCGAACGTCTCGCGCTTCGTGTCGTGCTTCCACCGGTACTCGCGGCCGGCGCCGCCGAACATCTGCGCGGCGAACGGCGCCTGGTTCACGCCCTGCTGCTCGTTCATCACGTTGACGTGCTGGTCGAGCGGGTTGGTGCGGTCGTTCCACGCGCTGTTGAGCGCGCCCTTCTGCATCTGCTCGAAGCCCACCGCGAGCACGCACTCGGCGAGCCCGCCCTCGATGGCCTGCCGCGCGAGGTAGAGCGCCGAGCTGCCCGTCGAGCAGTTGTTGTTGACGTTGATGACGGGGATGCCCGTCTTGCCCACCGAGTACACGGCGCGCTGGCCACAGGTGGAGTCGCCGAAGACGTAGCCCGCGTAGGCCTGCTCCAGCTCGGTGAACTCTACGCCCGCGTCCTTGAGCGCCTCCGAGATGGCGCCCTTCGCCATCACCTCGTAGCCGTCAGAGGCGCCGGGCTTCTGGAACTTCACCATCCCCACGCCGATGACGTTGACCTTGCGACCCATGGTTCGTGCCTGCCTTTCGTGATGCGACGTACGGGGGAACTTCAGACGAGCTGCTTGAAGACGCCGAGGCGGTGGAGCGGCTTCATCGAGCCGTCGATGCGCACCTCGCCGTGTTGGTAGAGCGCCTGCACCGCGCCCGACTTCGCCAGCTCGAACAGCGCGTCATCTGACAGCGTGATGGTGGTGGCCGCGCCAGCGTCGGCGCCGTCCTTCACGGCGGGGCTGGCCGAGGCGAGGTCGACGGTGAAGGTGGGGCCGCTCTTCACCTTGAAGGTGATGACGGCGCCGACCTCTTTCGCGAGCGCCGGAGACTTGCCCAGCCGCTCCTTCAGCGCCGCGATGACCTTCGGGGCCTTCGCCTCGCTCGAGGCGCTCGCCGCCGAGGCCGGAGCTGCCGCCGCTGCCGGAGCGCCCTTCATCGCCGCCTCGAACTCGGCGCGCTCGATCTTCTTGAGGAAGTCGAGCTTCTGCGACGCCATGACGTTGCCCGAGATCTTCAGCTTGCCACCCTGGAACAGCTTCATCGGGTCGGCCTTGCCCGAGACCATGTCGAGCCAGTCGGCGTCCGAGAGCTCGAGCGTGCAGTCGGCCTTGTCGACGCTGCCCGACGTGACGCTCCCGCCGCCGTTCTTGAGGTCGAGCACCCACGCGCTGTCGGGGTTCTTCAAGCGGAACTGGTAGACGTTGCCGACGCGCTTCACGAGGTCCGGCGTCTTCGCCACGTACGCGCCGATGGCCTGGAACGTGAGCGGCGTGGTGACGGCGGCCGCTGCAGGAGCCGGCGCGCTGGCTGGCGCCGGGGCCATGGCGCCACGGTCGAGCTTCTTGAGGAAGTCGAGCTTCTGCGACGCCATGACGTTGCCCGAGATCTTCAGCTTGCCGCCCTGGAACAACTTCATCGGGTCGGCCTTGCCCGCCACCATGTCGAGCCAGTCGGCGTCCGAGAGGTCGAGCGTGCAGTCGGCCTTGTCGACGGTGCCGGCCTTCACGCTGCCGCCGCCGTTCTTGAGGTCGAGCACCCAGGCGCTGTCGGGGTTCTTCAAGCGGAACTGGTAGACGTTGCCGACGCTCTTCACGAGGTCGGGCGTCTTCGCCACGTAGGCCCCGATGGCCTCGAAGGTGGTGGCCGTCGAGAGCGCCGCGGGAGCCGCCGCCACAGCCGCTGCCGCTGGCTTCGCGGCCTCCTTCGCCTTCGGCTTCGGAATCTCGGGGTAGAGCTCGACGGCGGCGTTCGAGATGCACACCTTCTCGCGCTCGACGACGGTGGCGCGCACGATGATGCGCAGGTCGGTCTCCTTCCACATCTCGATCTTGAGCGTCTCGCCGGGGAACACCGAGTCGGCGAAGCGCACCTTGATGGACTTGAAGAGGCGCGGGTCGCCCTTGCTGAACGCGTTGATGACGGCGCGGCCGACGAAGCCGAACGTGCACAGCCCGTGGAGGATGGGCTTGTCGAAGCCGAACATCGTCGCGAACTCGGGGTCGACGTGGAGCGGGTTCCAGTCACCCGACAGCCGGTAGAGCAGCGCCTGGCTCTCGCTCGTCTTCTCGGTCACCACCGCGTCGGGCGGACGCGACGGCGGCACGTTCACGTCGGCCGACGGCCCCCGGTCGCCGCCCCACCCGCCTGCGCCACGCGCGAGGATGGAGATGTCGTTCTTCACCAGCAGCTCACCGGTCTTCGCGTCGTACGAGTCGACGTGCGTGACGACGATGGCGTTCTTGCCCTTGTCGAAGATGTCGGCGACGCGCGCCTTGTGCACCAGCTCGGCCGAGGCCGGCAGCGGGCGCAGCACCTCGGTGTACTGCTCTCCGTGCAGCACGCGGTCGAGCCCGAAGTTGAGGCCTGGCGCCGAACCGCCCTCGGCCATCGCCTTGAAGAACGAGTTGAGCGCGGGCACCACGCCGAACGTCGGCAGCGCGTGGAAACCATCGCCGTTCCGCTCGAAGACGACCCGAAGGTCGTTGGGGTCGGTGGGGTTGCGACCCGCGCCGACGCCCAGGGCGTAGAGGGCGAGGTCACGCTCGTCGTAGCGGCTCTTCGACTCGGGCATCTCGTACCCGAGCGCCTGGTCGACATCGATGAACTCGTTGCCACCCTTCGACTTCGACGAGAGGTTCGACATCACCGGCCCGAGCGCCTCGGTGATGTTGGCCGGGTGCGTGGCGTCGGTGAAGTCGGTGACGGTCTCCCAGTTCGCCTGGAGGAGCTCCGGCGTCAGCTCGCGGCCGAGCTTGAACGTCTTGCCCTTCGCGCGCTCCCACCGGAGCTTGCCGAAGAAGCCCGCGCCCACTTCGAAGAGCCCGCCGGTCTCGGTGCAGTCCTCGTGCGCCAGCCACGCGACGAGCGGCGTGACGTACTCGGGCTTGAGGTTCTCGAGCATGTCCTTCGGCATCACCGTCTCGGTGAGCCGCGAGGCCGCGACCGGCGCGATGGCGTTGACGCGCACGTTCTTCTTCTCGCCCTCGATGGCCAGCGTGTTCGAGAAGCCCACCAGCCCGAGCTTGGCGGCCGAGTAGTTCGCCTGGCCGAAGTTCCCGTAGATGCCCGCGGCCGAGGTGGTGAACAGAATGCGGCCAAAGCCCTGGTCGCGCATGTACGGCCAGGCGGCGTGCGTGCAGGCGAACGCGCCGTTGACGTGCACGCGCATGATGAGGTCCCAGTCGTCCTTCGTCATCTTCTGGAAGCTGACGTCTCGCAGGATGCCGGCGTTGTTGATCAGCACGTCGATGCGCCCGAAGGCGTCGATGGCCGTCTTGATGATGCGCTCGCCGTGCTCGACGGAGTCGTAGTTGGCGACGGCCTGGCCTCCGGCGGCCTTGATCTCGTCGACCACCTTGTCCGCGGCCGCCGACGATTGGCCCTGGCCCTGAGCGCTGCCGCCGAGGTCGTTCACCACCACCTTCGCGCCGCGCTTGCCGAAGAAGAGCGCGTGGCTCTTGCCGAGCCCTGCGCCAGCGCCCGTGATGACCACCACCTTGCCGTCGAACCGGAGCTCACCCATGCGTGTCGTCCTCTCGTGTGCGCCCTCGTGGCCGCATCAGCGCGGCGGGGGCGCGAGAATAAAAGCGCGTGTCGAAGCCCTTCTCAGCACCAGATTGATTCTTGAGTCAATATCGGCGCGAGCGAGCGCGGACCACCGCTTCTTCACGGAAGAACGCCGTGGCGAACAGGGGCCGAGTTCCACCGCGGACCCATGCAGGCGGTGGAGAGGGCTGGAGTCGCCAGGGGCGCAGCGGGCGGAGGCGCTCGTGGTGCTGCGGGTCGAGTCGCGACGCCGGGCGCGCAGCGTCGCTCGTGGCCCCGCGGGTCGAGTCGCGACGGGCCCCGGGCAGCCGTCGCTCGTGGTGCTGCGCGTCGAGTCACGGCGCCAGGCGGGCAGCGTCCTCGTGGTTCTGCGGGTCGAGTCGCGACGGGCGGAGGGCAGCGGTCGCTCGTGGTCCTGCGGGTCGAGTCGCGATGGGCGGCGGGCAGCGGTCGCTCGTGGTGCCAGTCGCGGCCCGCTCAGCTCAGCTCCCGCGCCAGCTCGTCGGTCAGGCGAGCGACGCTCCGTGGCCAGTACCCGTTCGTGCCGTTCGGATCGTTTGACGCTCCGACGGGCGCGTAGATCGCGCCGACCTGCCCGATGGTAGTGGCGTTGCGGTACGGACCTCTCGGGTTGGCCAGCACCCGCGCCATGCGCTCGATGCTCTCTTCGGCGCGCGCGAAGGCGATGGGGCCGCGCGAATTCGAGACGCCCATGGCGTTGTTCTTGTTGCGGAAGGCCGCCGAGGTCCAGTTGCCGGTCTCGAACTTCGAGATGGCCACCAGCACGCGCGGGTCGAGGTCGTGCTTGCGCGCCGCCTCGAGGAACGCGGGCGCAAGGTGCTTCGCCTGAGGCGGCAGCGCGTCCCTGAGGCGGCTCTCGTCCACATCGACGAAGCCACGAATCGGGCGCGCGGTGCCACTCCCGGGCGTGGATGGTGGCTGCTGCCCTGGACGCGTGGGCCCGGGCCGGAAGCCGTCCTGCAAGCGCCCGGCGGTCTGCCGACCGACGACCCCATCGACCGCCAGTCCGCTCTGACGTTGCATCGCGCGTACGGCCTGCTCCGTCGCCGGGCCGAACTTTCCGTCAGTCTCGAGGCCCAACTTTTGTTGCAGCCACGTGACGGCCGGGCCTTCCATGCCGCGGCGGAGGCTCTCGCGGCCACCGAGTACGTCTTCGAGCGCTGGGGCTTCGCGGTACCGGCCTCCCGGTGCGCTGGCGCGAGGGGCTGAGGGCGACGAGACGGGTTGCACGTGCGGCATGACAGCCTCCGAAAGAGCCCTTCGATGGAGTGTCGCCCGAGGCCCCGCGCCCGCCCCGCGTGAAGCTGTCAGGAAGGTTGACGATTGGGCGCCGCAACGCCCGCACCATGAGGGTCCGGCATCGCGGGACGAACGACGTCGGGGCGGTCCTGGAGCTGTTCCGTGAGCCGGAGCCCATGGTGGCACCACCGACCGCCGAACCGGAATCGCCGTGTCAGGCTCGGCGCGCGCTCAGCCGGCCATCGCTTCGCTTCGTTTCGCAGCTGCCGACCGCGCGAACGCGAAGAACTGCGGCGCGAAGCGCGCAGGCAGGTGCACCGGCTTGAGCGTGACCTCTGGGTGACGGGCCGAGAGCACCACGAAGAGCTCGTCGAGGAACTCGTCTCCGAGGTCTTCCACTCCGGTGAAGTCGACCTCGACGACGCCCGGCTGCACGTCGAGCAGCAGCAGCCGCGCCGAGAGGCGATAGCGAGAACCGGCTGAAGCCACCT
>JANRKQ010000107.1:0-17547 GCA_033763395.1 Myxococcaceae bacterium
GAGCGCCCCGAGGTCTGGGACATTCTCGACGACGTGATCCGCGAGCACCCGGTGCTGCTCAACCGCGCGCCGACGCTCCACCGCCTCGGCATTCAGGCGTTCGAGCCGGTGCTGATCGAAGGCAAGGCCATTCAGCTGCACCCGCTCGTCTGCACGGCGTTCAACGCCGACTTCGACGGCGACCAGATGGCCGTGCACGTGCCGCTGTCCATCGAGGCCCAGATGGAAGCGCGCGTGCTGATGATGTCGACCAACAACATCCTCAGCCCGGCGAGCGGCAAGCCCATCATCGTGCCCACCCAGGACATGGTGCTCGGCATCTATTACATGACGCGCCCGCGCGAGTTCGCGCACGGCGAGGGCATGGTCTTCGCGTCGCCGGAAGAGGCCCGCGCGGCGTACGACCAGGGCGCGGTCGCCCTGCAGGCGAAGATCAAGTGCCGCATCAACGGCAAGCGCTACGACACCACCGTCGGCCGCACGCTCCTGTGGGACATCGTGCCCAAGAAGATGGCCTTCGAAGACGTCAACAAGGTGCTCGACAAGAAGCAGCTCGGGAACCTGATCGACTCCTGCTACCGGCTCACCGGTGAGAAGGAGACGGTGCTCCTCGCCGACCGCATTCGGTCGTTCGGCTACACCAACGCCACGCGCGCCGGCATCTCGATCGCGCTCAAGGACATGGTGATTCCGCCGGCCAAGCACACGCTCATCGACGCCGCGTCGAAGGAAGTGGCCGAGGTCGAGAACCAGTACCTCGAGGGCCTCATCACGGTCGGCGAGCGGTACAACAAGGTCATCGACATCTGGGCGCAGACGACCGAGAAGATCACGGTCGAGATGATGAAGCAGATCTCGGAAGAAGAGATCTCGGGCCACAACAAGGACGGCAAGAAGGAGACCCGGAAGCAGAAGAGCTTCAACCCGGTCTTCATCATGGCCGACTCCGGCGCCCGCGGCTCGACGCAGCAGATTCGTCAGCTCGCCGGCATGCGCGGCCTCATGGCGAAGCCGTCAGGTGAGATCATCGAGCAGCCCATCACGGCCAACTTCCGCGAAGGCCTCTCGGTGCTCCAGTACTTCATCTCGACCCACGGCGCGCGCAAGGGTCTGGCCGACACGGCGCTCAAGACGGCGAACTCGGGCTACCTGACGCGCCGGCTCGTCGACGTCGCGCAGGACGCGATCGTCACCGAGTACGACTGCGGCACGCTCGACGGCATCGTGATGAGCGCGCTGGTCGAGGGTGGCGAAGAGATCGAGCCGCTGGCCGAGCGCATTCTCGGTCGTGTGGCCCTCGATGACATTCACGACCCCGTCACCGGCGAGGTGCTGATTCGCGCCAACGAGGAGATCGACGAGGCGCGGGTGCTCAAGGTGGTCAACGCTGGCCTCGACCGCGTGAAGATTCGCACGGCGCTGACCTGCCAGACCAAGCGCGGCATCTGCGTCGAGTGCTACGGCCGTGACCTGGCCCGTGGCCGCAAGGTGTCCGTGGGCGAGGCCTGCGGCGTCATCGCGGCGCAGTCGATCGGCGAGCCCGGCACGCAGCTCACCATGCGCACGTTCCACGTCGGCGGCGCGGCCATGAACCGGTCGCAGCAGTCCGAGCTGAACGCCCGCTTCGCCGGTACGGTGAAGTTCCAGGGCCTCACGCCGGTCAAGCGCGAGGGCGGCGAGTGGGCCGTCATCAACCGCAACGGCGAGCTCATCATCGTCGACGACTCGGGCCGTGAGCGTGAGCGGCACAAGATCGTCTACGGCGCGCGCCTCTTCGTGAAGGAAGGCCAGAAGGTCGAGGCCAACGCGAAGCTGGCCGAGTGGGAGCCGTTCGCCATGCCGCTCCTCTCGGAGGTCGGCGGTGTCGTGAAGTTCGAAGACATCATCGAAGGCGTGACGATGAACGAGTCGACCGACGAGGTCACCGGCATGAGCCGGCGCACCATCATCGAGTCGAAGGACCCCGAGGCCCGCCCGCGCGTGACGATTCGCGACGCGAAGGGTGAGGTGAAGACGCTGTCGAGCGGCCAGCCCGCCAGCTACTTCCTGCCGCAGGGCGCGGCGCTCGCCATCGACGACGGCGCCGAGATCACGCCGGGTGAAGTCATCGCCCGCGTGCCGCGTGAGACGACCAAGACGAAGGACATCACGGGTGGTCTCCCGCGTGTCGCCGAGCTCTTCGAGGCCCGCAAGCCGAAGGATCACGCGGTCATCGCCGAGATCGATGGCGTCGTCTCGTTCGGCAAGGACACCAAGGGCAAGCGCAAGCTGATCATCACGCCCGAGGTGAACGGCGAGCTGCGCGCGGACCTGGCGAAGGAGTACCTGATCGCCAAGTCCAAGCACATCACGGTGCACTCGGGCGACCGCGTGAAGGCTGGTGAGCCACTGATGGACGGCGCGGCGAACCCGCACGACATCCTCAAGGTGCTCGGCGAGAAGGAGCTCGCGAAGTACCTGGTCGACGAGGTGCAGGAGGTGTACCGGCTCCAGGGCGTGAAGATCAACGACAAGCACATCGAGGTGATCGTGCGCCAGATGCTGCGGCGCGTGCGCGTCACCGACGTGGGCGACACCGAGTTCCTCGTCGACGAGCAGGTCGAGAAGTGGGTGTTCGAGGAGGAGAACGAGAAGGCGCTCAACAACGGGAGGCGGCCGGCGGTCGGCGAGCCGCTGCTCCTCGGCATCACCAAGGCGTCGCTCTCGACCGAGTCGTTCATCTCGGCCTCGTCGTTCCAGGAAACCACCAAGGTGCTCACCGAAGCGGCCATCTCGGGCAAGGTCGACTACCTGCGCGGCCTCAAGGAGAACGTCATCATGGGCCGGCTGATCCCCGCCGGCACCGGTCTGCCGAACTACAAGCACCTCGACATCCAGGTCGACAGCCCCGTGGACGAGATCCAGAACATGGAAGACTCGCTCGCGGCCACGCACTCGGACCCGTCGGTGCTGCCGGCCACCTCGGCGGCGCCCCGCACCGAGACCGGCGCGGCCTGAGAGCGGCGGTGAAGTGATTTCGGGGCGCTCCGGGCAACCGGGGCGCCTCGTTTCTTTCCGGCACCATGCGTCTCGAAGGGCGCACCTCCGGAAGGGTCTGGTTGGCCAGCTCGCAGCGCAAGGGGCCGCCCATCCGCGAGCCTGGTGGCCCGTCAGCGTGCTGGCCCGTCAGCTTGCTCGCCAACCTGTTGGACACGTGCACCCGCGTCGGCCACCCGCGCCCCTCCATCTGCTACACGCCGCGACCCCATGCGCCCCGTGAACTCCCCCATCCGGTACGAGCTGCTCGCGTCGACGCCCTCGGGCGCCCGGGCTGGGCTGCTCCATACGCGCCGTGGGGTGCTCGAGACGCCGGCCTTCATGCCCGTGGCGACCCACGCCCATGTCCGCTTCCTCACCATGGACGACGTGGCCGAGTCGGGGGCGCGCTTCTGCCTCGCGAACACCTACCACCTGCTGCTCCGTCCCGGCACCGAGGTGTTCGAGCGCACGAAGGGCATCCACGGCTTCATGCAGTGGCCGCACGGCGTGCTCACCGACTCGGGGGGCTTCCAGATCTTCAGCCTCCCCGGCGAGCGCGAGATCACCGAGGCCGGCGCGCGCTTTCGCAGCCCCTACGACAACCACCGGCACCTGCTCTCGCCCGAGAGCTCGATCGCCACCCAGAACGCCATCGGCAGCGACATCATGATGGTGCTCGACGTGTGCCCGCCGTCGACGTCACCCGAGGACGTCACGCGCGACGCAATGGAGCGCACCCACCGCTGGGCGCTGCGCAGCCTCGCCGCCCGTGACGCGGCCCCGACCGGTCAGGCGCTCTTCGCGATCGTCCAGGGGGGCGTCTTCACCGCGCTGCGCACCGAGAGCGCCCAGTTCCTCACCGAGCACCCCTTCGACGGGTTCGCCATCGGCGGGCTGGCGGTGGGGGAGAGCCGTGAGCTGCTGTACTCGATGACGGGCCACACGGCGCCGATGCTGCCGACGGATCGCCCGCGCTACCTCATGGGCGTCGGCACGCCGATCGATCTCGTCGAGTGCGTGCACCGGGGCGTCGACATGTTCGACTGCATCATCCCGCCGAAGATGGCGCAGCAGGGGTACGCATACACGTTCGAGGGGCAGCTCCGTCTCAGCAAACACGAGTACCGCTTCGACGAGACGCCCATCGACCCGACGTGCGACTGCTTCGCGTGTCGTCGCTACACGCGCGCGTACGTGCGCCATCTCACGCAGGGTGGTCACCACCTCGGCACGCGCCTCCTGGCCATTCACAACCTGCGTCACTTCCAGGTGCTCACCCGCCGCATGCGCACGGCGATCCTCGAGAACCGGTGGGACGCGGAGTACCGCGAGCTCGTCGAGCGCCTGGCTCCGAAGACCTCGAAACCGAAACCAACCGGGCAGTCTCACGGCGCGTTCGAGGTGGTGAAGACGCGGAGCGGCGCCCATGCCGTTCGCCACCAGGCCCACGGTGAGGTGATGCACCCGGTGGGGCCATGGGAAGAGGCCAACCGGCTCTACGTCGAGCAGACGAAGCTCGAGGCGCGGCTGGCGGTCTTTCGCGACGAGCCCTTCCGGATCCTCGACGTCGGGCTCGGAGCTGGTGCGAACGCGGTGGCGGCGCTCACGAAGGCGCAGGCGATGGGGCAGGCCCGGCGCCGGGAGGTCGAGATCATCAGCCTCGAGTCCGATCTCGCGGCGTTCGAGCTCGCGCTCTCAGCACCCGAGGCGTTTCCCTTCTTGCAGCCGTGGAAGGGGGCGGCCGAGGCGCTCCTGCACCAGGGCCACTGGGACGGCCCGGGGCTTCACTGGCGGGTGCTGGTGGGGGACGCGCGCGAGACGATCGACGGCGTTCCGGGCTGGTGCGATCTCATCTTCTTCGATCCGTTCTCACCCGAGGCGAACCCGACGCTGTGGACGGTCGACTTCCTGCGGTCGGTGCGCGGGCACACGAACGACGAGGGCGGGCTGCTGGTGACCTACAGCTCGGCGACGCCCACGCGGGTGTCGTTCCTGCTCGCGGGCTTCTTCGTGGGGCAGGGGCTCTCGACGGGCACGCGCACCGAGACGACGAACGCGGCGACGCAGCTCGCGAACCTGGAGCAGCCACTGGGGGAACGCTGGCTGACGCGGTGGAAGCGCTCGTCGGCGCGCGGGCCGCATGGAGCCGAGCTGACGCCAGAACTCGAGCGTCACGTCCTGGAGCACCCACAGTTCGAAGCCACGGGACGGCGGGGGGAACCGCCTCGCCCCGCGGGCTCGACGGAACAGCCCAGCTGACCCCGTCTCATGGAACGCCAGCGCGTCGCTGGGAGGCACCGCTCGAGGGTGGAACGCTCCCGGCTGGGTGGATGCTCGATGCCCAGGGCGATGGGCACCACGAAAAGGGTTCGTCCACCACCGCCACACGGGCGAGTTCAAGGCTGGCGAAGTGGAGGTTCTCGAACCGAAGGCGGTGCTGCACGTGCGCCTGGCGCCGCTGCGTGATGAGCGTATGCGTTCGGCGACACCCGTCGGCCGTTGACCGCGATCGCGACGTCGTCGTCGCGCATGCAAACGACGACGAGAGCGTCGTGGGCGAGCCGTGTGCGTGAGTGGCGAATGAGCGTGAGGAGCGCTGCGGGAGCTGTCCGGCTCTTGCCGCGTTCCCCCTCGAGCCGGAGCGAGTTCATGTCGAGGTCGTTCGAGGGCGCCTGGTGTCCTCGTTTCGGTCGTCGCGCACTCGGAGTAGGACCTTCACAATGGAGCCGAAGGACACCGAGAACGCCGGATCGCCCCTGTGGATGGTGAGCCAGGCGCCGGCGCTCAACGAGCTCGTGATGGCGCTGAAAGCCGCGCGGAGCGAACTCGAGTCAGGCACCGGCAAGCGGCTCGAGTTCTCGCGCACGACGCTCAGCCAGGCGCGCTCCGAGTTCAGCGCGATGATTCGGCGTGGAGAGCGGGACCTCCACGCGCTGGCAGGGCTCCTGTCGAAGCAGCTCCTGGGCTCCTTCGGTCTGCGCAGCTCGGCCATCGGAGAGATCGAGCGCACCCGCGAGCGCTTCACCATCACCGTCGACGTCACTGAAGACGAGGTCGCGCGCTCGACGGACCTCGATCTCGGCACCCGCATTCTCGCGCGGCTCGCCATCGCCGATCAGCGCGGGTGGATGCGGGCGGCGTTGGTCTCGAACGTCGTCGAGTACGAGCCGACCGGGCCCAACCCGTTCAACGTCTACCGGGTGCTCACCCGCATCAAGGCGGAAGAGGAGATCTGGAACAAGGTGGTCGACGAGCTCTTCGACCTCGATCGCATCGTCTTGCGCGACAAACAACTGCAGCACCTGAGCCGCTACGTGAAGGACGTCTTCGGCATCAAGGTCGTGGTGGGCGCCGAGGAGGATGCGTACCGGCTGCAGGAGCAGCTGCTCTCGCTCACGTTCTCGCCGGCGGTGCTCGAGTCGCGCGGGTTGCCGGGCGACGAGCTGCACCAGCGCCTCCAGTTCGTCGAGAGCAAGGACTACCTGCAGCGGCCTTCACGGAAACAGTCCGGGTGGACCGCGCTGAAGTCGGTGGTGCACTGGGCGGGGAAGACGTTCGAGATCCAGGTGCAGCCCCTGTCGAACTTCCTGCACGAGCGGGAGCGCCTGACGCGGGAGAGCCACGCGAGCTTCAAGTCGACCCGCGAGCGGGTGCGAGACGAAGTGGCGCAGCGGCTGCCATTGTTCGGGTTCTATCGGGCGTTGTTGAAGTGGTTGTTCCTCGACCCGTCCTCCGAGGCGCCGCACCAGGAGGGCGTGGACGTGGTGTTGGTGGACTGATGGCCGCGCGACGCGGAGAGCACCTCGGTGAGATCGAGGTCATCGAGGCGGTTGATGCCATTCGTCGCCGACCTGCGATGTACGTGGGCTCCCTGGACCGTCATGGCATCTCCACGATGGCCGAGGGCATCATCGCTGACGCGCTCGATGAGTTCTTGGCTGGCAAGGCGGACCACGTCGAGGTCGACATGGATTCGGACTCGTGGATCGAGGTTCGTGACAACGGTGCTGGGCTCCCGCTCGACACGCCTGCGCAAGCGAGCGCCTTCGAGCGCTGGAGAACCAGCTTCGATCGGCTTCAGGCCGGGCGTCACGGTTCCGGTGCGGTGGGCAGCCCCTTTGGCCTCCCGGTGCTGGTCGTCAGCGCGCTTAGCGAGTGGTTCGAGATCAGCAGTCATCGAGAGGAGCGCAGTTCGTCGGTCGTCTTCAGGCGCGGTCGAAGAGTTCACGAGCGTGGCGGCCGGGGCAGGACAACTCGCGGCACGACGATTCGGTTTCGGCCCGATCCTGAGATCTTCGGACCGGCGCGGCTCGAGACGGCCTCGGTGAGCCAGTTCGTTCGCCAGCTAGCGTGGCTCACCCGGCCCTTGAACTGGTCGATCCAGGGGCGCCGACTTCACGATGAAGGCGGCCTGTTCGCAGCCATGGCTCACCACGGCCCGTTTCACCCGGGAACGCTCCTTGGCCTCGAGGAACGGCGCGCTGCGTTCTCCGTCGAGCTGGTTCTCGCGCTGGCGGCGAGCCCCGTCGGGCGCGCGCCGCGCTTCGAGACCTTTGCGAACTTTCAGCGAGTTCTTCGCGCGCCAAACCTCGAGGCGGTCCCTGCAGCGCTGGCCTCGGTGTTCCCGAACGTCGACCCCGCGGGTCGCCTGGTCGTCGCGTGCCACCTCAAGGTGGCACACCCTGAATTCCGTGGCGCGTTTTCGCCTGGTGACGCTGGCTGGGCGCATGACGAGTTCATTTTCCCCGAGGCCGCTCCGGTCATCTCCGAGCTGGTCACCCGCGCGCTCTCCGAGCCGACCGACACGCGCATCGCCTGGCTGGAAGCCCTCCAGACGGGCTGAGCGCCACGGGCAGGGAACACCCTCGCGTGCGCCGTGGCTGCTGACTAAGCACCCCTCCGTGGAGCGCTTCTTCAAGTACCACGGCCTGGGCAACGACTTCGTCGTGCTCGACCGCCGCGCCTCGGGCCTCGACATCGACGCCGAGACGAGCCGCCGCCTCTGCGATCGCCACTTCGGCATCGGCGCCGACGGGGTGCTGACCATCCTCCCCGAGCCGGGCACCGCGGGCCGCATGGTGGTGCACAACGCCGACGGCTCGATCGCCGAGATGTGTGGCAACGGCCTGCGCTGCGTCGTCAAGCACGTCGCGGAGCAGGCGCCCGACAGGCCCACCCGCCTCGACATTGCCACCGGCGCCGGCGTGCTCGCCTCGGACGTCGACTGGCAGGCTGGCCACGTCGACCGCGTCACCGTCGCCATGGGGCCAGCGATGCTGAAGTCGCGCATCCTCCCGAACGGTGGCCCGTTCATCGCGCAGCGCATCGACGGCCTCGTCGGCACCGCGGTGAGCATGGGGAACCCACACCTCGTGCTCCTCGACACGCCTCCGGCCGAAGCGGGGCGCCTGGGGCCTGGCCTCGAGCGGCACCCGCTCTTCGTCGATCGCACCAACGTCGAGTTCGTCGAACCCCGGCCCGAGGGCGGCCTGCGTGTCACCGTGTGGGAGCGCGGAGTCGGCCTCACGTTGGCCTGCGGCACCGGCGCCTGCGCCACCGTCGCTGCCTCGGCGCTCGCGGGCCGGAGCCCCTTCGACAGCTGGGTGCCAGTCCAGCTCCCGGGCGGGCTGCTCGAGATCAAGGTCGCGGCCGATCTCTCCCAGGTGTGGCTCCGGGGGCCGGTGCGCTTCGTCTACTCCGGGACGCTCCCGTGACCGTCGACATCGAGGCCCGCGCGCTCGCCATCGTCGGCGTCAACGACATCGAGATCCTGCAGGAGCGCATCCTCCAGGAGCTCTGTGAACACTGCGGCGCCCAATCTGGTGCGCTGTGGGTCGCGGGCGAACGCAGCGGCTTGCGGCTGCGGGCCTGGCGGGGACTCATCGATCGCACCGCGCTGCCTGACGTCGTCGATCCCGCGCTCGTGCAGGCGAGTCCCTGGCTGGCAGGCGCGTCGTTCCTGGTGCCGCTCGTCACGTCGACCAACGAGGTGCAGGGGCTCGTACAGCTCGGCGACTCCCTCAACGGCGCCTTCTCGGACACGCTGGTCTCGCCGGCGCAGCGCTTCGGGGCCTTCGCCGCCTCGTCGCTCAAGACCGCCGCGCGCTTCGCGCTCCTCCAGCGCCAGGGCCTGCGCGACCGCGAGACCGGCGCGTACACGCTCAGCTACTTCACCGACTACGCCACCAAGGAGATCTACAAGGCCCGCCGCTACGGCCGCTCGTTCTCGCTGCTGACGTTCTCGATCGACAACCTCTCGGGTATTCGAACGCGACTGGGCCCTGCGGCGGCGCGTCAAGCACAACAGGTCGTGCTCAAGGTGATCTCTCAAATGACCCGCGACGCCGACGTCGTCGCCAGGGCAGGGGAGCACGAGTTCCACGTGCTACTCCCCGAGACGGACTTCTTCGGCGGCCTCATGTTCCTGCGGCGCGCGCTCGCCTCGCTTGGCGACGATCCCGACGGCCGGGCGCTCGAGGCGCGGCTGCCCTTCGGCCTCACGGGCGGCTGCGCCACCTTCCCGCGAGACGGAGACGACTTCGACGAGCTGCTCATGCGCTGCCGCCGCCGCATGGAGGAGCGCCGAGGCTCGCTCCACCACCAGCTCCACCTCGATCCGCTGCCGTTCTGGGAAGAGGTCGAGCTGCTGCTCGGCAACGCGCGCTCGCCGCGTCTCCCCGACACCGCCGGAGAGCCTGCCCGCCGCGGCAAGGTCGCCGACGTGCTCTTCGACGAGCTCCAGCTCGAGGTGGCGCGCGAGCTCTTGCGAGAGCCGGGAGCCCGCGGCCTCGTCTACGTCGGTGGTCCGCTCATCCGCTCCGATCTCAACATCGTGCGCGGGCTCGACGTGCCGGCCAACGACTTCGCGCCGCGCGTGTACGTGCTCGGGAAGCGCGCCGATCTCGTCACGCACCCCACGGTGACGCCGGTCTTCCTCGAGGGTGACGAGCACCTCGCGCGGCACGAGTTCCTGCTCTGGCTGGGCGACGGGCTCGCCTACGCGCTGCTCCAGCGCCGCGGCCGGGGCGCCACCTGGGGCTTCCACACGAGCGATCCCACCCTCGTCGAGGGCCTCGTCTCGAAGCTCCAGGCCGCCTACGACCTGCAGCCGTACTGAGGACGCGCCCGCCATGGCCCAGGCCCGAAAGATCCTCATCGCCGACCCCGACGTGAACGCGGTGCGGCCGCTCACGCGAGCGCTCCGGCAGCGCGGCTACCACGTGCAGTACGCGCCAGACGGCTCACGCGCGCTCGAGGTCGCGGTGCTCCGCCACCCCGACGTGATCCTCTTCGACGAGAACTGCCGCCTCATCGAGGCCCGCGCCTTCGGGCAGATCCTCCTCACCAACCCGCGCACCGACGACATTCCCGTCGTCGTCACCACCAGCTCGCGCGAGCTCGACAAGTTCCGTCACTTCCGCGATGGCGCGCTCCAGAAACCCTTCAACCTCGACGAGGTGCTCTCGCGCATCGATCACCTCTGCCGCCGGGTCGAGGCCGCGCGTGAGCTCAAAGGCGATGCGCGAGAGATCGAAGGCGGGCTGTCGCAGCTGCCGCTCCCCGATCTCCTCCAGATCCTCGCGATGAACCGGCGCACCGGCCGGCTCACGGTCAGCAACGGCACCGACAAGGGCGAGATCCACCTCACCAACGGCGCGCCCGTGAACGCGCGGCTGGGCGAGATCGAAGGTGAGAAGGCGCTCTTCCGCCTCGTCGGGTGGCGTGAGGGCACCTTCGCGTTCTCGCCCGGGCCGCCCAGCCTGCGCGCGCCCATTCAGCGCATGATGGAGGACGTGCTGCTCGAGGGCATGCGCCAGTCCGACGAGCGCGACCGCCTCTTGTCGAGCCTGCCGCCGCTCGGGCAGCTCATTCAGCTCACCGCCGACGCCACCGATCCCGTCGAGCCACACCCCGTCACCGCCGAGGTGCTCCAGTTCCTCCGCGTGCCGCGGCGCATCTCTGAGGTGCTCGACCTGACCAACGCGCCGGATCTCGAGGCTCTCTCGGCGATCGGCGCGCTGCTGGCGAAGGGCCACATCGAGAAGGTCGCTGGAGCCGAACTGACCGACGGGCCGCTGCTGGGCGCCGCCGAGGTGCACGCGCTGCGAGGGCGCCTCATGCGTGGGCGCAGCGCCCGCACGACGCTGGTGACGAAGGTGGTGGTGTGTGGGTCTGGCTCTCGGGCGGGGCGCTGGCTGCTCAAGGCGCTCCCCGGCCTCACGCCTGCGAGCGCAGAACCCCACGCCGTGCGCAGCAGCTTCGGCACCCTGGGCCGCCTCGAGGTGAGCGAGGTGCTGCGCGTCGATCTGCTCGTCGTGCCCACCGCCGAGGCCGCACGGCCGCTGTGGAGGCCCTTCGTCTCGGGTGCCATTGGCGCGCTCCTGCTCGAAGAGACGGACGCCGCGGTTCGGCTGGCCCGGTACTGCGCCTTCGAGCTTCGCCTGCCGCTCGTCATCGCGGCGAAGTCGGCCTCGCACGGCATGGTGTCGGCCGAGGTGGTGCCCGCGCCGCTCCGTGGAGCGCCCATGGGCGCGGCGATCGTCTCGACGGACATCTCGAGCGTGCTGCGCACGGTGCTCCTGGCCGCCCTGCAGAGCCCGCCGCCCGAGGTGCCAGAGACGGTGGTGTCACGCTTCCTGGGGCTCGCCTGACCCGCTCCGTCGCGTCAGCCCCACGGCGTCAGAGAATCCACCCCGTCAAGACGATGACTTGTCCCCGCGCCGGGTTGGCCACCGTCCTGCAATGCCTCAGCGGCATGAAGCCGCTCATCGACATGACCGCGAAGAACGACGACACCCTCGCCACCGCCTCGCAGGCGACCCAGGAGCGCGCCCGCCGGCGTGAGGCCCGGGAGCGCCGCCCCAAGGGGCCGGTGTGGGCGATGGCGACGCGCGACGTGCAGGTGGCGTGAGTCACTTTCCCAGCGCCGCCCGCACCTCGGGCAGCTGGAGCAGCAGCTCGTATTCCGCTTCACCCAGGCGCGTCGTGCGCTTCGACTTGAGCCGGGTGAGCTCGATGGCCACCGTCACCGCGCCCGCAGCGTCTTCGCTCCGGGAGACCGCCGGCCGGCCCCCTTCGGCCCGACACGCCGCGATGTCCTTCGCGAGGGCCTTGAGGCGCTTCGAGACCTGCAGGGCCTGGCGCCCCTCGGCGTTGTCGAAGGTGTGAAAGTGTTTGTTCCGCGACAGCCCTGAGGCCGGGTCGAACAGGCGCTGCACGAGGCGGCGGACGAACGGGTCCATCGACTCGAAACGGTAACACCGCTACGGTGGCCAGCTGTCATGAAAGCCCGCACAGGCCTCGCGCTCGCTACCGTGCTGACGCTCACGGCCTGCCCGGAAGATCGGAAGGTCGAAGAAGAGCGGCGCGTGCGCACCACCGCGCAGGTGATGGCCGAGGGCCGCGCCGAGCTCGCGAAGAACAAGCCCGAGCGGGCGATCGTGAAGTTCAAGGAAGCCATCAGCATGTCGCCGGGTGACGTCGACCCGTACCTGCAGCTCGCCGAGGCCTACCGGTTGGCGGGCAACGAGCCCGGGGCGGTGCTGACGCTGAAGCAGGCCGAAGAGGTGGCAGGGGGGAACGACCCAAGCCTCAAGCGGGCGCGCGCCGACATGCTGCTCAAGCTGCACCAGTACAAGCCGGCCATCGCCGAGTTCGTCGCCCTGCGCGACATGGACATTCTCACGGACGACGAGCTGCGCATGGTGTCGCTGCTGCTCGCGCACTCGGGGAAGATCGACGACGCCTACAGGACGATCGAGCCGATCCTCCGGCGGCTGCCCGACGACCCGCCGACGAAGACGATCGAAGCCGAGATCATGCTCATCGACGGCAAGGAGCTCGAGGCCGCCAAGCTGATGGACAAGCTCATCGAGCAGCTCCCGACGCTCACCCCTGCCCGGGTGCTCCGGGCGCGCTACTTCCGCGCGAACGGGCAGCTCGAGGCGGCCGAGGCCGATCTGCTGTCGGTCGCGGAGGCCGACCGTGCGTCGCCCGAGGTGGTGACGTTGCGCTCACGCGTGCTGAACGAGCTCAAGCGCCACGACGAGGCGGCCCAGCTGGTCGAGCCGCTCCTCGAGGAGGATCCGAAGAACCCGAGCCTCTTGTCGCTGCTGGCGCAGACCCGCCTGCGACAAGATCGCGGCGCCGACGCCCAGGTGTTGATCGACCGCGCGCTGGGAGAGAACGCGAAGTTCGCGCCGGCGCTCTCGGTGCGCGGAGAGTCGTACGAGCAGGGCGGCAACCTCGACTCGGCCATCGCGGACTACGAGACGGCCCTTCGCTCCGACCCGACGTTCTCGCCGCCGCTCGGCCGGCTCTGGCCGCTGTACCTGAAGCAGAAGCGCACGGGCGACGCGATGACGACGCTCGAGACGCTGCTCTTCATGGGGGAGGCGTCACCTGCCGAGAAGGTGCAGCTCGCGAAGCTCTACGTCGACAGCAACACCGACTTCAAACGGGCGCGCGCGCTCGTGGCCGAGGCGCTCCGCCGCGACCCGAAGAACGCCGAGCTGCTCAAGCTCAAGGCGAAGATCGACAAGATCCTCGCCCCGAAGAACCCGGGCGTCATCATCATGAAGCACCGCTGAGGTCGCGTCAGACGAGCCCGGGCGGCAGCCCACCCTGCGACAGCACCGGCTCGCCGAAGGACGTCACGTTCGTGAAGCCCATGTAGTGGAAGCAGTACACGAGCAGGTCCGAGAAGCTGTTGCGCTGCTGGCCAGCGAGGTTCACGTACCGGCCGGTGCGGAAGAGCTTCCGGGCCCCGCCGCCGAACATGACGAGGTTGTTGCTGTTGCCGTGGGTGTCGCCCTGCGACAGCTCGCTCCAGTGCATCACGAGCGTGTTGTCATACACGGACTCGCCGTTGCCCTCGGGGATCGCCTTGAGCTCGGCGTAGAGGCCGTCGACGGTGCGCTGATGGAGCGTGCGGATGATCTGCCGAATGCGGGTGAAGGCCGTCGTCGACGAGTCGTGTGACGTCGTGTGATGACCCTCGGTGTGGCCGAGCTCACGGTAGATGCGATCAGAGGTGTTGCCCGACCAGTTGAAGTTGACCGAGCGCGTGAGATCGCACGCGAACGCCATGGCCGAGATCTTCGAGAAGAGCCGGCCGATCTCCCACCAGTTCGCCGAGTTGTACGGGTCGAGCGTCGCGCCCGTGGGGAAGGTGCTGCACTGGGGAACCTGGGCCGCCATGCCCGACAACGAGCGCTCGATCTCGCGCACGGACTCGGCGTGCAGGTCGAGGCGGCGGCGATCGTCCACCGAGAGCTTCGGCCCCAGCTCGGCGAGCTCGGCCTTCACGGCGTCGAGGGCCGACTGGCGCATGGTGAGGCGTCGGAGGGCGGCTTCGCGCGCGGCCGGGTCGACCGACGCGAAGATGCGGGTGTAGGCCGCGAAGGGGTCGGTCTCGGGCGGAATGGGGTTCTGCGTGCCCTGCGGCCCGCGGTGCGAGTGCTGGTTCCAGATGTTGTTGCCGCGATCGCCGACGCGGAAGTTGAAGTGCGCGAACCGCACCGACGGGTGCTCGGTCTGAACCCGCTCGCCGATCACGCGATCGATGCTGGGGCCCATCACGTAGCCGATCGTCTGGCCGGGCGCGCCGCCGATGGGGAACGAGCCGGAGCCCGAGCGCCAGGGCGCGAGCGCCGAGCCGCCCTGCTGGTGTCCGTCTGCCCGCTGCCCCGAGGGCAACCGGCCGTGGTACTTGTTGATGCCCTCGACGAAGAGCATGTCGGCGCGTTGGGCCTGGTAGGGCGCCAGGAACTCGTCGAGCACGAAGTTCGTCTCGTGCTTGGTCGAGAAGCGGCGGCTCTCCTGGTCGCCGTTGGCGGTGAAGACCCAGATGACACGGCGGGGCGGGGTGCCGGTGGCCTGCGCGCGGGCCGACTTCGGCAGCAGCGACTCGAGGAAGGGCAGGGCGACCGTCACACCACCCGCACCCAGCAGACGGCGGCGCGAGAAGCGGTTCATGGCGTAGCTCCGGGCTTGTAGAGGAAGTCGTCGGTCTGCGTGAGCGCGACGAACAGCTCGCGCACGTTCCAGCTCGAGGTCTTGAAGCGCTCCAGCGCGCGCTGGCGGCTGCAGAGGTCGCCGTTCTCTTCCTGCCGACCGTGGCCGAAGCGGAAGAGCTGCGTCACCATGCACTCGCGGGCCTCGTCGCTGGCGGCCAGCTTCTGCATGAGGCCAAGGCCGCTCGTCACCGGGCCGTCGGCGTCGCGGGTGGCGTGCACTTCGCCGAGCGTCTTCACCGGCCGGCCACCCTCGTCGCGCGTGCGCTCACGGCCCACGGCGTCGACGTTCTCGAAGGGCTCGCCGAGCGGGTCGAGGAGCGTGTGGCACCCCGAGCACGAGGGATCGGTGCGGTGCTGCGCGAGGCGGTCGGCCTGGCTGAACTCGCCGGTGATGGGCTGGAGGTTGAGCGGCACGTTGTCGGGCGGCGCGGGTACCGTCTGACACAAGAGCTGGGTGCGCACGCGCATGCCGCGGTTGACGATGCTGGTGCGCGACTGCTTGTCGTGGCTCACCAGCGCCGCGGTGTTCATGAAGAGCCCGCCGCGCAGGCCCGAAGAGAACGTGTGCCGCTGCCAGGTGGTGCCCGTGATGCCCGCGATGCCGTAGTGCCGCGCGAGGTCGCCGTTCACCCAGGTGGTGTTCGACGTCATCAACGAGTCGAACGAGCCGTCGCCCTCGAGCACGGTCTTCTGGATGAACTGGTGCGCCTCTTCGCGGAGCAGCTCGGCGAGGCCGGTCGACAGGCCCGGGAACGCCATGGTGTCGCGCTTGAGGGGCGAGAGCTCGTCGATGTCCATCCACTGCTCGAAGAAGTTGAAGAGCCGGTCGGCCTTCGGGTCGGTCAGCATGCGCCGCGCTTCGCGCTCGACGTCGGCGGCGGTGGTGAGCTGGCCGGTGCGCGCGGCGTCGAGGAGCGCGTCGTCAGGGCCCGACTGCCAGAAGAGGAACGACAGGCGCGAGGCGAGCTCGTAGGGCCCCAGCGCGCGCTGCGCGTCGTTGGGCGCGTCGACCTCGACCCGGTAGAGGAACTTGGGGGCCTGGAGCACGGCGCCGACGACCCACTCCATGCCCGTGCGGAAGTCAGCGCCCATCGAGCCGCGGCGCCAGATGCCGACGTAGCGATCGAGGTCCGTCGTCGAGGGCGGGCGACGAAACGCCCGGGTGAGCAGCCGCTCGATGGCCTGCCGCGCGCACGCCTCGCCCTGGCTCGTGTTGCACGTCACCAGGCGGGGCAGGTTGGCCGTCGAGGTGACCTGCGTGGCGACCGTCTCGGCGGCCTCTTGGTACTTCTGGAACATGACGGCCTTCACGTCGAGGAAGCGGGCGCCGTTGCGGAACCCGAGCGACACCGAGTCCTGAATGAAGCCGGCGCTCACCTGCCGGGCCAGCGTCACGTTGCCGAAGAGATCTTCGACCGCGTGCTCGTACTCTTCGTGCGAGAGCCGGCGCATCGGGGCGCTGCCGGGCGTCGGCGTCGTGGTGCACGCCGTGACGATCGGCTTCGGCATCATCGGGTCGATCGGCCGGAACGGATCGACGGGGTCGGGCCGCTGCGGCGTCGGCAGCCCCGACGAGGGGTCGGTGCCCACGGCGCCTTCCACGCGCTGGCCGACGATGCTGCCGTCGCAGCCCACCATCGAGACGAAGCACACGGCGCCCAGGAGTCGTCGAATCATGGCGGGCCTCACGAGAGCGACAAGCGTGCCACGTGGGCAAGGGCCAACACGGTTGATCTTCTGAATGTCGGCCGAGGTAGGCCTGCCACCTGAAGGTTGCAGGTGTGCACGCTCGCGAGCGCTTCGAGGTGTCGAACCCCTCGCGATGACTGAGAAAATTCCGGTCAGCCCTTCGCCTTTTTCTTCTTCGCCGGCTCGGCTTCGGCCGCGACATCGTCGGACTTCGGCGACTGCTTGGGCGGCTTGCGCTCGGCGTCCGGCGCGGCCGGCGGGGTGGTGGCGGGAAGCGCACCAGACCTGGCGAGCGAGGCCTTGAGGGCCTCCATGAGGTCGACCACCTTCGCCTGCGGCGCGGGCGCGGGCGTGAGATCGACGGCCTCGCCCTTCACCTTGCGATCGAGCAGATCCTTCAGGCGATCGCGGTACTCGTCTTTGTACGCAGTGATGTCGAAGGTGGGCTTCGCGAGCGAGCCGATGAACTGCCGGGCGAGGCCGAGCTCGGCGTCGCTGATGGTGGCGTCGGGCACGGGGATCTCGGACAGCGGCTTCACCTCGTCGGCGTAGCGCAGCGAGTGCATCACCAGCGCGTTCTGCATCGGGCGGATGAGGATGACGTTCATCTTCCCGCGGGCGACCCACTTCGCGATGGCCGCGTGCTTCATGTCTTCGAGGCCGCGCACCAGCAGCGCGTAGGCCCGCTCCGCGCCCTTGTCGGGAGCGAGGTAGGTGCCCGACTCGAAGAACAGCGGGTCGACCGACGACAGCGGGACGAACTCGGTGATGTCCATCGAGCGCGAGGTGGTCAGCTCGAGCTTGTCGAGCTCGGCCTCGTCGA
>JANRKQ010000108.1:0-11051 GCA_033763395.1 Myxococcaceae bacterium
GGCACGAAGTTGTCGCGGTACTTCTGCTCGAGCGCGTCGGCGAGGGCGACTTCGTCTTTGGGGAGGTTCTGCCGCGTGGGCAGGTCCAGGTACACCTGGTCGCCGAGGTGGAGGACGAGGTGCACCCCTTCGTCCCGCGCGAGGCGGCGGGCCTCTTCGGCGACACGGAAGCCGGTGTCTTCGTCGCGGTGGTAGCAGGAGACGAGGAGGACGTTGAAGGACGCTCCAGGTGCCGCCAGGGCTGACGGCAGCGGAGCGGCGCGCACGTCGGTGGTGGTGTCTCCGAGGGCGACGCGCAGGGTGGACGGCCGCGCAGGCGCCGTCACTTCGAGGAGCGTCGACCACCCCGGCGTCAGCCGCGTGCCCTTCGGCGTCGTGCCACGCAGGGACGTCCACGGCCGGCGCACGGAGACGGGCAGCGGTGTGGTGCCCGCGTGCACGGCGGGCGTGGTGGTGGGCGCGCGGGGCCCGAGGTGCGAGACGAGCAACTGGAGCGCGCCGGGTGGCGCCGCGGCGGTGGTGGCGAAGAGTCGTCTCACGGGGTGGCCCCTCCAGCGCGCACTCTCGCAGAGAAGGGCCTGTCAGGGGTGAGGAGTAGACGCCTGTCGGGTGGAGACGGCGGGGGCGCGGCAGCCAGAGACGTCGGTGGCGCTGGAGGCCTTCAGACGAGGCTGGCCGGCCGTGTGCGAGACGGTGCCGAAGCGGGTAAAGCGGGAGGCTGAGGCCTTCCTGCGGTGCGGCGACGTGCGGTACGGCTTCGTGGAGGTGTCCTGCGAGGACTGCCACGAGTCCCGCCTGGTGGCCTTCTGTTGCAAGGGACGGGGGTGGTGTCCTTCGTGCACCAACCGGCGGGCCGTCGAGACGGGCGTGCGCCTCGCCGCGCTGCTGCCACAGGTGCGTCACCGCCAGTGGACTCTCAGCATCCCCTTCACTTTGCGCTTCGTCGTCGTGAAGCGGCCGGCCCTCCTCAAGCGGCTGGAGCACCGGTTGGTGCGTGCCGTCTGGCGGTGGCAGCGGCAGGTGGCCAGGCGACTGGGCGTGGTGGGCCCGCTGCGCGGAGGGGCCGTCGTCTTCACCTGAGTGGTTTGGCTCCAGTCTGCAGCTGACGCCGCACCTCCACGCGCTGCTGCCAGAGGCGCTGTGGACGAAGGAGGGCGAGGTGGTGACGCTGCCCGCCCCTGACGACGACGAGGTGGAGTCGATTCTCCTCCGGGTGCTGCGCGGCGCGCGCCAGGACTTCGCCGACGTGGAGGCCCCGTGGCCGGAAGACCGAGAACGCGCCCGACTTCTCGTAGCGGCGATCAGACGTCGTCGCGACCGAAGGCGCCTGCCGCGAACACCTCGAACGTCAGCCGGCCGCCCTTCACCGCCGGGTCCTTCGCGAGCAGGGCGGCGACGTCTTCCTTCGAAGCGGCGTCGATGGTGCCGACACCGAGCACGTCGACCCCGTCCATCAGCGCGGTGACCGAGTGGAGCGCTCCGCTGCGCAAGAGGGTGAACATGTTTCGCGCGTGCTCCCACTGCAGCGCCATCGTCTCGGGGCCGTGCTTCGGGCCGGGCTTGAGCACGAACGCGAAACGCCTCGGCGCGCTGCCGAGCAGCCGCTGCATCTCACCGTCGCTCACCGGCCCCTCTCGCGGCGGCATCGCCTGAAGCCCGACGCGGTTGCCCTCGCTGTCACGGAAGAACGCCACGTCACCCGCCTCTTCCGAGAGCCGCAGCTTCGGCATCAACACCTCGCCACCCGCCTTCACCACCCGCGCGAGCAGCTCGTCGATGCCGCTGCTGCCGTCGAGGTACGGCACGGGACCCGTCAACGAAGGCACCGACCCTTCGCCCTTCACCAGCGCTCCGGCGTTGGTGCGGCTCTTCGAGGGAAACAGCGCGTACTCGAAGCCCAGCATCGTGAAGTCGACGAGGTCGACGCCGAGCACCGCCGAGTAGAAGGCCTTCGCGCGAGGCATGTTGGTGACAGGAAGCTCGAGCCAGTTGATGAGACGGTCCATGTGAGACTCCGGGTGCGTGGGCGCGTCAGTGCGCCGACGAAACGCACTGTGCCGAGTCAAGACTTGCGGGGATTGGACGTTTGGGAACTGGCCGGCTGCGACCGGTAGAAGATGCGGCCGAACTCGTTGTCGAGCTCGGCGAAAGCCCCCGGTGAAAAGCCGGTGAAGCGCTTGAAGTGCCGAATGAAATGAGACTGGTCGGCGTACACATCGAGCGCGTCGTCGCGCAGCGCGCTGGCCGACTTGTCCTTCGAGAAGCGCCGGTAGAGCCGCTCGAAGAGCATCACGTTCGACAGCCGTTTCGGCGAGAGCCCCACGTGCTCGAGGAAGAGCGCGTGCAGGTAGCGGCGCGAGTAACCCATACGCGCCTCCAGCTCATTCACCTGCATCGTGAAGTCGCTCGCCGCCATCAACTGCAGCGCGGCATCGACGAGCGGCGTCTGCGTCTGCGAGCGGCGCAGCTGCGCGAGGAGGAAACGCTCGACCACGCGGGCTGCCGCTTCGGGCGTTCGCTCGTTCATCACCTCGGCGGCCAGCGTTCGCCCCAGGCGACCGAGCACGTCGGTCACGGGCACGATACGCTCGGTGAGCTCACCCACCACGCCCGGGAAGAAGCGCGCGAGGCCGTGCGGCAGAAACTCGACGCCGATGGTGATGGTGTCGCGAGGCTCCGACGAGAGCGTGGTGGGCTGCTCCCACAGGCCGATGAGCACCGCGTCTCCGTCGCGGTTGGTCTGCGTGTGATTCGGAGACGTCGCCGTCAACCCGTTTCGCCACGGCACGATGAGCTTGTGGCGCCCGTTGGGCACGATGACGCGCAGGTCTCCGCCGGGCAGGCCGAGTGGGCTGCGGAAGATCCAGAAATGGTGAATCCACCGTGCGACCTCAGGCGTCGGTGTGACGGTGGTGAGCTGCATGCCTCGGCATTCTATCGCGCAGACAAAACGAACCGCCCGCCGGAAGAACGTCTCCGGCGAGCGGCTGAAGAGAAGAAGAACAAAGCGCGAAACCGAGGAGGAGGGCGAGAGGCGTCGGGCACCGAGGGCTTCGCCGCGAGGGGCGAGGTGGCGTCATCGAGGGTGAAACGGGGCCAGCGCGCAGACGGGTGCTCCGCCCGCGATGGCCAGGGAGTCGAGAGGGTGTCCATCAGCCCGCCAGCGGGAGGACGGGCTGGGCAGTGGCGGGCGGGAGGACGTGACGAGGTGCGAGGCGATGGCCGAGCTGGAGGAGGCGCTCCTTTTGCCGTCTTCCTGGTGGAGTGGATGGCATGAAGGCGACGACGGCCGCCGCAGGGACAGCGCAAGACGTCAGTCCCGAAAGTGTGCTGGTGCAGGGAGGCCCAGTCGAGGCGGCGGGAGGGCTTGCGCCGCTTCGTCTTTCGCGTCGGTGCTGGTGTCATCGGTGTCGGCCGCAGCGTCACGATGGAGCGCAAGGCGGCGTGCGGTGCGAAGACACCGTGGAAGCTGGTGAGATGGATGCTGGGCGAAGCTCGCGGCCCACGGCGTCGACGTGCCGTTCGTGTTTCGGAACTTCGGCACACTGACGACCACGCCCGCCGAGCTCGCGCTGTCCAATCGCTTCGCGAACCTCTGGACGACCGTCGCGGCGACGGGCGCGCCGTCGAGTGACCTCGCTTGGCCTCGGTGGGACAGCAGTGCGCCCCTCTTGGCGCTCGGCCTCGAGGAGGTGGCGGTGGGCCGAGGGTTCCGAACCGCCGAGTGCGACGTGCTCGACCGCGTACCCGCGCTGCGTGATCAGACGAGCAATGCCCTGCCGTTCCCCTGAACGAGCGGCGCCGTCTGCGTGGGCGCACCCCGTGGCCGCTCGCGGCAGCGCTCGACTCTGTGGCAAGAAGCCTCCGCGATGTCTCGCTTCGTCTCGTCGCTGCTCGTGGTCGTCAGCATGGCTGCGTGCCCACCGACCAGAGGACCTCTCGATGGAGGGGTGGTTGATGCAGGCACTGCCGGTGGCGCCGCGGGCGGTTCAGCCGGTGGCAGCGCTGGCGGCGGTCAGGTTCACGACGCTGGGGCCATCGAGCCGCGATGCGTGCGTCGCCGGCTGTCACTCGAGGCCATCGCCGGCGCGACCGGGCCGCTCGGGCCACGGGCCTTGCGGGTGAAGGACGTGACGGGCGATGGCCGGCCAGACCTCCTGGTGGTCCTCAAGGAGCTCGAGCGGCTGCTCATCATCGCGCAGGCGGCCGACGGGGGCTTCGGCGCCGTGGAGTCCCTCGGCACGGGGTCGACACCCAACGACGTCGCCGCGGCGGACCTCGACGGCGACGGGCGCGAGGAGCTGCTGGTCGTCGGGCACTTCACGGATGCCCTGCGTGTGTGGCGCGGTCTGGATGGTGGCTGGGGCGCGCCGGTCGATTACCCGCTCGGGAACCACTGCCAGCGCCTCGAGCTCGTCGACCTCGACGGAGATGGCCGGCTCGACGTCGTCACGCAGAACGGTGGCTCGGCTGGGTTCTTCACCGTGACGTTCCTCTTGGGGCGCGGTGACGGCTCCTTCGGGCCAGCGGTCGCTTCGACCGTCGGTGACACACCCGCCGACCTCATCGTCAGGTCGAGGGGCACCGATGGCCACCCCGAGGTGCTCATCGCCACGGCCAACAGCGCGCAGCTGGAGCGGAGGTCATTCCTTCGAGACGCGGGGCTCGTGCGGCTGCCGTCGTTCGACCTCCCGGCGCGACCGCTGCGGGTGGTGTTCACGAACCACCGCGCCGGCCCTGGTGTCTTCGTCGCCACGCACGGCTTCGAGTCGCCGGCGTTCGTCTCGGTGACGACGCCCAGTGACGGCGGGCTGCGGCTCGAGGACCGGCTCGAGGTGGATGACGCCTTCGAGGCGGTGGTGGCTGACCTCTCTGCAGACGGCTGGGCGGAGCTCATCGTGACGAGCCTCGCGGGTGAGGTGCGCGTCTTCGACGGTCTTCCGGACGGTGGTGCCTGGCGCGCCTCGCGCCTCTTGGCAGACGGCGGCTGGCCCACCTCGCTCGTGGCGGACGACCTCGACGGCGACGGTCACTTGGACCTCGCGTGGACGAGCTTCGACGGCCAGCTCGAGCTCGCGTTCGGCGCCCACCGCTGCGGACGAGAGTGACGAGCGGAGGCGCTACGCGTCGAGCGTCGGCTCGCCATGACGGCGGAACTCTCCCGGTGTCTGACCGGTCCACCGCTTGAAGGCCTTGTGAAACGAAGGCGCGTCCGAGTACCCGAGCAGGTAGGCGATCTCTCCGAGCGGGAGGCCGCGGTCTCCGACGTAGCTGACGGCGAGCTCCCGGCGCACCTCGTCGAGGAGTGACTTGAACGTCTGGCCTTCCTCCTCTAACCGCCGCGCGAGGGTGCGCTCGCTCGTGGCCAACGCCTTGGCGAGCTCGTTCACCGAGGGCACCTCGCCGCGCAGCCGCTGGAGCAGGACCTCACGAGCTCGCGCGCTCCAGGTCGTGGGCGTGGCGAGGCCCTTCTGCAGTTGCCTGGCGTGCCGCTCGACGAAGACGAAGAGCGTCGGGTCCGACGCGCGCACCGGCTGCGTGGCGACCTCGGGCGCGTACTGGAGCACCGTGTCTCGGGCGCCGTACTGCACCGTGCACGGCACCAGCGAGGACGGGTCGACGAGGTGCTCGGGCTGCTCGTTGGGGAGCTCGACCAGGCGCGGCGTGACGTCGGCCCCGCTGAGGATGCGGACGACCGCGGTGTTGAGCGCCACGGTGCCGACGTTGAAGAGCGGGAACCGCTGCAGCTCCGGCGGGACTCGGAACCGGAGCACGAAGGCCTTCTCGCTGGCCTCGACGTCGAACTCGAACACCTCGCCGATGACCGTCGCGTGCCGCTCGTACGCTTCGAAGGCCTGGCCGACCGTCGGAGAGTTCGCCATCACGTAGCCGAGCACGCCGAGTGGACCGAGCGAGTCCATCGCCGCGACCAATCGCATGCCCTCCCACATCGCGGGCTCCCGGTGCACGCGCTCATAGAGGCGCCGGTACCCCTCGACGGGCACGCGGCCGTCAGGGTCGTTCAACGCCGTCGGAGAGAGGTTCGCCTCGGTTGCCAGGGCCGCCCCATCGAGTCCCACCAGCGCAGCCAGGTCGAGCACCGCGCGCGGAAGGGACGCCATGACCGTCCGATTCGGATTCACGGCGTCACCGTACCATTGGCGGCTGGAGCCAAAGGGTTGGCGCCTGCGCACAATGCCTGGCGGGCGTCTTCGGGCACATATCGGCTCACCCCGGAGGTCGTCATGTGGATGAAGTTCGCTGGATGGAGTGGCGCGGTGTGTGCGGTCGTGTTGAGCGCTTGTGGTCCCGCAGGCGTCGAGCGGCCGGTCCCTCCGTCGGACGGCGGTGCGGGGATGCCGGTCGTCGACGCAGGGCCAGGCCTGCCCACCGATGGTGGCGGCTCCAGTGAGCCGGTCGACGGGGGGCGCGTGGTCGATGGCGGGCACGCGCTCGACGGCGGGAGTCCCCTGGATGGCGGCGCGGTACTCGACAGTGGGATGCCGCTCGATGGTGGCGACAGGCTCGACGGCGGCGCTCCTGCGGACGCAGGGGTCGACTGCTCCCGTCCCGACGCAGAGGTGCAGGGCGTCATCGGCCCAGCGGGCGGACAGCTCTCGCTCTGTGGCGCGACGGTTCGTCTCGAGGCGGGCTCGGTGCCACGCGCGACGACGTTCCGCTTCGCGCGCGCTCCAGGGGTCGCGCCGCCCGTGGCGCCCATCGTGCTCGACGGCTTCATGTACCGGCTCGAGGGCCAGGGGCAGCCCGTCGTGACGCTGACCCTCCCGCACGGAGGCGACACGCTTGGGATCGAGCTCTTCGAGTTCGCGGCGCGGACCGGGTGGGTGCCGCTCGGGTTGTGTGACGTCGACGCGAACGTGGCCAGCCAGCGCTTCACCGGCACGGGCGTCTTCGGGCTGTTGCGGGACCCGCGCTCGCTCCCGACCTCGCCTCAAGGCCTGGGCTCGGCCTCGGTCTCGGTGACGGTGGGACCGCGAACGGGGACCTATGGAAGCGCCACGCAGGGCTACGCCGGCGAGACGGCGCTGCCGAGTGGGCAGCGGGTGATGGGCTTCAATGTGTCTGCCTCGAATGGCAGCACGTTGCAGGTGGAGCTCCTCGTGGAGCCGAACGGCGCGGTCTCTCCCTGGTCGATCGTTCACCTCGACGAGCTCGGCGTGCTGCACGACTGGTCGTTCATCTCCACGGGGGTCACGCCGTTCCAGGTGACGATGATGCCGATGGGCGCGCGACGGCTGGGGCGCCTGGTCGGGCAGCTGCGCCACGAGCAAGGTGGTTTGGCCGCCTTCGATGCGACGTTCGACGTCACGCCAGGCGCCTGGAGGGAGCTGTCGCTTCGCGTCTGCGGAGAGTGAGGGTGGTGACGCGCGCGCGCGGATGAGGCGACGTGGCCCGAGCGAGCGCGGCGAATGGTGCATGGTCGCGCCGAGGACGAGCCGGTTCGCGTCCGACTCGTCGTGGAGCTCTCAGGACTCTCAGTCAGTCCCGAGGCCGACGCGCGATGAGTCGGTCAGCTCGCGCTGTGCCTCAGGCGCTCGAGCGTTCACCCGGCGGCAGCTCGACGACGGGGTGCGTGCCGTGCGTCACCTCCCGCCACCACGGGTCGAAGGACTCCACGCGCGACAGCTCGACGGGCGCACCGAGCCGCGGCGTCACCATAGGCACCTTCCGCTCCGTGACCAGCTTGGCGAGCGTCTCGGCTGGCTCGTCCCACGCGTGGAGTGCCAGGTTGAACGCGCCCCAGTGAATCGGCATGAACACGCCGGACCCCAAGAGCCGGTGCGCCTCGAGCGCGTTGTGCGGCCCCAAGTGAATGTCGCCCCACTGCTCGTGGAACGCGCCCACCTCGAACATCGCGAGGTCGAAGCGGCAGCTGACGCCGCACCTCCACGCGCTGCTGCCAGAGGCGCTGTGGACGAAGGACGGCGAGGTGGTGACGCTGCCCGCCCCTGACGACGCCGAGGTGGCGTCGATTCTCCTCCGGGTGCTGCGCGCCGCGCGCAAGGACTTCGCCGACGTGGAGGCCCCGTGGCCGGAAGACGAGTACGAGGCCTCCCAGCGGGAGTCCCTGCAGGCCCCGCTGGGGCTGGCGCTGCCTCCGACGCCCAGGCGCCGACGCGTCGCGGTGGGCATGGGCTTCTCCCTCCACGCCGACACCGCCGTCCACGGCCATGACAGACAAGGCCTCGAGAGACTGTGCCGGTACGGCAGCAGGGGGCCCGTCGCCGAGTCGAGACTGCGCCGCCTCGAGGACGGCCGGTACGAGTACGCCCCCAAGGGGAAGGACGCCTCCGGCCGGCTACGCAGCGCCTTCGTCCTCACCGCCGCCGCCTTCGTGCGTCGCCTGGTGGCCCTCGTCCCGCCGCCCAACACCCACCTCACCAACTTCCATGGCGTCTTTGCACCTCACGCCGCCTTGCGGCCCACGGTGACGCTGCGGCCGACGCCGATGACACCAGCACCGACGCGAAAGACGAAGCGGCGCAAGCCCACACGCCGCCTCGACTGGGCCTCCCTGCACCAGCACACCTTCGGCACCGACGTCCTGCGCTGCCCCTGTGGCGGCCGACGTCGCCTTCACGCCATCCACTCCACCAGGAAGACGGCAAAAGGAGCGCCTCCTCCAGCTCGGCCATCGCCTCGCACCTCGTCACGTCCTCCCGCCCGCCACTGCCCAGCCCGTCCTCCCGCTGGCGGGCTGATGGACACCCTCTCGACTCACTGGCCATCGCGGGCGGTGCACCCGTCTGCGCGCTGGCCCCATTTCACCCTCGATGACGCCACCTCGCCCCTCGCGGCAACGCCCCCGAGGACGACCTCGGTGCCCGACGCCTCTCGCCCTCCTCCTCGGTTTCGCGCTTTGTTCTTCTTCTCGTCCGCGCTTTGTTCTTCTTCTCTTCGACCTCGCGTGGCCGGACCGGCATCTTTCGCTTGAGCCTCGACCAACGGTCTGGTGTTTCTCTTCGCGCGGTTCTCACCCGCACTGGCGAAGGATGAAGCATGGGAATGAGCAACGCAGTCTGCGCGATGTCCGCGGTCCCGCTCTGGCGTGAGTCGTTCGCTTTCCTCGTCATCAGGATCGCCGATGGTCTCTGGGAGCCCTTCTCGGCCGTGACGACGGTCGGTCTGGACGACTATCAGTGCATCATCGAGTTCGAGCCCACGACACCTCCCGCCTGGCTCTCGCTCGCGGCGTCCGTCTGGCCCAACTCCGAGGATCCCATCGAAGAACTGGTGCAACACCGCATCGAAGAGATGCCAGTGCCCCTTGGCCGGAGCACGCAGGTTGCGCTGGCGCTCGTCGAGCCCTCGATGGCCCGTGCGGTCGTGAAGGTTGCCCGGTCGCGCGGACTCGGCCGAACCGCAGCCCAACTCCTCCAACAGGCCTTTCCCCGAGCCGGTGTTCGCGCAGCGCGTGCCGCAGAGCGGCCGTCTCCTGAGGCGCTCCACCTCGTTGCCGCGCTCTCACTTCTCAAGCTGCCCCTCGAGCCGTTTCGAAGCGTCGGCGGCGTCCCAGGTCACGACTTCGCGGATGTCGCAGGAGACTTCGATCGAGCGCGTGCCCGCGTGGCTGGGTTTCCCGAACTTCGCGAGGCGCTGAAGTCGGTCGAGCAGCTCTGGAGGAGCGGGCTCGAGCCCAGGCGCGCCGCGGACGACGGGGAAGACGACGAGCTGGACGAGGACGAGGTGGACGAGTTGGAGGAGGACGACGAGGACGACTTCGAGGAGGACGACGAGGACGAGAAGCGTCCCAGCATGGAAGTGCGTCGCTCCTTCACTGGCAGCTACACGGTGGCCGTCTTGTGGGAGGCCCGGGCGGCCTTCGCCGATGCGGTCAAGAGCGGCGGGCGCTGGAACACGCTGTCGATTGAGACTGCGGCTGGCCCAGCGCTCGTTTCGCCCACGGCCGATGGCTTTCGGCTCACGATTTCGCCAGCTGACGCCGACGCCCTCGCGGCCGCCGTTCGCGTGGGGGAGCCGTGGTGCTCGCCGGAAGGCGAGACCTGCGTCGAGGTCTGGGGCCGACCCCGATGAGGGTGTTCACCCTCGCGTGAGGCGCATCAGAAGGCTCCACCGCGTCCGTTGCGAGGGCAGGGAGATGAGGCCGCAACAGCTCACGGCTGCTGACGCTCCTGCAGCGCGGGCGCGACGAGCCCATCGGACCGCACCGGCAGCTCCTTCAGCGTGTTCGGGTTCGCTTCGTCGGCGTGAAGCGGCCGGCCCTCCTCAAGCGGCTGGAGTACCGGTTGGTGCGTGCCGTCTGGCGGTGGCAGCGGCAGGTGGCCAGGCGACTGGGCGTGGTGGGCCCGCTGCGCGGAGGGGCCGTCGTCTTCACCCAGTGGTTCGGCTCCAGTCTGCAGTTGACGCCGCACCTCCACGCGCTGCTGCCAGAGGCGCTGTGGACGAAGGACGGCGAGGTGGTGACGCTGCCCGCCCCTGACGACGCCGCGGTTGCGTCGATTCTCCTCCGGGTGCTGCGCGGCGCGCGCCAGGACTTCGCTGACGTCGAGGCCCCCTGGCCTGACGACGAGTACGAGGCCTCCCAGCGTGACGCCCTGCAGGCACCGCTGGGGCTGGCGCTGCCTCCCTCACCCAGGCGCCGACGTGTCGCGGTGGGCCTGGGCTTCTCCCTCCACGCCGACACCGCCGTCCACGGCCATGACAGACAAGGCCTCGAGAGACTGTGCCGGTACGGCAGCAGGGGGCCCGTCGCCGAGTCGAGACTGCGCCGCCTCGAGGACGGCCGGTACGAGTACTCCCCCAAGGGGAAGGACGCTTCAGGCCGGCCACGCAGCGCCTTCGTCCTCACCGCCTTCGTGCGCAGGCTGGTAGCCCTCGTCCCGCCACCCAGCACCCATCTCACCAGCTTCCACGGTGTCTTCGCACCGCACGCCGCCTTGCGCCCCTCGTGACGCTGCGGCCGACACCGATGACACCAGCACCGACGCGAAAGACGAAGCGGCGCAAGCCCACACGCCGCCTCGACTGGGCCTCCCTGCACCAGCACACCTTCGGGACTGACGTCTTGC
>JANRKQ010000109.1:0-35150 GCA_033763395.1 Myxococcaceae bacterium
GAAGAGTTCGAGCGGTTCCGCAGTGAGGTGAATGGCCGCTTCGAGCGCCTCGAGAAGACCGTCGTCGATGGGACCGCCGCGCTGATGGCGGCGATCCTTCAGCTGGGTCGCGCCCGCTGAGCGAGGGCTTCAGCGCCCGCCGTCGGGCGCGTTCACCACGTCGAGCTCGAGCGTGCGCCTCCGCGAGTTGGCGTACCAGAGGAACACCGACACCGGCCCCGCCTCGGCGCAGCGCAGCTCGAGCTGATCATTCCCGATGGACTTCATCGCGCACCGGCGGTGGCTGCCGGGCGCCACCTTCTCGAGCCCGCCCGGGCCCTGCACCACGAAGGGGGCTCCGCGCGGCACGGTGAGGCCGTGTTCTCCGTCCCAGGTGAAGAAGGGTACCCCCGCGTCGGGCGCGCCAACCGCCGCCGGCTTCGGCGCCACCTCGACCTGGAGTCCCTTCGGCGCGTACCCGTACCAGAGCGCCACCGTCGTCACGCCGGGCTTCTTCGCCGTCAGCACCAACGTCGTGGGGCTGCTCGCGCGCACCTCACACGTCGCCGCGTCGCTCGCCGCGATGCGCGATGGAGCCCGCTTCAGCTCGAGCGTCACCACCTGGCCCTCGACCAGCTTCACCGCCGAGCGCTCGTCCCAGGTCGTGCCACCATCGGCCGCTGCCGCCACCAGCCCCACCAGCATCGCCACCATGCCCACGGGTTGTGCCATGCGAGGGCCTTCGACGCCGCATCTCCTTGAAAGTTCTCGATTGGCTAATCGACCGCGTCCAGAGGCTAACCCGCTGGAATCTTACGCTTCGTGGGCGTCGACTTGGGCTTGGTGATGTGAGATGGAGCGCAGCCGACGTTCCCCCACCGTCCCGCCCCAGGAGACCGTATGTCGACCCCTCCCCTTCGTGACTTTCTGGAAATTCCCTACGAGCAGCTCGAGGAGATGAACCTCTCGGTGAAGCAGGCGCGCATCAACCGCGAGCCCGCTGACAAGCTCAAGGAAGCGCGCCTGAAGTACCTGACCGACGAGCGCCGCATCAAGGCCGTCACCGTGTGCTTCACCGACCTCGAAGGCCGGCTGCACATGCTCGACTACGACAAGAAATTCCTCCTCAAGTCGGGCGACAACCTCACCTTCGACGGCTCGTCGGTGCGCGGCTTCTCGGCGCAGCACGAGTCGGACCTGCGCCTCAACGTCGACTGGGCCTCGTTCTACTGGCTGCCGGCCGACGTGTTCGGCCCGGGCAAGGTGCTCGTGTTCTCCGAGGTGCTCGGCCGCGACGGCACGACGTACCCGAGCGACCTGCGCACGCGCCTCAAGCAGTACGGCGAGCAGCTCTTCGCCAAGGAAGGCACCGTCTGCCACGTCGCGCCCGAGATCGAGGGCTTCCTCTTCGAGGGCCGTGACGCCGAGCGCCGGTACCACGAGACCCACAAGTTCGAGTACGTGTCGACGGGCGGCTATTACCACTCGCTGCCAGGCGACAAGCTGCGCCACTTCATCGACAACGCCGCCGAGGTGCAGCGCGCGATGGGCTTCGGCAACGAGAAGGACCACCCCGAGGTGGCCCCCAGCCAGTTCGAGATGAACTTCTCGTACTCCGAGGCGCTCATCACCGCCGACCAGGTGCAGCTCTACAAGCTGCTCTGCCGCCAGGTGGCCGCCAACCTCGGCATGACGGCGTCGTTCCTGCCCAAGCCCGTCACCGGCATCAACGGCAACGGCATGCACACCAACATGTCGTTCGCCAAGGGTGGCAAGAACCTCTTCTGGGAGGCCAAGGGCCAGGACGGCCTGTCGAAGGCCGGCTGGGACGCCATCGACCGCATCCTCACCAACGCCGACGACATCTGCCTCATCCTCAACCCGTCGGTGAACGCGTACCGCCGGCTCGACCCGCACTTCGAGGCGCCGAATCAGATCAAGGCCTCGCCCAACAACCGCGGCGCGATGGTGCGCATCCCCACCGGCAACGAGCGCTCGGCGCGCATCGAGGTGCGCTCGGTGGCGCCCGACGCGAACCCGTACATGGTGTTCTACACGCTGATGCGCACGGCGCTCGAGGGCACGGGCTCGGAGCAGACCGCCGACGAGGCCAAGCGCAGCCGCACCCGCTTCCTGCCGGACAACATCTACGACGCCGTGCGCTTGTTCAAGGGCTCGAAGTTCGTGTCCGAGGTGCTGGGTGAGGCCGTGCAGGGCAAGTTCGCCGAGCTGAAGCAGATGCAGGCGGACCGCTGCCCTAAGGCGCTCGGCTCGCAGATCAAGGTGCCCGAGATTCAGTTCCACCACGAGGTGACGAACCAGTACCTCTGGTCGATGTTCTGATTTTCCAGTTCGACTCCGGCTTCGCTCACCCCGGTCGTGGGTGGGCGTCGCCGTGACGAGGACCAGACAGCGCCCACCGCGCCCGCGGGTTCGCTCTCGCCTTCGTCTCACGGGTTTTCCAGTTCGACTTGAAGCTTCGCCCGCGGTGGCTGGCGCGCGATCAGTCGGTCCACTCCGAGAAGACGAACTCGCGGTCCTTTCGCGCTTCGTGGCACGTGTGGCACGCCGCCTTCGCGTCGAGCTCGAGCGCCTGCCCCTTCGCGTCGAACGCTCCGTAGCGCCAGCCGCCCGTGTCCGTCGCGGACCCATCGCGCTTCATCACCGCCACCTTCAGGAGCGCGCCCTGCACCGTGGCGCCTCCCGCGTCCTGCACCTCGTAGAATGGCACCACCAGCGTCGCGCCGGCCGGGTAGCCCTTGCCCGCCTTGTACGCGGCGAGCGCCGAGGGCTGCACGTACACGTGGTGAAAGCCGTACAGCCCGTTGGCCTTGTCTGGAATCACCATCGACTTCACGTGCTGCCAGCTGCGCCAGGCCGACGGGTACGCGAGGGCCGGTGGCTTCGCGGCGAGCGCGACGGGCACCAGGCCCGCGAGGAGGACGACCAACGCCAGGAACGAACGCTTCATGTGGAACTCCAGGGTTCGGGCACACGCCCGGTGGCTTCCGGCGCGCCCCATGCGCGTCGGGAGAGTCTTAGAGGACCGGGGCGACCGTGAGCCCCCAGTCGAACTGAGAACGCCGCCGTTCAGCCGGTGAAGGCGGCGAAGTGGGCCGAGCGCGCTGGCTCGGCGGCCTCGTCATGCTCGTCACACTCGAGCCTGAGGTGACGCGCTCCCATCGGCGCGTCGAGGTACGCACAGTGGTGCGGGAGCAGCGGGTCCTTGTGCACGTTTGGCCGGAAGTGCGTGCACGTCACGCACATCGCGCTCACCGGAATCTGCCCCTCGCGCTGGAGCGTGGCGATCATCTTCACCAGCCCGCGGAAGAAGGCCTCTTGCTCGGCCGGCGCCATCACCTCGACCGCGCTCGACAGGAAGTCCGGCCAGCTCGCCGACGCCTTCGCCTCGGCCCGGCCCTTCGCCGTCAACACCACCAGGCTGACCCGCGCATCGGCTGCGTCGGCGCGGCGCTCCACCAGGCCCTTCGCCAGCAGCGCCTTCACCGAGTCCGTCACCGTCGGGGGCGTCACCGCCAGCCGCTCGGCGAGGGTCGAGGGCCGCAGCCCCGCGCGCGAGGTGAGCAGCAGCGCGAGCACCTGGCCCTGCGTCGGAGACAGCCCCCGCGCCCCCGCCGCCTGCCAGGCCTGGAACTTGAGGCTCAGCCCCACCTTCGACAGCCCCACCGCGATGCGCTGCGCGAGGGGCGTGCTCTCTTCGTCGAAGCGGCTCGGTTTCGCCATGATACGGACTCCTTAATATTCGGAGTCCGAACTGTCAAGTCGCGGGCAGGTGTCGGTGCCGGGGCCAGTTGTCCGGTGACGCCCGCTCGCCGCTGTGGTCCGCTCTCCACCGTCGATGCGCTCGAAGGACACATGCCCGTCGTGCGGCGAGACGGTGACGCCGGGCGACCTGCTCTGCTGGAACTGCGAGCTCATTCTCGACCCGAGCCAGATTCCCGACCGCCCGTCGGGTGACCTCTCGGTGGTGCGGCGCATGCTCGAGGTGCCGCAGCGGGGCGTTCCGTCGGCGCGGCCCCAGCGAGCGGCTCCGGCCACCAGCGGCGCCTCACCCGGGCGGAACGACGGGCCCACGAAGGTGTTCGCGCTCGGCCGCGAGCGCGGCGTGCCCCTCGTCGTCGCCTCGCTCTCGAAGAAGGCCGCCCGGCTGTCCGAGCTCGAGGCCTTCGTGGTGTCGTTCATCGATGGCGAGTCCGACGTGCCCGTGCTCGCCGAGCGCGCTGGCCTGGGGGTGCTCGAGCTGGGTGTGGTGCTGCAGGCGCTCAACGACAAGATGATCGTCGACTTCGCCGATGAGCCCGCGGACGAGGTCGACGCGCCGGCGCCCGAGCGCGTCGAGCCCGCGAGCCAACAGACGCTCCTCGGAGACGAGGTCGAGGTCGACCCGAACCCGACAGATGTGCCGCCGGTGGTCGAGCGGCGGCCGGGGCTTCGCCCGCAGGAGACGCCCGAAGAGGCCCTCGCCCGCCAGCAGCCGACGCCGCCGCGGCCCGGTGAGCGCACCTTCGTGGGAGAGCCTCCGCAGGCCCGCCCGCCGGCGACGGAGCGGGTGTCGGCCGAGCAGCTCGCCGCCGCCTCACGTCGCGGCCCACCCACCTCCACGAGCGGAGAGCAGACGCCGGTCGAGGGCGCGCTCCAGGCCCCGGCAGGACTCGCGACGGCGCTCACCCAGGAGTTCGAACACGCCCCGATCAGCCCCACCCCGACGGAGGCCCTCGCGCCGGTGCCCGACGCGCCCAACACCACGTCCTCGACCGACCGCGAGCTGCGCGAGGTCGAGGTGACGCCCGAGCGTCGCGCGCCGCCGACCGTGCTCCTGTCGGCCGACGACATCGCCCGGGCGCAGGCCACCACCGCTGCCGCCCCCGCTGGCCTCGCCTTGTCGGAAGAGGCCTTCGTTGCCGCGCTCGCCGCCCCCACCGCGCAGGTGGCCGCCGAGGTGCAGGCCCCGCTCGAGGACACGGACGAGCGGCCCGCCCACCGGCTGCACGAGGCCGACGCCGTCGAGCCGCCGCGCACGACGTCGGGCGAGTCCATCATCTTCGCGTCGTCGTGGCCCACGGTGCACCCGTCGTTCTTCGACGAGCCGGCGCCGAAGCCCACCGGGGTGAAGTCGGCCTCGTTCGTCGTCTCGCCCACGCCGCGCTCGCTCGAGCCCGTCGCCGACCAGCCGTCCATCATCGTCGCGCCGATGACGGGGGAACACGGCCTCCTCGCACCGCCCCCGCCGCCGCAAGAAGAGCCCGTGCACGTGCCCGCGGCGCCTCCGGCGATTGAGCCGGTGACGGCGGCTCCCGGCGTGCGACGTCGGCGGACGGCCAGCGCCAACCGTGACATTCCGCCGGTGACGAGCCGCTCCACCCCGGCCGAGGGCGTCGCTGTCGCGCCTGTCGCGGCGCGGGCCGAGCGTCGGACCCCAGGTCGGCTTCGCTCCGAGGCGAAGGGGGTGGGTGGGCGCAGCGGAGCCGAGCCGAGCGCCCGGGTGGACACGCCCCCGCAGGAGCCCGCGCGCGCGTCGTCCGAAGTCGACGTTCCCGCACCGCGACCGTCGGTGACGCCGCTCGAGCCGGTCGACCCGGTCGCGGCGCCGTCGGTGACGCCGCCCCAGCCTGCTGAACCCTTCTCCACCGCGGTCGACCCACCGGAGTCGTCCGTCGACCCCACCGCGTCACGCTCGGAGCCATTCGCCTCGTCGTCGCCTCCCGCCGTGATGAGGCCAGGCGCGTCGTGGCCCGTTTCTCAGGCGTCGGTGACGCCGCCCTCGGAGCCGCGCGCCTCGTCGTCGCCTCCCGCCGTGATGAGGCCAGGCGCGGCGCGCTCCTCGACAGCGCCTCAGGAGCTCCTGGAGCCCACCTCGCCGCTCGCCGTGACGAAGGCGCCCTCGAGCATTCCTCAGGAGTCGGCCGCGCTGCTCTCAGAGCCCCGCGCCTCGTCGTCGCCCCCCGCAGTGACGAAGCCAGGGGCGGCGCGCCCATTCACGGCACCTCAGGAGTCGGCCGCGGCGCTCTCTGAACCCATGTCGCCTCCTGCTGTGGCGATGGCAGGCGCTGCGGGGCCGGTGCCGAACCCCGCGTCGACGCCCCCGGAGCTGCCGTCGGGGCCTGTGCCCGTCGCCCCTGCGTCACGGCCGCGCCGCACGTTGCCCGGCGCAGGACGCGTCACCGCTTCACGGCCTGCGCCGCCCATCGTCCTCGACGCGCCGGGCAGTCGGCCGCCTGGTGCCACGCCAGCCCCGCTCGACGCCCTGGGCCCGTCGGGCACCGTTCCCGAAGGGGTGCTGTCGCCCGTCCCTCCGCGGCCCGCGCCGCTCGTCGTCGCCCCGATGCCGGTCGCCCGCGCGGAGCCCGCGCCGAACCCACGGCCGGCGGCAGTGGGGCCCGTGGCTGGCGCGAGGACCCCGGTGCGGCCGGCCTTCCCCGAGGGGCCGAGGATGCCCGAGGGCCGTGCCGAGACCCGCCCCGAGGTGCCGGCCGACCTCCCGCTCCCGATTCCGACGGCGCCCCTCGATGGCGGCGCGCCCTCCCTCGCTGACAACCCGCCGCCCAGCACCGACCCGCGCATCATCAACCGCGGGAACATGAACAAGCGGGTGCTCGACGCCCTCAAGCAGGTGAAGCGCCGAGACGCGTCCAGTGAGCCCGCCGCGCCCCGCGAGGAGCCGGTCGAGTCGGTCGCCGACCGGCTGGCGGCCGGTCCGCTCCAGGTGGCGCTGCGCATGGAACAGAACGGCCGCCTCGAGGAGGCCATTCGGTTCCTCGAGAAGTCCATCGCGCAGAGCCCCGACGCGCCGTCGCTCTACAACCGGCTCGCCATCATCCTCATGCGCGAGCGCGCGGACCTGCGCCGCGCCGAGCAGCTGCTCCAGAAGGCCGTCGAGCTGGCGCCCGAGAACACCGTCTACGACACCAACCTCAAGGCGGTGCTGGCGAAGCGGGCGATGACGAAGAAGTGAGCGCTGTGCCGTCGCGCCGGGGCCCGCTGCCGAGACGGGCGTCGCTCGGCCCCCACAGTCTCTTCCTGGAGCGTCGAGGCGCTCAGGAGAGGAGCGCTTCAGGGCCGTGGCGCGCGCGCTCCGCAACCGAACGCTTCCACGTGGGTTGAGAGAGCATGAACCATCGAGCGCTCTCCGTGTTGTTGGTCCTTGTCGTTGCGTGTGGGAGTCCTCCAGCCGCCGAAGAGACGGACGGGCTCCGCCGGGGGCAGGACGCGACGCTCACCCAGCAGCAGACGCTCGCGGCGGCCGACGCGATGTTCGACTTCGACCCGACGCTCGACCCGACGAAGACGGCGCAGCAGAACGCGGCGGCGATTGCGGCGCGCACCATGAGCTCGTTGCCCTGCGCGATGGTGTCGGCCTCGGGCACGACGGTGACAGTCGTCGCGTCGAACTGCTCTGGCGAGAACGGGGTGACGCTCAGCGGCACCATCACCGCCTCCGTCGTGAAGACCGACTCGCCTGCGACGTTGACGGTGACGCTCACCTTCACGAACGTGGTGCTCAACGGGAGCGCCGTCTCGGGCACGATGTCGATGACCACCTCGAACGGCACCACGTTTCAGGTGACGTACGACCTCACGCGCGCGAACGAGACCGTCACCGGCATGCTCACCGCCGTCGGAGCTCCCGGACAAATCACCACCTCGGGCACCATCGTCAACGGCGGCACGAGCGCGCTCCTGACCTCGGTCGTCTGGAAGAAGGGCGACTGCTACCCCAGCAACGGAACGCTGGCTGTCACCGTGGGGCGCGTGACCACCACGTACACGTTCAGCAGCTCGACGCCGAGCACTGGCGTGGTGACGACCGCGCGCGGGGCGAAGCTCCAGCTGCCAGCGTACGGCTCATGCCCCTCGCAGGACGGCGGGCGGCCGTGACCTGTCGTGGTCGGGCCGAAGGCGCTCCCCGGACAAGACGCGGGCACGGCGACAGGCGCTGAAGCCCAACGCTGACCGACCGCCCCGGACGGGGCTCAGCGCAGGGTGATGACGACCATGCGGAAGGCGCTCTGGAACAGGAGCACCACGTGCGTCGCGCCGGGCTCGTCGAGCCGCACGGCGCGGAAGCTCTGCTGGTACACGACGGCCTGGGCCGCAGGCACGAGCGAGCGCGCGTTCCACCCATCGAGCAGCGTGTTGACCTGCCCCGCCGTCAGCGTCGCGCCCACCGTGGCGGGGCTGTTCGTCGTGCGCAGCCAGCCCTGGGCCACCAGCTCCATCGGCACGCCGCGGGTGTTCGAGGTGCCATAGGCGGTGAACGTCACCGACTTGCCGGCCGGCACCTGGAGCGCGGCGAGGGCCTGGCGGAGCGCCGTCTGGTCGTCCGGCGACGGGTAGAGCTGGGTGACCTGGTTGGGCAGGCCGCAGACGCTCACCTCGCGGTAGCTGCCGCAGTCACCGAAGTCCGTCGCGCCGACCGGCGTCGCGGCGAGGCAGGTGCGCACGGCCGTGGGGCAGCGCGTCGGGGGCCACACCTCGTACGGGTCGGCGCTGGTGAGGTCGACGGCCTTCACCGTCGCCGCGACGACCGCGAGCTTGGAGCGAACACGGCCACCGGGCTCGGTCGCCAGCACCTCGACCTGGTCGGCGTTGACGCCGGGCACGTCGAGGGCCAGCGCGAGGTCGTCGTAGGTGAAGTCGAGCCCGTACACGCCCGGCGTCGAGCGCGACGACACGACGATGGTGACGTCGTCGAGCGTCGAGGCGCTCACCTGCGAGCCAGCCGCCGCGCGCACCTGACCGCGGTAGCGCAGCCCGCCCGAGGCGTAGACCGGCCGAATGTCGGAGGTGAGCGACAGGCGCGTCGAGCCACGAATCGAGGTGAAGCGCGGGGCCAGGTCGATGCCGGCGGCGACGGGCCGCGTCGCTCCCCGGGGCGTGAGGTTCACCAGCAGCCGCAGGCCCGAGAGGAGGCTGTTGAGCTCGTAGCCCTCGTTGATGGCGACCTCGAACGTGCGCGGCCCCGTCACCGTCGCCTCACCGAAGGCGTCGTCGGGCACGAAGGACATCGCCTCGGCGAGGTCGCGGTTCGTCTCACCTTCGAGAACCCACTTCCGCTGGGAGCCGGTGACTCGCACCGTCAGCACCGGCTTCATCGAGACGGTCAGCCCACGCAGCTCCGCGCGCACCGGACGCGTCAGCTCGGCGTCCGTCTGGGCTTCGAAGTCTTGCGGGTCGGCCGACAGCTCGACGACGCCTCCGCCACAGCCGAGGAGCGACACGACAACGAACGAAACGAAGGTGAGGGCGCGCATAGGGACGGCTCCCCTACACGAGTAGGATGCTGTCGTACAATGGCGCCTGTGTGACACTGCAAGGCCTTGAATCAACGAGCTCAGCTGCCGAGCGTGAGGGTGCGCTCCTTCTCGAGGAACAGCTCCACCAGCATGCGGGCGCTGGAGCGGTCGAGCAGGAAGTCGGGCTTGAACTCGGCCAGGTGGTCGAACGCCATGGTCCACGTCCGGAAGTCACGCGTCGTCACCGGCTCGCGGTACAGCTCGAAGACCTGGCGATGGCGCGAGTCCTTCAGGATTCGCGCGTACAGCGCCGAGACGTTGGTGTCGTCTCCTTCGAGCACCTGCACGAAGTGGCCGTTGCCGTAGAGCAGCAGGCCGGTGATGCCGTCGCGCTCGTTGTTGGCGCGGGCCTTGTCGAGCAGCTGTTGCAGCGCTGGCGGGGGGAGGGGGGCTGACGCGACGCTGGCGTAACAAAGCTGAGTCAGCATGGAGCGCCCTTACCATGAACGGGCCGGCCGCTGCGTCTTGACCCGAACGCGCGCCGGGCAGCCGAGGGCTCGCCCACGACGTCGCCCCTGTCGGGGGGGGGATGTGGCCAATGGAAACATTGATGGCTTCAGGATGTGACCAGTGGAAACATGGGCCCGGCGAGCCTGATTCAGCCCTGGCGCCTCGCGGCCCGGGGGGCCGGGCTCCTGGAAGCTGCCGCCCACGCCACACACCGTTCATCGCTCCGCGGGTTGACGCCTTCACCCGCTGCGCCCTACGTGCCACGGCCGTGATGGCTCGCGCGCTCTCCTGGTCCCTGCTGGTGCTGGTGTCGGCGTGTCCTCCTCCGGCTGTGCCACCGCCGGCACTCACCTCGGCCGGGGGCACCGTCACCTGGACGAGCGAGGGCCACCTCACGGTGTCCCGCGCCGGCGCGCCGCTCGTGCGGTTCCTCGGCGACGCGTTCCAGGTGGGCACCGTGCGCGAGCTCGACGCGAACCAGAGCTACGACCCGTACTGGCTCGTCGTGGAAGACCCGGTGCTGCAGAAGGTGGAGCCTCCCGGCTTCCGCTGGCGCGCGCTCACCTCGGCCACCGTCACCCAGCCCGACGCGAGCTCGCTGCGCCTCGACGGCACCTTCGAAGGCGACGTGCGCGCCACCATCACCGTGTCCTCCACGCCCACCGGCTTCCTGGTGCGCTTCGTGCCCGACGTCACCACGCGCCCGGTGGCGATGCTGCGCGTGCGCACCCACACGGACCCGACCGAGGGCTTCTACGGGCTTGGAGAGTGGTTCGACGAGGTGAACCACCGCGGCAAAATCCGCCCGCTGCAGCTCGAGCCCGACCTCGGCGTCGAGAGCTCATCGACCGAGAACCACGTCACCACCACCTTCCACCTCGGCACGCGCGGGTGGGGCGCCTTCTTCGAGACGCGCCGCTACGGCGTCATCTCCTTCGCGCGCGGAGGCGACGACACCGTCGACGCGATGTTCGGCACCGCCGAGGCGAGCGCCGATGGCCTGTCGATGCACCTCTTCACCGCCGACGCCCCGCTCGACCTGCTGAAGCCGTACCTCGACGTCACGGGCGCCATCCGGCTCCCGTCACCGTGGGCGTGGGGGCCGCTGTTGTGGCGTGACGAGAGCCGCGACCAGGCCGAGGTGCTCGACGACATCGCCACGCTGCGCCGGCTCGACCTCGCCACCAGCGCGATGTGGGTCGACCGCCCGTACGCCACCGCCGTCAACACCTTCGACTTCGACGCCGCGAAGTACCCCGACGCGGGCGCGATGATTCGCACCGCCCACGCGGCCGGCCTGCGCTTCGCGCTGTGGCACACGCCGTACCTCGAGGCGGCAGCGGTGCCGCTCCGCACGCGCGCGGACGCCGAGGGGTGGTTTCCGAAGACGACGGGCGTGCTGCTCAACCGCTGGAGCCCGCCGCTGGACTTCACCAACCCCGCCGCCGCGACGGCCTGGCGAGAGGCCCTCACGTCGTACCGGGCGATGGGCGTCGAGGGCTTCAAGCTCGACTTCGCCGAAGACGTCGTGGCGGGCATCGCCGGCGCACGCTCGGGCTGGAGCTTCGCCGATGGCTCCACCGAGAAGACGATGCACCACGACTTCACCCGGCTCTACCACCGCGCGTACCGCGACAGCCTGGGGGCGCTCGACGGGTTCCTCCTCGCGCGCGCCGGCAAATGGGGCAGCCAGACCGATGGCCTCGTCATCTGGCCCGGTGACATCGACGCCAACCTCACGCGCTTCGGCGAGTCCTTCACCAACCGCTCCGGCCGCCGCTTCGTGGGCGTCGGTGGGCTGCCGTCGGCCATTCGCGCGGGCCAGAGCTTGTCGATGTCCGGGTTTCCCTTCTTCGGCGCGGACACGGGCGGGTACCGGCACTCGCCTCCGGACAAGGAGACGTTCATGCGCTGGGTGTCGCAGTCGGCGCTGTCGTCGGTGATGCAGACGGGCGACAGCTCGAGCCAGCCGCCGTGGGTCTTCACCGCCGAGAATGGCCGCGACGCCGAGGCCGTGGCCCACTACCGCCGGTTCGCGCGCCTGCACCTGCGGCTGTTTCCGTACGGGTGGAGCCACGCCGCTCGAATGAAGGACACCGGACAGCCCCTGCAGCGACCGTTCGGCGTCGTCTTCCCCGCGCTCGGCGTGCACCCGGCTGATCAATACCTGCTCGGCGACGACCTCTTCGTCGCGCCCGTCGAGACGGCTGGCGCCACCACGCGCACCTTCGTTCGCCCGCCCGGTGGGTGGCAGGGCTGGTTCGACGGGCAGGCGCTCAGTGGGGCTGGTGGAGACGCACTCACCGTCCCCGCGCCGCTCGACGCGCTGCCGCTCTACGTCCGTGAAGGGGCGCTGGTGCCGATGCTGCGGCCCACCATCGACACGCTCTCGCCGGCGACGGACCCGGAGGTCGACTCGTTCGCGAACGACGCAGGAGACCTCTGGGTGCGGGTGGTGCCGTCAGCGCAGCGCACCGCCTTTACGGTCTACGACGGCACGGTGTTGGAGCAGCAGCAGGGTGATGCGCTCGAGCTGAAGGCGACGGCGGGCACGGTGTTCACGAGGGCGGTGGTGTTCGAGGTGTTCCGCGCCCGCCCGAGCGTGGTGGAGGCCGATGGCGTGGCGCTCCCGGCGGTTCCAGACGTCACCTCGGTGCCGCGGGGCACTTCGTGGAGCGACGGGGTGCTGCAGGTGAAGGTGCCCCTGGGCGCGCGCGTGGTGGTTCGCTGAGGGCTCAGGCCTCGCTCGTCACGGAATCATGAAGTCGTGGGTGACGCGCACCGCCTCGTGCACCCTCAGGGTCCACGGTGGTGGCTCGTCGCAGCGGACACCGAGTTCGACCGCAAGAATCGGAGTTTTTCGTGCGCGCGCACGACGTACCACGCGGGCATGACGACACGGCTCCTTCCCCCTGAAAGCGCGCTGACGTTCAACACGAGGGCCTCCCATCAGGCCCAGCCGCCGCCAGGCGCGGCGTTGCGTGACATCATGCCCACGTCAGGTGTCCAGACGATGGCGACGACGACCGAAGACGAAGCGCGTTGGACGGCCGTGTGTGCGCGAGACGTCGCGAGCGACGGCGCCTTCGTCTTTGCCGTGAAGACGACGGGCGTCTTCTGTCGCCCGTCCTGTGGCGCACGTCGGCCCCTGCGCCAGAACGTGTCCTTCTTTGACTCGCCCGGCCTCGCCGAGCGCGCCGGCTTTCGCGCCTGCAAACGCTGTCGGCCTCTCGAGCTTCCGCTCCGGCAGGCGCGCACCGCGCTGGTGGCGAGGTTGTGCCGGCTCCTCGAGCGCTCCGAGCGCGAGCCACCACTCGCGACGCTCGCTTCCATCGCGAAGTGCAGTCCCTCGCACCTGCAGCGCCTCTTCAAGGCAGAGACTGGGCTGTCACCGAAGCAATACGCGCTGGCGCACCGACGGGTCCGGCTCGAGACGTCGCTTCGGGCGCGGTCGACGGTGACGGAGGCCGTGTACGAGGCAGGGTTCAGCTCGTCCAGCCGGGTGTACGAGCGCGCCACCTCGACGCTCGGCGCCACCCCGAAGCGGTTCCGCGACGGCGAGGCGCGCGTTCGGTTCACCATCGCGGACTGCAGCCTGGGCCGGGTGCTCGTCGGCGTCACCGAGCTGGGCCTGTGCGCGGTGTGGTTCGGCGAGTCCGACGCGGCGCTCGCGGCGGCGCTTCGCCAACGCTTCGTGTCCGTCGTGCGTGACGATGCGGGCCTGGCGCGGGTCGTCCGCGAGGCCATCGCCACCATCGACACGGGTGCTCGCTCGACGCTGCCGCTCGACATCCGGGGCACGGCGTTCCAGCACCGGGTGTGGCAGGCCATCGCCCGCATTCCCCGGGGAGCCACCAGGTCGTACGCCGACCTCGCCCGACGCATCGGCGCCCCGCACAGCGCCCGGGCCGTGGCGCAGGCCTGCGGCGCCAACCCCCTGGCCGTGGTGGTGCCGTGTCACCGCGTCATCGCGACGAACGGTGGCCTGGGCGGGTACCGCTGGGGCGTCGCGCGCAAGCGGACCCTCCTCGATGCCGAACGCGCTCCGGCGCGAGGCGCCTCGAGAACCTGAGGTCGCCCAGCACCGGCGGGGCCGACTTCGTCGAAGCGTCGGCATGGTGGGGGCTGGTGTGGGAGCCGCTCCCGGCGCTATGGGGCCGCCCGCATGTCGCGGATGGGCGCTGTCCTGGGGTCGTTGCTCGCGTTCGGCGCTCTCGCGGCCGAGCCCGAGTCACAGCCGCCAGAGTCACAGCCGCCCGGGGAAGGCTCGCGCCAGGAGCAGGACTCGTCGGAGCCCCGCGGAGCGATGGAAGCCGTCGACGGCGGAGCTGAAGTCACGTTCGAGCCGTCCGTCGACGAAGGCGCGGCAGGTGAGCCCGAGGCAGTGGACGAGGCGCTCCCCGAGGAGCTCGTCGATGTCCTGCGCGACGCAGGCTACCGGTACACGCTCGACCTCACCGACGACGAGCTCGCCCGGCGCTGGCGTGACGACCCGGCCTCGCTCGGCAGCATCTCGGTCGGCCGCCCCGAAGAGGGCCGGTTGATCAACGCGATGCCCTTCCCCGAGGCGAGCGACGGCGGTCCGTGGACGGTGGTGGTGCCCGAGTCGTGCTGGACGACGCGCGAGACGGCTGACTTCGTCATCGGCGCCGCGAACCAGCTGCGTGAGTGGTTCCCCGAGGGGGCTCCGGTGCGGGTGGGTCAGGTGAGCGGCCCCGAAGGCGGCTTCCTTCCGCCGCACGTCACCCATCAGGTGGGCCGCGACGTCGACATCGGCCTCTTCTACCCGGGTGAAGAGCCGTACCGGGTGAAGGAGCGCGAGAAGGTGATGGACGTCGCGATGAACTGGGCCTTCGTGAAGGCGCTGATGATGCACGGCGACGTGCAGTACGTGCTGCTCGACTGGCGCGTGCAGAACGTCTTGTACGCGTACGCGCTCAAGCAGGGTGAGGACCGCGCGTGGCTCGACTCGCTCTTCAAGGCCGGGCCCCGCTCGGTGTTCCACCACGCCCGCAAGCACCGCGACCACTTTCACGTGCGCTACTGGAACCCGCGCGCGCAGGAGCTCGCGTACCGCCTGGCGCCGCTCATGCCCGTTCGGCCCGAAGAGAACGTGGCGCTGCACAAGGTGAAGAAGGGAGACACGCTGGGGGCCATCGCGGTGAAGTACGGCAGCTCGGTTGCTCGGCTGAAGCGCCGCAACGGGCTCTCGACGCACTTGCTCCGCGTGGGCCAGGTGCTGCGGGTACCGCTCAAGGGCCCGTGCACCGAGTGTCCGGTCGCGCCGATTCCGCTGGTGCCGCCGCGGCGCGGGCCTCCGAACCCCACGCGCGGTTGACGGCTTCAGGCCAACGGGTGGTCGTTCTGAGGTCGACGAGCCGAGCCCGCCGGTCCGGAGCCGCCCGCCAACGAGGCGGCGCTCCTGTGCATGTTGCACGACCAGCCCTCGACGGACCCGATGGAGCCCGTGGTGGGTCACATCTGTGACGCGCTCACGGCGCTTGGCCAGAGGGCCGCGCGTCGGGTCAACGCTTGCCCGGCCGGCCTGCGAAGAGCACGGCCGTCGGCACGCCACGCGCCCAGGCCGTCACCGCGACCGACTCGCCCGCTTCGAGCGACTCGATGAAGGTGGCCTGCACGGCTTCAATGGCCTTCTTGGGCGGCGTCTTCGAGCCGAAGTGCTGGTGCAGGTCGTCGTGCGAGAGCACCCAGAGCCGGCCCAGCATGAGGTGGTCGGCCAGCGTCTCGACGGTGAGAATGCCGGGCGCTCCGGTCTTTCGCGCCTGGGTCTTCGCGTCGGCGAGGCTCGCGTCTCCGGCTGCCGCGTGCTGCGCGTCGCTCAGCGTCTGCTCGATGGTGCCGTTCCACCGCGTCCACGTGCTCCAGGCCATGGCGTCCCTCCATGGACACGCAGTGTGTCACATCGTTGTACGTCAACGTGAGCTTCCCCGGTTCGCGATCTTGAGCGCGACGGTCGGTTCAGCGGCCGAGAAGGTGAGGGTGGCCGGGTCGAAGAGAGTGCCCTCGTCAGCGGTGATGGAATAGGGCACGTCGGGCTGCACCTCGGCCTCGAGCAGGAACGAACAACGACCCAGAATGAAGCGGCAGGCAATCGTGCTGGTCGCCGAGCGGAGAGCCAGTCGCTTCGGGTTGCCGTCGATCGTGCCCACGTACAGACGCACCCCATCCCAGGGGAGCACGACGGTGACGCGCTCTGCGATCGGGAGCGCGAGTTTCCTGGTGATCAGCTCACGACCTTCACGTGAAACCGTCAGCTCCACTGTCTCGGCTGGATCGATCTCGAGCGAAAAAGTGCCGTGAACCGTCACATCAGAGGCGCCTGGCGCTGTCACCCTGAAGCCATCGAGCGAGAGTCCGTTTCGTGCAACCACGACGCCCTCGACACGCAGCACCTGGCCAAGCTGCACCTCGACGACGTTCTCTCCGGGGCGGAGCGTGCCCGTGCCCCTCGCCGTTCGATACCCCTCCGCTGAGATCTCGTACTCGAAGGGGCCCTCGGCGAGCCCCACCAACTCGATGCGCGCGCCGGGCTCGGACGCCAGCACGAGGTCGGTCATCCGGTGGGCAACCCCGTGTGCTCTGACGGCCACGCCGCTGAGCGGTCCGCCGGCACGGTCGGTGACGATGAATGACACCGTAGCAGGCCGGCGGTGTTCCAGCACCACCACCGCCGTGGCCCCCTCGTCGACCGTCCCCGTCGCGGACGTCACGGCCTCAGGAGAGTCGACCTCGACGCGGAAGTCGCCCCGCTTCACCCGCTCGAAGCGCGCGACGCCGCCCTGGAACACGGCCTCACGCGAGTGCATCCGCGGGAGCGTCACCACGGTGCCGTCCTTCGCCCAGGGCGCCCGCACCTCGATGGTGCACGGCCGGCTGATTCGAATCACCTCGCTCCGGCTCTGCTCCGAGAAGTTGAGGAAGCCCGGCGCCTCGATGAAGAACAGCCCGCCCGAGGCGCTCTGCCAACGCCAGCCGCCCAGCGCGTCGGTCTTCGAGCGATGCATCACGTTCGTGCCAGGCTCGAACTCGTACACCGAGGCGAACGCGATGACGCCCCCGTCACTGTCGAGCAGCGTCGTGCTGCCCTCGAGCCGCGCAGACAAGGTGAGGCTGTCTCCGTATGGAACCGGCTCGATGGCTTCGCTCCCGTCGCGGCGCACCACCCGCAGCCACCCGGCTTCCAGCCGCTCGCCGTCGCCCACCTGGAAGGCGCCGGTCGCGTCGGTCGTCCACTGCGCCAGCACGGCGGGCCGTCGAGCGTTCGCGAGCAACTCGCTCAGCAGCTCGGCCTTGTGGTCGTGGAAGTCGCAGCGAATGGCCTCGTTCACGTCGAACCCTTCCAGCGCGGGCAGGAGCTCGACCTGCGCGGAGACGACAGCGCCGCCATCTTCTTCTTCGAGGTGAATCACGCGGGGGCCGGCTGGCTCCTCGAGGGGCTCGTCGTCGAGCGTCTCCAGCAGCGCCTCGTCATCGCTCGGCGGCGCGTCACCATTCGAGACTCGGGGAGGCGGCCGCGAGACCGCTGCGCGCTTCACCTCGGGCCCCTCCGGCGAACGACGCATGGCCCACCACCCGAGCGCCAGCAAGGCCAGGAGGGTGACGATGGCGAGGGCCCGCGCGCGGCGCACCCGCTGACGATAGGTCGTGCGTGCTCGCGCGGGGAGGACCTGCCCCGTCGATGTGTGCGCAGGGCGTCGATGTGCGTCGTGTGCTCTGTCGGTTGCAGGCCGCACCTCGTGGTGACCACTCCACAGGCCAGAGGCCCGCGAGGTCGCACCGCCCCTGCTGGTTGATCACCGGTCTCGTTCTTGCTGCCGGAAGCCGCATGCGTTCGAGGCTCCTGGGTGCCGTGCTCCTCGCCGCTGGTTGCAGCGGGCTCATCGACGGTGGCCAACGTCAACCAAGCGACGAGCCGGGTGGCCCGCTCGTCAGCGCGTCCGACGCCATCACCAGCCCGCAGGTCCGCCGGCTCACCCGCGCGGAGTACCAGGCGACGGTGGAAGACCTGTTCCCGCAGGCCCCTCGCGTCGAGGTGCCTCGCGAGCTCGCCATCGACGGCCACGGCACCATCGCGCGCGCGCAGCTCGTCGGGTACGCCGACACCTCGGCCTTCTTGGACGCCGCGGAGGCCATCGCCGAGGCCGTCGCGCCGTCGCTCGACACCCAGCTCGCGGCTTGTTCAGCGGCCGCCTGTCGCACCACGTGGATGGCGGCGTTCCTCGAGCGGTGCTTCCGCGGCGTGCCCGACGACGCCCAGGTGCAGCGGTACGTCGCGCTGCTCGAGTCGACCGAAGGCGGGCCCACGCAGGTGGAGCGGCTCCAGGTGGTGGTGGTGGCGGCGCTCTCGTCGCCCGACTTCCTCTACCGCAAGGAGCTGGGCCTCGAGGCCACGGGCCGGGTGCGCACGTTGACGCCCGATGAGCTCGCCGCGCGGCTCAGCTACCTCGTGTGGCTCGCCGGTCCCGACGCCGAGCTGACCCGCGTCGCGCGCAGCGGCGACCTCGCCAACCCCGACGTGCGCAAAGCCCAGCTCGCCCGACTGCTGGCAGACCCGAAGGCCCGCCGCAGCGCGCGCGCCTTCGTGCGTGACTGGCTCGCACTCGGTCCGAGCCGCATTCCCTCGAAGAGCGCCGACACCTTGAGCGGCCTGCCCGACACCGTCGCCGCCGACGCCGAGCGCGCGCTCGACCTGCTCATCGACGACGTGGCGGCTCCGGCCACCGGCACCTTCGCGGGGCTGCTGCGCGCCGACTACGCCTTCGTCAACGCCTCGCTCGCGCCGCTGTTCGGAGCGACGCCGCCTTCGGGCACCGGCTTCTCGCGCGTGACGCTCGACTCGAAGCGGCGGGGGGTGCTCTTCCAGCCCGTCGTCTTCGCCGCCCACACGAAGGAGGCAGGGGTCTCCCCCTTCCCGATGGGCAAGTTCTTGCTCGAAAACGTCACCTGCGAGTCCGTCGGCAACCCGCCCGCGAGCTTCCCCACCGTCGAGGAGCCCGCCGGCACCGGCCGCACCCTGCGCCAGGAGCTCGAGGCGCGCACCAGCGGGTCCGGCTGCGTCGAGTGCCACCAGCGCATCGGGCCCCCGGGCTTCGCCTTCCTGCCGTTCGACCCGCTGGGCCGGTACCGCGCGGCCGACGGCGCCAACCGCCCCTTCGACACCAGCGGCAGCTTCACCTTCGAGAAGTCGAAGGCCGCCATCACCTTCGCCGACGCCGCCTCGCTGTCCCAGGCCTTGTCGACGTCGGAGGACCTCATGCACTGCCTGTCGCGCCGCTCGTTCCGCTTTGCCTTCGGGCGCTTCGAGGCTCCAGACGAGGCCGAGGTGCTGGCCCGCCTCGACGAGAGCGCCGTCGCGCAGCGCACCAGCGTGAAGGCCCTCTTCGAGCAGCTCGTCACCGCTGACACCTTCACCTCGGTGCGCGTCCGGGAGACGCCATGATTCACCCTTCGCGCAGAGACCTCCTCATCGGCCTCGGAGCCTGGCCGCTGCTGTGGCCGCTCTTGCGTCCCTCGACGGCCAACGCCGCGCCCACGATGCCCAGGCGCGTGCTCATCTTCTGCACGTCAAACGGCCCCATCATGGTGAAGGGCCCCGCGCGCGGCACCGAGACGAACTTCCAGCTCCACGACTGGTGGGCGCCGCTCGAGGCGCACCGCAACGACGCCTTCTTCATCACCGGCTGTCACCAGGCGGGTGTGCCCTTCGGCACCCACAACGAGTACGGCCACCAGTCGGGCTCCACCGGCGCGCTGACGGCCCGCACCACGCAGGGCACCAACAACGCCACCGGCCCGTCGCTCGACGCCTTCATCGGCCAGGAGCTGCAGAGGGCCGGCATCACCACGCCCAGGCGCTCGCTGTTGTGGGGCCTCAGCGGCAACATCGGCAACTGGGGCCCGTGGTTCGAGAGCGCGGGCAAGCCGGCGACCGTCGAGACGAACCCGTACCGCGCGCTCGCCGACATCACGCCAGGCCTTCGCCCGGTGGGCCCGACGGTCGATTCGAAGCTCCTTCGCCGCAAGCTGGCCCTGGGCGCGAGCGCGCGCGACTGTCAGAGCCTCGCCGGGCGCCTGGGGCCTGACGGCAAGCGGCTGCTCGACTCGCACTGCAGCAACCTCGAGTCCCTCGAGCAGAGCACTGCCGCGTCGATTCAGAACGCGCTGTCGATGCCGTCACAGGCCGACTGCCGCGTCCCCGCGAAGCCCGACACGATGCTGGGGCCCACCGCCAACTTCTCGTCGGCGAACAACTACGACGAGATGGTGAAGGCCTTCGCGCACCTCACCTCGCTCGCCTTCGCCTGCGACGTCACCCGCGTCATCGGCTTCTCCTTCGGTGGCGGCGCGGCGCGCTTCGCGATTCCGTCGAGCTATGGCATCGCGTCGGCGGCTCCGGTGGACTCGGGTGACTCGGGCCCGCAGCACCACGCGTGGACGCACACGTACAACAACGACCAGCCCAAGCGTGACGCGCTGCGCACCTTCTACCGCTGGTACTCGACGCAGATTGGGCACTTCCTCGACGTGCTCAAGCGCACGCCCGACGCGAACGGCCGGCCACTGATGGAGAGCACGCTGGTGCTGTGGACGTCGGAGCTCGGCTGCCAGCGCGACACGCCCAACGACCCGCCGCTCGAGCCGCACCCCAACGAGAACATTCCGGTGGTGCTCTTCGGCTCGTCGAACGGCCGGCTGCGGCCAGGGCGCCTCTACGCCGCCCAGGGCGGAGGCCAGCAGACGGCGCCGGTGCTGCACCAGCTGATGGTGTCCATCTGCCACCACGCGGGCCTCACCGGGGTGAACTCCTTCGGGAACACCGGCCGCGGGCCGCTCGAGTGGCTCGCGGGCTGACGTGACGAGTCCTTCACTCGCAGGTGACGCTCGCCTCGCGCGACACCACCCGAATCGTCTGGGTGAGGGGCGCGAAGGCGGGCTCTGAAATCTCCACCGACGCGTCGCCCAGCGGCCCGCTCGCGAGCGTCGGGCGAATCATCAGCGTGTTGGGGCTGCCGCCCTGGAAGAAGAAGGGCGTGTCGAGCTCGATGTCGTCGCGGCTCGCCTTCGCGGTGAGCTGCAGCATGCCCAGCATCGGCTCGCCCGCGGCGTCGACGGGCACCACCGTCACCATCGCTTCCTGGTTGGGCGCGAGCACGAGGTCGGTCAGCTCGACCGTCGAACCCCGCGAGCACCGCTTCCCGCTCGCGTCAGTGCCGTTGGTGATGACGCGCGCCTGCCGGTGCAGCCGCATCGACGCGCCGCGCGCCGCCGAGACGGTGAGGGCGTCGATTTCTTTCGTGCCCTCGCGCGCGCGGAACCGGTACGCCGCCGCGTCGTCGAGGCGCACCGCGTACTGCGCGAAGCCCAGCGGCAGCACCTGCGCGGCGCCGCCCGTCACCTCGAGGTTGAGCTCGGGAAAGCTCTGCCCGCCCAGCGGCGCGTGCTCGAGGCGGATGAGCACCGTGCGCCCCACCACCAGCGGCGGGCTGAAGTCGTCGGTCTCGACGAAGTTCACCACCTGCGAGAAGCGCACGCGGCCGTTGTCGCCCGTGCCTCCGTCTGCGCAGCCCTGAAGCAACACCCCCACCACGCCTGCAAGCAGCAGCGTCCACGTCTTCATTGTCTGGTCTCCCCGTGCGTCTCCCGGTCGCCGGCCTGTGCCGGGACGCCGCGGCCCTGTTGGCAAGTCACGGGCCAGCGCGAAGTGTCTGGAATTGCACGGACGCCATGCTGAGGGGCGGGGCGTCTCTGACAGGGGTGCCTTGACGCCGATGTCAGAGCGGGGCCTGGAACGAGAACGGCTCCCCCAGGTGGACCCCAGGGGAGCCGCGCTCGACGTCACCAGCCGTCAGGTCACTGGAAGAAGTAGATGTTGTCGAGGAAGAACGTCCCCGACTCCAGCGTGGGCGTGTTGTTGGCGATGATGATCTGCCCAATCTGCGTCGTGTTGACGCCCGTGAAGGCCGAGAGCGGAACGTTCAGCTCGTTCCACTGCCCCTGGGTGAGGTTCGAGAAGTTGAACTGGAACTCGGGGCCAGGCGAGCCGCCCATCATGCCGCCGGGCGAGGCCGGGTTGAACGTCACCAGCTTCACCGAGAAGGTGGTGGCGTTCGACGTCCACACGCTGAAGTGGAGCGTCCAGCTGCCGGGGACGTTGAGGTACGGGTTGGCGTTGAGCGACTCCCAGCCCACGAAGTTGAGCGTGGCGTAGCGCTTGACGATGCGCGCCGTCGGGCCGCTGCCGATGGTGAAGTCGCTCAGGTTGGGCCCCGCGCCGCCGTTGCTCCACGGCGTGCCGAAGGTGTCGATGGCGCGCGTCGCGTAGATGCCACTGCTCGTGTAGAGCGAGACGACCTGGTTCGCGAGCCGCGCGCCGGGGTCCATCGCGGGTGACATCGGCGCGGTGGGCAACGAGCCGCCGGGCACGGTGATGGTGGTGCTGCCCGGCACGGTGAAGCCGCCGAAGGGCGCCGCGCTGATGACCGCCATGCCGGCGTCGGCGGCCGTGACGAGGCCGTTGGAGTCCACCGTCGCCACGCCCGGGTTGCTCGAGCGCAGGGTGAAGTAGTTCCACCCCACCCGGTACGCGGTGGGCGTCGTGTAGAAGACGGTGTTGGGGGCCGAGTCGATCTGGAACGTCATGCCAGCGGGCAGGGTGCGGGCGCCCGGCCAGTTGATGGAGACGTTGGTGACGACGCCGACGGCGGTGGAGAGCTCAGCCTGGCTGATGGCCTCGAACTGAATGTCGTTGAACCACACGGTCACGCCTGCCGGCACCCCCGCGAAGAAGAAGAGGCCGCGGTTGGCTGCCAACGCCGCCGGGTTGGGAATGGGGCGCGTGTACTTGGTCCACCCCGTGCCAATCATCGTGTTCTTGAACTCGGCGATGAGCGGCACGCCGACCGGGCTCGCGGTGTCACCGAAGCCGAGGTTGTCGACCATCGTGGCCGCCGAGGCGCGGGCCCAGAAGGTGATGACGTTGTAGGCGCGCAGGTCGACCGGCGTGGCCGAGACCACGGCGCCGCCCGTGTAGCTGGTCGATGGACCAACGACGCGCAGCGACGCGCGGCCGTTGTTGGTGACGGTCGTGTCACGCGCATTTGCGTTCACCGAGCCGCCGAAGTCAGCGAACGTCGCGCCGGCCCGGTAGTCATCGACGAAGACGGCGAAGGGCGCCACGCCCGCGTCCGCGGAGCCGCCTGCCGAACCACCCGCGGCACCGCCCGCGGAGCCGCCCGCTGAACCACCCGCGGAGCCGCCCGCGGAGCCGCCCGCCGAACCGCCCGCCGAACCACCCGCCGAACCACCCGCCGAGCCGCCGGCCGAACCACCCGCCGAGCCGCCCGCCGAACCACCACCTGCACCACCGGCGGATCCACCGCCCATGCCGCCATCGCTCGCGCCGCCGCCGATGAAGGCGAGGTCGTCAGCGTAGTAGGCGCGCGCGTTCCCCGCGGTGCCGGCCGTGCCGAAGTCGAAGAAGATGGTGGCGCGGTTGTACGTGAAGGCGAAGTTCACCGCGGCCGTACCCATGGCCTGGCGCGAGAAGTCGAAGGTGAGCGTCTCCCACGCGTTGGCGACGGTGGTGGTGGCCTCGGTCTCGACCGAGCGGGTCGGGTCGGCCGCGTCCTCCACCTTGAGGCGCACCTTGATGCCGACGGCGGCCGAGCGCGTGCGCACGCTCATCAACGTGTTGCCCGCCGAGAAGACGATGCGCGGCACCTGGTTGCCCGCGAGCGTCGACACGGTGGTTCCTGCGAACGTCATCGCGCTGGGCGACCGGCCCACCTGGAGCACCCGGTTCGCCGAAGCCGGCCCACACTCGGGGTCGCCGACGATCTGCGAGTCCTCCGCGCCACCGAAGCCCGTCAGCGTCGCGCCCGACTCGCTGAAGGTGATGGTGCTGAACCCGGCCACGCTCGTGGGCACCGAGTGCGCACAGTCGGGCGTCCCCGCGTCGGCCATGCCACCCGCTGAGCCACCGGCCGAACCGCCAGCCGCGCCGCCCGCCGAACCTCCGGCGGCCCCACCAGCCGTGCCGCCTGCCGCGCCGCCCGCCGTACCGCCACCCGCCGAACCGCCGCCGGTCGTGCGCCCACCGGCGGTGCCGCCGCCCATGCCGGCGTCGACGCCGCTGCTCGTGTCACAGGCCACCAGCGCGAACGCCGAGGCGAAGAGGAGGACGACAGGGCTTCGAGAGAGATGTCGGTGAGGCGTCATGACGCGGTCTCCAGGGTCGATTGAGGTGCTGCGGGGAGGCTTCGGCTGGCAAGCGTCCTCTGTCGGCCGAGGACACGCGGACTTTGTTGCGCGCCACAACAAACTAGAGGGGCCACCTGAGGGCGTCAACACCGCGTGCGCCGCGTCCGGGCCGTCGCTGACACCCTGCGTCGTGAGTTCCCGAGGGCCAGAACGGCGCCGCGATGCGTCACGAGCCAGTCGCGGGAGCGGGGTTGCCTTTGTTCGACGCTCGCACAAAGCTGCCGCGCTGCATGGGTGCTCCGACGCCGTCGTTGTTGCAGGTCCGCGGCCTGATGAAGGACTACGGCGCGCGGCGGGTGGTCGACGACGTCTCGTTCGACGTGTCGGCGGGTGAGGCCGTGGCGCTCGTGGGCGAGAGCGGCAGCGGCAAGAGCACCATCGCGAAGCTGCTGTGCCGGCTCGTCGAGCCCGATGGTGGGTCGGTCGCGCTCGAGGGCACCGACATGCTGGTGAAGGAGAAGCGCGGGCCCTCGCTCGCGTTCCGCTCCCAGCTGCAGATGGTGTTTCAAGACCCGTTCGCCTCGCTCAACCCCATCCACTCCATCCGGCACCACCTCGAGCGGCCGCTGGTGCGGCACCAGCGCGTGCCGAAGGAGAGGGTCGAAGCCCGCGCGCTCGAGCTGCTCTCGATGGTGGGGTTGCAGCCGGCCGCCGATTACCTCGACGCGTACCCGACCGAGCTCTCGGGCGGCCAGCGGCAGCGCGTCGCCATTGCCCGGGCGCTGGCCGTCGAGCCGCACGTGCTGATGGCCGACGAGCCCACCTCGATGCTCGACGCCTCGGTGCGCATGGGCGTGCTGGGCGTGCTGCAGACGCTGGTGAAGGAGCAGCGCATCGCGCTGTTGCTCATCACCCACGACCTCGCCACCGCGCGGCTGTTGTGTGACCGCGTCATCGTGCTCTTCGCGGGGCGCGTCGTCGAAGACGGGCCGGCCGAACAGATTCTCACCGCGCCGTCGCACCCGTACACCCAGGCGCTCATGGCGGCGCTGCCCCGGGGTGTGCCCCGCGCACCGAAAGAGACGCACCCGATGCTGCCCAGCCCCGCGGGCGGTGGCGGCTGCCCCTTCCGCTCCCGCTGCCCCGAGTCCATCAGCCAGTGCAAGGACCAGATGCCGCGCCTCGAGACGGTCGAGGAAGGCCGGCGCGTGCGCTGCTTCAACCGCAAGGCCGTGCATGTCTGAGGGCCGCGCGTTGCCGACGCCCTTCCTCTGGGGCGCGGCCACCTCGTCGTTTCAAATCGAAGGCGCCGCCGCCGAGGGCGGGCGCGGTGAGTCCATCTGGGACCGGTACTGCCAGCGCGCGGGCGCCATCGCCGACGGCTCCGACGGGCGCGTGGCGTGCGACCACTTCCATCGTTTCCGGGAAGACCTCGGCCTCATGCGCGAGCTGGGCCTGGGGGCGTACCGCTTCTCCATCGCCTGGCCGCGGGTGGTGCCGCTCGGCACGGGCGCGGTGAACGAGCAGGGCCTCGACTTCTACGAGCGCCTCGTCGACGGCTGCCTCGAGCACGGCCTGCGCCCGATGGCCACGCTCTACCACTGGGACCTGCCGCAGGCGCTGCAGGACCGCGGCGGCTGGGCGTCGAGAGACGTCATCTCGGCGTTCGAGCGCTACACCGACGTCGTCACCCGCCGGCTCGGTGACCGCGTGAAGGACTGGGTCACCATCAACGAGCCGTGGTGCGTCGCGGTGCTGGGCCACGTGCACGGCGTGCAGGCGCCGGGGCTCAAGGACTGGACGACGGGCCTCCGCGTCGCCCACCACCTCCTCGTCGCGCACGGCCGCGCGGTGCCCGTCATTCACTCGAACGTGCCGGCCTCGCGCGCAGGCATCGTCGTCATCCTCTCGCCGTCGATGCCCGCGTCAGACAGCGCAGCCGACATCGCCGCGGCGCGCGCCTTCGACGGAGAGTTCCACCGCTGGTACCTCGACCCACTGCATGGGCGCGGCTACCCGCAGGACAAAGTGGCCGAGTACACGGCCGCGGGCCATGGCGCGGCGTTCGAGGCAGTGCAGCCCAAAGACCTCGACACCATCGCGACGCCGACCGACTTCCTCGGCGTGAACTACTACTCCCGCGCCATCGTCCGCTCCCCGGCGATTCCCGAAGCCGAGAACCGCCCCCGCACCATTCCCGTGCCCGACCCGGCCGGCCTCACCGACATGGGCTGGGAGGTGTACCCGCGCGGGCTCTTCGACGCGCTCGTGCACGTACACCGCGAGTACGGCCCCAGGCGGCTCTTCGTCACCGAGAACGGCGCCGCGTACGCGACGGGCCCCGACGAGACGGGCCGCGTGCGCGACGAGGCCCGCCGGGTCTACCTCGAAGGCCACGTGGCCGCGTGCTGTGACGCCGTCGCCGCGGGCGTGCCGCTCGAGGGGTACTTCGTGTGGTCGCTGCTCGACAACTTCGAGTGGTCGCACGGCTACCAGAAGCGCTTCGGGCTCGTGCATGTCGACTTCGCGACCCAGCGTCGCACCATCAAGGACAGCGGCCGGTGGCTCGCGCAGGTGCTGCGCGAGAACCGGTTCGGGGGAAACGCTCCATGACGAATCGGTCGTCTCGCAGGTTCCTCGGTTCGCCTCCGCACGCCCCGCGTCGCGTTGAACAGAAGCCCCCGGCCTTCACGGGCCCCTCCCTCCCGCGCCTGTCGCGCTCGTCATCGCCTCACGGTGTCCTGGCCGCTGGCGTCGAGGTCGCTCCCGAAGACGGCGCGCGCGCGTCGAGGGCGGGCTGTGCGGCCGTCGTCGCGCTCGGCCTCGTCGCCCTGCTCGGGTCGGCCCCGGCGCTCGCCGACGACGCCCGCCGCATTCAAGTCGTCACCGATGAGCAGGGCTCGCGCCTCGAGGTCGACGGGCGGCCGCTCATGCTGCGCGGGGTGAACTGGGACTACTCACCGGTCGGCACGAACTACACGTACTCCCTCTGGGAGCGCCCCGACGCCGAGGTGAAGGCCGCGCTCGACCACGAGATGAAGCTGCTCAAGGCCGGGCGGGTCAACGTGCTGCGCGTGTACTCGGGCATGCCGGCGAAGTGGATCCGCTACGTCTACGAGACGTACGGCATCTACACGGTGCTGAACCACACCGTCGGCCGCTACGGCATGACCATCGACGGCGTGTGGCACCCCATCACCGACTACTCCGACACCCGCACGCGCGAGGTGATTCGCGCCGAGGTCGTCGCGCTCGTCGACAGCCTCAAAGACACGCCGGGCCTGCTGATGTGGCTGCTCGGCAACGAGAACAACTACGGCCTCGTCTGGGAAAACGCCGCCATCGCCAACCTGCCCGTCGAGCAGAAGCAGGACGCGCGGGCCGAAGCGCTCTACCGCCTCTTCGGTGACGTCATCGCCGACGTGAAGGCCCGCGACCCGGCGCACCCCATCGCGATGGCGAACGGCGACCTGCAGTTCATCGACCTCATCGCGAAGCACTGCAAGCCGCGCGGCCTCGACGTGATGGGCGCCAACGTCTACCGCGGCCGCTCGGCAGGCAACCTCTTCCAGGTGGTGAAGGACAAGCTGGGCCTGCCCTTCGTCTTCACCGAGTTCGGCGCCGACGCGTGGAACCAGAAGGAGCAGCGCGAAGACGAGCTCACCCAGGCCAGCGTGCTGCGCGACCAGTGGCGCGAAATCGACCTGCAGACGTCGGGCAAGGGGCTCGCCGGTAACGCCATCGGCGGCTTCACCTTCCAGTGGGCCGACGGCTGGTGGAAGTACCTGCAAGACGCGCAGCTCGACCAGCACGACACCAACGCCTCGTGGGCGAACGGCGGCTACGCCGAGGACTTCGTCGAGGGCGAGAACAACATGAACGAGGAGTGGTGGGGCATCGTCGCCAAGGACCCCTCGTCACCCGGCGAGGTGATTCCGCTCCACCCGCGCGCGGCCTACTTCGTGTTGCAGCGGGGCTTCGCGCTCGACCCGTACCAGGGCGGCGTGACGGCGCGCGACATCGAGCAGCACTGGGACGCCGTCGACCTGCGCGGCGCTGCCAGAGACGCCGCCGCCGACCGCGCGATTGGGGGCAACAGCGCGCTCCAGGCGCTCGCCAACATGGTGCACCTCACCGACGCGGTGTTCGAGCTATCGACGTTCACCACCGGAGGCCAGCGGCTCAACGACGCCGCCCGCGCCACCACGCGCTTCGACCACACCCAGTCCGTCTTCCTCGGCGCCGAGGTGCAGCCGACGGCCAACGTGCGCGGGAAGGTCATCATGAACTTCCTCGGCAACGTCGCCACCAACCCCATCGACGAAATCTTCTTCGAGCGGCGCGGCCCCCTCACCTTCAAGGTGTACCAGGCCGAGCTCGAGTGGAAGGAGGCGTGGTTCGACGTGGTGGGCTTCTTCCGCAAGGGCCACTACCACTGGGGCTACGAGGGCGACTTCTTCGCGCTGTACCCCGAGGCGAACTACCAACCGTCGGTCGACCTCTACAACGCCGACGCGCCCAACGGCATCGTGTTCTCGGGCCACAAGGCGCTCGAGGGGCTCAAGATTGCCTTCGGCGAGCAGATCTACTGGGGCGCCAACCCGAGCGTCATCGGCAAGTACCACCGCACCTTCGGCCCGGTGGAGCTCGCCGTGATGCACCAGCAAGACATCGCGCAGCGCAACTCGGCGGCGGTGAGCGCGATTCTGCCGGTGCCGCAGACGGCGAAGACGACGGTGTACGGCGGGTGGAAGTCCGGCGGGTGGAAGCTCGAGGCCGGCGGCATCGTGGCGGGCTACGACCGCATCGGCCGCACTTTCACCAACTCGGTCGCCGCGCCGCAGGGGCAGGACTCGTACCTCAACTCCGGGTACTGGCTCTTGAACGACACGGTGCGCTGGTACGACATGCTCGGCGCGAAGGCGAAGGTGACGTACCAGGGCGGCGTCGCGAACTTCTACGCGCAGGCGGGCTACCGCGGCCTCGTCGCTGACAGCCAGACAGACCAGACCATCACGCTCGCGGGCTTCCGCCTGAAGGAGAGCGGCCAGGGCAACCACTACCACGGCATCGCGGGCGCGGTGTTTCAGCTGGGGCAGAGCTTCCAGCTCGCGCCGAACGTGCTGTACCAGAAGCCGCTCGTCGGCCCGCTCGCGCAGATTCCCGACTTCTACGACCCGCGCTCCGGCACGCTCTACCGGGGCAGCGGCCCACGCAACCAGCTGGCCGACCCGTTCTGGGTGCGCTCGAACCGCGAGATGCTGGCGGCCGAGCTGATGCTCGTGTTCGACCCGACGCCGGCGACGTGGTTCTTCGCGTGGGACAACCCGCAGAAAGAGAACGCGCCCTTCGCGGCGAGCCTCGACGTCATCTACCGGCACCAGCCGACGGTGATGGACTCGTCGATTGGTGTGTTGGGCAACGGCACCTTCTTCGCGTTCCCCAACTCGGTGCCCGCGCAGGACCTCGTCGAGGTGTGGGGCCGTTTCGTGACCAACGTCGGAGGCGCCCACATCACCGGCGCGGTGTGGGGCGGCACTGCGCAGGCGAACGGCAATGCGACGCGGCTGGTGACGCGGGCAGGCGTCGAGGCGCGCGTCGACATCTCGCGGCTCGTCATCACTGGCTTCTTCAAGCTGAACGACTTCGGCCCCTTCGACTACCACCGCGACTTCGGCCTCACGTTCCGCACGCAGACGATGCTCGACGTCGCGTGGACCGCGCAGGCGCCGCGGTGGTTCGCGCCGCTCCAGACGAAGATAGGCATCGCGGGCAAGCACCGCGTGCTCGACGTGAACTCGCCGCGCTTCGACCTGACCCAGCTCGTCGTCGGCAATGAATGGGAGGTGAAGACCTATGTCCGCTTCAGCCTCTGAAGCCCGCTTCGTGCTCGTGGTGTTGGCGCTCGCCTCGTGCGGGCCGCCCGCGCAGTACCGCTTTGGCGAGAACGTGTCGGGCCTCCTGTTCAAGCCCGTCGACTTCCGTGAAGGCATCTACCCGAGCCAATCGGTGCTGAAGGACCCGGCGAACCCGTTCCGCGAGGGCGCGCTCAACCTGCGCGTGCAGCCCGATGGTGGCGTGGGCACGAAGTGGCAGCTGCTCGCGACGGTTGGCGGCGTGCCGACGTTCTACGCGTTCGGGACCGCGCTGACGCAGGAGCCGACGGGTGAGAACCAGTACTACGCCGCGCAGATGCTCGGCGAGATTGCGCAGACGGGCGCGTACGACGACTCGGTGACGCAGCAGCAGGTGCGCGACATGGCCATCGCTGGGTACCGCGCGTCGCTCGACTTCTTTCCGGGCTCGGTGAGCTTCCTGGCCGATGGGGTGACGTTCTTCTCCATCGACCTGCTGGCGTACCAGGGAGCCGTGGCGCTCGGGTCTCCGATGCGGGGCTACGCGCTGGTGCGCGGCGCCGATGGAGGCGCCCCCACCGTCATTCGCACGACTGACTACGTCGCGCCCGATGGAGGCCGGTGATGCGACGCGCGTGGCTCGTGGTCGGGGTGGTGGCGGTGTCGGCGTGCCGGCCGAACCCGGGTGTGCCTGACTACTCGGGCTTTCGGCAATTCGCAGGTGACGGCGGCGCTTCGGAGTCGAGGCCGGGGCCGTTCCCCTACGTGATGGGCGCGCGGCGGCTCGCGTTCGGTGTGTTCTACGAGGGCGGCGCGTCAGACCGGCTGCCCATCGACAACTACTTCATCTTCAGCAACAGCTACGCGACGGAGCCGTCGGACGACCGCGTCGAGGGGCTGGTGTCGGACGAGCTCGACTTCAACGGCACGGGCTTCTGGGGCGGCGGGTTGTTCTGGGAACGGCCCACGTCGCTCGCCGGGTGGTCGACGCTGCACGTGAGCCTGCGCTCGTCGGACCCAGGCCTCGCGACGATTGCCGTGCGGGTGTTGTACTTCAACGCGTCGAACGCCGAGGTAACCGTGCAGGTGAAGGCGAACGACTATGGCTGGGTGAACGATGGGAAGTGGCACAGCCTGTCGATTCCGCTGACGGACTTTCGTGGAGCCGACCTCACGCGGCTGCGCTCGCCCTTCACCATCGGCAACGACGTGAGCGGAGGCACGGCGCGGCTGGGTGAGTCGTTGCTGGTCGATGACGTGTACGTCGACTGACGCTCGAAGCGCCGTCTCCATCGAACAATCTCCGTGTCCTCGGTGGAGGTGCGCGCCTTCTCGAGGCTCGTACTACGCTGCACTGAATGACGGGAAATCCCCGGCTGCCGAAGTGGGTCGTCCCGAACGACGAATCGGTCCGTCGCGAGACGGCACATGCTCGAACGATGACGCCCCAGGAGCGCTGGGTCGACGTCGTGGCGGCGTGTGACATGCTCCGGGTCTACTGGTCCATTCCCGGGTACGCGGAGCGGATCAAAACCGCTGTTGATCCACTCCCGGAGTCCTCGCAACGGCACTTCGCGCGCCTCCGCGAGGCCTACCGACGACGAGGCGGTTCGTGACCGACGGGCCATTCAATGCCGCAGAGATCGGCATCTCGCTCGGGCTGGCGCTCGAGGCGGCCAGGCTGCCCTACGCGCTCGGTGGGGCGCTCGCGCTCGGGGTGTGGTCTCTGCCCCGCGCGACGAAGGACGTCGATCTGAACCTCTTTGTCACTCCTGACCGACTCGATGAGGCGTTCGACGTGCTCCAGGCGCAGGGCGTGGCCCTTGACCGGGCCGAAGCGCGTCGAGCCGCGACGGACGAGGGGCTGTTCATTGGGTGGGCAGGCGCGTGCCGAATCGACGTCTTCACCCCGAGCATTCCCTTCTCGTGGGAGGCACTGAAGACGCGCAAGGCGGTCATGCTCGATGGCCAGAACATCTGGTTTCTATCGGCCGAGGCCCTCGCCTTCTTCAAGATGATGTTCTTCCGCGGGAAGGACCTCGTGGACCTCGAGCGTCTGCTGAGCGGTGGCGGCGCCTCGTTCGACGCGGCCTGGGTCCGGCGCTGGCTTGTGGACACGGTGGGCGACGACGACCCGCGAATCCAGCGTTGGGATGATCTCTGCGCTCGGTTCGCTCCACGCGGGTGAATGATGCGCCATGCGAGCAGCGGGACGGCACGCCGACGCCGAGGCCGTGCAGTTCGATGCGCGAAAGCACGACCCCTCGGAAGAGATGCGAGACGGCTCAACCTGACGCTGGACTCTGCCGTCCTGCCAGGGCTGCGCGGCTCGCGGTGCCGCTCACTCCTCGACGACTACGCCTGTGGTGAGTCGGAGGCTTGCGCACCGGCCGTCAGGTGGCACGCGGCGACGTGATCAGCCCCGCGCGGCGTGAGCTTCGGCTGCTCCACCTTGCAGACGGCCATCGCCGATGGACACCGCGGGTGAAACCGGCAGCCCGGCGGCGGCTTGAACAGACTCGGCGGGCTCCCCTCGAGCGCCTTCGCGATGCGCCGCGGCCCGTCGAGGCGCGGGAACGACTGCAGCAGGTGCTGCGCGTACGGGTGGCCGAGGCCTGAGTGCGTCGCGCTCCCTTCGCGGAACGCGCCCACCGGGCCCGACTCGACGATGCGCCCCGCGTACATCACGCTGATGCGGTCGCAGCGCTCGAGCATGAGCGGCAGGTCGTGCGACACCAGCAGCACCGAGAAGCCCATGTCCTTCCGCAGGCGGTCGAGCTCGTCGAGGATCTCGGCCTGCACCACCACGTCGAGCGCCGTCGTCGGCTCGTCCATCAGCAGCACCTGCGGCCCCAGCGCGAGCGCCATGGCGATGACGACGCGCTGGCGCATGCCGCCCGAGAGTTCGTGCGGGTACGCCGTCAGCACCCGCCGCGGCAACGACACCCGGTCGACGAGCTTCTTGGCCCGGTCTTCGATGCCGTCCTTCACGCCGTGGGCCCGCATCGCGTCGCAGAGCTGCTCCTCGATGCGCAGCACCGGGTTGAGCGCGTCGATGGCGCCCTGGAACACCATCGCCATGCGCACCCAGCGAACCGCGTCGAGGTCGGCCGGGCTCATCGCCATCAGGTCCCTGCCCTCGAGCTCGACCGAGCCTCCCGACACGATGGCCGGCGGCCCCAACACCCGGAGCAACGCGCGTGCGAACGTCGACTTGCCGCAGCCCGACTCTCCGACGAGGCCGTGCACTTCGCCCCGCCGCAGCTCGAGCGACACGTCGTCCACCACGTGCACGAGGCCCTGCGCCGACACGTAGTCGACCGAGAGGTGCTTCACCGCCAGCACCGGCGCCGTCATCGCCGCACCACCGGCGTCACCATGGTGGCCGGCACGCCCACCAGCTTCAGGTGCGCGCGCCACGAACGCTCGACCCGCAGCGCGGGGTTCGTGCCCTCGTCCACCGAGGTGTTGAGGAGCGACAGCGCGAAGCCCACCAGCGCGATGCACGTGCCCGTCGGCACGAACGTCCACCACGCGCCCGTGAGCAGCGCCTGGTCGTTGCTCGCCCAGTACAGGTTCGAGCCCCACGTCACCGCGCCGACGTCGCCGAGGCCGAGGAACTCGAGGCCCACCTGCGCGCCAATCGCGAACGTCGTCGCGCCCACCAGCTGCGTGAGGAGGATCGGCCCCATGTTCGGCAGCATCTCGACGAAGATGATGCGCCAGTTGGGCTCTCCGCCGACGCGCGCGGCCTGCACGAAGTCGCGCTCGCGCAACGACAGCGTCTGCACCTTCAGCACCCGCGCGTTCCACGCCCAGCCCGTGCCGATGAGCACGAGCGCCACCGTGAAGGGCCCCGGCGGCAGGTAGGCCGCGATGACGATGGCGAGCGGTAGCGACGGCACCACCAGCAGCACGTTGACGGCCAGCGAGAGCGCGTCGTCGACCCAGCCGCCGAAGAAGCCCGCCGTCACGCCCACCGCCGCGCCGAGCAGCACCACCGCCACGCCGACGAGCAGCCCGTTGAAGAGCGACGCGCGCGTGCCCACGATGGTCTGCGCCAACACGTCCTGCCCCTGGCCCGTCGTACCGAAGGGATGCGCCCACGACGGCTCGAGGTACGGAATCGCCACGTACGCGCCCGCGTCCTCGATGAAGAGCGGGCCGACGAGGCCCACCACGGTGAAGAGCCCGAGAATGCCAAGGCCCAGCTGTGCCCGGCGGTTCGTGCGGAGCAGCTCGCCTACCGAGAAGCCGCCGCTGCCTGCGCGTGACGTCGCCGCTCCCATGTCAGGCCTCCCGTCCGCGGGTGCGCGGATCGATGACGGTGGTCACCACGTCGACGAGCGCGTTCGCCGTCAGCACGGCGAGGGTGATCATGATGAAGAGCCCCTGCATCACCGGAAAGTCCTGCGCGCGCACGGCCTGCACCATGAGGAAGCCCAGGCCCGGGTACGAGAAGACGACCTCGGTGAGGAGCGAGCCGCCCAGCACGTAGCCCAATGACATGCCCAGGCTCGTCACGTTGGGGAGCAGCGCGTTGCGGGCGGCGTACGTCCACGCGAGGCGCAGCGTCGACAGCCCCTTCGCGCGGCCGAGCGCGAGGTACTCGGTGCCCAGCACGGCCACCATCGCGCTGCGCATGCCCATCATCCACCCGCCGAGCGTGGCGACGACGACGGTGAAGACCGGCAGCGCCGCGTGACGCGCGACGTCCGCGATGAAGGTGAACGTCCACTCCGGGCTCGCGCCGTCCGAGTACGCGTGGCGCAGCGGCACCCAGCGCCACTCGAACCCGAAGAGGAACAACAGCCCCATCGCGAGCCAGAAGTAGGGGAACGCGCCGATGAAGGCGAGCGAGGGCGGCAGCACCGAGTCGATGACGCCGCCGCGCTTCCAGCCCGCCAGCACGCCGAGCGTCGTGCCGAGGGCGAACCCCAGCACGAGCGCGACGCCCGCCACCAACACCGTCCAGCCCAGCCCGGTGAGCACCACGTCGGTGACGCGCGCCGGGTACTGGCTGATGGAGATGCCGAAGTCTCCGTGCGCGAGGTCCATGAGGTACTGGGCGTACTGCTGGAGCAACGGGCCGTCGGAAATGCCGATGGCGCGCCGCAACGCCTCGAGCGCCTCGGGTGAGAGCCGCCCCTGAAAGCGCGCGAACAACGCCCCGGCAGCGTCGCCGGGCATCAGGCGCGGGAGGAAGAAGTTCAAGGTGACGGCGAAGAAGGCCGCCACGCCGTAGAAGCCGAAGCGGCGCAGGAGGAACTTCATGGAGCCTCCGCGCGCGTCTTCACCGCCGTCAGCACCAGCAGCGCGTCGGGCATCTTGT
>JANRKQ010000110.1:0-138646 GCA_033763395.1 Myxococcaceae bacterium
CCACCGTGGCTGCGAACTGGCGCTCCTCGGCGTCCCACTTGCGCCGCGTCCCGACCGACTCGTGGCACACCACGCCGATGACCCGCCCGTCCCGGTAGAGCGCGGCGTCGAGCATCGAGGTGATGCCCAGCGGGCCCAGGAACGAGGCGGCGAGCTCCTTCGTGCGCGCGTCCGACCCGACGTCGATGGCGGCGACGAAGCGGTTGTTCAGCACCGCGTCGCAGTACTGCGGGTAGGCGCTGATGCGCAGGGTCTCGAGCGGGGGGCCGTCGACCCCCTCCGCGTACTGCGCGACGCATCGCAGCCGGTCCTCCTCCACCTCGGCCAGCCACACGCCCACGCGGGCGACGCCCAGGGCGTGGGCCGAGATCTCACAGATGCGCTCGAGCGTGCGCTGGAGGCCAGCGTCGGGCTTGAGGCGGCTGATGCGAAGGCGGGCACCCGTGAAGCCGACCCGCTGCGTCACGGCGCTGTGCTCGGTCAACGGTGCACCCCCATCGGAAGGCCAACCCGGCTCCGATGGGGGTTCTGCCACGAATCGCCCGTGGGGAGCGGGCTTCACCACCGGCTGGCGAACGTCACTTGAGCAGCTTGCGCACCTTCTCCTTGTCGGCCGAGAACGAGAAGTGCTCGAGCAGCTTGAAGCCGTTCTGGCGGTCGACGATCTTCCTCCGCGTCTTCTCGACCACGCCCACCTTCTCGTCCGACGAGCCGAGCAGGTCGACGAGCTTGCCCACCTGCTCGATGGTGAAGACGTGGCTCTGCGCCGCGGTGTCGATGACGCCGAGCTTCTCGTGACCGAAGCCCGCGTCGTTGACCGCGTTCACCAGCGCCTCGAAGTCGGCCTCGGCCATGCCCTGCGCCACGGGCGCCGCCTGGGGTTGCGCCTGGGCCGGGGCCGCCGCGCGGTACTTCACGAGGCCGCCGATGAACTGCTTCGTCTGGAGCTTCTTGTCGAGGAGCAGCAGCCCGTCCTGGCCGACGAGAATGAAGCGGTAGTACTGCTCGCTGCGGCCCTGGAACTGGAACGGCACCGAGAAGGTGCCCGCGAGGCTGCCGTCTTCGGCCCAGACTTCGGCCGTGGCCGCCTCGGGGCTGACGAACTTGATGGCACTGCCCGGCACGCCCAGCATCGGGCCGTACTCGACGGAGAACGCGTCACCGCCGAAGGCCCGGGGCGGCGGCTGGACGCGGCCGGCGGGCGCTGGCGCAGGCGCTGGAGCTGGCGCGCGGGGCCCGGTTCGGCCGGGGTTGACCTGCACCTGCACCCCGGGCACCTGAATCTGGACTCCGGGGACCTGCACCTGCACGGCGGGAACGCCGTCGTCGGGGTCGTCGACCTGGGCGAAGGCGGCGGTGGTGGTGAAACACAGAACGGCGGCGATGAGACGGCGCATGGTGGGTCCTCCGGGTGCTGCGGGTTTGGCGTCAGAGGACGGTGTCTGTCGCGGCCCGATTCATGTCGGCGCCGCGGCAGGGGGCTGAAAAGATTGAATGGATCGCCTGGGTGCGGGGCCGGCAACGAACGCCTCGCAGCCCCGGGTCCACCGCCGCGCCGTCAGCCGCGGACGACGAAGACGGGCTTGCGGCTGGCCTTAAGCACCGCCTCGGCGACCGACCCGAAGAGCGTCTTCGACAGCCCGGTGCGGCCGTGTGACGAGATGACGATGACGTCCGCCGCCACGCGCTCGGCGGCCTCGCAGATGGCCTGGGCGGCGTTGGGGCCGCGCACCACCTCGGTCCGGGTGACGAGGTGCTTCTTTTCGGCGAGCAGCGGCGTCAGCGCCCGCAGTCGCGCCGCCACCTCGAGTTCGACCTTCGCCGGCGCCTGCGGGAGCAGCTCAGCGCTGGGCAGGTACTGCTCGACCAGCTCGCCCGCCAGCCCCGTCGTGAGCGTCACGTGGGTGAGGTACACCTCGGCGTTGGGCTCGGCGAGCGCGTAGGCCCACGGCACGGCGGCGTTGCCCAGGTTCGAGAAGTCCGTCGTCACCAGCACCCGCTTGACGCGCGGCTGGCTGATGCGCGCGGGTTTCCCGTCGGGCGGCACCACCACGACGCCCATGCGCGAGAGGTGTAGCGCGGCGGCTGAGACGCTCCACATGCGCGCCAGGCCCTTGCGCCCGTGTGAGCCCACCACGACGAGCTGGCAGCGCTCCGCCTCGGCGAGCTCGAGCAGGTGATCCGCCACGCGGCCGACGGCGAGGCGCGCGCGATAGAACACCTCACCGCCACCCGCGAGGTGCGGCACGTGGGCCTTGAGATCGCGCTCGATGAGCGCTTCCACCCGCTGGTCCGGGTCGGTGTACGAGAAGCGCTTCGACAGCCCGTACTGCCGATGCGCCTCGTCCTGGTAGTAGACGCGCCCGAGCACGACGTCGACGGGCGCGAGCTGGCGCAGACCCTCGACCCATCGCAGCGCGCTCATCGAGGCTTCGCTGTCGTCGAAGCCCACCATCACGCGAAGCCCCGAGCCCTTCGCCCACGTCGTCAGCGTCTCGGCGTCGCGCACCACCAGCACGGGCACCTCGGCGCCGCTGGCGAGCCGCTCCGAGCTGCCGCCCAGCTTCACCAGGGCGCCGGCGCCGTGCCCCGCCGAGCCGACGACGATGAGCGAGGCCTGCTTGCTCGCCGCGAAGTGCCGCACGGCCTCGTCGACGGTGCCCGGCAGCACCACAGTCTCGATCGACGCCCGGCTGAGCGCCTTGAGCCTCGCTGCCTCGGTCGACAGCCGCTCATGCAGCAGCGTCTGCACCCGCGCGAAGGCCTCGGGCTCCATGCGCTCGACGTGCGGCTCGAGCACGTGGACGAGGTACAGCAGCTCCTGGCGGCGTCCGGCGAGCGCGGCGGCGGTCTCGGCGGCGGCCTGCGACCAGGTGGAAAAGTCGACTCCGCAGACGATGGGCATGGGGCCTCCTTCGGCGTGACGAGGGAACCCACTTCAACCACCATGCCGCATCCCCCCGTCGTGAGGTGCACGGCAGCGGCGCAGAAACTGCGTGCGCGTCACCTGGGCGTCGAAGGCCTTCGCACCGCTTGCGTCGGCCGGCCCCTCGACGAACTTCGTCAGGACTCGAGCGCCCGCGCGAGCGCCTCGAGGGCCAGCGTGGGGAAGCGGCGCTGCCGCAGCGTGGTGACGACAGGCTGCCACGGCGCGGGGCACGACGAGCCGCCGATCGAGGCGAAGGAGAGCGTGGTGACGACCGCGAGGCTGACGAGATCGTCGGGCATGGCCTTGAGCGGCGCGAAGAGCGCAGGCACCAGCCCCTTCACCGGCAGCGCGAGCGGGCCGAGCAGCTCGTCGACTCGCGCGGGGGTGGGCGACGAGAAGGGGGGCTGGCCCGAGAGCAGGTTGGTGGCGACGACGGCCGCGGTGATGAAGCGGGCGCGATCGATGTCGGCGGTGCTGGCGTTCATTCGGCGCGCCACCTCGCCAGTGAGCTGCACGAGCGCGACGCCTTCCTGGCCGGGATCGCCGAAGCCACGAAGCAGCAGCTCGACCAGCTTCGTCTGCCCTTCGTCGAGGCCCGAGACGGTGACGCTGCGGGCGCGCGCGGCCGGGCGGCCCTCGAGCTCGAGCGCGGCGCCGTCGTCGGGCACCTCGATGCCGGCGTCGAGGGGGAGCTCGGTGATGCCAGACGTCGACGCGTGCCCAGGCGTCGGCCCCCGCTCGAGCCACGAGTCCGGGTCCTGCATGGGAGCGCCGTAGAGGCGCTCCAGCGTGTCCTGGAGGGCGCGCGCGCCGCTCCGCACGAGGTGAATCGTCATCGTCGGCGCTGCCGCGCGAACGGCGTCGAGCACGCCCGGCTCGAGGGGATCGGTGACGGCCACGACGAGGGCCTGGCCCTTCACCGTGAGGGGCACCGCCACGAGGCGCTCCGCGTCGGCCTGCGGCAGGGCCGAGAGCGGCGCGTTGTCTTTCGTGAGCTGCGCGAGCTGGGCCGACGAGACGAAGGTGGTGCGGGTGATGGTGGCGAGCGCTTCGATGACGGCGTCTTCGTCGAGCACGCCGTCGATGACGAGCGCATCGGCCAGGGCGAGGTTGAGCATCGTGGCGCGGCCCTGGGCCTCGGAGAGCTGCGCAGGCGTGAGCCGGCCCGCACGGACGAGCTGCTCTCCGAGCGCGCCCTCGAGCAGCGCCGCGCGGCCGGGCGTCGGCGGTGACGGCCTGACGCCAGCCTCTTCGAACTTCGTGGCCTCGAGCTCGTCCTGGGAGAGGCGGCGGGTGCCGATGCGGCCAATGACGGTGCCTGGCGCGGCGGGCGCCGACGGGCGCGGCACCGGGGGCGGCGGCGTGGTGGGCTTCGGAGGCGTGAGCCGCAGCTCGGTGGTGCGGGCCGCCATCGGGGGCTGGCGGTCGCGCATGAGGCGCCGGAAGGCCTGGGCCAGCTCGGCCTCTCCCGTCGTGCCGCCCCACGACGACGCCGCCATCTGCAGCGCGTTCACCACGTCACTGGCCGGTGGGCGCTGCAGCGGGTCCTTGTGCATCATCCACGACAGCACGCCGGCGAGCTGCTCCGGGACGCCCTGCAGCGCCGCAGCCGCGAGCCCCTGGTAGCGCTGCGCGTTCGTCAACACCTGGAGCGGGTCGTTCGCCACGAAGAGGCTCTTGCCGGTCACCATCTCGAGCAGGAGCAGCCCGAGGCGGAAGACGTCGGCAGCTGGTGACGCAGCGCCGGCCACCTGCTCCGGAGCGACTGCGTGGGGCTCACTGCGGGCGGGGCCGCGCGAGGCGTGCGAGCCCGCCACCGCCGCGAGCCCGCTGTGGAGCACCGACACGCGCCCGTTCGAGCCGACGAAGGTCGTCGAGGCCGACACGTCGGCGTGCACCACGGGCGTCGGGGCCGCATGCAGCGCCGCGAGCCCCTGGGCGATGCGGTCGGCGATGGCCACCGCCTCACCCACCGAGAGCCGGCCGGCCTGCGACGTCATCAGCGCGCGGAGTGGCTCGCCATCGCCGGTGGCCTCGGCGAACCAGAAGCCGTCTCCGCCCGCGCCGAACTCGAGGAGCGTCGCGACGTGTGGTGACTGCACCGCCGACAAGGCGCGCGACTTCTCGCCGAAGCGCTCGAGGAACGCGCCGTCTTGCGTCCACGGGGCCGACAGGCGTGACAGCACCAGCCACTGGCCCTCGGCCGAGCCGAGGTGCGACTCCACCACGCCCGACGCGGCGACGAGGCGACGGCCGAGTTGATAGGTTCCCAAGGAGAGTGTCCGTCGCTGCTACAGGTTCAGTCGAATCGTCCACTGACATCGTACACTGAGCAAGTCGCGGAACACGTGGGGACCAACGGTCCCGAGAGGAAACGAGATGACGACACGAGCGAGCTGGGTGGGGTTGGGTCTGCTGATGTGCGCGTGCGGCCCCGCCGAGGTGCGGGTCGACGAGACGAAGGGCATCCCGCCGGTGCGGGGGACGACCGAGGTGGCGTTGCAGCGCTTCACCTGCGGCATGCCCATCACCTCGGGGGACGTGCGGGTCGAGACGAAGGTCGTCTCGGACGGCTGCGAGCTGTCGTTCTCACGCGACGTGCCGGTGCTCAAGGCCGAGGACTACACCAACATTCCCGACTTGCGCGTCGCGACGGCGCTCGTGCAGCGGGTGGAGCTCACGGTGAAGTTGCTGCGCTTCACCGACGGGTCGACCATGCAGGCGCTCGATCTGAACGCCCGGGTGTCGAGCGCGCAGCTGTCGGTCAACGGTCAGCTCGTGGCCGAAAAAGCGACGCTGACCCAGCTGCCGCGCACGGTGACGCTCTCGGGCGCCGCGCTCGACCAGCTCAAGTCCCGCATCGATGCGCGGCAACCCGCCTCGGTCCAGACGCGCGTGGTGGTGGTGCTGCCCTCGATGCCGGCGCCGCCGCAGCGCCTGATCGTCGAGTACGACACCCAACCGGCGATCGTCCTCGGCGCGACCACCCCGTCGTTCTTCTGACGACAGGCCCCCACCCCGGGGGTCGACGAATTCGTGACCCGTTTCGCGGTGCTCAGGCAACTGGGGTGTCACGATGCCTGGCGCCACCACGGAACGCTCCCGCGTGCTGTACGTCGAGGACGACGACGACCTGTGGCGGCTGGTGCATCGGCGGCTCTCGCCCACCTTCTCGCTCGTTCGGGCCGCGTCGGACGTCGAGGCGTGCGTGTTGCTGCGCGAGTTCTGGGGCGAGCTGAAGGCCGTGGTGACCGACCTCAACCTCGCCGGGAGCCACCTCTCGGGCGTCGACCTCATTCGACTCATCCGCGGCACGCTGCCGGGGGACCGCACGCCGGCGTGGGCGCTGAAGGTACCGACGTCGACGCGGCTCCCGATCATCGTCACCACGGGCAGCGAAGCCCACGTCGGGGCGGCGACCGCTGCGGGGGCGACTCTGGTGCTGATGAAGCCCTTCTCGTTCGAGGCCCTGCAGGCGCCGCTGCGAGCTGCAGTCGGGCCCAGGCCGCTGGTGACGAGCGCCCTGGTGCGGCCGGCGACGAGCGCTGGAAACCAGGAGCGGCCCGCGAAAGAGTGAGCCGGTGCTGACGCCCCTGGCCGAGTCGGAGCTATGGACCCGCCAGGCGGCCGTCTACGAGCGGCTCGGCATGCGGGCCTGGAGCGAGGGCGTGGTGCCCTGGCGCGCCACCACCTGCCCCCTCCTCGCCGAGATCGAGGCCGAGCTCATCGCGGCGTTCGCGAGCGACGTCGGCCCCGTCACCGTCGTCGACGTGGGCGCGGGCACCGGCCGGCTCGCCTTTCACCTCGCTCGGGCCCTCGCCGCGAGAGACGTTCGCGCCCGCATCATCCTCACCGACGTGGCGCCGTCGAACCTCGAGGCGCTCGCCCGGCAGCCGCAGCTCTCGGAGCTGGCCGAGGCCGACGTCGTGTCGTTCGGGGCGTTCGACGCCCTCGCGCCGCACCGTTTGGCCGAAGGGCCCGTGGTGTTGCTCGCGCACTACCTCTTCGACACCCTGCCCCACGCCGCCTGGCGACGCCATGGAGGCGACACCTTCGAGGGCTCCGTCGACGTCACGGTCGAGCCGTGGCGCTGGGCGTTCGAGCGCGCGCCGGGCCCTCCGTGCCTGCGTGGCCGCGGCGACGGAACCTTCCTGGTGCCGGTCGGCGCCGCGCGCGCGCTGGAGGCGTGGAAGACGACGTTCGCAGGGCCGCTCCTCGTGCTCGCTGCCGACAAAGGCGTCACGCCCCGCTCGCCCGAGGAGCTGCCGCTGCTCGCCCGCCACGGCTCGACGTCGGCCGGCGTCGATTTCGAGGCGCTCTCGGCCGAGGTGGCACCGACGTATCGTGCGCTCCGGCCGAGAGACCCGAGCCCCGTCTTCGCGCTCTTCGCGTTCGTCTCGGGCGTCACCACCCCCGCGCTCGACGAGGCGTGGACCCGACGGGGGCGCCTCGGAGAAGTCCTCACCGTCCTCGAAGACTTCGAGGGCCTGTTGCGCTCAGCGCCCGACGCGTCGACGCTGCTTTCGTTCCTCGAGCGCACCGCGGGCGATCCCGACCTGCTGGCGCAGCTGACGGGCCGCCTGCGCGCGCTGCCGCTCGACGAGGCCCAGGCGCACGCCCTCGTGCGGCACCTCGCCACCGCCGGCGCCCGACACTTTCTCTTCCGGCAGCAGCTCGACGTGCCCTTCGAGCTCGCCATCACGGCGCATCACCTCGGCGCGCTCGAGCTCGCGAGCGCGCTCTACGTCGTGTCGCTGCGCGAGTCGGGTGCGCACCCATCGACCCTGCTGAATCTGGCGCTCGCCCACGACGCGCTCGGCCGGCGCGGCCAGGCACGGGAAGCGCTCGAGGTGCTCCTGGCGCACACGCCTGACCACCCCCGCGCCCAGAACCTGCTCGAACAGTGGGCGGAGTGATCGGTTTTCGGGGTCTCGCGCATCCAGCCCCCGTCACCCCTCACGAGGCGGAGCGAGCCGGCTCCGCGACCTGTCATGCCCGTGCGCCGTCCCCACTTCGAAGTCTCGTCCACGCCGCAGCAGCGCGCGGAGCGCCGGCGCACGGTGCGGCTGTTCGCGCCGGTACCGCCGCTGCCCGTCGCGTTGGGGCGGTGACGGTCACTCGCGCGGCACCATCACCACGATGTCGCGGGTGTTCGCGCCGTACGCGAGCGGCCCAGCCATCAGGCTCGAGTTGAAGAGCCGGCCGTTCTGCAGAATGCCGACGTCGTTGCCGCGCGAGCCCCCGTCGTAGTCCCAGCCGTGGCGTGTCTGGAAGACGACGGCGCCGTTGGGAATGGTGCCGTCGGCCACCGCCTTCTCGTACTGCTCGCGCGTCATCACGTTGGCCTCGACGGTGCCGTACGGGCTGTCGATGGTGCGGCGCTCGGAGCCGGGCACGTCGACCGGGTCCCACTTTCCGCTCTGGAGCATCTGCACCATCATGCCGCGGGGGTTGTTCGGGTCCTGGCCGGTCGACGACGGGACGCCTTCGAGCCCGAGGCGATTGAGGTTGCGGCGAACGGTGGCGACGCAGGTGTGCGCGCGCCCGGGCACGAGGGTGGCGTTGGCGATGCTGTCGAGCTTCGGCCGGCCCGTGTCGTGCGCGGCGCGCTGCACCTCTTCCCCGACCTTCGCGCGGCGAGTGCGGTCGAAGCCGTCGCGCACCTGGGCCCGGGGCTGGACCTGCTGCTGTCCCCGCGTCGTGCGCTGGAGCTGCTGCGTCTGCTGGAGGCTGAGGCGGGAGGTGTCGAGCCGCGAGGTCGTCGTCATGCCGTGATTGTCGGCCGGCCGGCGAGGTCGACCGCCCTCACCGCTGGAGGGTCACCTGACACGGTGTCGCCTGCGAAGCACACCCAGGAGCGCCAGCGCCAACAACAGGCCGGGCTCGACGGTGGCACAGGAGCACCCGGGCGAGGGCGTCGACGTGCACCGGCCGGCCTCGCACATCTGGGCCGCCGAGCAGATGGCGCAGGCGCTGCCGTTGGCTCCGCAGGTGTTGTCTGAGGAAGGCACACACATGTTGCCGTTGCAGCAGCCGGTGCAGGTCGAGGGGCCGCAGGTGAGCGCCGGGGAGCCGCCTCCGGTGCCCGTGGATGCACCAGCCGAGCCGCCTGCGGTGGAGTTCCCGCCCGCCGTGCCGCCGGCCATGGCGGTTCCGCCCGCGGTGGAGCTCCCGCCCGATGAGCCGCCGGCCGTCGACCCACCAGCGGAACCACCCGCCGCTGCGCCTCCAGACGCCCCGCCGCCCGTGGAGCCACCAGCCGCACCACCCGCTGCGCCTCCCGCCGCCCCGCCGCCCGTGGAGCCACCAGCCGCACCACCCGCTGCTGCGCCTCCCGCGCTCCCACCCCCGGCAGCACCGCCGCCCATCGGGACGCCGCCGTCGGCGCCGCAGAGATTCCCGAGCTGCAGGTCGACCTGGTTGATGGTGTTGGCCGCCACGTCGCCGGGCGCCAGCTGCTCGACGCACATCGCGCGGCTGCCGAGCATGAACTGGTTGAAGAAGGCTCGCGCGTAGCGCTTGTAAAGGGCCGACCGCGTCGCGCTCCACATCGCGGGGTTGAGGAAGCTGCTCCCGCAGGTACCGTTGCAGAGGGAGCTCTGCGGCTCGGTCGGATCACAGTGGTTCGCCATCACGACGTTGAAGCGGCCCTTCGGCCCGACCTTCGACGTGAACCAGCCGAGGGAGTTGTTCATCGAGTTGCACGACTGCGGCGGCGCGAACGCAAAGAGCGTGGGCGCGGTGACCAGGCTGGTGGCCGGCACGCCGAGCGCGTTCATGCTGTCGACGGGGTCGAACAGCATCAGCGCGCGCACGCCCTGACGCCTCGACGCCGCGAGCCAGGCCGCCAGGCCACCCGCGCTGTGGCCGCCGAGGCCCACGTTCATCAGGTCGCCCTGCCCCGACATGATGACGGCGTTCACCGCGGCGTTGAGGATGTCGCCGTTGAGCGAGTGGTCCACGGTCAGGCCACCGGTGAGCTGCGGCGCGACGACCGCGAAGCCATCGGCCTGGAGCGCCTGGGCGAGCCCGCGCACGTTGTCCTTCGAGAGCGAGAAGCCGTGCCCGAGCCCGACGAGCGGAAAAGGCCCGTTCCCTGCCGGCAGGTAGCGGTCGACCATCACCGACCGCCCCTGAACCATGACCGTGATGGTCGTGGTCGTCTGCGCGAGGGCGGCGCTGGCGACGAGGGCGGTCAGCAACGACAGGCGGAGCGTCATGGCGGCGCCTCTTGCGACCGTGACGTCACATTCGCAAGCCCGGCGCGTGTATCGAATGGCCGACGTTCAAGCCCAGGCGGACATTCCGTCAGCGGTGCTCGGGTGAGGCATCGCCACGCTGGCAAGGACGAGCGCCGCACCGCGCGCGCAACCGGGCCTGACGAGACGAAAGCCGCGGCGGCACCGGGCTTGCGAAGGGTTCGCAGCCATGCGCGCGCTCCTGCTGCTGTTCTTCACCGCCGTCGCGATCGTCGTGCCATGCAACGAAGCGCTGCGCTCGGCGCTCGCCCCCGTCGCTCAGCCCGGGCCGGCGCCCGCGCTCATGGTGAGCGACCCGCCTCCCCACCTCGACGCGCCACGGGTCCGACACCTGCTGGGCTTCGGCGACGAAGCACCTGTCGTCGGCGTGACGCCGCGGGCCCCCCCGACGCCGTTCGAGGCGCGGCTCCTGGGCACGCTGCGCTCCTCGGTGCCCGGCCAGTCGATCGCCACCTTGCTCCTGCCATCGGGGAAGACGACGTCGGCGTGGGAAGGCGAGTGGGTGCTGGGCGCGCAGGTCGTCGCCATCGACCACACGTCCATCACGGTGCGGCGCGACGACCGGGACGAGATCGTCTCGGTCGGAGTGCGCGCGGCCGAGGCGCCGAGGTCGAGAGCGGTGGGCAAGGTCGACTTCACCGTCTCCCGGGCCACGGTGCGCGAGCGAATGGCGAACCTCATGCAGCTCTCGTCCGAGGTGCGCGTGGTGCCGGCCTTCAAAGACGGCGTGGCGGTCGGCTTCCGGCTCTTCGCGGCCCGGCCCGACTGGGCACCCGGCCAGCTCGGCGTGCAGTCAGGCGATCTGATCCGCTCCGTGAACGGCCAGCCGCTCGACTCGGTGGAGCGGGTGATGGCGCTGACGACCCTGCTGGAGCGCGGCGGCGACCTCGACCTCGAGCTCGAGCGCGCAGGCACGCTGTTCCACCAGCGCTATCGCCTCGACTGACCACCTGTCATGACCTCCGGCCCGGCTTTGACAAATTGGCAGCGGTCACCGCCGCCAGCGACATTTTTCCCTGCGAATTCAAGCGCCTTCGTGGCATCTGCCTTGCTCCTCCCAGGGGTTGCCGTGGAGTTTCTCTTCAAGCGTCATTTCTGGATCGTGCACCTCGCCTTCATGTTCGGCGTGGCCTTCTTCGTCGGGAAGACGGCGAACGCCTTCATCGAAGCCGAGCTCATGCCGTTGCCGACGGGTGAGAGCCGGCAGGTGCTCAAGCCGCAGGTCGTCGAGCCGGTGCCGCAGCTCACCCTCGACCGCCTGGCGAAGCTGACGGGCCTGCCGGTGCCCAAGCCCGAGCCCGAGGTGAAGGAGCCCGAGGCGCCGAAGATCGACATGGAGTCACCGCCAGTCCACACCTCGCTGCGCCTCAAGCTGCTGGGCACACTGGTGTCCGACAGCAACCCGCAGTGGTCGGTGGCCTCGATTCAAGACGTGGTGACGCTCAAGACGAACACGTACATGGTGGGCGACACCATTCAGGGCGCCGAGGTGCTCGAGATCGAGCGCAAGCGCGTCATCATCAAACACAACAACCGGCGCGAATACATCGACGAGAACCCGGGTGACGGCACGTCGGCGCCGCCGCCGCCGCCGGTGCAGACGATCGCGGCCGCGCCCGTGAAGTACAACGACCAGCCGCCGCCGGCGGTAGGCCTGGGCTCGACGATCAAGCAGCTGTCCGAGAACGAGTACGAGGTGCCGCGAGGCGAGATCGACAAGACGCTGTCGAACCTCAACGACGTCGCCATGCAGGCGCGCATCGTGCCCGCGTTCAAGGACGGCGTGGCCCAGGGCTTCAAGCTGTTCTCGATTCGCCCCGACTCCATCTACACGAAGATCGGCGTGCAGAACGGCGACGTGATCAAGCGCATCAATGGGTACGACCTCAACAGCCCCGAGAAGGCGCTCGAGGTGTACTCGAAGCTGAAAGAGGCGTCGCGCATCGACATCGAGGTCGAGCGCAACGGCGCCGCGGTTCGAAAGACCTACAACGTTCGTTGAAACGACTTCCCTCCATGCACCTCCGTTCGCTCGTCTTCCTCGTCTGCGCGCTCGCGCCCGTCCTCGCGCTGGGGCAGCAACCGCCGCCGCCGCCCCCGCCGAAGGCACCGGGCGCCCCGGCCGCCGCAGCCCCCGGCGCTACCATCGCGCCGAAGAAGCCCTCGTGTCAGGAGTCGAGCCGCCGGGGGCGCTACAACATCTATTTCGACAAGGTCGAGATCGAGAAGCTCGTCCAGACCGTGTCGGACGTGACGTGCAAGACGTTCATCCTGCCCGAGAACATTCGCGGGAAGATCTCGATCATCGGGCCCGAGAACGGGAAGGTCGAGGTCGACTCGGAGCAGTTCTACGCCGCGTTCCTGGCGGCGCTCGATGCGAACAGCCTCGCCGTCTACGCGAACGGCAAGTTCCTCAAGATCGTCGACAAGCAGCGCGCCAAGCAATTCCCCATTCAGACCATCCTCGACCCGTCGGAGCAGTACACGATGAACGAGCAGATGGTGACGCGCATGTTCAAGATCAAGCACGTCGAGATCGAACAATTGCGCGGCGTCTTGCAGCAGCTCGTCACCCCGTCTGGCGACACCATTCCGTTCCAGCCCGACACCATCATCATCAACGACCTCGCGTCGAACATGCACCGGCTCGAGAAGCTGGTGGAGCAGCTCGACTCGCGCTCGGCCTCGGACGAGATGCGCGTGATTCAGGTGCAGTACGCGACCGCGCAGGAGATGGCCGACAAGATCACCAAGCTCTTCGAGGCCAAGACGAACCGGCCCGGGCAACGGCCTGGTGGGTTCGTTCCGCCGCCGCCACCTGGAGCTGCGCCGGGTGCCCCTGGCGCCTCGGGGGCCGAGGGCGGTGGGCCCGCGACGCTGACGCAGCTCATCCCCGACGAGCGCACGAACAAGCTCATCATCATCGCGAGCCCCGCGGCCATGGAGCGCGTGATGGCGCTGATTCGTGAGATCGACATTCCCATCTCGGGTGAGGGCCGCATCAACGTCTACTACCTCGAGAACGCGAACGCCGAAGACGTGGCGTCGACGCTGCAGACGCTGGCGCAGGGCACCGCGAACCGGCCCAAGACGCCCGCGCCGCCGCCGCCGCCGGGCGCGCCCCGGGCCACCAGCGCCGCCGAGCTGTTCTCGGGTGAGGTGAAGGTGTCGGCGGACAAGTCGACCAACGCGCTCGTGATCATCGCCAGCCAGAACGACTACCGCTCGCTCGTGCGCGTCATCGAGAAGCTCGACATTCAGCGCCGGCAGGTCTTCGTCGAGGCGGTCATCATGGAGGTCAACCTCGACCGCAACTCCGAGCTCGGCATCAACTTCCACGGCGGCGTGCCGCTGCCGTCGAGCGAGGTGACGCCGGTGTTCTTCGGCACCAAGTACTCGCGCCAGGGCCTGCCGCCGAGCCTCAACCTCGCGAACCTCATCTCGCTCTCGGGCTTCCTCGGCGGCCTCACCAGCTCGTCGAACATCAACATCGCCGGCCTCAACATTCCTACCTTCGGCGTCGTCATCAACGCGCTGCAGACCTCGAGCGACGTCAACGTGCTGTCGACGCCGCACATCCTCACCACGGACAACGAAGAGGCCGAGATCACCGTCGGGCAGAATGTGCCGTTCCAGTCGGGCTTCGCGGCGGGTGGGCTCGGGCTGGGTGGGCTCGGTGGACTGGGCGGCGCCATCCCAGGCCTGGGTGGAGCCGCGGGTGGACTCGGGGGCCTGGGTGGGCTCGGCGGTCTGGGCGGTCTCGGTGGCGGTCTGCCCTTCGGCCAGATTCAGCGGCAGAACGTCGACCTCAAGCTGTCGATCAAGCCGCAGATCAACGAGTCGGACTACGTGCGGCTCGTCATCAACGAGCAGATCGAAGAGATCGCCTCTTCGGACCCGATCCTCGGGCCCACCACCTCGAAGCGCAGCGCGAAGACGACGGTGGTCGCGAAGGATCAAGAGACGGTCGTCATCGGCGGCATCATGCAGGACCGCCTGGTCGAGTCGGTGTCGAAGACCCCGGTGCTCGGCGACATTCCGCTCATCGGCAACCTCTTCCGCCAGCAGACGCGGCGCAAGGTGAAGACCAACCTGCTGCTGTTCCTCACGCCGTACATCATTCGGGACGCGGGCGACTTCCGCCGCATCTTCGAGCGCAAGCTCAAGGAGCGGCAGCAGTTCGTCGAGCAGTTCTACGGCGCCACCACCGCCTACGACGTCGCCATCGACTTCAACCGCAAGCCGGGCCCGCTGGCGCGCATGACGCAGCTGCTCAACAAAGAGCTCAACCGCCTCGAGAACGGCGGCCCCGGCAACCCGGGCGACCGGGTCATTCAGCCGCAGCCCAACGCGACGCCAGCCCCGGGTGCGCCCCCTGGCGAGCCTGCCCGGACGACGCCGCCGGTGCCCGTCAAGGAGCCGAACCCCGAGACGCTGAAGGTGCAGCCGGAGATCCAGTGAGCGACGGCCTCGAGACCCAGGAGACGACGCGCACCGAGCGGACCCAGATGGTCGCGCACGGGCCGGCGTACCTCTTCGGGCGCCCGCTCGGAGAGATCCTCGTCAGCCAGTTTCAGCTGCCGCGCGAGAAGCTCGACGAGGCGCTCGCACAGCAGCGCGAAAAGGGCGGGCGCATCGGCGAGGTGCTCATCGGCATGAAGGCCGCCACCGAGGAGCAGGTGACGCGCGCCCTCGCCGCGCAGCTCGACCTCGAGTACCTGGGCTCCATCTCGACGGATGACGTGCAGCCCGACCTCATCCAGAAGGTGGCCATCGGCTTCGCCAAGGCCATGCGCATGCTGCCGCTGAAGCAGCACGGCGAGGTGGTGAAGGTGGCGTTCGCCGACCCGCTCGACACGGCGGTGCTCGACCACGCCCGCATGATGTTCTCGGCCGAGATCGAGCCGGTGATGGCGCCCGCCACGGCCATCATCGACGCCATCAACGCCGTCTACGATCGCAACATCAACGAGGCGGAGCAGGTCGTCGGCGAGATGGAGGCCGACGTCGACGACGCCGAGCGCGTGCTCGAAGAGGCGCAGGACCTCCTGGATTCGGGCGACGAGGCCCCGATCATCCGCCTCGTCAACTCGCTGTTGTTCCGCGCCGCCAAGGAGCGCGCGAGCGACATTCACATCGAGCCGATGGAGCGCGAGCTCGTGGTGCGCTTCCGCATCGATGGCGTGCTGCAGGTCGTCATCCGCCCGCCGAAGCGCTCGCAGAAGGCCATCATCAGCCGCGTGAAGATCATGGCGCAGCTGAACATCGCCGAGCAGCGCCTGCCGCAGGACGGCCGCATCAAGATCAAGCTCGCCGGCCGCGACATCGACATTCGTGTCTCGACGATCCCCACCGTGCATGGCGAGAGCATCGTCATGCGGTTGCTCGACAAGAGCGGCACGCTGCTCAACCTCGATCAGGTGGGCATGGCGCCCGACGTGCTCAAAGGCGTCTACGACGTCACCGCGCGCAGCCACGGCATCTTCCTCGTCACCGGCCCGACCGGCTCTGGCAAGACGACGACGCTCTACGGCGCGCTCTCGCGCATCAACACGACCGAGGTGAAGATCCTCACCGTCGAGGACCCGGTCGAGTACCAGCTCAAGGGCATCAACCAGATGGCGATTCAGCCGAAGATCGGGCTGACGTTCGCCTCGGGCCTGCGCTCGTTCCTCCGGCAGGACCCCGACATCATCATGGTCGGCGAGATCCGCGACAAGGAGACGGCCGAGATCGCCATTCAGGCCTCGCTGACGGGCCACCTCGTGCTCTCGACGGTGCACACGAACGACTCGGCCGGCGCCGTCACCCGCCTCGTCGAGATGGGCATCGAGCCCTTCCTCGTCGCCTCGTCGCTCACCGCCGTGCTGGCGCAGCGCCTCGTGCGTCGCGTGTGTCAGGAGTGCCGCCAGCCGTACCGCCCCACCGACGAAGAGATCTCGAAGCTCGGCATGAGCCGGGACCGCTTCGTGGCGATGGGGGGCTCCGAGGTGGTGTACCGCGCGACCGGCTGCGCGGCCTGCAACAAGAACGGCTACCGCGGCCGCATGGGCATCTACGAGCTGTTGCCGGTGGACGAAGACGTGCGCCACCTCGTCTTGAAGAACGTCGACTCGGGCACCATCAAGAAGAAGGCGATGGAGAAGGGCATGCTCACGCTGCTCGACGACGCCGCGCTCAAGGTGGCCCAGGGGCAGACGACCATCGCTGAGGTGCTCTCCGTCACCCAGGAGGACATCTAAGCCGCCATGCCCGTCTTCGAGTACAGAGGCCTCTCGGCCGCCGGCAAGACGACGACCGGTCTGAAGGAGGCCGACTCGCCGAAGGCGCTGCGCGCGGTGCTCCGCAAAGAGGGCATCTTCCTCACCGACGTGGTGGGCCAGGCCGACGCGAGCCTCAAGGGCGCCGGCAAGGGCGCCAAGGCGGCGGCGAGCCAGGCGCTCTCGTCGGACATCAACCTGCGGCGGCTGGCGCGCGGGCGCGTCAACACCGACGACATCGCCATCATGACCCGGCAGCTCGCCACCCTGCTCGGCGCCGGCGTCACCCTGGTCGAGGCGCTCTCGGCGATGGTCGATCAGGTCGAGAAGGAGCAGCTCAAGCGCATCTTGTCGGACGTGAAGCAGAAAGTGAACGAGGGCAACTCGCTCGCCGACGCGCTCAACGGCCACAACAAGGTGTTCGGCAACCTCTTCATCAACATGATCCGCGCGGGTGAGTCGTCGGGCGCGCTCGACTCGGTGCTCTTGCGGCTCGCCGAGTTCACCGAGGGCCAGGCGCGGCTGCGGCAGAAGATCGTCGGCACGTTGATCTACCCGCTCATCATGATGGTGGTCGGCGGCGGCGTGCTGGTGATGCTGATGACCGTCGTGGTGCCGAAGGTGACGAAGATCTTCGACGACATGAAGGTGACGCTGCCGTGGACGACGCGGCTGCTGATCTGGTCGTCGAACTTCCTGCAGGACTGGTGGTTCGTGCTGGTGCCGCTCTTCATCGCCGTCGCGATCTTCTTCTTCCAGTGGACGCGCAGCGCGAAGGGCAAGCCGGTCTGGGACCGGGTGGTGCTGAAGATTCCGGTGTTCGGCCCGCTGGTGCGCATGCTGTCGGTGGCGCGCTTCTCGCGAACGCTGGCGACGCTGCTCAAGTCGGGCGTGCCGCTCTTGACCGCGATGGAGATCGTCAAGAACGTCATCACCAACACCGTGATGAGCGACGTCGTCGACAAGGCGCGCGACTCGATTCGTGAGGGTGAGAGCATCGCCAACCCGCTCAAGCGGTCGGGCGAGTTCCCGCCGCTCGTGTACCACATGGTGTCGATCGGCGAGCGCTCCGGCCAGCTCGAAGACATGCTGCTCAACGTCGCCGACAGCTACGAGTCGCAGGTGAACGTGCGCATCGGCGCGCTGACGTCGCTGCTCGAGCCGCTCATGATCGTCAGCATGGGCGCCGTCATCGCCTTCGTGGCGTTCTCGATTCTCATGCCGATTCTGCAGATGAATTCGATGGTCCGCTGAGGTGTTCAACCCATGAACGTGAAGACCTCGATTTCCACCGATGACCGAACCGCCTCGGAGCGCTGGCTCTGGCGGCTCATGACCGCGGGCCTCGTCGCCCTCGCTGCCGGCCTGATGGCCGTCGGCTTCACCCTCTACGTCTGAAAGGAAGGCCCCATGCTCCGCAAGTCCCTCACCCGTCGTCGTCGCGCCCGCGGCATGACGCTCATCGAGATCATCGTCGTCATCACCATTCTGTCGCTCCTCATGGCGGCGGTCGGCGTGGCCGTCATTCCGCAGCTCGAGCAGGCGAAGGTCGACCGCGCGAAGATGGACATCCAGAACATCCAGAACGCGCTGAAGACGTACTACGCGAAGAAGGGCAACTACCCCGACACGGGCGTGGGCCTGAAGGCGTTGGTCGACGCGCAGATCCTCGAGCGCGAGCCGCTCGACCCGTGGGACACGCCCTACACGTACATGAAGGAGGGCTCGAACCCCGTCATCATCTCGTACGGCAAGGACAAGTCACCGGGCGGCACCGAGACCGACGCCGACATCTCGTCGAAGGACCTCAACGCAAAGAAGCCGTGAGCCATGCACCCCGACCCGAAGAAGCGCGAGACGACCGACGGGCTCTCACCGGTGGCCATCGCCATCGGCCTGGGCACGTCGGCGCTCGTGTGGCTCGTGGTCGACGCGCTGCGGAGGCTCCTGTGAAGCGGCCCGCGCGTACCCGTCGGGGCATCACGCTCATCGAGCTCGTCGTCGCCCTGGGCATCGTGGTGGTGCTGTTCGCCGCCGTCATCTATGGCGTCGGCGCGCTCACCGGGGCGAAGGCGAAGGAAGCGTCGGCCGAGCTCGCCGGCACCATTCGCGCGCTTTACGACACGGCCGCGCTGTCGGGGAAGACGTGTCGGCTCGTGTTCGAGCTGCCACAGAAGAACGATGAAGACGGCGCGGTGCGCTACCACGCCGAGTGCGCCAAGGGCTCCATCACCGCGGGCGCCGACCGGGTCGACGAGCAGCGCGCCGCCGAGAAGAAGGACAAGGACGAGAAGCGCCGCGCCGAAGCCAACGATCGGTTCCGTTCGCTCGCGAGCGATGACTCGGGCCCCAACCTGCAGGAGCTGATGGCGCGCGAGAAGAACCGCGTGGAAGAGGCCGCGAAGTTCTCGAACTTCACCTCGGAAGACGTGCCCGAGCGCTCGCTGCCCGGCGGCGTCGAGGTCGAGGTGTGGACCTCGAAGCTGAAAGTCCCAACGAAGTCGGGCGTGGCGTACCTGTACTTCTTCCCCCAGGGCTTCACCGAGCGCGCGCAGATCTACGTGAAGCAGGGCAAGAACACCTGGACGCTCGCCGTCTCGCCGCTCACCGGCAAGACGGTCATTCACGCCGAAGCGCTGGAGCTGCCCCGCTCATGAGGCGCCGCGCCTTCACGCTGCTCGAGACGGTGGTCGCGATGGCCATTCTGGCCGTGTCGCTGATGGCGATTCTCGACATCAACTCGACCGCCATCTCGGCGCACATCTTCGCGCGGAAGCTCACCATCGCGACGCTGCTGGCGCGGTCGAAGATGACCGACATCGAGCAGAAGCTGTACGACGAGCCGCTGCCGGCTGACGACGACGACGACGCGGGTGACTTCAGCCAGGAAGGCTGGCCCTCGTACAAGTGGCGCGCGAAGATCATCGCGCCGCGCACCAATGGGCTGTCGCCCGAGCAGCTCTTCGGCGCGCTCTTCAACCTGCCGCTCGGCGGCGGCGACTCGAAGGACGGCAAGGGCAGCCCGCTCGCGGCGCTGTTCGGCGGTGGCGGTGCGCCTCCCGGGCTTCCCGGTGGTGCGGGGGCCCTGGGCGCGCTGGCCGGTGGAGCGCTCCCCGGTGGCGGCGGCGCGGGTGGCCTCGGCGGGCTCATGGGCGCGCTCGGCGGAGCGAACCCGCTCACGGCGCAGTTCCAGCAGATGGTCGACACGCTCCAGAAGTCGGTGCGTGAGGTGCACCTCACGGTCTCGTGGAAGGAAGGGAAGATGACCGAGAGCTTCGACCTCGTGACGCACGTGGTGTCGATGGGGCCGGGCTCGGATCGCAACGGCGGCGCGGCGGCGGTGGCGGGCGCTCCGGCGGGCGCAGCGGGAGATCAGTTCGTCGACGCGACCACGGGCCAGCCGGTGCCCAACGCCCAGCCAGGCCCGAGCGGGCAGATGATCAACCCGGCGACCGGTGCGCCGGTGATTCCAGCCGCGCAGTTCGCCGCGAGCCGCGGTGGCGCCGGTGTCCTCGGCGGTGCGGCTGGTGCGGCGGGCCTGCGCCCCCTCATCCCCGCCGCGGGCAGCATCGTGCCGCAGGGTGTGGGCAACGTGATTCGCGCGGGAGGCTTCCGATGACGCGCGCGCGACGGGGCTTCACCCTCATCGAGGTCATCACCGCCATCGGCATCACCGCGTTCATCGGCGTCGTCATCGGCGTGACGTTCTCGACCACCATCGCCAACAAAGACGTCATCGAGGGCCAGGCCGAGCGCTACCGCATGCTGCGCACCGCGATGAACCGTATGACGCGTGAGATCGGCGCGGCGTACGTGAGCGACCGCTACGACCCCAAGCGCTACCGCGACGCGTTCGATCGCCCGACGAACTTCGTGGGCACCCGCGACAAGCTGCTCTTCACCAGCCTCTCGCACCAGCGCCTCTACGCCGACGCCAAGGAGAGCGACCAGGCCGTCATCGAGTACCAGGTCAAGCGCTCGCCCGACCGCAAGGTGCGCGACCGGGAAGATCTCGTACGCCGCGAGAAGGTGATTCTCGAAGAGCGCATGGAGCGCGGAGGGACCGAAGACATCCTGTTCGAGGGGATCAAGAAGATCGAGTTCCAGTACTGGAACAGCGAGCGCAAGCAGTGGGAAGACGAGTGGGACACGCGGCGCAGCGAGCGGCGCACCATTCTGCCCACACGCGTGAAGATCACCCTCATCGCGGTCGACGAGAACGGGAAGGACGCGAAGTACGTCTCTCAGGCCCGCGTCATGCTCAACACCGAGTTCCCGAGGTTCCAGTGAGAGCCGGGCGCGCGAGCAGGCGCAAGGTGGCGCGGGCGGGCACTCCGATTGCCCCAAAGGCCCCCGGGCGTCGTCGCGGCGAGCGCGGGGTGGCGTTGCTCCTCGTGCTGGTGGGCATCGCGGTGCTGTCGCTGGTGGCGAACGAGGTCCGCTACAACTCGATGGTCGAGCTGCGGCTGGCCACCAACCAGCGTGACGAATTGCGCGCCCACTTCCTCGCGCGGTCCGGCATCGCCTTGTCGCGGCTGATGCTTCGGTACCAGAAGCAGGTCGATCAGCTGCCGATTCCGAACTTCGGCGCGATGTTGCAGCAAGCGTTGGGGAGCAACCCGGCGCTCGCGAACCTCTTGGGGATTCCGGGCGGTGGCCTGCCGGGTGCTGGCCTCCCGGGCGGCGGTCTACCCGGCGCGGGCGGGCTGCCTGGAGCGGGTGGACTGCCCGGGGCGGGTGGCATGAGCACCGCCAGCATTCAGCTCTGGCGCATGGCGAAGGTCGACTGCCACATGCTGGAAGGCATGGTGCCCGCCGTCGACGCCAAGGGCGGGCTCACGCCGATCAAGTCCAAGGCTGACAAGAAGTTCGAGTTCGACGACGAGAACCCCGAGCTCGGCAAGGAGATGCAGGCCAAGCAGTTCGGCTCGTTCACCGGGTGCTTCGACACGGTCATCACCGATGAAGAGGAGCGCATCAACCTCAACAAGCTCGACGCGCCGCAGCTGGCCGCGCTCCCGGTCGTCTTGCAGCTCACCACCACGCTGAACGACAAGCGGTACGAGTTCCTCTTCGAGAAGGAAGACGCCAACCGCCTCAAGGTGCCGGCGAACGACATCGTCACGGGGCTGAAGGACTGGATCGACGAGGACGAGTCGGGCTCGACGCTGAACCTGACGGGCCAGGGCGACCCGCTCGTGCGTGGGTTCTCCGACGAGAACAGCGGGTACTCGAACTACTCCGAGAGGTACCGCGCCAAGAACGCCCGCTTCGACAGCCTCGACGAGGTGTTCCTCGTGCACGGCGTGAACGATCGGTTCATGGCGGCCTTCAAGGACAAGTTCACCGTCTACCCGGACATGAACGCGCGGCTGAACATCAACACCGACGACCCCGTGATGCTCGAGATCGCCATTCGCTCGGTGGCCGACCCGCTTCGACCCGACCCGCGGCTCGCAGACCCGATCTTCATCGACACCGTCATCAAGCGCATTCGCGCTGCGCGGCTCTTCGCGATGTTCGGCATGAGCGTGACCGACTTCGTCAACATCGTCGCGTCGGCGGGCATCGCGGTGAACACGTCGATCCTCAACAACGTGCAGAACCAGCGCGTCGTCGGCGACAAGAGCAACACGTACCGCCTGTCGGTGACCGGCTCGGCGGGCGACGTCACGCGCACCATCACGGCGGTCGTCCGCCTCGACGACGGCCTCGGCCGCCTCGTCTACTGGAGAGAGGAGTAACCGTATGGCCCGCGTCTTAGGCCTCGATCTCGGCAGTCACGCGGTGAAGGCCGTGCTGCTCGAGACCACGCTGCGCGGCTTCCAGGTGAAGTCGTTCGCGACCTCGCCCGTGCCGACCGAAGGTGAACGGCCGGCGCGCCTCGAGGCGGCCCTGACGCAGCTCCTCGCCCAGGGCCCGCTGACGGCCGACTCGGTCGTCGTCGCGGTGCCCGGCGTATCGATGGCGACGCACTCGCTCGCCCTGCCCTTCTCCGACGTGAAGAAGGTCGAGGCCGCGCTCGCCGGAGAGGTGGCCGACCAGCTGCCCTTCGAGCTCGACGAGGCCGTCTACGACTACCAGGCCACCGAGACGAAGATGGGCGAGGTGAAGGGCGCTCAGGTCCTCGTGGGCGTGCTCAAGAAGCAGGAGCTCGCTGGCCTGCTCGAGCAGCTCAAGGCCGCGAAGCTCGACCCGCGCATCGTCACGCACCCGGGCCTCACGTACCAGAACGTGCTCGCCACGCTGCCAGCGGCGGACGTCGATGAGGCGGTCGCGGTGCTCGATCTCGGCCACGAGCGCTGCTCGCTGGCCATCGGCAAGTCCGGCGGGCCGGTCGACTTCGCCCGCACCTTCATCGGCGGCGGGCTCGCGCTCACGAAGGCGTTGGCGGCCGAGTTCCAGATTCCACTGCCAGAGGCCCAGTCGTGGAAGGAAGCGCACGGCGCCGTCGGGACCGAAGTCGTGGGAGCCGACGCCGAGCGCGCCGCCGGCGCCTTCATGCGGGCCCTTCAGCCCGTCATCCGGGAGCTCCGCGCGAGCCTCAAGTCGTACGCGGCGAAGATGCGCCGGCCGGTGACGCGCCTTCTCCTGTGCGGTGGCACCGCAAAGCTCCTCGGCCTCGCCGGCCAGCTCGAGCGCGACCTGTCGATTCCCACCTCGCTCGTCACCCTGCCCGCCGATGCCCAGGGTGCCCTCGGCCTCAACGCCGGCTCCGAGGCCGTGCAGGCGTGGGCGCTCGCGCTGCGCGGGCAGGCGACGGGCGCAAAGGCTCCGCGCTTCAACCTCCGTCGCGGTGAGTTCGCCTTCAAGAGCGACTTCGACTTCGCGAAGGACAAGCTGGGGCAGCTCGTCGCGTTCGGGGTGGTGCTCCTGGTGCTCCTCGTCGCCTCGGGCATCGCGCGAAACACCATTCTCGAGCGCCGCGAAAAGCAGATCGATCAGGTCGTCTGCGACACGACGACCCGCATCCTCGGTAAGTGCGAGCGCAACTTCGACATCGCAGAGAACCTGCTCGCCGGAAAGGAGAGCCCCGCGGCCGGTGTCCCCAAGCGCTCGGCGGTGACGCTGCTCGCCGAGGTGTCCCAGCGCATTCCCGCTGACTCGCCGGTCGTGCTCGACCGCGTCACCGTCGACCTCGATCGCATCGAGCTCGTCTGCAACGCCCCGAGCGTCAAGCAGATGGAAGACATGATCACCGCGCTGAAGACGTACAAGTGCTTCAAGGAGATCAGCGAGGGCAAGGTCGAGAAGACGAAGGACGGCTCGAAGGTCTCGTTCCGCCTGGACGTGAAGGTCGAGTGCCCCGCAGAGGGCGAGGGGCAGGGGTGACGCGCCATGGCTGATCTCTCCACCACCCTGCAGTCGTCGCTCGCCACCCTCTCGTCGCGGGAGCGCCGCATGGTGCTCGCGGCCGGCGGCGCCGTGCTCGTCTTCGTCGTCTTCATGGTGACGTTCAGCTTCTCGAACAAGGCCACGAAGATTCGCAGCAACACCGAGGCGAAGATCGTCAAGCTCGGCCGGATTCAGGAGCTCGCCGCCAGCTACAACCAGTCGCGCGCGCAGCGAGACCTCGCCGAGCGCCAGCTCGCGGCGTCGAACATTCGCCTCTCGTCGTACCTGGAAGACATCGCCAAGCAGAAGGGCGTCGAGCTGCCCACCATCAACCCGAAGGCCGACGTCACCCTCGACGGCACCAAGATCGTCGAGAGCTCGGTCGAGGTGACGCTCACCGACGTGAAGCTGAACCGGCTGCTCGAGTTCCTGCAGGCCGTCGAGGGCGGGGCTGGGGTGGTGAAGGTGAAGTACATGCGCCTCGAGCCCAGGCCCGCGACCGAGTCGATCACCGCGTGGCTGCAGGTCGCCACCTACCACCTCAAGAACTGACGCCATGGCCGCCTCGTCGAAGCTGAAAGTGGTTCGCACGCTGTTCGGGTACTCCGGCTTCTTCTTCGTCGCGCTCGTCGCCGCCTTCTTCCTCACGTTCCCCTACGACGCGCTCAAGACGCGGGTGCGCCTCGAGGCCGACCGCGCCGGCTCCTTCGTGCGCATCGCGTCGCTCGGGCCGGGGCTGTTCTCGGTTCGCGCGAAGGGCGTCGACGTGAGCAAGAAGGCCGAGAGCGACCCGCCGCCCGAGGCGCTGCAGATCGACTCGGTGTCCGTCGGGCCGACGCTGTTCCCACCCGGGCTCGGCGTCACCGCGAAGGTCTTCGGCGGCACCGTCGCCGTGCGGGTGTCGGGCTTCTCTACCATTCGGGTGCGCGTCGACGCGGACGACCTGGACCTCACGAAGTCGAACCTGAAGGGCTTCTCGGGCATCGACTTCGCCGGCACCGTCGACGCGCACGTCGACCTGTCGCTCCCGCGGGTAGCCGTGGGCAACGAGCCGGCCCAGCCAGACCTCGGCCAGGCCACCGGCACCATCACGCTCGAGGCGAGGCAGCTGTCGATCAACGGCGGCTCGATGTCGATGGTGATTCCCCAGTTCGGCCCCGAGCCCACGCCGCTCGATCTCCCGAAGATCGCCGTCGGCGACGTGTCGGGGAAGCTCAAGTTCGAGAAGGGCGCCGGCACCATCGAGAAGTTCGAGGCGAAGTCGGCCGACCTCGAGCTCCAGGCCACGGGCACGCTGAAGCTGGCGAAGCGGCTCGAGTATTCGGAGCCGGGCATCGAGCTGCGCTTCAAGCCCGACCCCGAGTTCCAGAAGCGCCTCGGCCTCATCGGGAGCGCGCTGTCGATGGTGGGCCCCGACCCGAAGGACCCGGCGTGGCGCATGGGCCGGCTGACGGGCTACCTCGGGCGCCCCAACTTCCGCTGACGGTCTTTGCGCCGTGGCGAGTCGCCGTCGCGCGAAGGGCCCACCTGCGTCGATGACGTCGGAGCGCTCGCGCTTTGGGTGGTGGCTCAAACACGCCGAGACCGGAGACGGCGAGGCGATGCTCGAGGTGGCGACCCGCTTCGAGCGCGGCGCCGGCGTCGAGGCGAACGTGGGCTCGGCCCTGTCCTGGTACCGCCGCGCCGTGCACGCGGGCGTCCCCATCGCGCCGGCGCTGGTAGGCGAAACCGTGTTCGAGGCCGATCCGATCGCCGGCATCACCTGGCTGATGCTGGGCTTCGAGCGCGCGCCCCACGGTGACGACGCCAACGCCACCATCGCGACCAGCCTGTCGATGCACGAGCCCCGGCTCTCCGACGCGGCGGTGCAGGCCGCGCAGGTGTGGGCGGACGCATGCCGGGAGCGCTCCCAGTGGCCCGACGAGGTGCCCGCGCCGCATCACGTCACCGTGCCCTTCCGGGCGAGGCCACCGACCCCATTGCTGCCCGTGCGCGCCCCTCGAGAGGCGCTCCACCTCACCAGACCGGTTTCGTTCGGGCCCTGGCGCATCACGCTTCCGCCGGCGGCGGCCGTCGAGACGATGCGCGTGGGCCAGCACCTCAAGGCCACGTGGGGCGGCGCCTATGCGCTGCACCTGGTGTGGACGAACCTCGCCCCTGGCGTCGACATCGAGGGCTACGTGACGCGCAGCAACGCGACGACGCTGCGGCTGTGGAGGCCCGAGGCACCTCCGATGCGCTTCTTGCTCCACGGCGTCGACACCACCTCGTGCCTGTACACGGGCCTTGGCCCCTCGTCGGGCCAGCGGGCGCTCAAGCGCTTCTCGACGAGGGACGAACGCGTCGCCGTCATCACCGCCGTGGCGCCGGTGGCGGCGTTCGGCGCCAAGCTGGAGCTGCTCGAGGCGGTGCTCGATGGGGTGCAGCTCCACCCAGGCTGACGCGCCTCGACCCTGCAACCGTGACGCCCTGACTCCGTCCTGATTCGACCATCAGGTCGACCAGCCCGGAAGACGCCTCGAAGTCGCGATCGACCTCGGCGAAGAGGGGCTCAAAAAGTGATGAAGAGGCCGGCCGAGAACGCCGCGAAGCCGTACGGGCGCAGCGTCACCTGCGCGGCGGTGTCTTCACGGAACGGCACCAGCAGCACGGGGAAGTCGCCTTCGGCGTGCAGCCACACCGGCCCAGCGATGCGCGCCCGCAGCGACACCCTCGGCGCCGCCACCAGCAGCCCGGTGGCCTGGAGCGCGCCGCCCGCCGTCTGCGGCGAGAGCAACGTGCCGCCGCCCAGCTCGACGCCGAGGCCCAGGTGCAGGCGCCACCACTCGAGCGCGACGCGGTAGCCGACGCGCATCTGGAGGCCGTACTCGTTGCGGCGGAACTCCTCGGCGGTGGCCTCGCCCAGCGCCTGCAACGTCAGCTCGCCCAGCACCCGCACGCGCCCGAGCCGCGGCCGGCCGAAGAGGTTGAAGCTGCCGAACGTCGACTGGAGCGGCTCCACGCCGAGCCGCAGCTGGTACTTGAGGCCGCTGGTGTCGTTGGGTGCCCACTCGGTCACGCGCCCCGTCATGCCGAACGCCAGCGACAGCCCGATGGGCGCGGTGTCTTCCTTCGCGTCCATCTGTTGGGACACCTCGATGGCGCCGCCCTTCGCTGCCACCACCACCGACGAGGCCACCGGCGTCAGCTCGCCCCACGCGATGGTGCGCCGCTGCCCCTCGCTCAGCTTGAGCCGCGTCGCATAGCCCTGGCCGCCCTTGAAGAGGCGCAGCGCGTACTCGCCGGGGGCGACCGCGAACTCGCGCGCCGTGCCGCCCGGCGCCTCGACGACGACCTGATCGCGCAGCACGTCGGTCACCAGCGATCGATCGGCTCCCTCGGGCAGCACCAGCACCGACGACGGCTTGAGGAGCGACGCGAGCACCAGCTCGCCCTGGCCAGACAGCTTGAAGTCGTACGACGGGTGCTGGGCACCGACGGTGAGCGACGCGGTGGCGCTCACGGTGCGGTCGTACGCGTACTTGTAGGCCTCGGCGAGCGTCACCAGCTTGTCGCCCGAGGCGTCGGCGGCGCCGCGCAGCCCCGAGATGAGGTTGTGGGTGAAGTAGCTGCCCATCACCTCGTTCGACTCGAGCGCCGCTTCGTCGGCCGCGCTCGAGGTGATGAAGGCCTCTCCCGTCTGCTGGAGCGTGTCAGCCAGCTTGATGATGAAGGCCTCGGCCGGGCGCCCGCCCTTCTCACGAATGCCCGCGCCCGACTTGCACGCGTCGACGATGGACACGCGCACGTCGGCGCCAGAGCCGGCCAGCAGGGCCTTGAGGCGGGCGTAGGGCAGCTTCTCGAGGCCCAGCTCCATCGCCTCGCCGTCGGAGTGCCCCGAGAAATAGAACATCAGCACCGTGCGCACGTCGGGCGAGCGCTTGAACATCGCGATGCGCTCGCGGGCGTCGGTGATGGCGCGCTCGACGTCGGCGGCCTTGCGCCCCTGGAGCAACAGAATGTCGTCGGCAGCCACGTCACCCAGCTCGACCAGCACCCGCGCCATCTTGCCGGCGTCGGACTCGGCGAAGCGCAGGGGCGGCATCGAGGGACCGCCGGCGTTGTTGCCGACGACGATGGCCACGCGCTTCGTCTCGGCCAGGGCGGCGGGCGCCACGGCGAGGAGCGCGAGGGCGACGACGAGGCGGGCGGCGCTCACGGCGCGACCTTGACGAACTCCCGCACGAGCACCTTCGCGCCGTCGAGCTGCGGCGAGGCCGGGTTCGCCTTCACCGCCGCGTCGAGGGCCGCCGCCGTCACCGGCGCGTCCGACAGCACCACGTAGACGCGCTCGGCGCCCACCGTCTCGTCGAGCTCGACGGTGCTCGACAGCTCGAGCCGCGCCGCGCCCGACACCGGCTCGGACTGGCCAGCGCCGAACGGGTGGTACACGCTGAAGCTGCCGGCGCCGTCGACGGACCCGACGAGCACGAACTTCGCCGCGCCCGGCGTCACCACGAAGCGCACCTTGTCCTTCGGCTTGAGCGCCGTGCCCGCCTTCACCGGGAAGGCCTGGCCCGCCTCGCGCTGCGCCACCAGCTCGAACGACGCGTCGCCCTTGATGCCGACGTACTCGTCGTCTTCCGTCTGCGTGCCCGGGCCCGCGGCGAAGGTGAGCGCGAGGGCCGCGGCCGTCGCCACGCCCAGCGCGGGAAGGACGAACTGCAGCTTGAAGCGCTCGAAGAAGCCCACCTTCGCAGACTGGAGCCGCGCCTCGACCTGCGGCAGCGTGCGCGCGAAGACGTACTGCTTGAACTTCTGGCTGTCTTCGTTGAGCTCGAGCCAGCGCTGCTTGCAGAAGCCGCAGTCGTCGAGGTGGGCCTTCGCCTCGTTCGCCTCGGTCGACGGCAGGGCCGCCAGCAGCAACAGGTCGATGGTCTCGCTCGACAGGTGCCCGCGCTCGTTGGTGATCGTCATGACACGTCTCCCTCGCGGGCGAGGAACTTGCGGCTGCGCTCCTGGAACTCCTGGAGCCGGTTGATGACGGTGCGGCGCGAGATGCCCAGCGTCTGGGCCACCTGCTCCTGCTCGAGGCCGTCCACGTAGTAGAGCACCACCGTCTCGCGGAGCTTCTCGGGCGTGCGCTCGACGAGCTGCATGGCCAGGGTGCGGTCGAGCATCTTCGGCTCGAGCACCTCGCCCTCGCCTTCGGGCAGCTCGTCGGGCGCCGTCGGCTCGGCCTGCCGGCTGCGGTCGCGGATCTGGTTGAGGCAGAAGTTCGTCGAGATGCGGTAGATCCACGCGAGCGCCGCCGCGTCGTCGGGAGCCACCTCGATGTGTCGCATGACGCGCACGAAGACCTCCTGCGTGGCGTCTTCCGCGAGGGCGTCGTCCTTCAACAGACGACGACATCGCGAGTAGATCGCCGGACCGAATTTCCGGTACAGGTCACTGACCCGTCCTGTCGCTCCGACCCCGCTCGGCGGCACCGTGTGCAACCTTTCTCGGCTGAATTTTTCAGCTGCTGAGAACGACCCCTGAGCACCTCGACTTACACCGCCAACGGCCGGCGCCCCAACGGTCTTCGCGCTGGCGGACCGCCGTCGCGTTCGTTTTCAGCCTCGCCTCACAAGTCCATGACATCGTTCGAGAAGTGCAAAGCCCGGCCGTCGGTGCAGGGCCGTTCAACCCCTCAATTGAGCCGAATGCGCAAACCTGCTCAAAGCCCAGCCCATGTGCGGCGTCTTCGGGATCTACGGCCATGAGGAAGCAGCGAACCTGACGTACCTGGGCCTGCACGCCCTGCAGCACCGCGGGCAGGAGTCGGCCGGCATCGTCACCAGCGACGGTCAGAAGCTGCGCAGCTACCGCAGCATGGGCCTGGTGGCCGACGCCTTCACCGAGCCGATGCTCGAGCAGCTGCCGGGGACGCTCGCCATCGGGCACGTGCGGTACTCGACGGCGGGCAGCAGTCACCTCAAGAACGCGCAGCCGCTCCAGGTCTCGTTCGCCGGCGGGCAGCTCGCGGTGGCGCACAACGGCAACTTCGTCGACTCTGACACGACACGGCGCGGCCTCGAGGCCGAGGGCGCCATCTTCCAGTCCGATTCGGACACCGAGAACATCATTCACCACATCGCCCGCTCGAAGGCGCCCACGCTCGAGGCAAAGGTCATCGAGGCGCTGCGGCGCACCAGCGGCGCGTTCTCGCTCCTCTTCCTCTCGGACACCCAGCTCATCGGCGCGAGGGATCCCATCGGGTTCCGGCCGCTGGTGCTGGGCCGCCTCAAGGAGGCCTACGTGCTGGCGAGCGAGACGACCGCGCTCGACCTCATCGAGGCCGAGTTCATTCGCGAGATCGAGCCGGGCGAGCTGGTGGTGATCGACGCCAACGGCCTGCGCTCGTCGTTCCCCTTCGAGAAGGCGGCGCCGGGCCGCTGCGTCTTCGAGCTCGTCTACTTCGCCCGGCCCGACTCGAAGGTGTTCGGCGAGTCCGTCTTCCAGGTGCGCAAGAAGCTGGGCGCGCAGCTCGCCAAGGAGCAGCCCGTCGAGGCCGACGTCGTCATCGCCGTGCCCGACTCGGGAGTGCCGGCGGCCATCGGCTACGCCGAGCAGGCGAAGCTGCCGTACGACGTGGGCCTCATTCGCAGCCACTACATCGGCCGCACCTTCATCGAGCCGCAGCAGTCGATTCGGCACTTCGGGGTGAAGCTGAAGCTGGCGCCGGTGCGCTCGACGCTCGAGGGCAAGCGCGTGGTGGTGGTCGACGACTCCATCGTGCGCGGCACCACCTCGCGGAAGATCGTCAAGATGCTCAAGGACGCGGGCGCGAAGGAGGTGCACCTGCGCATCTCGAGCCCGCCCACCTCGTGGCCCTGCTACTACGGCATCGACACGCCGAGCCGCAAAGAGCTGATCGCCGCGTCGCACACCACCGACGAGATCGCCCGCTACGTGACGGCCGACTCGCTCGCCTACCTCACCGAGCAGGGCCTGGTGACGGCAGCCGGTGACTCGACGGGGCGCTCGTTCTGCACCGCCTGCTTCACCGGAAAGTACCGCACGCCCCTGGTGGCCGGCCTGACTCCGTGACGTCGTCGGTGGTCGTCGGCGCCGGGCCTTCGCCGTCGATGACGTCGTTCACGCGCTGACGCTCGCGACGGCTGGCCTCGACCCGCTCATCGCAAGGCTGGTGGCAACCGGGGCGGACTGACGGTCAACGGGCCCCGGCCACCTGGAGGCGCGGGAGCTGGCCCTGAGGGCTCCGCTCGTCGGCGTCGCACGGCACCCGGATCGTGAAGGTGGTGCCGCGGCCGACTTCGGACACGACGTCGATGCGGCCGCCCAGCCGGTCGACCACCATCGCGCAGACCGACAGGCCCAGCCCGGTGCCGATGCCGACGGGCTTGGTGGTGAAGAACGGCTCGAAGATGCGCGAGCGGGCGCTCTGGGGAATGCCGCACCCCGTGTCCGACACCTCGAGCACCGCGACGTCGCCCTCGGTGCGCGTCGACACGGTGATGGTGTGGCGCTGCCCCGTCACCGGCCGGGCCTCGATGGCATGCATCGCGTTCACCAGCAGGTTCAGCATCACCTGGTGCAGCTTCTGGCGCGGCGCCAGCTCGACGCGCGCCAGCTTCAGCTCCTTCACCAGCGTCGCCTTCGACGACAGCTCCCGCTCGGTGAGCACGAGGGTGCAGCGCGCCACCTCGGCGAGATCGACCGGCTCGAACGTGTCCGGGTCCTGGCGGGCGAACGTCTTGAGCTCCTGCACGATGGCGCGCACGCGGCTCCCGCCCTGCACGGTCTCGTCGAGGAGCGGCTTCACGTCGGCCATCAGCGCGTCGATGCCCAGGGTGCGGTCGAGGGCGGCGCCGGTCTCGGGGCTCACCCGGTAGGCCTGCACCACGCGCGAGAGATCGTTCACGTAGGCCCGCAGGCTCTCGAGGTTCGACAAGATGAACGAGAGCGGGTTGTTGACCTCGTGGGCTACGCCGGCCGCCACCTGCCCCACCGCCGCGAGCTTCTCGGCCTGGGCCACCTGGGTGAGGAGCTGCCGCTCGCGCTCGGCGTTCGCCAGCCGCAAGAGGTTTCGCACGCGCGCCGACAGCATGCGCCGCGAGATGGGCTTGTGCAGGTACTCGTCTCCGCCCGCGTCGAGGCCGAGCAGGGTCCGCTCGGTGTCGGCCTGGTCGGCGGTGAGGAAGACGATGGGCATGCGGCTGAAGCGGGGCTGGGCGCGCACGCGGCGACAGACCTCGATGCCGTCGAGGCCCGGCATGCGCACGTCGAGGAGCAGCAGGTCGATCGAGCGCCTGGCCAGGGTCTCGAGGCCCTCTTCCCCCGACGACGCGCACACCACCTCGTAGCCCTCGAGGGTGAGCGAGGCCGAGACGAGCTTCAGGTTGTTCGGGTCGTCGTCGACCACGAGGACGACCGGCTTCTGCGAGGCCTGAGCGCTGGGCGGCGGCCCGTCGTAGCGACCCTTCACGCGGCGCTCCTCAGCGGCTCCGAGGCGGCCGCGCGACGCACGCGGGCGGCGAGCTCGGACGGTGGCAGCGAACCCTTGACGAAGATCTGCGCGTCGGCTCCGAGCAGCCGCTCCCGCTCCACGCCCTGGGGGTTGGTGGCCGAGAAGACGAGCACCGGCACGCGCGCGCCGCCGGGCAGCGCCCGCAGCTTCTGCAGCAGCTCGTAGCCGTCGAGCTCGGGCATCATGAGGTCGAGCACCACCACGTCGGGCACCCGCGCCATGATGGCCTCGAGCGCGCGCTGCCCGTTCGAGGCCTGGCGCACGGCGATGCCCTGTGACTCGAGCACCCGGGTGAGCATCACGCGGGTGGCGTCGTCGTATTCGGCCACCACCACGTCGAGGCGCGGCGTCGCGGGCTCGAGGGGGGCCACCACGCCGCTCACGGCGGGCACGGGGAAGCGCACCACGAAGCAGGTGCCCGTCGTCGCGCTGGCGTCGAGCTCGACCGAGCCACCCATCGCCTGGCTCCACCGCTTCACCAGCGCGAGGCCGAGGCCCGTGCCGGCGTGCTGCCGAGAGGTCGACGAGTCGGCCTGCTGGAAGGGCTCGAAGAGGGTCTCGCGCTGCGCGAGCGGAATGCCCTCACCGGTGTCGCGCACCTCGAGCCGGCACCAGACGCCCTCGCGACGCGCCGTCACCTCGACCCGGCCGCGGCGCGGCGTGAACTTGATGGCGTTGCCGACGAGGTTCAGGAGCACCTGCTTCACCCGCATCGGGTCTCCCAGGGCCTTGAGGCCGGGCTCGCAGTCGGCCGAGAGGAGGAGCTCCTTCTTCCGGGCGAGCCCGTCGACGAGTGAGACGACTTCGTCGACCACCTCGCCGACGGGCACCGGCTCGCGGCTGAACGTCAGCTTGCCGGCGTCGGCCTTCGAGTAGTCGAGCACGTCGGTGATGAGCGTCATCAGGTGCTGCGCGGCCGCGCGCGCGTCACCGAGGTACTCCATCTGGGTCGCGTTGATGGGGCCGGCGGACCCGTCGCTCACGAGCTCGGTGAAGCCGATGATCGCGTGGAGCGGCGTGCGCAGCTCGTGGGACACGGTCGCCAGGAACGACGAGCGGCTCGCGCGGGCCTGCTCGACGGCCTCCTCGAGCGTCGCCGCGCACGCCTTCCACGACTCGACGCGGCCCCGCTCGGCCGTCAGCTCGGACTCGAGGGCCTCGAGGCGCTGCGTCGCCGTGGCGAGCGTCTGCTGGCGTTCGGCCACCTCGGCGGCGTGCTCGTCGCGCTGCTGGGCGAGGTGCGACTCGGCCCGGCCGAGAGCGATGGCCGCGAGCCCCATGACGCCGAGGGCCGTCAGGAGCGCTGGGGTAGAGCCGAGGTGCGACATCGCCCAGATGAGCGGTGCGCCTCCCACCACGCTGGCCCAGGCCCCTCGCATGAGCCCCGCTTCAGCATGCGCGGTGCCAGCCCTGCGGGTGCGGAAGACCTCGCCCCCGGGTGGGTCACCGCGGGCCGCCGGGTGCCAGGCGACCCCAGGCGATGCCCAGAACGGCCGGGGCCAGCGCGACCTCGGCGGGGCACGACGCCGTCGGGGCGGGCGCTCACCCGGCGGCAGCTGCCTCGTGAGGCCCTTCGGACGTCAGGCCTTGGGCTCGTCGTCACCCGGGGTCGGCTCGACGGGCGCGGCCCCGTCGGCTGGGGCGACGGCGTCGGCGGCAGGCGCCCCCTCTTCGCCGGGCGCTTCCACGCCGAGCTCCTCATCCTTCACCTCGGGTACGTAGCTGAGGCCCGCGACCTTCTCGTCGGCGGCGTCGAGGGTGATGAGGCGCACGCCCTGGGTGTTGCGGCCGATGACCGAGATGTCCTTCACCTTCATGCGAATGAGGACGCCCGAGGTGGTGACGATCATCACCTCGTCGGTGTCGCGCACCTGCACCGCGCCGACGACGCGGCCGTTCCGCTCGGTCGTCTTGATGTCGATGATGCCCTTCCCGCCGCGGCCCTGGGTCCGGTACTCCTCCTCGACGGTGCGCTTGCCGTAGCCGTTCTCGGTGACGGTGAGCAGCGTGGTGGCCTTCTCGACGACCTCGGCGCTCACCACCTCGTCACCGGCCTCCAGCGTGATGCCCTTGACGCCCACGGCGCCGCGGCCCATCGAGCGCACCTCTTCTTCGGCGAAACGAATCGACATGCCCTGGGCCGTCGAGAGCAGCACGTCCTTCGTGCCGTCGGTGATCTTCACGGCCACCAGCGCGTCGCCGTCTTCGATGGTGATGGCGGCGATGCCCGACGAGCGCACGTTCGAGAACGCAGTCAGGTCGGTGCGCTTCACGGTGCCGTTGCGGGTGACGAAGAGCACGAAGCGGCTCTCGGGGAAGTCCTTCGTCACCAGCATCTGGGCCAGCTTCTCGCCCTCGGCGAACTGCACGAGGTTGACGATGGGCTTGCCCTTCGAGGTGCGGCTCCCCTCTGGGATCTCGTGCACCTTGAGCCAGTAGAGCCGGCCGCGGGTGGTGAGCGGCAGCACGTAGGCGTGGGTCGAGGCCACGAAGATGTCGGTGACGAAGTCGTCTTCCTTCGTGGTGGCGCCAGTCTTCCCACGGCCGCCGCGCTTCTGGGCGCGGTACTCGGTGAGGCGGGTGCGCTTGATGTACCCGGCGTGGGACAGGGTGACGACCATGTCCTCTTCGGCGATGAGATCTTCGACCCGCATCTCGGTCAGCTCGCCGGTGATCTCGGTGCGGCGCGCGTCGGCGTACTTCTCGCGCACCTCCTTGAGCTCGGCCTTGATGACGTTCAGGAGCGACGACTCGTTCTGGAGGATGTCTTCGAGCCGCGCGCTCGTGCGCACGAGGTCGATGAGCTCGGTGAAGAGCTCTTCGAGCTGCAGGCCGGTGAGGCGCTGGAGCCGCATCTCGAGAATGCTCCTGGCCTGCTCCTCGCTGAAGCCGGGCTCGTACGCGCGGGTGAGGCCGCCGTACTTCGGCTCGACGCCCTTCGCGCGGGCGGCCAGGAGCTCCATCGACTTCTTGAGCGCAGCCACGTCGACCTTCGGGAGCTTCGCGTACGCCGCGTGCTCGTAGAGGGCGGGCGAGGCGATGTTCATCAGGCCCCACTTCGCCTCGTCCGGGTCCTTCGACGCGCGGATGACGGCGATGATGTGGTCGAGGAAGTCGCGGGTGATGGTGGCGACGAGCAGGCCCTCGACGATGTGGAGGCGCTCCTTCGCCTTCTTCAGCTCGTAGCGGCTGCGCCGCGTGACGACCTCACGGCGGTGCCCGATGAAGCGCTCGAGAATGTCCTTGAGCGCGAGCACCTTGGGCTGGCCCTGATCGATGGCCAGCAGCACGATGCCGTACGTCGTCTGCATCGCGGTCTGCATGAAGAGGTTGTTGAGCACCACCTCGGCCTGGGCGTCGCGCTTGACGTCGATGACGATGCGGGTGGCCCACTTCTCGCCCTTGCTGTCGGTGTGGTCCTCGATGCTCGAGATGCCCTCGAGCTTCTTGTCGCGCACGAGCGCGGCGACGTCTTCGATGAGCTTCTCCTTGCGCAGCTGGAAGGGGATCTCGGAGACGATGATCTGCTGCCGCTCGTTCTTGTCGGTGACGATCTCGGCGCGGGCCTTGAGGGTGATCTTCCCGGTGCCGGTGGCGTAGGCCTCGGCGATGCCGTCGCGGCCGGCGATGATGCCGCCGGTGGGGAAGTCGGGGCCCTTGATGAACTGCATCAACTCGGCGAGCACCGCCTTCGGGTGATCGATGAGGTGAATGACGCCGTCGATGACCTCGCCGAGGTTGTGCGGCGGGATCTTCGTCGCCATGCCGACGGCGATGCCGTCGCTGCCGTTGACGAGCAGGTTCGGGAAGCGCGCCGGCATGACCAGCGGCTCGTTGAGGGTGTTGTCGTAGTTGGGGCCGAAGTCGACGGTGTCTTTGTCGAGGTCGGCGAGCAGCTCATCGGTGAGCCGCTCCATGCGCACTTCGGTGTACCGCATGGCGGCGGGTGAATCGCCGTCCATCGAGCCGAAGTTGCCCTGGCCGTCGATGAGCGGGTACCGCATGGACCACGGCTGCGCGAGGCGAACGATGGTGTCGTAGACGGACTGATCGCCGTGCGGGTGGTACTTACCGATGACGTCACCGACGACGCGCGCCGACTTCTTGTAGGGGCGGCTGAAGGTGTTCGAGAGTTCGTGCATCGCGTACAGCACGCGGCGGTGCACGGGCTTGAGGCCGTCGCGCACGTCGGGCAGCGCGCGGCCGACGATGACGCTCATCGAGTAGGCGAGGTAGCTGTCCTCCATCTCCGACTCGATGGAGATGGGCAGCACGTTGCCGATGGAGCTCGGCGGGGGCGCCGGGGGCGGAGCTTCGGGCGTCTTGACGTCGTCGGACATGTCGTGGTGGCCGCGCCGGGAAGGCCGTTTTCGGCGGCGGGCGGCGAAACCACTTCACCTACCTGCGCGACGGGCCTGTTGCAACGAGTCTCGGGGGCCGCGCAGTCGCGAAATTGAACAACAAAATCGTTGGTTTACTGAGCGCCGAGCGCGCAGCAGCCCGCGCCCCCATCGGCCAGACAGCAAGGCGAATGAGTCCCGATGCAGAAGCGATCGAGGGGGAACCGGCACTGCCCGCCGTCGAGCACGAGAAACCCTCCGTCCTGGTCGCCGAAAGCACACAGGCTGTCGAGGCAGGCGAAGACGTTGCAGCAGTCGGCGCTCGTCGAACAGGGGTCGCCCAGGCTGCGGCAAGCAACGACCGCCCCACCTCCGGCGGCCCCACCGGAGGCTCCACCGCCCGAGCCACCCGCCGTCGCACCGCCACCCGCCGTCGCACCGCCACCGGCCGTCGCACCGCCACCGGCCGTCGCACCGCCACCGGCCGTCGCACCCCCACCCGCCGTCGCACCGCCGCCCGCCGTCGCAGCGCCACCCGCCGTCGCAACGCCACCCGCCGTCGCAGCGCCACCCGCCGTCGCAACGCCACCCGCCGTCGCAGCGCCACCCGCCGTCGCAACGCCACCCGCCGTCGCAGCGCCACCCGCCGTCGCAGCGCCACCCGCCGTCGCAGCGCCACCGGCAACCGGATTGCCAGCCCCAGCGCCACCCGCACCGGAACCGCCTTCAACGGCATCGCTGAGATCTTGGAGAGGCCCGTCGTACCGGCCGCAATTGCACCCGCCGTTGGCGACCAGGAGGAGCGCGATGATGACGGCTCCACGCACCAGTCGTCGCCCGGAAACCACTTCGAACGACTCGTTCCTCATGACGTCATCATGTCACCGCGGCGCCATCATTCGCGAGCGCCCCCAGTACGGAATCCCCACACCCGTGAAGATCGATCAGAATCGTCCCTGCACGACGAGCGCCGCGCCGTGAGGAGAGACGGTTGGCGTCACTGCGATCGGGGCACGCTGGAGGCCTTCGACGAGAAGCCAGACGAGCGAGGTCGCGACCAGCACGCTCCCTGCAATGAGCAGCGTGTTGCCGAGCATCGTCTCGATGGTACCGCGCTGGTGGAGCCGGCGGCCGCAATCGAGGAGCCCCGCAGGAGAAGCGTTCGTTCCGCAAGACGCAGGGAGGCTCGTCGTTCTGGGACTTTCCTTTGCGATGGCCACCAACGTCTTGAGCTCCCCCAGGGACGCCTCGGACGCGAGGAGCTGTGAAACCCCCAGCCCCATGGCTGCAAGTCCAACGGTGCCCACCACGATGGGCTCGACGTTCAACACGTTCGGTGGAGCGGCCTGAGGCGTCGCTCCCGACAGCACGGCCACTGCAAGCAAGAGCCCTGACACAGCCGCCAGCCTAGCGCGAATGCTCCGGGGCTCCAGCCGGGCGTTCGTCAGCCGTGGGCGAAAGCCTGCTCGAGCTTCTCGAGCACGCGCTTCTCGGCGGCCGACACGGCGAAGCCCGCGCCCAGGAGTCCACCGGAGGCCTCGGCCACCAGGCGCGCCCGGCCGAGCACCTCGTTCTTGAGCAGCTCGCGGTCCTCGGGCTTCATCTTCTTCACCAGCTCGCCCACGTAGTCGGCCCACAGCTGATGCCACGAGAGCTCGGGCTTCTCGTCGAGCCACCTCGCCAGGAGCAGCGCGCCTTCGGTGCCGCTCCCGATGCCGACGTTCTCGGCCTGCTGGAGGACGACGCGGCGCTCCTTGTCGTCGACCTTCCCGTCGGCCCAGGCGACCTCGACGAGCGGGAACATCGACATCACCATCACGGCCGCGCCGCCCAGCTTGAGGTTCGCCAGGGCGTCCAGCACTGCGGGGTTGCTGATGCCGGTGAGGCGGGTGATCTCCTCTTTCGTCGCAGCGCGGGTCTGCTGGTCCTTCAGCTTCTGCAGGGCAGCCTCGTTCTGCTGCTTGAAGAACTGATCTTCGAGGGCTTTGCGGCGATCGTCGAACGCGTCGGAAGACATGGAGGGCCTTTTTTCAAACGCCGTGGGGCGATTCAAGGCTCGTCAGCGAGCCTTCTTCTTCACGTCGACGGTGGCCGCGCGGAGCCAGAAGCGCAGGTCATCGGTGAGGCCCCCCTTCTCGACGGCGGTCTCGACCGAGGTCGACAGGCCGAGGGCGAAGCGGGGCCGCTCTTCCTGTTCGCGCAAGACCCGCACGAGCTCACGCTGCAGCGCGGCTGGCACCACGGCGACGTCGGGCACGTAGACGGTGCCGCGGGCGCCCTTGAGCGCGCGGGCCACCTGGGCGGGCTCCTTCACCTCGACGAAGGGCTCCCCCGGGAGCGCCTGGGCCGCGGTGATGGCGAACGCGCGGCGATCGGCCTCGGCTCCGCCGGTGAGGATCATCGACGCCCGGTTCTTCTTGAGCTGCTCCAGCGAGTACGACGTGTCCATGTCGGCTCCTTCAGAAGCGGCGCTGGGCCTCGAGCGACTCGTTGAGCGCCTTCGTCACCTTGAACAGGGGCACCGGCGCGGTGCGGCCCTTGACCCGCACTGGCGGCAGATCTTCGAGCGGCCCGTAGCGTCGCAACACCTCGGCGGTCCCCGCGCCCACCAGGATCTCGCCCGGGCCTGCCAGCGCGCATAGGCGTGAGGCGACGTTCACGGTGTCACCGATGCAGGTGTACTCCGTGCGCCGCGTGCTGCCGATGCTGCCCGCGACGACCGGGCCGGTGTTGAGGCCGAGGCCGAGCTCGAGGCGCTCCGTGGCGGGCCGCTGGCCGTTGCGCTCCTGCACCTCGGCCATCATCTGCAGCGCCGCCGAGACCGCCGATTCGACGTCGTCGTCGTGGCGAACGGGCGCACCCCACACCGCCATCAGGCCGTCGCCGAGGAACTTGTCGAGCGTGCCGCCCCACGAGAGCACCACGTCGGCCAGACGCCCCAGCACGTCGTTGAGTCGCGCCATCACCTCTTCGGGCGGCAGCGTCTCGGCGAAGCCGGTGAAGTTGCGAATGTCGGCGAAGAGCACCGTCACCACGCGCTTCTCGCCCGACAGCGCCACGTCTCCGGAGCGCAGCACCTCTTCGACAACCGCGTCCGAGGTGTAGCGCGCAAAGAGCCGCCGCATGCGCTCGGTCTGGGTGGTGCGCCGCAGGACGGTCTCGATGCGGGCGGCGAGCTCCTCCATCGAGGCACCTTTGTGCACGTAGTCGTCGGCGCCCGCCTTGAGCAGGCCCACCTTCTGCGCCTCGGCGTCGTTCGCGGTGAGGATGAGCACTGGCAGCTCGTGCCTGGGCCCAGCCTTGATGCGGCGGCACAGCTCGGCGCCGTCGAGCCCGGGCATGTCGAGATCGGTCAAGACGAGGTCGGGCTTCACCACGTCGAGCTGCTCGAGCGCGAGGAACGGATCGTTGAAGACGGCCACCTCGTAGCCATGAGCGGTGAGGCCCTCGTCCACCAGCGAGCAGGCGAGCTCGGAGTCGTCAACGACCAGCACTCGCCGGCCGTTCTGGACGGCCCGCACGTCGGAGCCCGAGCTGCGCCTGGGAGCATCGGGCCCCGCGCTCATGCGCTGCTGGAGGCCCAGGGCCTCGTAGACCTGTTGGTGCGTGCAGGCGCCCACCTCGATGAGCAGCTCGCCCAGCCGGCGCCCGTCGCGCTTCTGCTTCTCGAGCACGTGCTGGAGCGCGCCCTCTTCGACGTAGCGCAGCCCGAGGAGGATCTCGCCCAGCGGCGGGCGATCGAGCACGACGGTGTCACCACGGGCGATGGCGAGCGAGAGGGCCCGCTGGAGCTGCGGCCGGGTGAGGTAGCCGAGCGACAAGAGCGCCTCTCCGACGCGCGCGCCCGTCAGCGGCTGGAGCGCCAGCGCTTCCTGCACCTGGCCCTCGGTGACCAGGCCCAGCTGGATGAGGAGGTCGCCGAAGCGGCGGGTGGGGTCGAAGGTCAACGCGTCGTCGATGTTAGCGCCCAATGCCCCGGTGGGAACCCCATGTGTGTGCACGGGGGTCAATGCCCCCGCACCTGGACGAGGGCCATGAGGATCTCGAGGAGGATGAGGACGACGATCATGATCTCCAGCGTGAGGGAGCGGTCGTGGTCCACCTCGCCCTTGAGCAGCTGGTACGTCTGGAGCAACAGCCGGTGCTTGCGCGAGACCTGCTCGGTCCAGTGCTTGACGCGGAGCTGCCCGACGGCGCTCTCGTAGACGCGGGCCAGGTACACGTCGCCGACGATCTTGAGGGCGTTCTCGACGCGCTCGATGAACTCGGACAGCTCGATGAGCGTCTGCATGAGCTCGCGCAGCACCTTGCGGTAGGGGCTGTAGAGAATGGAGCCCTTGTTCAGGTCGATGCCGTCGTAGACCCGGGTGAGCTCGGCATCGAGCACCGAGTCGTAGTACCGCAGCTCGAGCAGCTGGGCGTTGGCGATCTCGAGCAGGTCGACGATGTCTTCGCTGCCCGACGGCTCGTAGAGGAAACTCGCGTTCCACTCGCAGAGAGCGAGATCGTTGGTGGTGTAGCTGTGGTGGTGCTCGAGCACCTCGCGCGACTCGCGGGGCGAGAGCTGGCCGGCGGCGGTCTCTCCGAGAATCAGCTTCGCCAGCGCGGGCTCGGCGAGCACCTCGTCGGCGGTGACGGCGCGGTCGAAGGCCTTCACGAAGAGCACGGTGTACTCCTCGTGCTGATCCCACAGGTGGGGCTTCTCGAAGGCCGGCTCGAGCTGGGTGCGAAGGCGGGCGATCTCGTCGCGGGCGAGCGCGTCGATGGCGCGGGAGTCGTAGAGCTCGTCGGCGAGCGGCGTCACCTCGGCGAGCGTCTGGCCGGGCTCGAGCGGAACGCGCAGGGCGATGGCGAGGGCCCCGTGGTCGAAGAGGCGGAGGCCGAGCTGCACGTCACGCACCCGCCCCAGCACCTCGAGCTGACGGGCGCCGAGATCGGCCGCCAGCGGCGCGTTCGACAGCTGCAGGTAGGCGCTGCCGGCGCGCGAGAAGCCCACCCGCCGCACGCCAGAGCCGGCGCGAGACAGCAGCTCCCGTGCCTTCTCGAGGTGAATCGAGTCGGCCACGTCGAAGAAGCGGTAGCAGATGGCCGAGGCGTCGGTGAGGCGCAACATGGGGGCGAGTGTAGCGAAAGGTCGTTGCGGCGATAGCGCGGTGGTGAGCAACGGAGTGGCGAAGGGTGAGCAAGAAGCAGGCACCTGCAGCCTCCGGTGCGGCGGGTGACGGTGGCCTGCTTTGTGCTGTCAGATGCCGCTCGATGAAGACTACGTTCCCTGGGTTTTTCGTCTTCGCGTGGCTCGTGATCGGGTGCGAACGCCCGGTCCCCTTCGTGTCCGACGGAGGGCCGGTGGAGGTTCAGGACGGCGGCGTCACGAACGCGGGCCCCCGAGACGGCGGCGAGGACGGCGGTGGGGGTGACGCAGGCCTCGGTGACGGCGGGGCGTCGGTGGACGCCGGGCCGGGGCTCGATGCCGGGCGTCCCGGCGTACCCGACCCGGCGCAATCCAGCCTCGTCGCCACCGCGTTGGCGGTCGCCGACGGGGTGGACGAGGCCGTGGTGGTCATCTCGATCAAGGATGTGTTCGGAACTGGCGTTGCCGGGGTGACGCCGGTGTTGTCGATCGGTGGAACCGGCAACCTGACGAGGCCCTGTACGCCCACCCTGGCGTCCGGGGTGTCGACCTGCGGGGTGCGCTCGACGGTGGCCGAACCCAAAGCGCTGACGACGTCGTCACCAGTCGTCCTCACCGGGGCGACGCGGTTCGTCGCGGGCCCTCCTGCAGACGCGACCTCGACCTTCGATGGGGGGCCGACGACGCTCCCCGCGGACGGAACGAGCGAGGGGCTCGTCTCAGTCAGGCTGAGCGATGCGTTCGGCAACCCGGTCGAGGGGGTCACGCCGACGCTCACGCTCACGGGCCTGGCGGCGCAGCTGGCGCCCCCAGCTCCGACGAATGCACAGGGCGTGTCGACGACGCGGGTGCGGTCGACGATTCCCGGCACGGCGATGGTGGCGTTGACGGCCCCGCTCCAACGGGGGCCGCTCGCCTTCACCTTCGTGGCAGGGGCGCCGTCCGAGAGCCGATCCACCATCAGCGCGACCCCCGGGAGCGCGCCGGCCGATGGGGTCAGCGCCGTGCAGCTCACGGCCACCATCCGAGACGCGCAGGGGAACCCGCTGCCGGGGCAAACGGTTCGTTTCGCGGTGCCCGACGCGGGGCTCGTGCTGGAGCAGCCGGCGCTCCTGACGAGCGACGCCGGGGTCGCCCAGGGCCGGCTGTTCGGCGTCCTGCCGGGAGTCCGGCTCGTCACGCTCGCCCAGCCGCTCGTCACCTCCACGGGAGCCACCGTCACCTTCACGCCGAACGTCCCCGACCCTGCGCAGTGCAGCCTGGTGGCGAGCCCCACCACCGCCATCGCCGATGGAATGGCCGCGATCGAAGTGCTGGTGACATTGCGCGACTCGAGCGCTCGGCCGGTCGCCGGGGTCGGCGTGGTGGTCGCGTCGACGCGAGGCACCGTCACCCAGGGACCGCCGACGGATCTTCAGGGCCAGACCCGCGCGTTCGTTCGCTCGACCACGGGTGGGCCCGCCGTCATCACCGTCACCAGCCCGGTGGTCCTCGGAAGCGAGTTCGTGACGTTCAGGCCGATCCTCGACGTCGAGGTCCCGCTCGAGATGCTCTCCTGGCCGGTGAACTGGTCGTCGGGAGCAGCACTTCAGGTGGACCGGTCTCAGCTCCACCTCGACCGGAGCGATTACGACGGGGTGGTCACCACCACCTTCGAGGCCGTGTGCCAGGGCGCACAGCGCACCGTCGAGCTCGTCGCCCAGTCGTCGGGCGCCGCGGTGGCCTCGGTCAGCTGCCCGGCGGCGGCGAGCCCCACGCGTGTTCGCAGCACCGCGTTCACGTGGTCGGGCGCGCAGGTGTTCCGAGCGCGGCTGGCCGCCGCCAGCACCGCCGCTCCGTTCGTGCTGCACTCGGCCCGCGTCATCGTCACCCAGACCGCGGCGACGCGCACCCGGTACATGGCCTTGCTGGTTCGTGGCCCGAACACGGCCCAGGGGGAGGCCATCTCGACGACCTTCAACAGCAGCGAGTTCGCCTCGCAGCTCGTCTCCTGGTGGTGGAGCCCGACGCGCGTGGCGGGGCTCAGCCCGTCGACCCCCTTCGAGTTCGAGGTCATCGCGGACATCAGCGGTACGTCGATCAGCCCGACTGTCCGGCTGCGGCGCGAAGAGCTCTTCTTCGACGCGGCCACGGTGTCGACCGCGCCTGGGCTGCGACGCTACACCACGGCCTTCGCCGCGCCGCCCGGAGGTGGACCCTCACAGAACACCGAGGCTCGCTACCGGGTCTCGCCGGGGGGGGCGTCGAACGGCTGGTTCCTGCTGCGCGCTGCTGTCTGGGTGCGGCTGGAGAACATGGAGCGCCTGCAGCTCCAGATCCCCCTGACGGGCGGGCCTGAGGCACACGACCCCGCGTTGCACCGGTTCGAGCTGACCCGGTACACCAACCCGACGACCTCGCTGCTGGCGAACACCTCGATCCCCGGCTTTCCGGGGAACACGGCGACGGTCCAGCTCCAGGGTTCGGCAGGAGACACCGTCACGGGGTCGATGGCGTTGGGACCGCCGCTCTCGGCCCAGGGCCCTTCGTCGCTTGCGGTCCCCGCGGCGAGCCTCGACCAGCTGCGACTGTCGGCGACGGTGCAGGGAACCAGCGTGCAGGCCCCGCTGCTGCGGGTCGAGGTCAACTGACGCCACGCGCCTATCGCGCGAGGGCGGCCGTGGGCTCGGCGGGGGTGAGCGTGGTGTCAGCGACGACCTGCGCTACGAGCTCACCGAGGGCCGCGCGGCGCTCGGCGAGGGCCGACGCGGGCACGATGGGGCGGAGCATCTTCAGCAGCGCGCGTGGCTCGGCGAAGCGTTCGGCCGGCTCGAGCGAGACGAGCTTCCAGCAGATGAAGCGCAGCTCGACGGGAACGTCGCCGCGATGCGCCTCGATGGGGGCGATGTCCCACGAGGGGCTGCGGAGCATCTCGAGCTCACTGCGGACCCGCAGCGCGCGAACGGCCGTGAGCAGCTCGTACATCACGAGGCCGAGGCTGAAGAGATCGGAGCGGATGTCGAGGGGCTCGTCGCGGAGCTGCTCGGGCGACATGTAGAAGGCCTTTCCCTTCACGATGCCCCGCTGCGTCGACAGGGCCCGGCTGCTCGCGCGCGCGATGCCGAAGTCGATGAGTTTGGTGACGCCCGTGTTGGACACGAGGATGTTGTGGGGGCTCACGTCGCGGTGGACGATGTGCAGCGGCTGGCCGTCGGAGCTCCGGGCGGTGTGCGCGGCCTGAAGGGCGCCGGCACAGTCGGCGATCACCTGCGCCACCAGGTGCACGTCCAGCGCGGTCTGCCGGCGTTGGAGCCAGGCGACCAGCTGTCGCAAGGTGATGCCCGGCACCCACTCCATCACGAGGTAGCTGCCCTCTGACGAGTGGTGGGCGTCGAACACCTTGGCGATGTGTTGATGCTCCAGCGCCATGCCCAGGCGGCCTTCTTCGAAGAACATCGCGAGGGCCGCAGCGTCACCCAGGAACTCTGGCCGCACCCGCTTGAGGACACACAGGCGCCCGCCAGCGAGGGGCTGCCGCGCGAGGAAGACCTCGGCCATGCCACCGACGCCGAGGCGCCCGAGCAGCTCGTACGAGCCGAGCTGGCGGGCCACGCCAGGGCCGAGGGGCGTGACGAAGCGGGCAGGGTCGGCGGTGGTTGAGCTCACGGAGAGACCGGCTTCGAGAGAATGCTTCCGCGGTCCCCGGCCGCCCAAAGGGCGCCTCCCGAGCTCACGACGCGGTGGGTCGGGAGGCCGACCAGCTCGCCCGTCGTCCCGAGGAGGCCTGCGCGAACCACCCCCACCTCGCTCGCCGCGAGGAAGCTGGTCGGGGTCGCCAGCACCGAGGTGATGGGGTACCCGGTGGTCAGCGCGCTGCGCCACACCGTACCGTCCCACAGCCGGACGCCCCTGGACCCGGACACGAAGACCCGGTTCGCAGCGGTGCCGTGCACGTCGGTGAACGTCATGTCGGTTCCCACGTCGGGGTCAAGTGTCCACCTCGCGCCCTCGAAGCGAAGCACCGTGCCTCCCTCGCCGACGGCCCACAGCCGCGCTTCGTCCGGGCCCCAGATGGCCGCGAGGTTGCGCGTCGTGGGGACCGGCACCCGAGCCCATCGGGTTCCATCGAAGAACAGCACAGTGCCGCGGGCGCCGACTGCCCAGATGCGGGTTCGACCGAGCGCGAAGACACCGAAGAGGTCGTCGGTCACGCCCGAGGCCTCGGGCCGCCATGACAGCCCGTCCCACACGAGAATGGTGCCGCGCGCGCCGACGATGACGGCGAAGTCGCAGTCGAACGCTACCACGCCGGTGAGGTCGACCGACGTGCCGACGTTCACCCTCGTCCACCCATCGCGGTCGCGCCGGAGGACGAGGCCCTGCTCGCCGACCGCGAACCCACCCTGGGCCGTGAGGTCGAGATCGAAGAGGGAGAGGTCGGTCACGTTGCGCAGGGTCTCCCGCCATCGCGTCCCATCGAAGCGCAGGAGCGAGCCGTCACCAGCGAGCCAGGCGTCGGTGTTCGTGCGCGCGGAGGAGGCCGTGTGCAGGCGCGCGGTGGGCAGCGTGACTTCTTCCCAGCGGGTGCCCGCCCGGCGGAACAGCTGCCCCGGGTCGCTGGTGACGTGCACCTGCTCGCCGACGACGAAGGCGTGCCGGTAGACGTCGCCGAAGTCGACGCGGTTGGGGTTGAACTCCCGCGCTGGCAGGGGGCTCCCGGCCACCAGCCGAACGCCGTCCCACTCGCGGACCTTGCCGTCGAGGTCGAGGAAGAACCAGCCCCCGTCCGGCAACGCCGCGACGTCCACCACGGCGAGGTCCGTACCACCATCGACTGGAGTGCGGCCCTCGAGCTGGAACCACGCGCCCGCCTTGTGCCGGGAGATGAACCCGTGGTTGCCCACCGCGAAGCCCTCGAGGCCGGTCGGCGTCTCACGCACCTGGACCCGCTCGCCGCAGAGGCGCTCGGCGAAGCACCGCCCTGACAGCCCCTCGGAGCGCATCGAGACGCCATCGTAGACCCACCGGAGGTTGGCCCACGTGAACGAGACGCCCTGGACGCTGGAAGAGAGGCCTGCCCCGCCCTGCCCTGCCTCGACGACCCAGGGCCCAGTGTCGGAGCGTGACCGCAGTGAGGTGCGCGTGGTGGCCCAGAGTCGGCCACCCCAGCGGGTGACGCCCTGCACGTCTTCCAGAATGCCGAGGCGCTCCGAGCGCCACTGCTCCCCGTCGAAGTGAAGGAGCGACCCCCACTCGCCCGCGACCCACACGTCGTCGGCCGCGAGGGCCGTGACGGCGGTGAGGGCCACACCGGTCGGGAAGGGGCTCTGCCAGCACCACCCGGTCGCCAGGCAGCTGGCCGCGCTGGGCTCGACCGGCTCGCAGGTCGACGGGGCCACTCCAGCGTCGGGCACCGAGACGCTGCCCCCGTCGTCGGTGACCGCGGGCGGAAGCTCGAGCACACAGGCCGCGGCGCGACACCGTTGGCCGCTCCCGCACACCGAGCAGCTGGCGCCTTCATTCCCGCAGGCGCCCTCGCTGTCCCCCGTCACACAGGCGCCGTCGACGGTACAGCACCCGCTGCAGCTCACTGGAGAGCACTGGCTTTCGACCAGCTCGTCTCCACAGCGGCACCCAGCGGCGAGGACCGCGAGGAGGGCGCAGGCGGTGAGGCGCCTCATGGGAGCACCAGGCTGCCTTCGATGACGCGAACACGCCGAGCCAGGTCGACCGGGTTCGAGCCGGATCCCGTCAAGAACTCGACGTGGACGCTCCTCGTCCGAACCGTGGTGGCGGGCCCGGGGAGCACGTCGAACTCGTAGCGAAACAGCGGCTGGACCCCGGCGAGCTGGTTGATGGAGACAGCCAGTCCGTACACCTGGCCCGGCACGGTGCCGTTGGTGGCGCCAATGTCGAAGCCGGCGCCCTGGGCGATGCCGCCGCTGCGGAACGCGAGTCGCTCACCCGGGATGAGCCGGGTTCGAACGCCTACCCCGACGATGGCGTCGGCGCCCACCCCGTTGACCGAGGGCACGTTGAGCTGCGTGAGGTCTGCGCTGAGGAGGAGGGTCACCCGCCCGCCGACCACCGGCCCCCACGTCGAGATGATCTCGTAGGCCTGCGGTGCCTGGAGTGGCGTCAGGACGAAGTCGACCTGGGCCACGCCGCCCGCGAAGAGGTCCTGATACGTCTGTGAGGCGACCCACCGTGCGCCCTCGGGCAGCTCGGTGATGAGCACCTCGCCCGCGCCCGTCGTCCCGACCGGGACGTCGTCGACGCGGTACCGACCGTCGACGCCCGTCGTGGCGAACAGCGGCGCGCCGCCTTCCGGGAGTACGGCGAGCCGCACGCCCTCGACGACGCCACCATCGGCGATCCGCACCTGGCCCTCGACTCGCGCGCGTCGAGCGCCACAGTCGAGGGCGATGGTGAGCCCGTCGCGAGGGCTGATGAGGTCGAGCTCGGCCGAGCTGCAGCCAGGCGCCTCGGCGAGCAGTCGCTGCACGCCGCGCGGGACGCCAGTGAACTGAAACAGCCCCGTGGCCGGAGTCGCGGTGGTGAGGCTGGCGGGGGCCAGTGACACGCGAGCGCCCTCGAGCGGGCCGCCCTCCTTGACGATCACCCGCCCGCTCACGGCATCGAGCTCGAGCCCGGTCTCGTCCCCCAGCACGCCGAGCCGGGCCACGAGCGTGGTGGCGCCCGCACCCAGCTCGAAGTCGATGCCCCGGGGACGGGTGGTGGCGCCCGGGGCGATGGGGGCCGGAAACACCTCGTACCGACTGCAGGACCCGGCTTCGCCGCAGGGCAGCCCCAGCACGAAGTCGAAGGGCGAACCGTCGGCGCTCGAGCCGTTGCCGTCGAAGCCCGCACCCGCCTGCGCCGGCACCGACTGGCCAGCGACGTCGGTCGCAGCGACCCCACAGTCGAAGACGACGAGGCCACGCGCGGCAGGCGGCGAGACGGCGAGGGCCTGCGGCCCCAACGACGCGCTGCTCCGGTTCTCGAGCGCCAGCTCGACGCTCACGCGCTGCCCGTCACCGGCTGCCACCGCATCGACCCGGCCCACCTTCAGCGCGAGCCGGTCGTCAGCGAGGAACCGCGGGGCGTCTGCATCGTCACGCCTGACCGGCGCTTCGACCTGCGCGGCGCGGCCACCGAGATCGAAGGTGATGGTGAAGCACGAGGGACGAAGCGCCGACGGATCTCGCACCGGGGTTCGTTGGACGGGGGTCGGCGCGTTGCATGCGGCCACAGCGAAGGCAGCCAGGAGCAGGCGGGATCGATCAGTGAACACAGAGCACCTCGATGACAGTGGAGTCGCTGAAGACGGTGACTGGAGCGGCCAGGTCGACCTGGAGGACCCAGTGCGACAAGGCCGCACGACCGGGCGTCGACGACCACGACGCGCGGAAGGCCCGGAAGGCCGGGTCGAGGCTCAGCTGAAGACCCGAGTCGTCGAGCAACGACTGCAGCTCCTTGATCGACGCCAGCCGCCACGCCTGGCTGCCGCCGACGCGAGAGGCCGCACAGGCCGCCTGGGCCTGCGAGAAGCTCTGGGCGGGCAGCGTCTGCTGCGCCCACACCAGCCCGGTCTCTCGATCGGTGACCGTTCCGGCGGCGGACAGGTACCGACCGCGCGGCGCGGCTCCGAGCGACAGCAGCGCCACGAGTGACACGACGTGTCTCATCGCACACACCTCACCAGCGTCGGCGCCGAGGCCAGGCTCGACATCGAGTCGAGGGTGCCGTCGCTCCGAACGACCCACGTCTCTCGCCCGGCCCCGAAGACGCGCGACGAGGCGCTCCAGTAGGCGCCGACCGGGCCCTGGAGCGCCTGCACGTCCCACAGGGGGTCGTCGAGCCGCGAGTAGTCGAGCAGCGAGGTGAGCTCGATGCGGGTCGGCAGGCGCCAATCGCGACGCCCCTGAAGCCGCAGCGCCGCGCACGCCTGCTCGGCCTCGTCGAGCGTCGCCGGGGCCACGGGGAGCGGCGCCCGGAGCCACTCGAGGCCCGTCACGAGATCCACCACCGTGCCAGCGCTGGTGACGGTGAGCCGTGGGGCATCGACGATCGGCCATCGGGCCCACCGCAGGTCGAGCGCGCAGGCCCCGCCCGAGCAGGTCTCACCGTCTCGACAGGCCCGGCCGCACGCTCCGCAGTGCGAGTCGTCGGCTTCGAGCACCACGCAGCGGCCGGCGCAGAGCGTGCGCCCGGCCTGACAGGCGCACTGCCCCTGGTCGCAGCGCACCTCGCAGACGACGCCGCAGGCCCCACAGTGCTCGCGGTCGGACGAGCGGTCGACGCAGCGGCCGTCGCAGCGGTTCTCGTCGGCGCACACGCACTGCCCTGAGCGACACACGGTGCCCGGGTCGGAGCAGGTGGCGCCGTCGTCGGCGACCCCGTCACAGTCGTTGTCCCGCCCATCGCACACCTCGCCGGCCCCTTGTCGGACGCACTGGCAGAACAGCGACCCGCTGGTGGACGCGGCGCAGCTCCACTCGGGGAGCGCCGGACAGTCACTGGCCTGTTCGCAGGACCTCGAACAGACCCCGGAGCGGAGGCAGAGCCCGTCGGCGCAGTCGGCGTTCGTCGAGCACGGCTGGCCGAAGTCGGACTCCACGGGTCCGGCGTCGGCCGAGCCGCTCGGCCCCGCGTCGGCGTCGACCGGAGTGCTCCCGTCGGCGCGAGACGAAACGACGGGAGCACAGCCCACGACGAGCACGACGAGGGCCGCGAGGGCCGAACGACGGCGCCGTCGCGCGACCCAGCACAGCATCGCCCCCGACGCCCACAGCCCCCCGGCCCCCGACGTCGAGCACGCGCCCGCGGGCCTCGGCTGCACCGGTTGGCGTGCCCCGGGGTCGGCCACGCACGCGCGGGCCTGGCAGATGAGCGATTCGCCACAGGCCGCGCCGTCTTCTGCAGGGCCATCGGCCGGGCAGGTCAGCTCGCGCTCACCGCATCGCTCCTCGGCATCACAGGCGTCGGCGGCGCCCCGGCAGACCCGGCCCGGTGTGGGCCCGCACCAGCCGTCGCGCGCCGCGCCGCGGGCAACCGAGCAGGCCTCGCAGGCGTTCGTTCCGCAGGCGCGGTCGCAGCACACGCCGTCGGCGCACACGCCGCTCGAACAAACCTCACCACTCGTGCACGAGCTCCCCAGGGGCCTGGCCTCGAAGGCACGGAGCCAGATCCGGTCGGCGCCGACCAGATCATCGAAGCGTGTGACGGCCACGACGCCGCGCCCCGCCGCATCGACCGTCACGGCGGTCGAGCCCGTCGCAGCGGTGACCTCGCCCAACTCGAAGGGCGGGCTGGCGAGGAGCGCCGAGACGGACACCCAGCGGGCCACGACGGCGTCGACGCCCCCGCGCGCCTGTCGCCACACCACCAGCGCGTCGTCGCCGACGAAGGCCGCGCTCGCCCCCACGGCGAGCCCGTCAGTGACGCTCAGCGCCTGCACCGGGCCCAGTGGTTCTCCCGTCGGGGTCACCGCCGCCGCGAACACGGCCGCGCGGTCGCCGTCGTCTTCCTCGAAGACGACCACGAGCCCCGCGTCGCCGCCGCCGACGGCTCGCAGTCGTTGACTTCGCGGCCGGGTCACCAGCGCGAAGCCATCTGGTGCGATCGGGCTGAGGTTTTCACGAAGGAGCGTCCCGACGATGTCGGAGCCGGCGGTCGCGACGTCGGTGGTGGCTTCCCACGACAGGAAGAAGCCGGCAGGGAGGCGCGCGAGCCGAGGCGAGCGCCGCACGGTCGACCCGCGCTCGAGCCTGACTCCCGCCCCCGTACGCCCGAGCACCGAGACTTCGGCCACGCCCAGGCCAGCGCCCGAGGGAGCCGCAGCTGCGACAGCGAAGGAGCGCGCGGCGGCGATGACCGGAGCGTCAGCGGCGATCGGGGCCCCCGCGGGGGCGACTTCGATCCCTTCGTCATCGAGCGCCATTCCCTGCGCCGAGACCCGCGCGGCCCAGAGCGTCGGAGCGCCAGTTCTGGTGTCGACGAAGGCCGTCATGGCGAGGTCGCCGGTCGCGGCGAGCGAGGGGCGGCGTTGGTCTCCCGTCGCCTGCACCACCGGCGTGCCCGACGGGTCGACGACGCCGCCGTCGAACGTGACGCGCGCCCCCCACAGATCGACGTTCCTCCCAGAGCGTCGGTCCTCGTAGACGAGCAGGGCCGTGTTCTCGCCGAATCCGATGAGGGCCGGCGCGGCCTGTGTGGAGCCGACGCGGGCGAAGGGCACGGCGCTCCCGAGCGGCTGGGGCGGCGCCCACCGGACCGCAGCGAGCGTCGTCGCGACGCCGACCCGCTCGCCCCACACCGCGGTCGCCCCTGCAGGCGATGTGCTCAAAGCGACGGGGGAGCTGACCCCTGGCCGGGCGAGCGTCACTTCCGCCCCGAGCGCGCCGCTCGGGTCGATCGGCCGCAGGTGAATCGTCCCGAGGGTCGTCCAGGCGACCACGCTCGAGGCCAGGCCAAGCCCGTCGGCCTCGGTGGCGAGGATACGGGCGGGCTCGAGTGGGTCGAGCGTGTCACCGAGCGCCTCGAGCTCCAGAGTCCGGGCCGCGGCGGTGCGCAGGGCTGAGCCGAGCCAGAAGCCGCCCGCGGGCCTCACGGCAACGAGCGGTCGAAGGCGGTCGCCACTCGCGGGAACGAACTCACGCCCAGCGCCGAGCGCCCCCTGCGCCCAGGCGCGCGCGACGAGCCCGACCTGCGCGCCACGAACGATCTCGGCGACGACGAGCACCGTCCGGCGGTCCCCCGCCAGCTGCGGCGACGAGAAGGGAGCGATCGGCCCGCCGTCGACCAGCGCGCCGGGGACACCGCCGTCGTTGAGCGTGACGAGGCCGAGGCTGGGCGACGCACCCGACCGGTGGAGCCTCGCCGCGACGAGCCACCCGGCCGCGTCGGGTGCGACCGCTGGAGCCCGGGCGTCGAGCGAACCCGACATGATCTCACGCGGGCCGGCCCACGCGGCGCGCCCCGAGGCGTCGAGCAACAAGGCCATCACCCGCCGCGCCCCCAGCACCGAGTCGGCCTCGGCCCACACCGCGAGGAAGCGGCCCTGCTCATCGACGGCGAGCGACGGGTGCTCCCGCCAGGGCGCCGGTGGGAGCCGCACGAGGCTCGAGGGGGCCTGGGTTCCATCGGCCGCCACCGCCGCGATGAGGAGCACTCCGCTCTCGGCGCGCTCGTCGATCCAGGCAGCAAGGGTGCGCTGCGGCGACGCTGCGAGCGCCACTTCGAGCTGGTTGGCCGAGGCCTGCAAGGCGTCGAGGGCCCGAATGCCGGCGATCGGCGTGACGATGGGGTCGAGCACGGCCGGCCACCTCGTCTGGCTCACCACCGTCTGCGGGACCGCCCATCGAACACCGGTGGGCGTCAACGACGTCTCGAGCGGCCAGCGCCGACCGGTGGCGTCGACCCACGTGGCGGCGCCCACCCGCAGGCCCGCGCCCAGCTCGTCGAGACACTCGACCTCGCGCCCCCGCGTCGCGCAGGCACGGCCCTCGATGTCGAGCTCGACGGCCATCGGCGTGGGGCGTTGGGGCTCCTGTACGTGCCAGCGGTACTCGACCCCGCTCCCGCGATTCTCGAGCACTTCGACCACGCCGCTCGACGCACACTCGAGCGTGGGCCCGTGAATGTGGCACGAGGCTGACTGGCCCGTGAGCCCACGACTGCGGAGCCGCAGCGGTGACCGTGGGAGCGAGGGGAGCGTCACCTCGAGGGCCTCGCGCTCGAAGCGCAAGAACGCGCCCGCGGCGATGGCCACCATGGCCGACCCATCAGGTCTCCAGAAACGGTCGAGCGACGCGAGGGCCTCCGCGGCGCGTGGCGGCAACCCGAAGGTCGCGCGCGCCTCGGGCCCGTCGAGCGTTGGCTCGAGTGTCGGAATCGGTCGAGGCGGCGCCCGACCCGGTCCTGGCGCCGCAATGGACACCAGGGGCGCCAGGGCGAGGCAGGTCACGACGAGGCGACGACGACGACGCAAGGTGAACAGAGTCGCCAGAAGGAAGGGCAGGAGCGCAGACGACCCGACGCCGGAGCACCCACACCCCGGTCGTGGCGGGGGCGGGAAGGACGGCAGCGCCGCCTCACACACCAGCCCCGCTGGCGCCTCGCAGACGTCGCTGACGCCATCGCACGTCACCGGTGCGCCGCACGCGTCGAGTGGGCCACAGCGGGTTCCTTTCGGCACCAGGCTGCACACCCCTGGCCCCTCGGCGCCCGACAGACAGCTCTGACACCGACCGAGGCCGCCCTCACAGGCGCTCGTGCAACAGACGCCCTCGACGCAGAAGCCGCTCTCACACTCGTTCGCGGCTTCGCAGCCCTGCCCTGTCCTGCCGGTGCGGAGGATGCGCGTCATGACCCGCTCGACTCGGAGCCGCGGGTCGAGCGAGACCTCGACCCAGGTGGCCGTCACCCGCCCCGTGAGGGCGTTGGCGAGCGCGACCTGGGACTCGGTGGCCGTACCGCTGGCGAGAGAGAGCCGCGACGGCTCGATGACGCCGTCGGCCCCCACCCAGACGCCGACGAGATCGGACGTGTCCGGCGTCGGGCGTTGCTCGAAGGCGACGAGGAACCGGTCGGCGAGGGCGAGGGCCACCGGGCGCTGCTGGCTGTCCTGACTGCCCGCACCTGACAGGCGCAGGTCCGGGTGGGCGACGAGGCCTCCGACGGTCACCGCCGCGTACACGACGGGTTCGTCGGGGACGCGGGTGTCGGTCCACGCGACGAGGGCGACGTCCCCCCGGCTGGCGAGCGAGAAGTCACCGATGGTGCCCGGGCCCACGTTGACCTGCACGTCGCCAGCCTGTGGCGTTCCCTCGGCCGAGAAGCGTCGGAGGAAGAGGTTGAACGTCGTCGAGGTCGGGCCGAGCCGGTTGTCGAGGTGCGCGACGCGCCAGGTCGCACCGTCCCAGTCGCACCGGGGTGCACGTTGGGCCGAGTCCTGCCCGCTGGCCTGTCGCGGCGCCATCGGCATACCGCCCGGAGGTGACACCTCGCCGTCGGGGCCGAGGAACGCGCCGTAGATGCGCGGGGTGCCGTCGGCGCTCTCTCGCCCGTCCTCCCAGACCAGGCAGTAGCCGCTGCCGTTGGCGGCGAGGTGTGGCCGGCGTTGAGAGTGCTGCGCCGTGACGAGGGCTCGGGGCGCCCCGACGGGCTGCCCGTTCTCGTCGAAGCGACGGGCCCACAGGTCGGGCGTCACCGACTCGGTGGTGTCCTCCCACACCACCAGGTAGCCCCCGGGGCCGGCCGCGATGGTGGGCGCCGCTTCGGCCCTCGTGCGCGCCGACACCAGCGAGCCGCCGTCCTGGAGCAGCTCCCCGTCGACCCCCAGGGGCATGGCGTAGAGGTCGCTCGCGCCGGTGCGACTGTCTTCCCACACGACGAGCGAGCCCTCCGCGCGACTGGCGACGACGGGCACCCGTTGGCTGTTCGGCGCCTGGCTGACCAGCGCCCCGCGCTCCGGGGCCACGCCCCCGTCTGCGCCGATGAAGGCCATGAAGACGTCGCTGAGCTCGAAGGTGTCGTAGGGCGCCTGTCGCGTGTCGGACCAGGCCACCAGGGCCCCCCCTCCCGCACCTGCGACCACACTCGACGACCACTGCCAGCCGGGCAACCTGACGACGGGCGTGAGCGACGTCGGCTGCGGCTGCCGCGGGTCGAACCGGAGCAGCGAGACATCACCCTCGAGGTTGCGCCGGAAGTCGAGGACGCTCACGAAGATGCCCTCGGGCCCGCCGTGTGCCGACTCGGGAAGGAGCCTCGACGGCGACCTCGCGAGGACAGTCGCGGTCGCGAGGGGCGCCGCGCCGCCGTCGACTTCTTGTGGAACGGCCAGGAGGCTCACCTCGAAGGACGGGGACGCGAAGGACGAGGCTCCGCCGTCCCACGGCGTACCCGTGGAGCGCGTGAAGACGACTGCGGCGGCGCCATCGGGCAGCGTCACCGGCAGACTGACACCGGGGTCGAAGTCGGTGAGCTGTTCGATCGGCCCCAGCGACAGGTCGTCGCGGACCACCCGGCGAAAAGACCCGAGCAGCGTGCCGCCATCGGGCTCGATCACGTCGCCCCCCCAGTGATGCGCGACCCCCCCGGGCACGCGGTGCACCCGCAGATCCCGTCGGGCCCCAATCGGGAGGTGGCGCCTGGCCACCTCGATGACGGGCGTGGTGGCGCGCAACGTCACCGGGTCGAAGCGCTGCAGGTCGATGGCATAGGTGGCGAGCTCGAGGCGCTCCCACGCGACCTGGAGCGCTCCGCCCACGACCAGCACCTGGGGAATGACCATGGGCGGGTTCTCCTTGAGCACGACGCCGCCCGGGTCGAGCACGTCGCCGGTCTGGCTCACGCGAAGGACCCGGAGGTCGGTCAGCTCGGCTCGACTGGTCGAGCGGCGGTCGTCGAGGTACGCCACCCAATAGACGAGCCCGTCGAACGCGACCGACGGTGCGTGCTGGTTTCCACGAGCCGCCACGAGCGGGATCCCGTTCGGGTCGAGCACTTCACCCGCGCTCGAAACGAAAGCACCGAAGAGATCGGTGTCGCTGCCGCTGCGACCGTCGACCCAGACGAGCAGCGAGCGGCCGTCGCTCCCGCCACGCGTGAACACGGTCGACTCCTGGCGACCGAAGGCGTGACCGACGACCGGAGGCTCGACGGCCCGCGCGGGGCCGAGCCACGGATCGAGCACCGCTGGGTAGCGGCTGTGCTCGAGCACCCGCCGGGGGACCTCGAGCAGCACATCGTCACCGTCACGTTCGTAGACCAGCGGCGTCCTCCGCCCGTCGGCGTCGACCCAGACTGGAGCCCCCGCGACGAGCGGCTCGAGGACCTGCGAGCCCGCGAACTCGAGCCGCGTTGGCTGAACCGAGAACGCGCCGGCAGGACGCAGTCGCACCCGCAGCGCACCGCGCGGACGCTCCGGGACGAGGTAGCTGTGTTCAAACCCAACGGCGGAAGGTTCGAGTTGCTCGACGACCGCCCCCCACCGCCGCCGCTGCCTCGTCCCCTCGACGACGATGGCCCCGGCGACGGGGGCGGTCTCGTCATCACCGACAGCGACGACAGAGAACACCTGCCGCTCCGCCACCGAGACGCCTCCCGCCGCCGTGAGGGCCGCCTTGAGGCCGCGCCCGTCGACGAGGGCCGGGCCCGCCGACCGCTGCGCGGCCGCGAACCAGCCCCACAGACCCGCCACGAGAAGAAGGACGACCGGGCGCATGAGTCGCGGCCGATACGAGAAGCGTGCCGACGCGACCTCGACGCGACACCTCCGACACCGCGACGCCAACGACCATCAGCTGAGCAATTCCCCCGTTCAGGGTGAGCAATCCTTGCCCAGGCGGCCCGGCGACCACCCACGAGCTCGGGGCTGTCACCAGACTTGCACGGCGCCGTTGCATGCGTGTGCGTTCGAGGTCCTCGAGAGGGGTCGGCCGTGGCGGCGTTGCGACGGTTGGCCTGCTCTCGCTGGCGTGCACCCTGGTGGGCTGTCGAGCGGGGCGACTCGACGAGGCCCGCGGCCGGCTGTTCGTCGTGAAGCCCCCGCCCGGTGAAGCCCTCGACCTGGGCCCCGTGTTCGTCGGGCAGCGCGCGACGGAAGAGGTGCAGCTGCTCAACGCGGGGACGGCGAGCCTCCGTGTCTCGGCGGTGCAGGTGACCGACCCGCGCTTCGAGACGAGCTTCAGCGACGCGCTCGTCATCGAGCCGGGCTCGACGGCCGACCTGGTGGTGCACTTCGCGCCTCCGCTCGACACCGAAGTCTCGGCGTTCGGTGCGACGCCCTTCGAGGGTGAGCTGCGGATCGAGGCCGACGACGCGCTGCCCCCGGACGACGAGGCGACAGTCTCGCTCCGGGGCGCCGCCGTGTCTGGGGCGTGTGAGGTGCCCGCTCGGCTCGAGTTCGGCCGAATCGAGGTCGGCGCCGAGGCACGGCAGACCATCACCCTTCGCAACCCGGCCGTCGTGCCCGTCGAGGTCACGACCGAGCGCATCACCTCGGAGCGTGGCCAGCAGGCCCTCTTCGGGCAGCCGCCGGGGACGCCGTCGGGCCAGATCGCGCTGGGGGCCGGGGCGTCGGTCGAGCTCGTGTTCACCTTCAGGCCCACCGAAGCCGTGGCGGCGTCGGCGCAGGTGCGGGTTCGCGCCGCCGCGCAGTGCCCATGGGTCGACGTGGTCCTGACTGGCGAGGGAGCGCGCGACGTCCTGGCGTGGGGGCCGACGGCGCTCGACTTCGGGTTCGTCGCCGTGGGCACATCGACGAGCGCGCCGGTGCAGTTCGACAACGCCTCGTCCACCCCCGTCGAGGTGCGCACGAGCGCGACCGGCGACGTCAGTGTCAGCCCTGCGACGCTCTCGGTCGCCGCGAAGGGCTCCGCGACCGTGCAGGTCACCTTCACACCGACCCGGCCAGGCGCGAGGGCGGGCTCCGTTCGTTTCTCGACCAGCGCGCGCCTTCAGCCCGAGGGCGTCGTCCCCTGGACGGGGAATGGTGGTGGGCCTCGCGCACGAGTGTCGCCCCGGCCGCTGGCGTTCGGCGTGGTGCCGTTCCTCGCCGGCGCGACGGCGCCCCTGGCCCGACGGCGGCTGTTCGTCGAGAGCATCGGCACGGGTGGGACCGACCCGCGCGCCGCGCTCGTCGTGACGTCCGCCGAGGCCGACGGCGCCCCCCAGCTGACGCTGCAGGGGCCGACGTCGATTCCTCCGCTCCGGGCGGGCGAGCGGGCGGAGTTCGCGGTGACGCTCCTGCCGACCCAGCCCGGCGCTGGCGCCGCGAACGTGCGCGTGGTGACGAACGACCCGAGCACGCCCGAGGTCACCGTTCCCGTGAGCTGGACCGCGGTGTCGACGCCCGAGTGCGACCTCACCGTGGGGCCGGCGCGGCTTGCCTTCGGGCTGGTCTCGATGCCGCACCGGCGCGAGCTGCGGGCGCTCGTCGTCAACACGTCGCTGGCCCCGTGCGCGATCACGTCGATCGACCTTGCCCCCGGAACGGACCGCGACTTCACGCTCGTCAGGGGGCCGCAACAGTCGGTGACCCTCGCGCCGGGGGCCCAGCTCGAGGTGGCCGTCGCCTTCTCACCCACCCGACAAGGGTCGGGGCTCGAGCGGAGGACCGGGCAGCTCCAGGTGCTCGTCCCTTCACGGACGAGCCCCCTCAAGGCCGTCGACCTCGACGCGCTGGCCGGGAGCGCCTGCCTCGTCGCGCTGCCCGATTCGGTCGACTTCGGCACGGTGCCCGTCGGCTGCCGGTCCGCCGAACGCCAGCTTCAGCTCTTCAACGTCTGCGCGACGCCCGTGCAGCTCGACCGGATCTCGGTCGAGGCCTGCTCGACGAGCCCGTGCCCCTTCGTGACGGGGGTCAACACCCTGCCGGCCATTCTCGCCAGCAACGACTCGCTGGCGGTGTCCATGCGTGCAGCTCCGTCGACCGCCGGTGTCGCGACGGCGAACCTCGTCGTGCTCGCGGCGGGCGTGACGCCCGTCGAGGTGGTGGTGCCGCTCCGCCTCTCTGCTGGCGCGCAGATGGTGCACGAAGACAGCACGCTCCTGCCCAGTACGCCGCAGGTCGACCTGCTGCTCGTCATCGACGACAGCTGCTCGATGGCTGCCAAGCAGAGCGCCCTGCGCGCGAACTTCCAGGCGCTCTTCGCGGCCACCCAGCGCAGCGCGACGAGCTTCCACTTCGGCGTGACGACGACCGACATCGACCAGGGCCCGGCCGGCAGGCTCATCGGCGACCCGTCGAACCCGGTGGTGTTGAACGAGACGACGCCCAACCTCGCGGCGCTGTTCCAGCAGAAGGTGCAGGTCGGCATCAGGGGCTCGTCGTTCGAGCACGGGCTGGCAGCGGCGGCCCGGGCGCTCTCGCCGGAGTTGCTGCAGACCACCAACGCCGGTTTCCTGCGCAGCGAGGCGCGGCTCGCGGTGCTGTTCGTCACCGACGCGAACGAACAGTCCGAAGGGCCGTGGGAGCGCTGGGCGGCGGAGCTGTTCGCCGTGAAGGGGGCGGGGCGACCCGAGGCCTTCACCGCACACGGCTTCGTCAACCTCAACCGCGCGGGCACTGCGGGGCACTTCGAGTCACCCGCCCCTTGTCGGCACGACGGCCCGCCCGACGACGCGCACCCGTGGGCCACGCGCCGTTACTCGCGACTCATCGAACGGACCGGCGGGGAGCGCGCCGACATCTGCCTCATCGACTGGGCGCCCATTCTGAGCCGCATCTCGGGCCGCACCTTCGCGGTGCAATCGAGCTTCCCGCTCACGTCGGCGCCAGACGCTTCGAGCAGCGTCGTCGTGCTCGTCGACGGCAGGTCGGTGCCGTCCCTGCAGGGCAACGCCGTGGTGTGGCGCTACCTGCCCGAGAGCAACAGCGTTCGATTCGAAGAGCCCTTCCTCCCCACACCGGGCCAACGCGTCACGGTGCGCTACCAGGTGGTCTGCCAATGACCCGAGCCCTCGTGTTGCTGTCGGCCCTCGCCACGAACGCCCTCGCGCAGCCCCTCGCCGCTCGGGGTGGACTGCCACCGCTGACGGGCGCACAGCCGGTGACGGTGGGCGCCAGAGCGGGGGGCGCCTGGGCGCCGAACGACGAGGGGTACGCGACGCTCCCGCTCGGGTTCTCGTTCCCGTTCGGCGGGCAGTCGTACGGCGAGGTGGGCGTGTCGACGAATGGAGTGCTCGTCTTCGGCGCCGAGCGGCGCTGGTGTGACACCTCGGTGGTGGACACGGCGTGCCCCTTCACCCGGGGCGCGCTGGGGGCGTGGGCCCCTCGAGCGGTCATCGCGCCGTGGTGGAGTGACCTCACGGTCCGCGGAGGCGTCACCGTCGCCCGCCCGGGGCCCGGCGCCTTCACGGTCGACTTCGCGGACGCCACCTTCAGCAGCGGCGGCCCATCGAACACGGCGCGGGTCAACTTCCGGGTCTCGCTCTTCGCCAGCGGGCTGGTGCTCATGCACTACGGGCCCTCGTCGGGCAGCTTCATTCCTCCGAACGTCTCGGGTCCCGGCCTGTCGCCGCCAGCGACCGCGGTCGGCGTGGTCGAGCCGTCGGGCGCCGCCACCCCATGGCTTCCATGCGCGTCGAGCGGGAGCTGCACCATGACGAGTTTCCCGACGGGCACCCTGCTCACCGGGCCTCTGAGTGGCAGCTTCGAGGCCGTCGCGCTGAGGGCGGGGCTGGCCGCGCGCGACGCCGGCGCCACCGTCGTCGACGGCGAGGCCACCGCGCTCGGAATGGTGGGCAGTCTGGGCTGGCGAGCGGTGGCTTCGGAAGACGACGTGCTCGACCCGGCCGACGTCGAGATCGTCTCCGAGCAACCTCCGCTGTCGCTGACGCCGGGCGTGACGACGGCCTTCTCGGCCGCGGCGTCGCTGGGCGCGGTGCCCGCTGGCGAACGCTACGTCTTGATCGAACTCGACCCGGCGAGGCGCGCGACGCAGAGCACGACCGTCAACGATGTCACCGCCGCCGGCCCCTTCGCCTTCGGAGCCGTGGACTTCGTGGCCCACCGACTCGACCAACCCCCATCGCTGAACCCCTCGGTGCCCACCCTCATCACCTTCGCCATCGAGAACCGGGGCACCCAAGCGGCGATGGCGCCGTGGCGGCTCGTCGCCTCTCGCACCCAGGGTGCGTACGACGCCCAGACACCCGTCATCGCGAGCGGCACCGTCGCCGTGCCGGGCCTGTCGGTCGTGACGGTGGCCGCGCCGGCGACCTTCACGCCCGAGTTCCCCTGGGAGACCTCGCGTGCGGTGGCGCTGCTCGTCGACGTCGGCAACGTCGTCGCAGAGGCCCTCGAGACGAACAACGTGCGCGCGGTGACCAACGTGCCCATCGGCCTGCCGAACTACCGGCTCGATGAGCTCGTCGTGAAGGACCTCGATGGCGTCGCGGTGTCCCAGGTGCCACCCGGAGCGACGGTGACGCTCGAGCTCCGCCTGTCGAACCCGTCGGCGGTCGTCGCGCCGGCGACGCAGGTGCTCCTGCTGCTCTCAGACGATCTGGCCGCGAACCTCCTCAGCGACACGATCGTCGGGGTCGAGGCCATTCCTCAAATGCAGCCGGGCGCGAGCGTCACGCGCAGGACCGTGGTGACGCTCCCCCTCGTCGACCGCCAGGGCCTGTCGCTCGACCGCCGGCGCTTCCGGCTGCTCGCGGCAGTCGACACGAGCAACCTGGTGGCCGAACGGGCCGAAGACGACAACCTGGCGGCGGCCGCTGACTTTCTCGAGGTCTCGAGCGTGACGACCGACCTCGTCGCGCTGCGCGCAGAGGGGCCGTCACGCACCGCCGGCGGCGAGATCGCCACCGTCCGCTGTCTCGTCGCCAACCGCAGCCCCCAGCGCCAGCCGCTCGTTCGGGTCGACGCGGTCCTCTCCCCCAACCCCCGCATCTCGCCGGGGGACGTGGCGCTGCCCACCGAAGGCGGCCCCCGGGCCATCAGCCTCGACGCCGGAACCCAGCTCTCGGTGGCCTTCGACGTGCGGGTGCCTGACTGGGTGTCGCCCGGTGACTGGTTCACCGGGTGCCTCGTCGACGGCGACGCACAGGTGCCCGAATCGAACGAGACGAACAACGGCGTCGCAGGGCTGACGCCGACCACCGTGGCCGCAGGCTTCGTGTCGGTGGACTCGGTGCTGCCAGATGCGAGGGTGGGCGTCAGCTATGCCGCGCGGCTCCTCGCCAGCGGCGCGACGGACGAGGTGCGCTGGGCCGCTCGGGGCGCCCTCCCGGCGGGCCTCCAGTTGTCGGCTGACGGAGTCGTCTCGGGTCTCCCCGCAGCCCCTGGCGTCTTCGCCCTCGAGGTCGAAGCCACCGCTGGCCCCAGGCGCATCAGCGGGCTCGCCTACCTTCGGGTGAGCGGCAGCGGGTCGGTGTTGACGTTCACCACCCGGGCCCTGCCGGCGGTCGTCGAGGGTGTCACCAGCGCGCTTCAGGTGGGCGTCAGCGGCGGCGAGCCCCCGCTGCGGTTCTCGGTCATGGGCGCCCTGCCACCGGGCCTCGCCCTGTCCCCCACCGGCGTGCTGAGCGGCGTGGTGGCCTCGGGCCTCGAGCAGCGGCGGTGGCCGGTCACCCTCACGGTCGCGGACGCCGCCGGGCGAACGGCCAGGGTCGACCTCGAGGTGAACGTCGCAGCGCGGGGAAACCTCGTCGTGGTGGCGCCAGCGCTGCCCACGGTGCCGCAAGGCCAGCGCCTGACGTTCCCGCTCGCGGCGCGGAGCATCGACGGCAGCGGGCTCCGCGACCCGATTCGGTGGGAAGCACGTGGGCTCCCCGACGGGGTTCGGCTCGAAGAGGGGCCCGTGCGCCTCGAGGGGGCTCCAGGGGAGCCCGGGCTCTCGCTCGTCGAGCTCTCGGTGACCGACGGCCTCGGCCGGACTGGAGCGACACGCCTCGCGCTGCACGTCGTCTCGAGTGCCCTGGCCGTCAGGCTCGAAGGGGAGCGCACCGTCGCGCGAGGTCGTACGCCGACGCTCCGGCTCGTCTGCCCAGACGTCGAGTGCACCACCACCGCCGTCAGTGGAGCCCCGCCGCCCGGCGTGACCGTGGCCCTCGATGGGACCCTCGCTGGGGTCGTGGAACCGTCGGCGCCGGGAGCGACCTTCGCCTTCCTCGTGCGGGTGACCGACGCCGCTGGTCGCACCGCCCTCGTGCCGGTCGCGATCTCGGTCGAAGCCGAGCCCACCGGCTGCGCTGCGGCGCCAGGCCTCCTCATCCCACTGGCCGGGGTGCTGGCCGCGCGCCGCCGTCGCCGGGGGTTGATCCTCGTCCTCGGCCTGGGGCTGGCGACGCCTGCCTTCGCCCAGGGACCGAGCATCGAGCAGTACCAACGAACGGCCCCCCGCCCGATTCAGTACGAGCCACTCCAGGGCGCCGACGTGTCGCGGCTCGGCACCGCCTTCAGCGGGCGCGTCGACCTGCCGTTCCCGTTCCAGATCTTCGGCGTGGCGATTCCCTTCGTGACGATGAACGCGACCGGCAGCCTGCAGCTGCCGGGCGGCTTCAGCCTCGATGCAGTCCGGGTGTGGAATGGGCAGGGCTTCACCGTCGGAGAAGGGCGCTGGGCCGTGCGGGGCACGGCGCCTCGGCGCACTGCCATCTTCGAGTGGCACGAGCTGTCGACGGGGACGGTGAGCACCACGCTCCAGGTCGTGCTCGAGGAGCGGACGAACGCGATCCGCTTCCGCGTCTCGCCGAGGGCCCCAATCGAGGGCAGCTCGTTCGTCGGCGTCAGCCTGGGGAACCGCCGCCTGGGAGCGTTCCCCTGCGGCGGCCGGGACGGCGGAGCGGCCGAGCAGTGCCTCGCCGGCGAGCTGCCGCCGTCGACTGAAGTCATCGTCAGCCCCGGGCCGGACCTCGCCGTGGTCGCGATGTCGGCGCCCTCGGTGTGGGAAGCCGACGCCCCGAACGAGCTGGCCATCGACGTTTCGAACCTCGGTGGCGCGAGCTCGTCGGCAGCGACGCTTCGACTGTGGGCGTCAGTCAACGCTGAGCTCGACGCGAATGACACCGCGCTCGGAACGGCGATGGTTGCCCCTCTGGCCGCCGGGGCCTCGACGCGCGTCTCGGCGAGCCTGCTCCCTGCAGCGAACCTTCCCACCCCGTTCGTCCTGCTCGCGCAGATCGACCCCGTGGGGCGCCTCGACCTCGACGCACGCAACGACGTCGCCGCGCTGACCAACCAGCGGCTGGGGCCCCCTCGAGCGGACCTGGTCGTCGACGGCGGCTCCGCGCCGGCCGAAGGAGCCGCTGGACAGGACCTCGACGTGGTCGTCGCGGTGCGAAACGCGGGCGCGACGGGTGCTCCATCGACGGTCACGCGCCTCATGCTGAGCGACAACGACGTGATCAGCCCGGCCGATCTCGTGCTCAAGGACGTCGCGACCGCGACCCTCGAGGGCGGCGCGGCCGTGACGCTGAGGGAGCGGGTGACCCTGCCCGCGTCGGTGCGGGGCGGCGCCTGGTTTCTCGGAGCGTGCGTCGACGCGACCCGGCTCGTCGACGAGCGCGACGAGGCGTCGAACTGCCGATCGCTGGGGGAGTTCGTCGTGACAGGCGGGCCGCTGCAGTGGGTCACCCGGTCGCTCTCTCGCGGGACGGTGGGCCTGGGCTACCAGGAGCGGCTGGTCGTCAGCGGCGGGCGCGGCAGGGCCCGGTTCGAAGCCACGGAGCTGCCCGCTGGCCTGACGCTCGATCGCGAAGGGGTGCTCCGGGGCGCCCCGCTCAACGCCGGGATGCAGTCGCTCACGCTGGTCGCAGCAGACGGCGCCGAGACGCTCGAGGGGACGTTCAGCGTCGCCGTGGAGGCGACCGCGCAGCCGCTCTCCATCGTCCCCCAGTTGCTGCCTGCAGCCGTCCAGGGCGAGCCCTATTCCGTCCAGCTCTCGACGCTCGGGGGCGCTGGCGCGGTCGAGTGGAGACTCACCTCGCCCAGCGAGGGGCTCGTGCTGTCTCTTTCGGGGAAGCTCGAAGGGCTGGGCCCCGCTGCGGGAATCAGGGTGCTGCAGGTCGAGGCGCGCGATGCCGCAGGCGCGCGCGCGACGGCCTCGCTCGAGCTCTCGGTGGTTCGGCCCGGGACGCTCCGGGTGTCGGCGACCTCGATGCCGCTGGGGGTCGTCGGGCAGAGCTTCGGCGCGCCCATCGTCGCCGCGGGCGGGCGGGCCCCGCTCCGCCTCGCCGTGGCTTCGACCACGCTGCTGGCGCGCGACTTCACGCAGGTCCTCTCGGCGCGTCAACGCGGCCTTCCGCCCGAGGTGGGCCTCATCCTCCAGCCCGAGGGCGACGGGCGCGCCCTGCTCACCGGCATCCCCACGCAGGTCGGCACCTGGCTGCTCGACCTCGAGGTCGAAGACGCCGAGCGGCAGCGCTCGAGCGCCCAGCTCGTCTTGCGGGTCGTCGCCACCGAGGCCTTGACGCTCGCCGATGAACTGCTTCCCGACGCAGAGGTCGGCCGACCGTACGACGTCCAACTGCGCATGTCGGGGGACGCACCGGTGGGGCTCGTGTTCGAGCTGGCGTGTCTCCCGGTCGGGGGTGTCGGGGCGGTCGTTCAGTGTCAGGAAGCAGGCGCGCTCCCCTCAGGCCTGGTGCTGGCGCAGAACGGCCGGATTCTGGGCGTGCCGCAGGCGAGTGGTGACACTGCCTTCCTCATTCGAGCCCTCGACGCGAGCGGTCGGAGCGATCTCAAGGCCTACGGGCTCAAGGTCACCCCGGCAGCGGCCGCCGGCTGCACCACCACCCCTCACCTGCTCTGGCTCCCGGCGCTGGTGCTGGGCTTCGGCTGGCGCCGGAGGCGAACGTCAGCCGGGCTGGCGACGGTCGCGGTGGCCCTGCTGAGCCTCGCGAGTGGGTGCGCGCGCAGCCCGTGCCCCGGCGCGCCATGCGGGCAGGGCATGACGTGCGACCCGACCGATGGCCGCTGCCGCTGCGGGGCCGCTGGCCCCGCGTGTGGGGCCGACAGCGTGTGCGTCGAGGGGCGGTGCGTCGCCGACGCGTGCCGCGAGGTGCGTTGCGGCGGAGGGACCCGCTGCGAGCCGCGCTCGGGCCAGTGCACCTGCGGCGGCGCGCGCTGCGAACCGGGTGAGACCTGTGATGGGGCGACCCAGCGCTGCGTTCGAGTCGAAGCGTGCACGCCTTCGACCTGCGCGGCCCCCGGCGCCTGCGATCCAGCCACTGGAGAATGCCGCTGCGGCGGCACGACGTGTTCGGCCCTCGAACGCTGCGCAGCCGAGCCCGACGGCGGCAGCCCTTCGTGCCGAACCGACCGTTGCGCCAACGTGTTGTGCAGCGCCGGTACCACGTGCGACCCGGGGACGGGCCAGTGCCTCTGTCTCGGCAGCGCCTGCCTTCCCGGGGAGCGGTGCGGATGCGCTGACACGGCGGGCTGCTCCGCCACCGCGCTCCGCTGTCTGGCGTCGAGCCAGTGCGATGGCGTCGTCTGCGCGGCGGGGAGCCGTTGCGACCCCGCTGACGGTCGCTGTCACTGCGGTGGACCAGCCGGCCCCATCTGCGGTGCCAGCCAGACGTGCCTGCTGGAGCCGCCCCGGTGTCAGGGTGGCGCCGCCTGCGTCGCGCCTGATGGTGGCCCCGTGTCGTGTCCTTCGTCGACGTCGTGCGACCCCGAAGATGGGCGCTGCAAGTGCGGCGGCCTCGGGGGCCAGATCTGCGCGCCCGGGCTCCAGTGCATCGTCTCAGGCGCGCGGCGGGCCTGCCGTTCACCGTGTGCTCCCGACCAACCGGGCTCGTGCCCCGCCGGGCAGCGGTGCTTCGTCGAGGGCGGGCCGACCAGCGGGGGCTTCTGCGACATCCCCTCCGGGTCAAACCTCGAGTACCAGCGCTGCGGCCGCTCGAGCGACTGCGCGCGGTTCGATGGTGGCACGGCCTTCGGCCAGACCTGCGTCGGCGCCACCGAGACGAGCGCAGGCCTCTGCCAGAGCGTCTGCGACGCGGTGGCGCAAGAGTGCCCGCAGCTGAGCATCAGCCAGACCTGCAGCGCTCCTCAGCCGGGGCTGCCCATGGGGCTGGGGCTCTGCATTCCAGACAACTGACTCACGAGCTCTTGCGCAGGCCGAGGTGCCGGATCTTGTAGACGAGCGTTCGCCGGGGCATTCCCAGCTTCCGCGCGGCCGCGCTCTGGTTCCACCCGCACTTCTCGAGCACGTCGAGCAGCATGGCTCGCTCGTAGTCGACCAGCCGCTCGCGGTGGGCCGCCCCGACGCTCGGCTCGGCGGCGGTGCCAGGTGTGCGCTGGGAACGAACGCGCGCGTCGAGCAGCTCGGGGCCGATCTCGGTCGTCCTCGAGAGGATGACCGCCCGCGTCACCACGTTCTTCAGTTCGCGCACGTTGCCGGGCCAGTGGTAGCGCAGCAGCACGTCCATCGTCGCGGGCGTGACGACCCGCTTCACGCCGTCGTGCTGCGCACACGCCTCGGCCAGGAAGCGCTCGACCAGCGGGGGCACGTCGTCGAGGCGCTCGCGCAAGGGCGCCAACCGCAGGGTCAGCGCGTTGAGGCGGAAGAGGAGATCGTGTCGAAACGCGCCCTCGGCGGCCATCGCCTCGAGGTCGCGATGCGTGGCCGCGACGAGCCTGACGTCGACCGGCCGCTCCTGGGTCGAGCCGACGCGCGTGACGTGGCGTGCCTCGACGACTCGAAGCAGCGCGGCCTGCGCTGACGGCGGCAGCTCGCCCACCTCGTCGAGGAACACGGTACCGCCATCAGCTTCCTCGAAGAGGCCCTTCGAGACGCGGTCTGCGCCGGTGAAGGCGCCCTTCTCGTGCCCGAAGAGCAGGCTCTCGAGGAGGCTGGCTGGCAACGCCGCGCAGTTGACGGCCTTGAAGGGGCCGGCGGCGCGAGCCGAGCGAAGATGGAGTTCCCGCGCGACGAGCTCCTTCCCGGTGCCCGATTCTCCCAACACCAGGACGGGGACCTGGCTGCGCGCCACCTGCTCGATCTCCTGCTGGAGGGCTTGCATCTGCTGGCTGCGGACCACCATCGGGCCCGGGCCCCGCATCGTGGACTCGGCTTTCAGCTCGTCATACCCGACGAGCTGCCCAGCACGGCTCGACAGGCGGCCCGCGTCCCGCGCGAGCGCCAACAAGGCGTCGGCGCTGGTGCCGGCTTCGGGCCAGCACACCCACCCCCCCGTCACACCGGGCCGCTCCGACGCGAGCGCGGTCGCCAGCGCTCTCAACGCCTGCAGCCTCATCGGTGGCGTCACCACCTCGACCACCGTGGGGGTGTAGAGGCACGCCGCGCCGCCGGGCCCCACGCGGTCGCGGAGCCACGAGACGAAGCTCGTCGCCGACGACCCCGCGTCGAAGCGCAGGTGCAGCACGCCGATCGCCTCGTCGGTCCGCACGGGCCCGGCGACGAGGGTCGCGAGGCGGCTGCGGAACGCATCGGAGGCCAGCAGGTCGGCCCCGCTGATGGCCGTGCCTCGCACGACCAGCGCCACGGCCGCCCCCAACCGCACTTCGGCGCCGACTGAGACAGAGAGTCTCGAGACCCGCTGGCCCGTCACGAAGGTGCCATTTCGGCTGTCGAGGTCGACCACCTCGACCAGGCCGTCGACCACGCGGAAGCTGACGTGCCGCCGTGACACCCCCTCTGCCTCGACGACCAGTTCGGCCGAGGCGTCCCGGCCCAGGACGAGCGGTCGGCCCGCAGGCAGCGCCTCGAGCTGAAGCCCACGGCGGTCCTGGACCAACAGGCTGAAACCTTCGGCCGAGACTCCCTCGACCGGTGCTGCCCACGTCTGGGTGTCGTCGGTCGCCGTGCGCATCGCCTCACCGCTTCAACGCAATTCGAAGCTTCAGGTGCTGGCCCGGCGCAATCTCGATGACCCGGGTGTCCTTGAGGCCCTGCTCCTCGTTCACCAGGGTCAGCGTGTGACGTCCAGCAGGCAGGCTGCGCTGGACGACCGGGGTCGACTCGGCGTCAGCCCCGTCGATGGTGACCATCGACCAGGGCTCGGTGCTGAGGCTCAACAGCCCGGGGCCGCGCGGCGCCTCGTCGACGACCCGCGGCGGCGCGGGGGGCTCGGGGGCCGGCGCTCTGGGGCGCACGGCCTTGAGCGCTGCCAGCTGCAGTTCGATGGCGCGCGTCATCCCCGGCGAGAGGGTGAACGTCTGCTCGACGTCAGCGAACCCCGCCAGCTCGAGCTTCACCTGGTGCGGCACCTCGGCCGCCACCGGGAGCGACAGCGGTGTGCTCCCGGCTCGTTGGCCGTCGATGAAGACGGCCGCTCCAGGCGGGCGCGTCGTCACCTCGAGCCTGCCCAGAGCCGGCGGGGGCGGTGGCGCGATGGGCGCGGGCGTCACCGCCACCGGCGCGGGCGTGGCCACCGGCGGCGCCGGCGCCTCGGGGGACTGCCGTACGCCGACGACGGCCAGGACCGCCGCGACCACCAGCGCCGCGGCGAGGACGAGCGGCCAGCGGCGCGCGCGGGGCCCGGCCTTCGCTTCGACGCCGCGCGCCTCGGAGCGGCGAGGCGCCAGCGTCGCCGTCACGATCTCGACCTCGGGCAGGTCTTCCTCCCTGGGCTCCAGGGAGATGACGAAGTTCTTCGAACGCGAGGGGCCCGGCCGGGCCGCGAGGTCATCGGTTCCGAGCGCCTGCATGAAGGCGGCGACCGGGTCGTCACCGGAAGACGAGAACTCCGAGACGAGCTCGGTGAGCGCGGCGGCCGCTGCGCCCATGTCGGGGAAGCGCTCCAGGGGCTCCCGCTCGAGCATTCGCAGGGCGATCCGGTCGTAGGCCGCGGGCAGGCCCGGCCGCAGCTGCGACGGGCGCTCGATGGGTCGCTCGAGGACCTGCTTGATGATCTTCAGGTCGTTCTCCGCCCGAAACAGCGGCCGGCCGGTCAACAACTCCCAGAAGCAGACCCCCAGCGCGAACTGATCGACGGCGGGTGTGAGGGGGCGCTCCAGGACCTGCTCGGGCGCCATGTACGAGAGCTTGCCCTTGAGCGTGCCCGTTCGGGTCCGGGTCGCGCGGTTCGCCGCGCGCGCGATGCCGAAGTCGACCACCTTCGTCACCCCGTCGACGCGCGTCATGATGTTGTGAGGGCTGACGTCGCGGTGGATGACTTGAAGGGGGGTCCCGTCGGCGCCGTGTGCGAGGTGAGCGTGACCGAGCCCGCGGGCGGCGTCGGCGATGATGCGGGCGACCACCACCGGCGGCAACGCGAGGCCCAACTCGGCCGCGCGCCGCGACACCTGCGCGAGGTTTCGACCTCGAATGTACTCCATCGCGATGAAGTAGGTGCCGTTCCAGAGCCCGACCTCGTAGATCGACACGACGTTCGGGTGGTTGAGCTGCGAGGCGACGCGGGCTTCGTCGAGGAACTGGTCGATGAAGCCTGGCTGCGCCGCCAGCTCCGGCAGCAGGCTCTTGAGGATCACCGCGCGCTCGAACCCCGGCACGCCGCGCTGGACCGCGAGAAACACCTCTCCCATGCCGCCGATCGCCAGGCGCGCCTGCGGCTCGTAACGGCCGAAGACGAGCTCGGTCGTCGCGTCACGGGGCGGCGGCGGAGGCGACGACGTGGCGGCCGGGTGGCTCATTCCGTCACTCGAAGTTCGTCAGCGTCGCGAGCACCACCGTGGCAGCCGCCAACACCGCCAGCACCAGCAGCGAGACGTTCGTGCCCACCGCGGCGAAGGCCCCCTGGCTGCGTTGCAGGCTCAGCTGCGCGCCATCGAGGTCGGTCGCCATCGCCACGGTGCTGCGGTACTGCGCCTGCAACACCGAGAACGCAACCGCGAAGCCCGTGGCCGTGAGCCCGGCGACCGCGGTGGTACCCACCGCGCCGAAGAACACGCTCCGCGGCACCGGCGCAAACCGCTTCTTCTCGACCGCGCCAGCGGCGATGAGCAGGGGCCGGGGAGACTCGAGCGAGCCGACCTGCAGGAGCGGCCCCTCGTCGTCGAAGGTCTCGATCACATACTCGAGGGTGAACCCCTTCTCGCTCGCGGTGAGCTCGGCGGGGAGCGTGCCTTCCCAGCCGGCGGCCGTCTTCGTGAGCGCCAGCGACGAGAAGGCTCCATCACCCGCCCGGCGGTACCCGAGCCGCACGCCCACGATGACGCTGCCCTCGTCGCGGAAGGTCAGGAGGAACGGCAGGGGCCGGCCCCCCGTCGCGCCGGTGGGGAGCGGGCTGGTCAGCTTCAACCGACCGATCAGCCGCGCTCGCTCGACCTGGCGCAGGCCGCGGGCCAGGGCCTGCTCTTCCACCTGCACCTTGCGGAAGACGGCCATGATCTTCGGCGGAGTCTGGGGGGGCAACTCGTAGGCGGGGTTCGCGCGCAGCAGCAGGCGAAACGGCTTCTCCGCTTCGACGATGTCTTTGGTGACCGCTTTGACCGACGCCTGGAAGCGGTACACCTCGAGGCGCTGGGTGAGCTCGAGATCCGCTCGCTCGAGCACAACGTCAGCGAGCCCGAGCAGCTCGTCGTACTCGAAGGCGTCGTAGAGCTCGGCGAGGCGAGCGATCAACGCCGGCGTCGATTGCGCTGTGACTTGCCGCTGGTCGACCTTCGCTGGTCCGGCAGCGACGACGACACAGACCCACATCACGACCATGGGCCGGAATGCTAGCCTCGCGGCGCGTGCCCGAGAAGCCGGGGCCTTTCGTGAACTGGTCGTTCTTCAAACTGGGTGCCCTGGTGGGGGCGCTCCTTCCGATGTGGAGCTGCGTCGGGCAGCCGATCACTGACGCGCTCTGCGGACCCACCACCTGCGCTGGCTGCTGCGGTCGCGCGGGGCGCTGTGTGTCCGGCACCGACGTGAGCGCCTGCGGCGAGGGTGGCGCCGCCTGCAGTGCGTGCAGCCCGGGGCTCGAGTGCCAGGCAGGCCGCTGCGCGCCACCACGGCCGCGCGAGCGCTGCGACGACGTCCTCGTCGTGGGCCCGGGCGGTGGTCGGGGGCTCGCGTCGGAGCCGCGCGCTGCGGCGGAGGGTGCGTTCTGCGACGTCGACCAGGCCCGCGGGGCGCTGGTGTCGGTCGAGGCGCCGGCAGGAGCCGCAGTCGTGATCCGGGTGTCATCGCCGAACGGGACGGCCGTGCTCGCGCCCGAGACGTCCTGCGGGGGCAACGAGCGGGCCTCGACCCTTCCCTGTCTCGCGGCGCCGCGGCCGGGCGGCGCGGCCGCGGTGGTGATTCCATCGTTCGGCCCGCGGCCGCTGCTGCTGCGCGTGGGAACCGTCGAAGCAGACGGCGCCGTGGTGGCGGTCGAGACCGAGGTGCGCCCGGCCGACACCACGTGTGAGGGGCTGCCAACCCTGCCGCTCGACGCACGCGGGCTCCAGCTCGCGACGACCGACCGCGCGCGCTTCGGCCTCGACGTCGGGTCGGACGGGTCGCTGCGCCTCTCGGGCGCGGCGCTCGACGCGGTTCGCCTCGAAGCCACCTGCGGGGCCCCGACGCTGGTCGAAACGGTCCCCGGGGGCGGCTACGAGGTGACCCCGGGGCGGTTGGTCGTTCACACCTCGCGCCCACAGCTCGTCGCGTTCGAATTGGCGACACGCGAGCCAACGACCTGCGGTGCGGACGAGACGCTGGAGCTCCCCCCGGACGGGGGCCTCCTGGTCGTGCCGAACCGGCGCCTCGCTTCCACGCGGCGGTCGCCCTGTACAGGGGCGCTCCAGGGCGAACACCGGGTCCGGTTGGTGACCCCGCGATCGGGGATCGTCGAGGTGCGGCTCGTTGCAGACGCCCCTGCAGCGGGGGCGACCCTCTGGCAGACCGGGCCGGACTGCCTCGAGCGGCCCTCCACCTGTGTCGCCGCACCGGGCGCGGAGCCCGTGAACGCCCGCATCCGGATTCCCGAGCGCGACGGGTTCGTCTTCTCGTCGTCCGTGATCGTCGGCCTGGGTGGGCCCGTCGGCGCGTCGGTCTCCCTCGAGGCCCGGTTCAGGGCCCAGGCGACGAACGACCGATGCGGCGGCCCCGGCCCCATGCGTTTCCTCGACGTCAGACCCCCGATCACCACCGCGGCCTTCCAGGGCAGTCTCGTCGACGCAGCCAACGACACCCAGCCTGCCTGCGCGCCCAACGGCCTCGCCGATGTCTATCTACCGCTCGCCACCAACGGGTTCGACCCGGACACCCGGTTCCGCCTGCGCTTCGCGCGGACCGACGGTGGCGGCCCGGCCTTCCTGTCCGTCGGGTGCCGACCGCAGCAGTGCCTCGGCCCCATCGACTCGAGCACCGAGTTCGTCGCCTCGAGCGCCACCGACGGCGTGTGGCTCTCCGGAAACCCCGATCTCACGTACGAGCTCGTCGTGAGCCGTGAGGCGCTCCCGCCCGGAGAGTCCTGCCCGAGATTCCTGCTTGACGGAGGCCTGGGTGGCCCGATGGCTCCCGTGGTTCCAGACGACGGGGGGCGCGTGAGTCTCGACCTCGACCTCTCGGCCGCCACGGCTGACCTCCGCGGGCTCTGCACCGGGTTGGCACCCGACCTCGTGCTGACGCTCCCCCAGGTGCCGACGAGCGAGTTCGTTCTGGCGACGGCCCAGGCCCTGGATCCCGGCGTGCTTCCCTTCCTCACCGTCTCGTCGACCTGCGCGGACCCGGCCACCACGCCCCTGCCGAACGCCAGCTGCTCGAGCAGCGACGATGCGGGGGTTGCGAGGGTGCGCACCCGGTCGGGAGGGGGACAACCCAACCGCTCCCACTTCCTCCACCTTCAGAACCTCGGCCGCCCAGGGCGGGTGAGGGTGACCCTCGAGCGCGACGGGCCCCCAGGCCCCCTCGACACCTGCTCTGGAGCGCTTCGGCCAACGCTGACCGACGGAGGCGCCACCAGCTGGGACTTCGACTTCACCGAACTCGGTGCGGACGGCGCGATGCCCCCAGACTGCGTCGCCCCTCCGGTGCCTGGCACCGAGCTGCGCGACGGCTACTTGCGCTGGTCGCTGTCCCAGCCGATGCGTCTGGAGCTGAGGCTCGAGTCGCTGTCCGACGGGCTGGAGACGGCCCTCGAGCTGGTGGCCCTCGACCCCTCGCAGCCTCAGTGCGCCTTCGTGAATGGCAGCGACACGCTGGTCTTCACCTCGCCCCCCCTCGCCTGTGGGCTCGCAGGTCCAGGTCGCTCAGCCGTCGTGACGACGCCGCTCCTCCCGCAAGGCCAGTATGGGTTGGTGGTGGTTCAGGTGCGTGGGTCGGGGCGCGCGCGTCTCGAGCTGAGGCCGCTGCCGTGAGTTCTTCCTGGCGCGTCGTGGCCAGCTTCGCCTGGGCGCTGCTCGGCGCGTGTGCCTTCGACGACGGCGTTCCCGCTGGCAGGACCGTCGGCTGTCGGCTCTCGGCCGAGTGCCCTGCAGGTCATGCGTGCCGCACGCTGGGAAGCCGCCGCACCTGCTCGAGCCTCGACCGGCCGCTCCTCGACGCCAAGGTCACGCCCCAGCTCGCAGGCCCGGGTACGCGGGTGACGGCGCGCTTCACCCCGACCTCGGACGTCAGCTCGATCGACGGCCTCGTCCTCGTGCCGACCAACGGAACCAGCCGGCCCTTCGAGTCACTCGTCCAGACGAGCGACGGCGAGGTCGTGGCGAGCATCGACGTCGTCGCTTCTGACGGCGACGGCCCCGCGGCGGTCGTTGCAGACTTCGCGCTCAGCCCCAGCAGGGCGGCCCTCGGCGTCCTCATCGGTTCGGTGCAGGTCGACGTCACCGCGCCCACGGTCGCCACGGCCTCGCTCTCGCTCGGGCCCACCGACGAGAACGCCCTCGCCCGCGCAGGCCGCGCCGATCTGCTGACGGACGTGGGGACTGGCACGCTCGTGCGCGTCACCATCGAGGCCGACGAGCCCCTCGCACGCGCGGCCATCGAGGCCGTGGGCCCCTCGGGGCAGCGCGTCGCGCTGGCGCCGGCTCCGGGAAGCTCGAACGCCCGGGTGGCCATCGCCGAGGTGACGTGGTCACTGGTGTCAGCCGGAGTCGACGGCGACTGGCGCGTCGACGTCACCCTGACGGATCCCACAGGGAACGAGCGCCTGGTGTCCGACGCCCTTCGTTTTCGCGTCGACCTGACCCCGCCCCCGCCCCCTGACGTCGCGGCCACCGGGGGCGTCGTCTTCCGCCGCGCACCGCTGGGCGACCTCGAGTCCGACGCGGGCACCTTCAGCCTCTCGGCGGCCACAGGGGTCTTCACCGAGGCGGTGGTGGTGTCCGTCTTCGGTGACGGGATTCCCGTCGCGAGCGGCGTCGTTCGTGACGGCGGCCTCGAGCGACTGGCCCTCCCGTTGAGTCGCGACCTGCCCACCGTGCAGGTCCGCAGCGTCGACGCCGCAGGCAACCGCTCCGCGCTCGTGACCGTTCGTGAGGTCGAGTGGGTCGTCGTGCCCGGGCGGGGCAACACCACCCTCACCTTCAAGCCCGCCAGCGAGCCGAGACGCTCTGGCCCCTCTGACATCCGCGCCGACCTGCCGGTCGAAGGACTGGGCGCGCTCGCGTGGGAAGAGCTCGATCGGCCCCTCGACGTTCGACCTGAGGGGCTGGCCTTCAATGGGCGCCTGGCCCAGGTCACCGGCGTCAACTCGTACGGTGGGGCCTTCGCGGTCAATGAACCCGACCCGAGAACCCCGGTGCAGGGTGAAGTGGCGGCCGCGCGCGCGGGGTTTCTCGCAGATGGCCAGGTCTCGGTGGGCGGGCTGCTGCCCGACGGAGGCGTCTCGGGCCTCGTCATCGGTTTTCCGTCCGACGGGGGCGCCGTGCCCCCGCCCAGGGCGTTCGCCCGCCTCGCCATGGACGAACGCCGCGACGAGCTCGTCCTCTTCGGCGGCCGCGGGCGCAACGGGCCGCTCTCGGACACCTGGGTCCTCACGACACGCGGCTGGAGCCAACGGCTCCCGACGATGGCCCCGCCCCCGCTGGAAGCGCCTGCGATGGCCTGGGACAGCCTGGACGAGGTGGTGTTGCTCCATGGCGGGCGGCTCGGTGATGGCGGGCTCTCGAACGAGCTGTGGGCGTGGAACGGCGTGACGTGGACCTCACGAGGTACCCAGGGACCGCCTCTGGCGAACCACACCCTGGTGCGCGACCCGGTTCGCCGGCGGCTGTTCCTGGGCGTCGCTCGAGATCGCCTGCTCGAGCTCGTCGACGGTGGCGCGCAGGTCACGGGGGTCGACGGGCTGGCTGGTTCACGACTCGGGCCGCTCTCGACCGCCGCGCGCTGCTTCGATGTTCGAGGGCAGCGGCATCAGTTCATGGGTGGGGTGTTCCTCTATGACGCCGACGAGAACACGTTCTCGGATACGAGCAACCGCCTCGTCAGCTGGAACGGCGCCGTCATGGAGGCCAGCGAAGAGGTCTCGGGCCTGCCTTCCGTCGGCTTGACGTCCCTGGGTACGTCGGTGCGGAGCCGGGCCTCGTGCGCGGACGGACGACTCCGATACTTCACCAACGGTCAGGCCTTCGAGATCGACGCGGGGCGGGGTGTGCTGCTGGGCAGTCCCGCACCCGCCGTCGAGTCGTTCGCGATCATCGACGCGCTCGACGGGGGACTCATCGGTGTCCGCTTCGAGGCGAACGCCCTCGAGCTGGCGCGCGGGCCTGCCAGCCCCGGCTGGGCCGTCGTGGGCTCGCTCCCACTCCCGCCGCCAGATGGCGGCGTGTCGACCACCCTCGTGCGCAGCCTCCTGGGAGCGGCCGAGGCAACCATCGCCGGTTCGTTCGGCACGGCCTGGGTGCGTGTCGACACGTCCGTGCCAACGCTGCTCCGGGTCGAAGCGACGCGCCGCGTCCTCTGGCGGGTCGTCGACCCCGACCGCGGTGTGGACCTGGCGGGGGTCGAGGTCGACGCCGCTCAAGGCCCCTTGCGTTCGCGGTTCCGCGTGGTCGACCTCACCACGGGCGCGCAGCGCGACGTCGCGCCGCCGCTGGGCTTCCTCACCCCCCACCCCGTCCGCCTTTCGAACACGAATGGGCCGATCGACTACCCCGACACGGGTCCCTTCGTGCACCCGCCAACGGGCGAGCTCTTCTGGTTCACCCAGAGTCGTGTCGGACCGGCAGCTTCGAGGCTCCATCGGCTCGACCAGTCCCGTGCCTGGCCAGCTGCACTGCAGGCCGAGCTGTCGATTCCAGCCGACCTTCGGGGCGTCGAATGGCTGGGCTGGTCGAGCCGTGGTTCGGCGGGCGCCGACGGGCTCGATGCGGTCGGCGTGCCCCAGGTGGGGCTCGTGCTCGCGGCCTTCGTCTTCGACCACCTGCGCCCCATCGGTCCTCCCGTCCTCGCCCCCTCGACCTCGCCGATCGCTTTTTCGACCGCCGTCGACGACCCGGCCCTGGCGCGCATGCAGTTCAGGAACCGCGCCGACGCGGTCTTCCGGCTCGAGACGCGTGGAGCCACCTCGGGCTCTGCGGCGCGCCTCCGCGTGGACCGCTGGGAACTCTCGCTACGGTATCGGAGACCGCCGCCGTGAACCGCGCGTTGATGCCCCTGGCGCTCTGCTGCCTGGTGAGCTGTGCCTTCGACGACAGCGTCTCGCCGGTGTCGATTCGATGCCGCGGCGACGCGCAGTGTCCGTCACGACACGTCTGCCGGGTTGACCTCGAGCGCTGTGTGTCGCTCGCCGGAGACGTGGTCGAGGCCTCGACGGTGAGCCCTCCGCGCGCGACGACCGGCACCCTCGTCACTGCAGAGGTCACCCTGGTGCGGCGCGCAGAGAACGTTCGGGTCTGGGCCGCTTCGTCGCGCGGCGACCTGCTTGGGGTCTTCGCGCCCGTGTCAGGCGACGGGCAACGCTTCACCTTCCAGTGGACCGTCGACGTCGCGCTCGAAGAGGACGAGGCCCTCGTGTTGGCAGACGTCACCACCAGTGGCGAAGGCACTTCGCTCGGCCACGAGCTGGGGGGCATCGAGCTTGACACCCGTGGCCCTCGCCCACTGCTTTCGCGCGTCGAGCTCGTCCGGAGCGCCGACAACCCGCTCGTCGCCGGCGGGCAGGGCTCACAGCTCGCACGCGCCACGGGCGGAGGGCGGGTCTCGGTGTCCTTCGCGACCGACGAGCCCCTCGACCCGTCCACCGAGGCCAGGGTCGTGGTCGAAGCCCTCGTCGGAGCGGGCCGGGTCGCGCTGGTGCGGGGCCCCGATGTGGCGGGCCGACTCGTCTTCACCGGTGCGCTCCCGCGCGATGCAGCCGAGGGCGCCTGGCAGGCGCGGGCCCTGCTGACCGACCTCGTCGGCAACCAGGTCGATGTGGCGCTCGAAGACACGGGGTTCCTCGTCGACCGCACGGCTCCGGCCGTTCCGGACACCCGGCCAAGAGGCGCCATCGTCTTCAGGAGGGCCCCCAGCGGCGATCGACGCGGTCCGGCTCCGGCGTTCTCGCTTCGCGGGCAGGCTGGCAGCACCGAGGGCCCAGGAGCGATTCGGGTCCGGGTCAATGGGCTGCCCGGCCCCATGCTGCGCGTTCGCGCTGACGGGAGCTTCGGGCCCGGCGACCTCGAGCTGCTGACCAGTCCCCTCACCCTCGAGGTGAGCGCGGTCGATCTCGCTGGCAACACCTCTCCGTGGGTCGCGGTCGTCGACGAAGAGGTGGTGCTCTCACGCGGCAACGGGCCGCTCTCGTTCTTCCAGACCGGCGCGCAGGCCCGCTGCCTGATGGGTGGCGCCGTGCCGCTTCGCGACGCTGGCACCTCGCTCGAAGCCGCTGACGACGACGTCTTCGAGGTCGCCAGCGGGTGGGCCGCGCGCGAACAGCTGACCGATGACGGGCTGGGCACGAGACGGCCTCGGCTCGTCTTCGATGCCTTCGCGGGCGCCCTCTACGCGGCGGGGCCCTCGCTCGATGGGACCGGCGCCTGGGCCGGCCGATTCACCGGGAGCGGCTGGACGGGCGCCGTCTCGTCGGCTCGATGGCCAGGCGTGGCCATGGGCTTCCTTCGAAATGGTGGCCTCGTCATCAACGATGGGGCGCGGCGGTCGGGCCTGATCCCGGGCTCGTGCGGAACGGCTCCCGGCCAGGCCGCCGTTCTCGGTGCGATTCGTGGTGGCGTTCCCCTCACTGACGAGCAGCGGGTCGCCACCGCCTGGGACCCGCTTCGCGGCATCCTCGTCAGCGTGCCGGATCAGCCTCAAGCCGGGAGCCCACGCCCCCAGGCTGGGGCCAGCCTCGTCTTCGACGCGGCGCGCCGCCAGCTCGTCTACACCCACGGCCAGGGGGCCCCCACCACCTGGGTCCTGCCGCAGGATGGGGCGTGGACCGAGCGCTTTCCCCAGAACGTCCCCGGGCCTCGGGTCGACGCCGTCGCGGGCTTCGACGCCCACCGAGGCCGCGTCTGGCTCATCGGTGGCCGCTGGGGCGGGTTGGTCCTCGACGATGCGTGGACGTGGGATGGCGCCGACTGGTCCCGCGAAGCGGCCACCCCCGGCCCCGTCGCAAATGGAGCGGTCGCCTTCGACCCCGTCTCGCGCCGGCTCGTGCTCGTGGCCGGCCGCGGTGGCAGCTCGGAGTTCGCCCCGCCGGTGACCTTCGCGCTCGCCGACGCCGGCTGGGTGCCGCTCACCCAGGCCGCGCCGACCCCCGCCGGCCCGCGGGCCGCTGGCCTCACTCGAATGACGTTCTCGGTCGCCTCGACGGGTCGATTGACTGCGCTCGTTACCGCGGACGTCTCGACCCAGACCAATACGAGCTGCCTGTTCGGGGCGTCACGCAGCGCCTGGCAGCGGGCTGGCGGGGTGTGGCAGCCAGTCCCTGCGAGCCTGCCGGCCATCGACTCGAACACGATCGCCGAAGATGACCAGGGCCCGTTCCTCGTGGGCGGCCGGCTGTGCGATGGCGGCTTTCCCCGCGAGCGCTTCAGGCTCGATGGCGGCGCATGGCAGCCCTCGAGCGAGCCGCTGCTGCCTGAACTCGCCGGGCGGCTCAACACCGTCGCCGCGACGGGCGCCGGCACACTCGTCATCGCCGGCGGGGTCCGCACCGACCAGTCCAGGTCGGTCGACGCCTTCGTGCTCGAGACCGGCGTCTGGCGCAGCACCCCCTGGAGCGCCGGAAGCCCATCGCTGAGCTGGCACGGCGGGTTGGGGTCGTTCGTGTCCGTCGGGGGCGGGCTCTCGGCCATGCGACGCCTCGAGTTCTTCGGTCAGACGCCAGTCTGGAGTGAGACCCCGCTCCGCTTCCCGTCCATCGCCTCGGCCGGAGCCGTGATCGAAGAGCCCTCACGCGCGACGACGCTCGCGCTGGGCGTGATGAACGGGGGCGACGTCGAAGCGCTCGAATGGTCCGGCCAGGACCTGGCGACCGCGCGGCCCGTGCTCGCCGGCGACGTCTTTCGGCCAGCAGCGTCGTACGTCGTCGATGCGGCCAACCAACGAGCCCTCCGCGTCGAACCCGGGCCCTTCGGCACCTCGGTCTCGACCATCTCTCGCGCGGGCACCACGCCTGCCTTTCTCTCGACGGTGACGGTCGCCGCCGCGCTCCCGAACGGCGCCTCGATGCAGTCCTTCGCCGTGTGGGCCCGGGCCGGAGCCAGCGGTGATGGTGGCGTGACGGGCGTCGCCCTCGAGTTCTCGACGCTCGACGGGTGGGAGCGCCCGCGCGGAACGACCGCGGGCGCCATCGAGGCCCCGCGGGAACGACCAGGCCCGATCGAATGGAGCACCTTCGACCAGCGAGTCCTCGAGGCGATCACCGTCAACCAGACGATTGGAGTCGCCGTCGTCGCGACGGCGAGTGACGCAGTGCTCGCCGTCGATGCCATCGAGATGACGCTGGGCTACCGGCGATCGAGCGACGGTGGCGTGCCTTGAAGTCGCTGGGCGTTCACGTCAGCGGGCGCCAGAAGGAGCGCTTGAAGGCCTCGCGCTTCTGCTCGTAGACGCCGCGCGCCTTGAGCACCCGCTCGACGAAGTCCGCGTGGAGGCGCAGGAGCGGCTCGGCCACCTGCGGGCCCTCGAGCCGACCCAGCGCCTCGGCGAGCGCCTCGAGCGTCGAGCGGCCCTCGTCGAAGGAGGTGTCGCGCAGCCGCAAGACGCGCGCGGGGGGCGTGTCGAGCTGGAGCCGGGGCAGGCCGTGCAGGCGCGGGAGCTTCGTCACCATGCGCCGGCTCTGCCGCCAGGTGCCGTCGATGACGACCAGCGTCGAGAGCTGCTCGGGCCAGGGCGCCGGCGCCTCGGAGGGGAACAGCATGGCCGCGCCCTCGAGGTCGGGGAGCCGGGCGTTCACTCCGGCGGGGTCGTCGTCGAAGTCGACGAACTCGAGGTTCGGCAGCGCGAGCCCCGCCACCCGCGCGGTGCCGGTCGACTTCCACGACTCACGCTCGTGACGCACCATCAGCACCTTCGTGCGCGTCGTCACCGTCGGCAGGTGGGGGCAGATGCAGAACTCGGTGCGGATCCAGCAGCGCTGACACCGGCCGGGCAAATCGCTGGACGTTCGGGAGCGCACCGCGCGCTGTTTCCTCAATCACCGCGCCCAGCGCAACGGACTGCTTGCCGGTTGCGCCCCGCGGGCACCAGTGGCAAGGCGCCCGGCCGTGTCCTACGCCCGCCGCTTCGTCCTCTTCGGCCTCGTGACGCTGGTGTCGGTCGCCCTCGACCAGTGGACCAAGGCGCTCGCCACCGCGGCGTTCAAGGGCAAGCCCACGCTGACGTACCTGGGTGACGTGTTCCGCTTCCAGTACGCCACCAACGAAGGCGCCTTCCTCTCGCTCGGCGGCAACCTGCCCGAGGCCGCGCGCTTCTGGCTCCTCACCGTCGGCGTCGGAGGCCTGCTGCTCGCCATCGCCGTCCACGCGCTGCGCAACCCCGTCGATTCGGCCCACCTCACCGGCTACGCCCTCATCGTCTCGGGTGGGTTCTCGAACTGGATCGACCGCGCCCGCTTTGGTGGGGTCGTGGTGGACTTCATGAACATGGGGCTGGGGTCGCTGCGCACGGGTGTCTTCAACGTGGCCGACCTCGCGATCCTCGGTGGCATCGGCGTGCTGCTCGTCGCCGGGTGGCGGCTCGACAAGCAGAAAGCCCGCGAGACTCACCCACCGGTGTCGAGCGACCCCGCCCCCGCGCCAGAAACCCCGCGTCAGGACGGCTGAAACCGCCGGGCACATCGGTTGCTCTGGGCAGGTTCGGTCTCCTCAACCTCCCAGGGGCAAACGCATGAAAACCTCCCAGTTGTTCCCGGCCGCGCTCGCGGTCGTCGTCTCGGCGTGTGTCAACGCGCCGTCCTCGTCCACCTCGCCCGTCGTGCTCGACGCGCTCGAGCTCAAGGCGCCGGGTGACACGTTCTCGGTGCGCAGCACGCTCCAGCTCGAGGCCTTCGGCCTGTACTCGAACGGAGAGCGGCAGCGCGTGTCGGGCGACGTGTCGTGGAGCTCGTCAGACCCCGACACCATCGCCATCGACCAGACCGGCGTGGCGCGGCTGGTGAAGTCGGGCCGGGCGCGCGTGACGGTGAAGCTCGACGGCAAGGAGGCCGGGCACTCGTTCGTCGTGAGCGCCGCCACCGCGCGCGGCCTCGAGCTGTACCCGAACGATCTCTTCGAGGCGCCGCGGGGCCTGACGCCGCAGCTTCGCCTCTACGCCACGTTCAGCGACGGGACGCGTCGCGAGGTGACGGCCGAGGCGCAGTGGACGGCGTCGGGCACGGGCACCTGGCCGCTGTCCGAGCCCGGCCGCTTCCAGCTCGACGCCCAGGGTGACGTGGAGCTGATCGCCCGCTTCAGCGGCCTCGAGGCGCGCAAGGCCGTGCGCGTGCTGCCGGCGAGCCCGGTGTCGCTGCGGCTCGAGGCGCTCGAGAGCCCGCTGCGCCCGGGCGAGTCGCTCTCGTTCCGCGCCGTGGCCACCTTCACCGACGGCGCCTCGCGCGACGTCACCCTCGACGCGATCGTGCGCTCCCTCGACGGGCACATCGCCGAGGTGCAGGGCACGGCGGTGCGCGGCGTCTCCATCGGCCGCGCCCGCATCGTGGCCCAGTACGCGAGCGTGCAGGCCTCTCGCTACGCCACCGTCGTCGCCCGCCAGCTCGTGAGCCTCGTGGGCAACCTCCCCCACGCCGACGTCGCCGGCGGCCGCTCGGTGAACTTCCGCGTGGTGGCGGCCTTCGACGACGGCACCTGGCAGGACGTCACGGACGCCGCGCTGTGGCTGTCGTCCGACGCGTCCATCGCCGAGGTGGGCCAGGACGCCGGGCAGGCGGGCCGCGTGACGGGCCGGCAGCAGGGCTTCGCGCAGGTGACGGCGCGGTACGGCGCCGAGGCGGTGGCCTTCACGGTGACGACGACGGCGCCGGTGCTGGAAGACCTGGGCCTGTCGCTGCCGTCGGCGCAGCTCGTCGTCGGCCAGCGGGCCACCTTCGCGGTGTACGGCCGCTTCAGCGACGGCGCGGTGGTGAACCTGAGCCAGGTGGGCCTGCTGCGCAGCTCGCCGCTGGTCGGCGCGACGCTGGCCGGCGACCTGCTCGAGCTCGAGGGCCTCTCGGAGGGCGCCGCGTCGGTCGAGGTCGAGGTGTCGGGCCTCATCCGCACCCTGCCCGTCACCGTCGTCACCGAGGCCGTCACCGAGCTCCTCATCGAGCGCCGCGTCTCGGAGGCCGGCGGCCCCTCGCGCTCCCTGCGCGCGCTGGCCCGGTATGCCGACGGGTCGACCGTCGACGTCACCGAGCTGTGCGACTGGTCCTCGGCCGACCCCTCGTCGCTCGACGTGAGCGCCATTCCCGGGCAGCGCGGTGAGCTCATCGTCGGCCAGGGAGGCGCCGCCCGCATCAGCGCCACCATGGCCGGCCACGGCGCGAGCTTCGACGTCAACCCCTGAAGCGAAAGGAGCAACCCCATGAAGACGATGGTCTACGAAGAGCAGGACACGGTGAAGGTCGAGTACGACGCCTCGAAGAAGCTCATCCTGGCGACCTGGAAGTCGTTGCTGGGCCCGCAGTTCCGCAAGGCCATCGACGCGGCGGCGAACCACATCGCGAAGCACGGCATCAAGACGTGGATCGCCGACGTCAGCCAGGCGCGCGACGTGCCCTCGCAAGACGACCAGGTGTGGCTCAGCCAGACGTTCGAGGCGCGGATCAAGCCGCATGGGTTCGAGCGACTCATCAACGTGCTGCCGCAGAGCGCCATCGTGAAGCTCGGCGCTTCGCAGTGGTCGAAGACGGTCGAGAAGAAAGGGGCCTCGGGCACCATCGACGTCGGCTCGGTCGCCGAAGCGATGAAGCTCGCGGCGTGACGCACGCCGCAAGGGCCGATGAGTCCGACGCTCCCGGGCGGCTCCGAGGCAGGAGCACGACCGGGGGCGTTCGTCGCTCTCAACCGGGAACTGACCCGACGCGACCAGCACCGGCCGGCCTGCCCCAGGCCCGCGCGACCACCCGGTAGCCGAGCCAGCCCGCGGGCCCGAACAGGAACGTCAACACGAGAAAAGGAGCCACCTTCCAGCGGGGCAACGCCCGCGCCGCGGCGTCGCGGCTGATCGACCCGCCGACGAGCAGGTCGAACGCGAGGTAGTGAATCCACCCGCCGAGGAGCAACGTCCGGTCCGAGAAGAGGGCCGCCACGCCCTCGAGTGAGTCGAAGCCTCCGTCGACGCGGCCCAGGCGCAGCGCCATCACCACGACGTACGCCACCGAGAGCGCTCCAGGCACGAAGGTGCCGACGACCCGCTGCACCCACGCGGCCTGGGGACGCACCAGCAACGCCACCCACGCTGCGAGGGCGACGGTGTTGGCGATGGAGAAGACGGCCGACGCAGTCATGACAGCACCGTGCCTTCGCCCGCCTGCTCCCGGCGCCAGGCCCACGCCACCGCGGCCGCCGAGCCCGAAAGCCACGTTGCCCAGCCGAGGAGCGCCGAGGTCGACGGCTGGACGATGGACTGCTGGGCGAGCGCCTGGAGCAGGAGCAGCAGGCACGCGGCCGCGAGGCTCGCCGCCGAGGCCTTCACCAGGTTGACCTGACGCTCCTTCGAGCGTGACCGGCGCCGGGCAGCCCATGCCACGAGCGGCAACACCTGCAGCGCGTGCAAGCCGACGAAGTGCGCGACGCGCAGGTCGCCGTGGGTGGCGCTGAAGCCGACGAGGGGGAGCCCGGGCCCGCCGTCGGGCGCGCCGACGGTGTGACTGCCGATGACCGGCATCGCACCACCGCGCTGGGCAAGCTCGAGCTGCTGTGAGGTGGGCGCCGACATCAGCCCGCCGAGCGAGGCGCCGGCGACGGCAATCGTCAGCCCCAGCCGCATCGCCCAGCCCTGCGCGTCCTCCATGGGCGTTCGCCACAACGCGACGGCCACCACGCCCATCACCACCGTCTGCGTGACGATGGCCACCCCCATCACCGTGACGACCGCCGAGTCGAAGGGCGTCGAGAAGTTGAAGTGGCTCGTCGTTCCACGCGCCGCCTGAAGCGCGATGCACCCCACCTCGATGGCCATCACCCAGACCGTCGTCCACGCGGCCCCCCACTGAAGAGTGGGGCGGTGCGCAAGCCGCCTCAGCGCAGGCGCGACGCTCACCGCGTACACCCCCGTCGAGACGCCGAACTTGAGCGGCTTGAGCCAGGCCGGCTGACCGCCGATGAGCCTCGGGTCGACGAACACCCCGACCGCGGCAACCACCGCGACGCCGAACATCACGCCCGCCAGCACCCAGAGCCCCCGCTGCCACCGGGGCCCCTCTTCGAACTCGAATCGCAGCCATGTTGTCATTGTCAACATGAGGTAACCAACCAGTGTTGACGTTGTCAACATGAGGCCGTACGAATCGGGGTGTGAGACGAGACGAGCCAGCCAGGCGGCCGGTGCGCAAGCCGAAGCACGCGTACCACCACGGCGATCTGCGGCAGGCGCTGGTGCAGCAGGCGTTGGTGACGATTCAGGAGCAGGGGGTCGAGGGGCTCACGCTGCGGCAGACGGGTGAGCGGCTGCGGGTGTCGCGCACGGCGCTCTACCGGCACTTCGCCGACAAGCAGGCGCTGTTGGCGGCGGTGGCGACCGAGGGTTTTGCCCTCTTCGAGCGCGCGCTGGCGGAGGCCTGGGGCGACGCGGCGGTGCCGGCCAGCCGCGAGCGCTTCTACCGGGTGGGACGCGCCTACGTGGACTTCGCGCAGAGGCACCCCTCGCACTACCGCGTGATGTTCGGGCGCTTCGTGGACAACGTCGCGGCCGACCCCGGGCTGGCCGGCTCGGCCGATCGGGCCTTCGGCGTGTTGGTGACGGCGCTCGAGGCCCTTCAGGGCGTTGGCCTGGTGCGGAGGCACGCTCCACCGGAGCTGGCCGTGTCGGTCTGGGCCTGCACGCACGGCCTCGCGATGCTCCTCATCGACGGCCAGCTCTCGCGCCCCGACCTCGACGCCGAGGCCATGGTGTCGTCGACGCTCGACCGGGTGTGGGACTTCCTCACGCCGCGGTGACTTCGGGGGCCGGGCGCAGGTAAGGGACGGGCATGGCCAGCCGCGTCGTTCATTGCACCGAGGGCGTGGCGTGGCTCCGCGACCAGCCGTTCGACGCGCGGCACGCCGTCATCACCTCGTTGCCCGACGTCTCGGAGATGACGATGCCCTTCGAGGCCTGGCGTCGGTGGTTCAGCGACACCGCGCAGCTCATCTGCGAGCGCCTGGCGCCCGAAGGCGTGGCCGTCTTTTTCCAGACGGACATCAAGCGCGAGGGGCGCTGGGTCGACAAGGCGTACCTCGTGCAGCGCGGGGCCGAGGCCGCGCAGAGCTTTCAGCTCTTCCACAAGGTCGTCTGCCGCGCGCCTCCCGGCATGACGACGTTTGGCCGGCCCGCGTGGGCCCACCTGCTGGCGTTCAGCCGGAGTCTTCGGGTCGAGCCGGGCGACTCCACGGCAGACGTGCTGCCACGGCTGGGCGAGATGCCGTGGGCCCGGGCCATGGGCGTCGAGGCGTGCGAAGCCGCCGTGCGCTTCGTGAAGGAGCAGGCGAAGGCGACCGTGGTGGTCGACCCGTTCTGCGGCCTGGGCACCGTGCTGGCAGTGGCCAACCGGCACGGGCTGGACGCAGTGGGCGTCGAGCTGTCGCGGAAACGGGCTGAGCGTGCACAAGCCCTGCGCGTCGCGCCGCCGCTGCCGAAGAAGCCCTCACGGGAGCGAGACGCTGAAGCCTCGAAGACCTGAAGGGCCAGCGCCCCGGAGGTGCCGGCCAGCGGGTGGCGGCCCCGCCCGTCGGACAGCGGGCCGCGGTCTCCGAAACGAGCCGTGGGCCTGAGGAGCGCTGTGAGCGCTGCGCCGCCCAGCCGGGTGAGGCCACGAACGACCTGTTCCCGCGCTGGCGACCCGGGTCCTGCCTCACGTCGCCCAGGCGGCGCCGTATTGAAACTGCCGCGCGAGGCCTCCCAGCGCCTTGAACGACATGAAGGCGCCCGGCAGCACGGCCACCATTCCGGCGAGCGTGATGAAGGGAAGGCCACTGCTGGCTGCGACACGGCTCAGCACGGCGCCCGTGATGCCCGCGATGTACGCGGTTCGGAGATCGTCCGCGAGCTGGTGGTTGCCCGCCGCCCGAGCCAGCGAGGTCCACAGGGTGACCGTGACGATCGCCGCCACCAACCCCAGAAGACCGGCGACGACGATCGTCTCGTCAGCGGGGCCTCGCCAGCCGCGCGGGCCCAACATCAGGACGGCGACCGCCAGCCCGGCGAACGCGAGGGCGCTCACGAACCGACCGACCACTCCGCTCTCGAGAGGCGCGGTCGTCACCACCACGAGGAACGAGCCGGCGCTGGTGAGCATCGACAGCACGCTCCCCAGCGAGAGCACCACCGCGAGCCCGACGAGGACCTCGCGGAGCGCGCCCGTTCCAGAGAAGTACGAGGGCTCGGGCGCAGCGGCCACGCAGAGGGCGGCTGCAGCGGAGAGCCCGGTGGCCAACAGGCCGGCGAAGCGGTGGGTGTGAATGGCGGTCGCGAGTGTGCTCATGGTGCCCTCGAAAGACGATGCGGGTGGGGAACGTCACGTCGAGTTGGGGGCGGTCACCCCTTTCCGTCACGGAGCCCGGCGCTCCGGGCGCGGTCACCCGAAGCGCCGGCGCATCACCCTTCACTCAGTCACGCCGAACACACCGCGGGCAGACGGCGCGCTCGCGGGCGATTTCCCAGCCTTCACCGCCGGGGTCGTCGACCCACTGCCACTTGCCCTTCTTCGTCACCTGGAAGGCGTCTTTTCGAGCGGGGTACTGGCGGGGGCGGCGCGCTGCGACGAGCCGCAGCTGCCGCACACCGGGGGCAACGACTTCATGACACGACGAACATCGGTACATCGGTTCCAGCCGGGTGCTGCTCGTCCACGATGGGTGGCTGACGCCCCGTGGAGCGTTCGGCGCTCATGCGCCTGAAGATCTCGAGAGGAGCAGGTTCGTCGACACAGGCGCGAGGGCGCCACGTCCAGAGATGCACCTCGTGTACGCCAGGCCGGCCCCGAAGCGCAATCGACGACGGCCCCCCGGCAGTTCGGCTTGACCCTGAACACCCGTTCCGTCACAAGCGCGGGCGAAGGTGAAAGTCCCTGAATAGGAAAGCCGCCCCATGGCCGAACCCGACGTCATCACTGTCCGCGGCGCCCGCGAGCACAACCTCAAGGGCGTCAACCTCGAGATCCCCAAGAAGAAGCTGGTCGTGTTCACCGGCGTGTCCGGCTCGGGCAAGAGCTCGCTCGCGTTCGACACGCTCTACGCCGAGGGCCAGCGCCGCTACGTCGAGTCGTTGTCGGCGTACGCGCGGCAGTTCCTCGGGCAGATGGAGAAGCCGAAGTACGACACCATTCGGGGGCTCTCTCCGACCATCTCGATCGAGCAGAAGGCGGCGTCGAACAACCCGCGCTCGACGGTGGGCACCGTCACCGAGGTCCACGACTACCTGCGCGTGCTCTTCGCGAACATGGGCGTGCAGCACTGCCACAACTGCGGCCGCAAGGTGGGCAAGCAGTCGGCGCAGCAGATCGTCGACGAGATCATGAAGCTGCCGGCGGGCTCGAAGCTGCAGCTGCTGGCTCCGGTGGTGGTGAACCGCAAGGGTGAGCACAAGGAGCTGCTCGTCGAGGCGCAGCGCCGCGGCTACAGCCGGGCCCGCATCGACGGCAAGGTGCGCTCCCTCGAAGACACCATCACGCTCGACAAGAAGTCGAAGCACGACGTCGAGCTCGTGATCGACCGCCTGGTGCTCAAGGCCGACCTGCGGCCGCGGCTCACCGACTCGGTCGAGAACGCGCTCAAGGAGGGCAAGGGCGTGCTCATCGTCACCGACGAGACCGCCGACAAGCAGGCCGACCGCACGATGAGCGAGCTCAACGCCTGCCACCACTGCGGGCTCTCGTTCCCCGAGCTCACCCCGGCGTCGTTCTCGTTCAACAACCCGCTGGGCATGTGCACCGACTGCTCGGGCCTGGGCACCCGCCCCGAGATGGACCCTGATCTCATCGTCGTCGACAAGACGCGGTCGATCCGTGACGGCGCGGTCGAGGTGTGGGCCTCGGGCGTGACGCGCGGCGAGGGGTGGACGGCGGACCTCGTCGACACCCTGTCGCGGGCCTTCGGCATCGATCTCGAGGAGCCGTGGGAGAAGCTCCCGAAGGCGCAGCGCGACGTCATCATGTACGGCTCCGGCGGAAAGGAGGTGTCGATGAAGTGGGGCGACGCCCGCTGGAAGATGGAGTGGGAGGGCCTCGTCCACAAGCTGATGCGCGGCTTCCAGTCGACCAGCTCGGAGTCGATGAAGCAGTACTACATGCGCTTTCTGTCCGACAAACCGTGCCCGACCTGCCACGGCGAGCGGCTCAAGCCCGAGTCCCGCGCGGTGAAGGTGCACGGCAAGACGATCGTCGAGCTGTCGCGCCTCACCATCAACGACGCGCAGGGCTTCCTCGGCGCGATGCCGCTGACGAAGAACGAGCAGACGATCGGCGCCGAGCTGCTCAAGGAGATCCGCTCCCGCCTCGGCTTCCTCGTCGACGTGGGCCTCGGCTACCTCACGCTCGACCGCAGCGCCTCGTCGCTGTCCGGCGGAGAGAGCCAGCGCATTCGCCTCGCCTCGCAGATGGGCAGCGAGCTCACCGGGGTCATCTACATCCTCGATGAGCCGTCGATCGGCCTGCACCAGCGCGACAACGGCCGGCTCATCTCGACGCTCAAGCGCCTCCGCGACCTCGGCAACACGGTGCTGGTGGTGGAGCACGACGAAGAGACGATGGAGGAGTCGGACTGGCTCGTCGACTTCGGGCCCGGCGCCGGTGAGCTCGGTGGCGCGGTGGTGGCCGAGGGCACGCCGAAGGAGGTCATGCGCGACGAGAAGAGCCTCACCGGTGGCTACCTGTCGGGGCGGCTCGAGATCGCCGTTCCGGAGCGGCGCCGCGCGGGCCTCAAGACGAAGATCAGCATTCGGGGCGCGAAAGAGAACAACCTCAAGAACGTCGACGTCGACCTGCCGCTCGGCCGCTTCGTGGCGGTGACCGGCGTCTCGGGCGCGGGCAAGTCGACCCTCATCAACGAGATCCTCTTCCCGGCGCTGTCGCGGCACCTGCACGAGTCGCGCGTGATGCCCGGCAAGCACGCCTCGCTCACGGGCATGGAGCACCTCGACAAGGTCATCGACATCGACCAACGCCCCATCGGCCGTACGCCGCGCTCGAACCCGGCGACGTACACCAAGGTGTTCGACCCGATTCGGGAGGTGCTCGCGCAGACGGCCGAGGCGCGGGCCTTCGGCTACACGCCAGGGCGCTTCAGCTTCAACGTCAAGGGCGGGCGCTGCGAGGCCTGCGAAGGCGACGGCGTGAAGAAGGTCGAGATGCACTTCCTCGCCGACGTGTACGTGCCCTGCGAGGTGTGTGGCGGCAAGCGCTTCAACGAGGCGACGCTGCGCGTCCGCTACAAGGGGAAGAACGTCTCGGAGATCCTCGACATGTCGGTGCGCGAGGCGATGGAGCTGTTCGCCGTGCACCGCGACATCATGCGGCACCTGCAGACGCTCGACGACGTGGGGCTCTCGTACCTCAAGCTCGGGCAGCCCTCGCCGACGCTGTCGGGTGGTGAAGCCCAGCGCATCAAGCTGTCACGCGAGCTGGCCAAGGTGGCCACCGGGCGCACGCTCTACATCCTCGACGAGCCCACCACCGGCCTGCACTTCGAAGACATTCGCAAGCTGCTCATCGTGCTCAACCGCCTCGTCGACGCGGGGAACACCGTGCTGGTCATCGAGCACAACCTCGACGTCATCAAGTCGGCGGACTGGGTGATCGATCTCGGGCCCGAGGGCGGCGACGGCGGCGGGAAGATTCTGGCCGAGGGCACGCCTGAAGAGGTGGCCGAGGTGAAGGCGTCACACACCGGCCGGTACCTGAAGCACGTGCTCGAGAAGGCGCGCCGACAACGCGTCGGCGTGCGCGTGGCCGGCTGAGACGCGCTCAGCTGAAGACGTCGGCTGGGCGACGAGCGGTGAGGAGCCGCTTCGTCCACCGCTTGAGCGTGGCCAGCGTGGCGCGCTGGAGCTGCGCCTGCACGCGCGGGCCCGGGGCCGTACCGAAACGAAGCGGCCACTGAACGAGGAGCGCCGTGCGGAGGCCCTCGGCGACCCCCTCGACGCGGCCCTCGGCGAGCCCCTCGACGCGGCCCTCGGCACGGCCGATCGATCGGCCTTGCTGACGGCCCAGCACACGGCCCTGCGACAGCCCCTTCGCGGTCCCCTTCTTGAGGCCGGCCTTCTCGCCTCGAGCCCGCGCCTCGGCGATGAGCTCCTCGCGAATGATGTCCTGGAGGAAGGGCACGCGCTTGCGGTACTCCTTCATCGAGATGATCTCGAAGGCATCGTTCATCTTGCGGCGCTGGCTCGTCGTCATGGGCAGGGACCGAAGATACACCATGGCCTGCCGGTGGTGCTCGGGGGCCTCCTCGCGCACGGCCTGAACGAGGGGCCGCATCACCTCGGCCTCGGCAGCCACCCGTGACAGGTCCGTCGACAGACTCATCAGCCACCAGGCCAGCCGGGCGAGCGGCGGCCCCGGCCGCTCCATCACCGCCTTCGCGTCGAGGAGCGAGAGATCGTCCACCACGAGCTCGAGCGCCGGGAGGTACGGGCGCACGGCGTCGACGAGCTCGCGCGGCCCATCGAGCAGCTCGTCCAGGCCGCGCGGTCCGGTCCAGCCTCCGGGGACGTTGGCGACCACCAGCGGAACGACCGGCGGCAGCGTGCGCGCCGAAGGGTGCGCCTTGAGGTGCGCGCTCCAGAACGCGGTGACGTACCGCAGCACCCGAAAGGGCATCAGCTTCGGAGCGTCACGCTGGTGCTCGAGCATGACGAAGACCCGCGCATCGCCCGCCGCGGTCGACACCTGGAAGACGGCGTCGGACTCGGGCGTCGCCAACGTCGCTTCGGCGAAGCGCGCCCCCACCACCTCGACGTGTCGCAGGTCGAGCTGCCGCCACAACCGCCGGGGGAGCACCGCCTGCACCTCAGCGGCCACCACGCGGGTGTCGGCGAACACCGACTTGAAGAAGCCGTCGTGTCTGGCTCGACGAACGACCTTCCACTGGCTCGACATGGCGTACGGCTCCTCGGGAGTCATCGGGAGAGACAGGAGCCGCGGTGGGCCGGTCGCCCCAACCGACCCACCGCGCACTCGACTGGCCGAGCCACCGCCGACGACCCCCACCCCCGCGCTCGACCTCACGCTGACGCAGCAGGCGCAGTGCCACCCGTCTGCGTCGACAACCACGCGGAACCGCAGCGTGCGCCTGTCGCGCCGACGAGACTGGAGCATCCACGCCTGTCCGCTTCCCAGCGCGCGAGAGCGACCGCCCCGAGAAGGGGCACCGAGCGCCTGACCGGTGGACCAGTTCCTTTTCGTGCCTCACGCTCGGCCCCGACCCAACGCCCCGGGGGCGCCGGCCCTCATCGGGCGAAGACGCGAAGAAGCGCCTGGCTCAGCCCAGCGCTGACCGAGACCTCGAGCGCCCAATCGGTCGCCAGCGACGCCCGAAACGAAGGCAGCCGCGCCGGCTCGTCCAACCAGGCGCCCGTCGGAACGCCCCACTCGTCTTCGTCGCGGCCCAGCGTGCCGACGTCGAGGCGCCGCAGCGAGCGGGGCGCGCCATGGCGAACCTCCCACGCCGCGGCGGTGAGCAGCATGGCCGCGCGCGTCGACGAGGGCAGCTCGAGCCGCAACGCCTCGAGCCCCACGCACACCGGAGCCTGCAGCAGCGCACGCGTGGCCTTCACCAGCCGCGGCCGGCGGGGCGTGCCTACCGAGGGGTCGAGCTCGCCGTCCCAGACGCTGCGAATCGTCGCCTCGACGACGAAGCCGCGCCGCCACCGCAACCAGCACAGTGACGTGTGCAGCGCCGCGGGGCCGAGCAGCGCACGGCTGTGGGCCGCGAGGTGGTGGGCTTCGGCCGCGACCAGCCCCGCGTCACCCGGCCTCGCCTCGAGCGCGAGCTGGAGCTGAATGAGCACCCCGAGGGGGTCTCCGGCCGCCGCGAGCACGTCGCCGTACACCGCCATGGCAGGCGCATCAGCGAGGGGTGGCCGGACCGGCGTCATGGCCCCGTCGACGCGTCGGGGCGTGAGGCGCTGACGCGACCGGGCTCAGGAAAAGGAACGGCCCGCGACTCCCATTCGGAGCGCAGGCCGTCGGTGCGAACGAGCAACAGCGCCGGTTCGCGGGGCGCGTCAGAGCGGGCGAACGTTCTGCGCCTGCAGGCCCTTGGGGCCGCGCGTCACTTCGAACTCCACCTTCTGACCTTCCTGAAGGGTCCGGAAGCCCTGCGTCTGGATCGCCGTGTGGTGAACGAACACGTCGTCACCGCCACCGTCCTGCGAGATGAACCCGAAGCCCTTCGCATCGTTGAACCACTTCACCGTTCCGTTTGCCATTCGACTGTCTGCTTTCCGATTGAACCCGGCGACTGCATTGCCCCCGGTGCGCGCCCGACTGGAGCGTGCGCCTCGAGAGGTACAGCAGCCTCCGGCCTCGCGCCAGCCGTCCCCACCCCTTGAGTGGGGCAGCGCGTCGAGCTCATCGCGTCGCGAGGCCAGAGCGCTCGAGCAGCCTGGCGGCGAGCGCCGTCGTCTTCGACCGGGCCGCCTGGACGGCTTCGAGCTCGGCCGCCGAGAAGGTCTCGACCCGGTCGCCGCGCGTCAACCGCACCCCGCCCGGGTGCGCTTCGATGGTCGCCAGCACAGCGCCAGACCGATCGCGCGTCAGCCCCGCGGCGTCGCCGGCGACCACCAGGTCGACGTCGGCCACCACCTGGCCCTCGAGGTGACGGACGACGCGCACGGTGTCGGGGCCCACGCGGGCGAGCGTCGTCGTCGAGCCGTCGGCGTGCGTCACCGTCGCGAGCGGGTTCGACCCGGTCCAGAACTCGATGAGGTTGAAGATGAGCGCGTCGCCGAGCGCGAAGAGCTCGTACACGGGGAGGATGAGGAACAACCAGAAGATGAGGGTCGAGACGAACTTGCTGCCGAACGAGCCGTTCCAGTCGTGGAGCTTCTTCGTGGCGGCGAACTTGCCGTAGCACCCGGTGCTGGCCGCGGCGGCGAGGGCCGAGACGACGAGTCGACGGGAGAGCATGGGGAGATTCCTTCCTCGGGCTGCGGGGGTTCGGGCGCGACTCTGCCGCCCGACGGCGGAGCCGCAATGAGGAAATGCGAATGATGGGAGCAGGCCCCGGGCTTGCGCTACGAGGCCGCGCCATGGCGAACGACGCGAAGGCGGGGAAGTTGCCACCGCAGATTCCCTTCATCATCGGCAACGAGGCCGCGGAGCGCTTCAGCTTCTACGGCATGCGCAACGTGCTCACGAACTTCCTCGTGGGCTACCTGCTCATCGAGCTGGCGGAGCCGGAGCGGCAGGCCGCGGCGAAGGAGGTCTTCCACGTCTTCGTGATGGGCGTGTACTTCTTCCCCTTGCTGGGCGGCTGGCTGTCGGACCGCGTGCTCGGGAAGTACCGCACCATCCTCTACCTGTCGGTCGTCTACTGCGTCGGGCAGGCGCTGCTGGCGCTCTCGGTGACATCGAAGAGCGGCTTCTACGCGGGCCTGTTCCTCATCGCGCTGGGCTCCGGAGGCATCAAGCCGTGCGTCTCGGCTTTCGTGGGCGATCAGTTCGACCAGTCGAACAAGCACCTCGCGAAGCTCGTGTTCGACGCGTTCTACTGGATCATCAACTTCGGCTCGTTCTTCGCGTCGCTGCTGATTCCGCCCCTGCTCGCGAAGGAGCCGACGGTCGTCACCTGGAGCGGCTCGACGCTCTTCACGCTCGACACGCCGCTCCCGCGCGCCGCCTTCGGCATTCCGGCGCTGCTGATGGTGGTGGCCACCGTGATCCTCTGGGCCGGGCGGAACCGGTACGTGAACGTGCCGCCCACCGCGTCGGATCCGCACGCGTTCTCTCGCGTCTGCCTCACCGCGTTGACGGGCAAGGGCCAGTCAGGGAGCCAGCCCGGACTCTTCCTCGCGATGGTTGGCGCGGTGGGTTCACTCGGCTCGCTCATCTTGATTCCCTGGCTCGGCGTCGTCGCCGCCTTGTGCCTCGCCATCACCGTCTTCCTCGTCTTCGCGGGCGGAGGCGTCTGGCTGCAGCTCGACCGCGCGAAGGGCCAGCACCCCGACGAAGACGTCGACGGCGTGCGCGCGGTGCTGCGGGTGCTCGTCATCTTCGCGCTGGTGACGCCCTTCTGGTCGCTGTTCGATCAGAAGGCCTCGACATGGATCCTCCAGGGCAACGCGATGGCGCTGCCCGGCTGGGGCTGGTTCAAGAGCGCCGCCCAGATGCAGGCCCTCAACCCGCTGCTCGTGATGCTGCTCATCCCCTTCAACAACGTGGTGCTCTACCCGACGCTCAAGCGGCTCGGCGTCGAGGTGACGGCCCTGCGCCGCATGGGCATGGGCATCGCGTTCTCGGGCCTCGCCTGGGTGGCGGTCGCGAGCCTGCAGCTCGTGCTGGACGGAGGCGAGAAGTTGCCGGTGCTGTGGCAGGCGCTCCCCTATGCGCTGCTGACCTTCGGCGAGGTGCTCGTCTCGGCCACCGGCCTCGAGTTCGCGTACAGCCAGGCGCCCGCGAAGCTGAAAGGCGTGCTCATGAGCTTCTGGAGCCTCTCGGTGACGGTGGGGAACCTGTGGGTGCTGCTCGTCAACGCGACGGTGAAGAACGACACCGTCACGAAGGCCATCGGCGACGCGGGCTTCGGCGTGATGGCCTTCCAGATGTTCTTCTTCGCGGGCTTCGCCTTCGTCGCCGCGGCGGCGTTCGCGCTCTACGCCCGCCGGTACGTGGTGGTGGACTACTACCGCAAGGCCTGACGCCCTCGGGCGGTCGTCGCCGACGAGCGTCCTCGTCAGTTGCGCTGCTGGCGCAGCTGCTCCATCAACTTCGCGCGGATCTCCGGCGGGAGCTGATCGAGGCCGTTCATCTGGCCGAAGTCGGGAGGCGGGGGCGGCTTCTTGAAGAGCTCCGGGCCGCTCGACCACTGAGTCTTCTCGAAGACGCCGGTCGTGTACGTCGCGTCGTCGATGGAGCCCTTCACGTAGACGCGGTTCTCGCTGCCCGTCTCAGCACCGAACACCACGCGCACCGGCTTGCCGTCGACGGTGACCTCGACCGTGGCCGCTGGGGACGGGAAGGCCGTCTTCGGCGCCTCACCCACCCAGCTCAAGCCCCGCAGGCCCTTGAGCCGGTTCAGCACCGTGGGCACCTGCGCCGCGTCGAACTCGGGCGCTGCCTTCGGCTCGACGAGCTTCCACGCCTCCCCCTCCTTCACCACCACCGTCTTCTTGCTAGCCGCCGTCAGCACCAGCTTCGTGGCCTTCGCGGGGTCGAAGTCGACGAGGGTCAGCTCACGCAGGTCGTCGAGCTTCTTGTCGAGCGCCTGGGCCTGGTAGCCGGGCAGCAGGTAGACCTGCGCGTCACCGTCGACCTGCGCGGCGACCGTGCCGTCGTCTCGCTTCGCCGCAGCCAGCTTGAGCGTCACCGACTTGCCGTCCTTCAGGGTGGCGACGAGCCCGTGCGCCTGCGGGGCCTCGAAGGCTCCCTCGGCGAAGTCCTGCGCGGTGAGGGTGGCGAACTGGTTCACCAGCGCGGTGGCCGCAGACGGGCTGAACCGGAAGCCCTTCGGCAGCTCCGAGGCCGACGTCCACGACCCACCCTCCCCGGCCTTGAGCGAGAACGAGGCGCCGTCGGCCCGCGTCACGACGAACGAGGTCAGGTCGGAAGCGTTGAGCGAGACGACGGTCTTCTTCCGCCACGCGGTGAGCCCCTGCTTGACGAGGTACTGCAGGCCCGACTGGGTGACGAACACCGCAGAGGAGCCGGCCTTGCGCACATACGCGCCGCCGCTCTTCGACGCCTTGCCCAGCACCAGCTCGAGCGTCTTGTTCGCGCCGGTGGCCTTCACGGCGGTGCCCTTCGCGTCGTCGACCTCGAGCTCGCCGTGCTTGTCCGTCTTCTCGGTGACGAAGTCGGAGGCCTTGAAGTCGGCGAGGCCCGACAGGAGCGACTGCACCTGGCCGTCGTCGGCCGCATAGCCTGCGCCAGCCTTCTTCGCGTCGGCGACCGTCCAGCCGTTGGCGCTGCGGGTGAGCGTCAGGGTCGAGGTGGCGGACTTGAGCTCGACCGTGGCGATCTCCTCTTTCGACAGCTTCGTCGCCTCGAACTTCTGCACGCCGACCGAGACTTCCTTCTCGCGGGTGGCGAAGAAGGCGAGCAGGAGCGCCGCGAAGACGCCGACCGCGATGAGCGTTGGCTTGTTCATGGGGAGTGTCCTCGTCGAATCAAACGGTGACGGTGGCGCGGCTGGCCTCGCGCATGCGCCAGCGCACGAGCCCGAAGGCCGCGAGCAGCAGCGGCAGACCGAACGCGTTGCCGAACTTCACCAGGTTGCGGGTCGAGTCCGAGAGCTCCGACTGCAGCACCGGCAGCGCGAGCCCGCGGTTGCGCATCGCCAGGAGCGCCGGGTCGAGCAGCAGCCAGTCGGCGATGTTGAGCGCGAGCGCCTGGTTGCCCCGGTTCTGCATGAAGTCGTCCTGGAAGAGGGCCGAGGTGCCCACGACGACGACGCGGGCTTCCTTCTCGCTCTGGCCGATCACGGGAGTCGCCCCGGGCGCAGACTGCGCTGCCTCGGCGGCGTAGTGGCTCTTCAGCGTGCCCGACACCTGCGCCATGAGCGGATAGGGGCCGGTGGGCGTGATGGACTCGGCGCGCCAGTCGCGCTGCGGGTTCAGGTTCGGCGGGGTGTTCTCGAGCCAGCTCTTGTTCGACGTGCGCGCGAGCACCGTGGCCGTCGTCCCCTCGACCTGCTTCACCTCGAGCGAGGTGGCGAACGGGAAGAGCACGTCGCCGAGCCCCGCGGTGATGACGCTGTCGCCCTCGAGGCGCTGCACCACCGGAAGGAACGGGTACGGCACCGGCTGGTTGATGACCATGAAGCCGCGTCGCTCGCTGATGGAGACGTTGCCCGACTTGACGTCGGCCACCAGCCGATTGCCCACGGTGACGCCGTACGTGGAGAGCAGCTCGGTCATGCCGTGGCTCGCGTCCGACGGCTGGAAGGTGCGCACGTCGACCTGCACCTGGTCGAGGAAGAACGCCACCGCCTTGCCCTTCATGAGGAACTGGTCGATGGCCTTCAGCTCGTTCGCAGGGAGCGCCGTCTTCGGGCCCATCACGTAGAGGGCGTCGAGCGTGTCGTCGAGGCGGTCCTTCCCCGCGAGCTCGACGGGCCGCACCTCGTACATCTGCGAGAGCATCGTCAGCAGGTAGCGGTACTTCTCGTCGAGCTTCGGCTCGCCGTGGCCCTGCAGCACGCCGATGACCGGCGTCTTCGCGCGCGTCAGCTTGCGGATGAGCGTCGTCAGGTCGTATTCGAGTGACGAGACGTTCTGGACGAGGGGAATGACCTCCTTCTTCTCCTGGTGCTTGATGACGACGGCCATGTAGGCGCGCTTGGTCTGCTGCTGGTCCTCCTCGATGACGCGGATCTCGACGGGCTGAATCCCCTGGCCCGAGAGCTCCTTCTCGATCGACGTCTGGTCGCGGAAGCGGCGGCCGAAGATGTCCTGCTTCACTTCCTTCTTCGCTTCCTTGTCGGCGTCCGTCTCCTGCGACTGCGGGTCGACGAACTCGAAGGCCACCTTGCCCTTCGAGACGGCGCGGAACTCCTCCAGCAGGTCGCGCACGTAGCGGGCGTTGCTCGAGTACGGCGCCGGGAGCTGCTCGGTGAAGTAAGCGGTGACGACGACGGGCTCTTCGAGGGCCGCGAGCGTATCCTTCGTGGCCTTCGAGAGCGTGTAGGCCTTCTCGCGGGTGACGTCGACGCGGCCGAAGAGCCGCAAGCCGAGCGCGTTCACCAGCACGAGGATGCCCAGGACGGCGGCGATGAAGACGGCAGAGATGGTGCGGGTCATGTCGAGGCTCCTCGGGTCTTACAGACGCGTGGCCTGAATCTGCCGGGCGGTCAGCACGAGCCCGGCGGCGGTGAGCGAGAGGTAGAAGACGAGGTCGCGCGTATCGAGCACGCCCCGCGCGATGTTCTCGAAGTGGTAGTCGACCGAGAGGAACTCGAAGACGCCCGCGAGCGAGTCAGGGAGCAGCGGCGCAAACTTGTCGACGAAGTAGAACGCGAAGCACAAGACGATGCCGACGATGAACCCGACGATCTGGTTCTTCGACAGCGCCGAGCCCCACAGCCCGAGCGCGATGAAGGCCGAGGCGAGCAGCACCAGGCCGAAGTAGCCCGCGAACACCGGGCCCCAGTCGAAGGCCGGCCCCGGCCCCGTGAGCGCCGCCACGGTGAACGCGTAGGGCAGTGTGCACGCCAGCGCGACCGCCACCATGCCGAGCGCCGCGAGGAACTTGCCGAGGGTGATCTGCCAGTCGTCCATCGGGAACGTCAGCAGCAGCTCGAGCGTGCCGCTCTTCCGCTCCTCGGCGACCGCGCGCATCGTGATGGCGGGCACCAGCACCACGAACAGCACCGGCGCCACGCCGAAGAAGCCGCGCAGCGACGCCTGGCCCGCGAGGAACAGCGTCGAGAAGTACAGCCAACCGGACAACAGCAGGAACCCGCCCAACACGATGTACGCGATGGGCGAGGTGAAGAACGAGCGGAACTCCCGCTTCGCGATGGCCAGTGCGCCGTTCATGCGGCCCTCCGAGCGTCGGTCAACTTGCGGAACGTGTCTTCGAGGCTCACCTGCGTGCGCTTGAGCTCGAGGATGACGAGGTCATTCTTCACCACCGTGTCGAACAGCACGCGACGGACGTCGTCGGTGCCGTAGCGCACGGTGAAGCCCAGCGTGCCGGTCCCTTCGTCACCCGCCACTTCGACCGCCGAGACGCCAGCCAGCGCCGAGAGCGAGGTGCGAATCGCCTGCGCGTCCATCGGCTGGCCGAGCCGGTGCCCGACCACGACGTGGAGCGTGTTGCCGCCCTCGTTCGCCGAGGTGGTGAGGCGCTCCGGCGTGTCGTCGGCGACCAGCCGGCCCTCGTTGATGATGAGCACGCGCGAACACGTCGACTGCACCTCGGACAAGATGTGCGTCGAGAGAATGACGGTCTTCTCGCGACCGAGGTCCTTGATGAGGTTGCGGATCTCGACGATCTGGTTCGGGTCGAGGCCCGCCGTCGGCTCGTCGAGGATGAGCAGGTCGGGCTCGTGCAGAATCGCCGCCGCCAGGCCCACGCGCTGCCGGTACCCACGCGAGAGCTGGCTGATGTCCTTCGACACCACCTGGGTGAGGCCGCAGCGCTCGACCGCCGACTTGATGCGCGCCGCCCGCAGGTCCTTCGGCACGTCGCGCACGTCGGCGATGAAGCGCAGGTACTCCACCACCATCATCTCGTCGTAGAGCGGGTTGTTCTCGGGCAGGTACCCGATGAGCTTGCGCGCCGCGACCGGGTTGGCCGTGACGTCGATGTCACCGACGAACGCCTTGCCCGAGGTGGGGTTGATGGAGCCCGCGAGGATGCGCATCGTCGTCGACTTGCCGGCGCCGTTCGGCCCCAGAAAGCCCACCACCTGGCCCTTCGGCACCTCGAACGAGACCCCCTTCACGGCCTGGGTCGGCCCGTAACTCTTCGTCAGCGCTACGATTCGGATCATCGATGAAGGCATGCGCACCCCTTCGCAAAATTGATCGGCCGCTTCACTAAGTCGCCCGACCGAACTGTCAAGGCCGACCGACTGTGAAAACGTTGCGGAGTCCTGGCGTTCGGGGACTACCGTGGCCGGCCGATGCTCAAAGTGACACCGCTGGGAGGCCTGGGCCAGGTGGGCCTCAACGCCATGGTGCTGGAGCACGGCGCCGAGCGTGTCCTCATCGACTGCGGCGTCCTGTTTCCGCGACCCGACCAGCTGGGCATCGACGTGGTGGTGCCCGACTTCACCGCCCTGCGCGACGACCCCGAGCGCCTCAAGGCCGTGGTGCTGACGCACGCGCATGAAGATCACCTCGGGGCGCTGCCGGTGTTGCTCCGCGAGTTCGACGTGCCGGTCTACGGCACTCCGTTCACGCTCGCGCTCGCGCGGCACCGGCTCGAGGAGGCGGGCCTCGGGGGCGACCTCCGTGAGATCGGCCCCGGCGAAGCGATTCACCCGTCGAGCGCGTTCACCATCGAGCCGGTGCAGGTGACGCACTCCGTGCCCGACGCGGTGGGCCTGTGGGTCAAGACGCCGTCGGCGACGCTCGTTCACTCGGGAGACTTCAAGCTCGACCTCTCGCCCATCGACGGCAAGCTGACGGACCTCTCGCGCCTGGGTGTGCTCGGCGAGCAGGGCGTCGATGTGCTGCTGTCGGACTCGACGAACGCCGAGAACGACGGGTGGACGCCGAGCGAGTCGCTGGTGAAGGAGACGTTCGCGCGGCTCTTCCACGGCGTCACGGGCCGCATCGTGGTGGCGCAGTTCGGCTCGCACCTGCATCGGGTGCAGCACCTGGTGCGGCTCGCGCAGACGCTGGGCCGACAGGTCGTCTTGTCCGGCCGGAGCCTGGTGCGAAACGCCGAGCTCGCGCGCACCGTCGGCCGGCTCGAGATTCCGCCGGGGCTCCTCGTCTCGCTCGACGCCGCCGCGAAGTTGCCACGCGACAAGGTGCTCATCATCTCGACGGGCGCGCAGGCGGAGGCGCGCTCGGGGCTGTCGTGGCTCGCCTCTGACGAACCCGGGCCGCTGCGCCTCGAGCCCGGAGACCTCTGCGTCATCTCGGCGCGCGCGATTCCAGGCAACGAGCCGAACATCGCGCTGCTGGTGAACCAGCTCTACGCGAAGGGCGTGACGGTGGTGACGCCGTCGACCGAGCCGGGCGTGCACGTGTCGGGGCACGCGGCCAGGCACGAGCAGCGGCGGCTCATCGAGACGGTGAAGCCACGGAGCTTCGTTCCGATTCACGGAGAGCTGCGGCACCTGCACCGGCACCGGCTCACGGCCGTCGAGGCGGGCGTCGAACCGGCGCGCGCGCTGGTGGCGACGAACGGAGACGTGCTCGGGCTCGACGCGAACGGGCTCCACAGCCTGGGCCGCGCGCCGGTGGGCCTGTGGCCGATGCGCCGCGAGGGCCTGGCGCCCGTGAGCGAGGCGTCGCTGGCCGAGCGCAAACGGCTCGCGGAGTCAGGCCTCGTCATCGTGGTGGTGGTGATGCAGCAGGGCGGCGGCAAGGTGCTCCACGGTCCGGTGGTGAGCGGCCAGGGTTTGTCCGGCGAAGAGCAGGCGGCGCTGACGCTGGCGGCCGAGGGCGCGGCGCTCGAGCTGAAGGAACTCTCCAACGCCGTGCGAGGCGACGACGAGCGCGTGCGGGACGCGCTGGGCCAGGGCGTCCGACGCGTCTTCAAGCAGCTCTTCGGGAGCAAGCCGTTCCTGCACCCCGTCGTCGTGCGGGTGTGACGCTGCGGCCCGTTCGCGACTCCTGAAGAACTGCGCGCGCCTGCGCCGGGCCGCTGGTTCTCGGGCCCTTTCAGCTCGCCATCGCCACCGTCCATGGCTGCTGCTCCCGGTGAAGAGCATGCCGACTTCATGGCGACGCGCTCGCGCGGGTGAGCGAAAGACCGCGGCCCCGGCGCCCGTCTGTGTGTTCGACGCGGTAGCGAGGTCGATGGAACGCGCGGGTCGGCGCGGCGATGTGGACGCCTCAGGCGCGCCGCACCGCTTCACCGCGACTTCCAGCCTGACGGCAGCAGCAGCTCGCCAGAGCCCCGGGCTGTCGACGGCACCGCCTCGCTGCCAGGAGGGCCCGCCGTTCGTTTCGCCAACGCCTCTGCGCCGTTCACGACACCAGGGGACGGAAGAGGACGAACGCGCTCGTGTAGCCATGCAGCCACGTGCGCCCGGCGACCCGGCCGAGCTCGCCATTGCAGAAGAAGCCGCCGAGCGGCACGCCGGGGTACTTCGCGGCGAAGAGGCCGGGATCGTGATCGTATACGCCGAAGAGGTGCCGGCCTCGCCCCGTGCACGAGAAGAGCAGCGCCCCGGCCGGCGGACGCTCGCTGGCCGCGGCGAGGCGGGCCGAGAGTTCTTCGCGTGCGGCCTTCGCGTCGCGCAGGAGAAACTGCACCACCTGAAACGGCTCGAGCGCCGAGCCGACCGCGAGCGCACGACGCCGCGCATCGAGCCCCACCACGTTGCGCACCAGGAGCTCGTCGGCCCGCTGTTCGATGGCGCCCGACTTGAGCCCCACGCCCACGACAAGGGCATGGCGCAGGCGCTCCTGCGTCTCTTCGTCGAGCGTCTCGTGCAGCTCTTGCAGCACGTCCATCGGCGAGCGCCCATCGACCTCGAGGAGCAGGTGACCGTCGACGGCGGTCGCGAAGCCTGGCGCTCCCAGTGGGCGAACGCCCTGCGCGACCAGCGCCTCGACCTCGAGCGAACCCGAGAGCGCGACACACACGGCGCCCGAGGTGAGGAGCCGCTCGTCGAGGAACAGCCGGTGTGAGCCCGGCGCGCTCCCGCCGCTCGCCAGCCCGCCACCGATGATCGCGCCGGGCGCCCGCGCCTCGAGCTTCGGCAGCAGCGCCTCGACGTCGAAGGAGAACGGTTCCGCCAGCAGCAGCACGACCTTCGCCTCGCCACTGAAGACCGGCACCTCACTGCGCCTGATGGCCTTCGCCTCGAGGGTGACGCCTGGCAAAGACGCCGCGGTGACGGACAACGCCGGCAGGTCATCGGCCTCGCGGCCGGCGCCGATGACGCCTGCGCCGGAGCAGCCGATGAGCGTCGCCTGGGGAAACCGCTCGCGGAGCCGCGCCATCGCCGCCGGCGCCTCGGGGAGCAGCGCGGCCGACACGAAGGCGATGAGCAGGTCGGGCTCGGCCGGAAGCTCCTGCTCGAGCACCGCGATGGCCCGCTCGGCCGCGTCGTGTCCACTCGTGTCGCGCGCCAGCGCCGAGGCCCAGTGCATCGGGGCTCCTTACACCGCTCGACGCCGAACGACGTGCAAACGAGCGCGGGCCTCCGTACACCGCGCGTCATGCGTCCGTTCCTCTGCGTGGCCTGCCTCACCGTCGCGTGCGCGCCCGTGCCAGTCGACCCGAACGTCATCGAGACCGACGCGGGCGTGGCCATTCGCCGTGACGTGCTGCGAGTTCCGGCGCCGAAGCCGCCACCGAACCCCGTCACCCAGGACACGACGCCCGATGCCCTCGACGCCGTGACCGTGGTGCGCTACCGCGTCGACACCGCCGGCCAGCCGCCCCGCCCCGCGCGCGCCATCGTCGTGTTGATGCCCGGCTTCCTCGGCGGCGCCGGCTCCTTCGACTCGCTCGCCCGCGCCATCGTGCGGCGCTCCACGCCCTCGGAGCCGCTCGAGGCCTGGGCCATCGACCGCCGCAGCAACTTGATGGAGGACCGCCGCGGCATCGAGGCCGCGCTCGCGGCGAAGGACCCGGAGCTGCTCACCGGCTACTACTTCGACCGCAAGGCCATCGACGGCCAGACGTTCTCTGGCTTCCGCACGCAAGAGAGCCTCGCCTTCGAGTCCGAGTGGGGCCTCGCCTCGACGATGAACGACCTGCGCGCCGTCGTGTCGCTCGTCCCCGAGGCCGACCGACGCGCGCGCGTCATCCTCGCGGGACACTCCCTCGGCGCCGGGCTCGCGGGCATGTACGCCGCGTGGGATTTCGACGGCACGCCAGGCTTCTCGCAGCTCGCCGGCCTCGTGCTCATCGACGGCGTCACCGGGAGCGAAGGCAGCGCGCTCACTGTCACGCGCGAGGAGTACGAGACGACCGGCCTCATGGGTGGCACCTTCGGGGGACGGCCGAGCCTGAAGCAGGTGCGCGAGTCGGTGCGGTACTTCGCCTTCCCGCTGCTCGAAGCGAAGCTCTTCCCCATCGGCGTCGGCACCGCGATGCGCGCCATGTGGCGGCCTGACGCCATCGACCTCGACCGGCCCCGACGCGAGGCGCTCGAGACGCTGTTCCTCACCAACACGCTGCCACGCATGACCAACCGCGCCGCGTTCGGCCTCGCCTTCGACGCCGCCACCTGTCCGGTGAGCATCGCCGCCGTCAACGCGGGCGCGACCGACGGCCCGCTCGTCGACACGCCGTCACCCTTCGGTGGTGGCACCATTCAGAAGCCCGCCAACTCGAACCAGACGTTCCGGTGGAGCGAGTTCGACCAGGTCGAGCCCGCCGAGCTCACCTCGCTCTCGGAGTTCGCGCTCGCCTGGGCTCGCACCGGCGTGGACTTCGGAGAGTGGTACTTCCCCGCGCGGCTGTCGCTCGACACCAGCCTCGCCGCGTCGCTGACGCTCAAGGCCGACGACTGGCCGGTGACGGCGTACGGCGTGCGCGCGCTCCACGGCCGCGCGATGGACCTGCCGGTGTTGGTCGAAGCGGCGGGTATTCTGTCGGGCCAGACGAGCCGCTACGACGCGCTCAAGGCGCTGCTTCCCACGGTCGGAGAGGGCCGTCCGCAAGCGGGAGCGAGCCGCACCGAGCCGCGTGGCTTCGTCGCGCTCTCCCACCCGACGTTCACGCACATCGATCCGCTCGCCGGCGCCGACGTGCCCGGAGGCGCCATGGCGCAGTGGTTCGACGCGCTGGCGGCTTTCGCCAGGGAGCACACCCCTTCCGGCGGCGTCAGGGTGCCCTGAGCGCCAACCAGATGGATTCACAGACGTTTCCATACCCCTGAGCCGTCTTCCCCACCTCGCGTTTCCAACTCGACGTGCTTTGGTCGGGAGGCTCCATGCGACGCGGATGGCTCGTTGGCGTGACGCTCCTCCTGGGCTGCGAAGGCAGCATCGTGGGCCTGCGGCCTCCAGTGGCGATCGACCCGACCGATCCGACCGTGCCGTCGACGCCAACCGGTGGCGGAGCGGCGACGCCACGGCCCGAGGGTCGACTCGCGCTCCAGCCGATTCGCCGGCTGTCCATCGCGCAGTACGAGAACACGCTGCGCACGCTCTTCCCCGGCCCGCTCGGCGCCGAGCTCGTCTCGCGCGCACGGTACCCGGGCGCGAGCACCCGCACCGGCCTCACTTCGGGCTTCACCAGCGACGCCGACACGAACACCGTCAGCAGCTCCGACGCGAACGCCATCGAAGACTCAGCCGAGGCGCTGGCCGAATACCTGCTCGCGAACGCGCGCACCGCCATGCCGGCCTTGTTCCCGTGCCAGCTGCCCAGCGGCTTCACCGACGCCGCCGTCGACGGGTGCATCGGCGACTTCATCTCCACGTTCGGGCGGCGCGCCTACCGGAGGCCCCTCCGCGCGGCCGAGCAGACGGCGCTGCGCCAGGCCTACACCACCGTGCGCATGACGCAGCCCGCGCCCGAGGCCTGGTCGGCGGTGATGCAGGCCTTTCTCCAGGCGCCGGCGCTCCTGTACCGCGCCGAGGCTGGCGACGGCGCCTCGGGCATCGTTCAGCTCTCGCCCCACGAGCTCGCGAGCCGACTGGCGTTCCTCATCACCGACGCGCCACCCGACGCCGAGCTGCTCGCCCGCGCGGAGGACGGCACCCTCTCCCAGCCCGAGGTGCTCGAGGCCCAGGCGACGCGGCTGCTCGCGCGGCCCGAAGCGTCTGCCGTGGTGTCGCGCTTCATCGTCGAGTGGCTTCGCATCGACCTGCTCGACGGGCTGCCTGACAACGACCCCACGTTGCCCGCGCCGCTCCGCGAGGAGTACCTCGCCCAGGCCGACCGCCTCGTGCGCAACACGCTGTCGCCGACGAGCGGCTCGGTGCGCGACCTGTTCCGCACCACCCAGGTGCCGCTCGGCCCGCAGACCGACGACCTCTACGGTCAACCCGGCCGCGGGAGCGCGTCATTCCCCGCCGTGTCCCTGCCCGAGCGCGTCGGCATTCTCGCGTCCGCGCCCTTCCTGAAGGCCCACGCGCCGGCTGGCCATCAGAACGCCATCATCCGTGGCGCCTTCGTGCGCAAACACGTCTTGTGCAAGTCGCTGCCGACGCTGCCGGGCAACGTCGACCTGGTGGCACCGCTCGACGGCTCGCGAAACGCGCCCACCGCGCGCCAGCGCCTGGCGCCCACCATGACGTTGCCGGCCTGCTCGGGCTGCCACGTCTCGTTCAACCCCATCGGCTACGCGCTCGAGACGTTCGACGGCATGGGCCGACACCGCACCACCGAGAACGGCGCGCCGATCGATCCCTCGGGAACGGTCGAGCTCGACGACACCACCCGCTGGACTTTCACCACCACCGGCCAGTTCCTCGACACCCTCGCCGGCAGCGACGACCTGGTGACGTGCATGGCGAAGGAGTGGTTCCACTTCGCGCACGGCCGCCAGAGCGCCATCGAGGAGCAGCCCTTCGTCGACGCGCTGTCGGACTCGGCGAAGACGAGCGGCGGCACCATGCGGGAGCTCGTGCTGGGCGTGGTGCGCTCGCCCCGCTTCACCCAGTTCCTCCGGGAGGCTCCATGACGTTGAGCCGTCGTCGATTCCTGACTGGTGCGTCGGGCGCGGTGCTGGCGCTGCCGTGGCTCGAGAAGCTCCATGGCGGCGAGGCCTTCGCGCAGGCCACCACCACCCCCCCTCGGCGCCTCGTGGTGCTCGCCTACCCGATGGGCTTCGTGCACTCGCACTGGGCGCCGCAGGGCATGGGCAGCACCTTCACGCTGCCGTACATCACCGCGCCGCTCGAGCCCTTGCGCAACCGGCTCCTCTTCGTCTCGAACGTCGACAACAAGGCGACCAACCTCAACAGCCAGCACGCCTTCGGCCACCCCGCGAAGAAGGAGAGCGTGCTCACCGGCACCCTCATGCGCGCGGCCTTCTCGGGCGACCAGTCGAACGTGCGCGCCAACGTCATCTCAGACCGCGCCGGCAGCGACCAGGGCGGGCCGAACAACGAGAGCGTCTGCAACTACGTCGGCACCCGCCTCCGCGGCACCCGGCCCTTCGCGTCGGTCGACCTCGCCATCGGCGGCGAGAACTTCGATCGGCACGACCTCAACTCGGACTTCTTCTTCGAAGGCCCGGTGACGCCGGTGAAGGTGCAGGCCAACCCCGCGCGGGCCTTCGACCGCTACTTCGCGAACGTCACGGGCGACTCCGCCGCGCTCCAGGCCCAGCGCCGCGCCCGCGAACGCAAGAAGAGCGCCCTCGACGCAGTGCGCTCGTCCTTCGTCGAGCTGCGCTCGGGCCTCAACCCGCAAGACCGAACGCGCCTGGAAGATCACGCCAACCGGCTGCGCCAGGTCGAGCTCGACATGATGCGGGCGAGCTGTGCCCGGCCGACGGGCAGCTACGGCACGCCGGGGCCCACGGCCAGCTACGTGCCCTTCCGCGGTCTGTCGATGCGCGAGCGCGCGAACCTCATGGTGCCGCTGCTCACCAACGCCATGGCGTGCGATCTCGCGCCGGTGGGGCGAATCGAGTTCATCGACCAGCAGGGCCCGCTCTTCGGCGTGCCGTCGGTCGACGCCGCCGCCCAGGCCTGGCGCACCGCGAGCAACCCGAGTGACTGGCACGGCATGGTGCATGGAGACCCCTCTCCAGTCGACGGCGTGCGCACCCGCGGCCCCACGCCAGCGACGTACCTGCTCGACGGGTACCGCTTCTTCGTCGAGCGCCTCGTCGACGTGATGAACGGCCTGCGCGCCATCAACGAGGGCCCCGACGGCCGCACCGCGCTCGACAACACGATGGTGGTGCTGGTGTCGGACTACGGCGACGGCGGCGGCCACAGCTCGAACAAGCTCGGCTTCATCCTGGGCGGCAACCTGGGCGGCGCCCGCACCAACTTCCACTTCGACGGCCGTGGACGCGACGCGAACTTCTACACCGAGACGGCGTACAGCTCGGGCCAGGTGCTCAACACCATCATCCGCGCGTTCGACGTGCGCACGCCTTCGGGCGCCCCCGCGCCGGACTTCGGCCTGCGGAACTTCCCGGCCCAGTCCGGCACGCTGCCCGTGTTCAGCTGACGCCTACCGGTTCGGCTGCGCCCACCGGCCGACCGAGATGGTGCCGCCTTCTTTGAGCTCCATCAGCAGGGTGCGCGCCGAGTAGCGGCCGTTCACCAGCCAGGCCGGCTCCGAGCTCCACGTCACCTCGGACTTCGTCACCCGCCCCTGCTCGTCGAAGCGCACCGTCACCTCTTCGGCGTAGTTGTTCACCTCACCGAGCGAGTTGGGGGCGGTGGCGCCGTTGGCATCCTTCATGTCGTCGTAGCTGCCGGTGGCGAGCACCATCGAGGTGACGCGCCCCTGGGCGTCGCGCTCCAGCGAGATGACGTTCGCCATGTGGTCGACCCGCCCGTCGCCAGTGTGATCGATGAAGATGACGTCGCCCGGGTTCATCTGGCCCACCGGCAGCTCGGGCTTCGAGGGGTCGCCCCCGTTGTCGCGGGTGTTGCTCCACGGCACCGTCACCTTCACCGCGCGCGAGGCCATGTTGGCGTCGACGCCCACGTAGCGCACGTTGGTGCCGGCCATCATCGACGCCGACGGGTCAAGCCGCTGAATCGCCTGCGCGTTCTCGTAGCCCGGCCGAATCGTCGCCAGCCGCTCGAAGCGCGAGAAATAACCCTTCGTGTCGGTCGCGGTCCCCGCGATCCACTCCTTCTGCGGGAGGTTCGCCGGCAGGGGCAGCTGCACCCCGAGGTCGGCGCGCACCTTGTTGCGGAACTGCTCCATCATGAAGAGCGAGAGCGTCTTGCAGTCGGCCTCGACGCGGTTGCCCTTGAGCGTCTGCCAGTAGGACGCCGAGAACGAGCCGTAGGCCGATTGGACTTCCGGGTGGCTCCAGTCGACGGGCTTCGACCGGTCGCGAATGGCCGGCAGCCGGGGACCCGCGACGGCCTGGGCGGCGAGGAACTGGAGTGGGTTGCCGCTCCGCTCGGCGGGCGTGCGCAGCTCGGTCGACGCGAGCTTTGCGTCGAGCGCGCTCAAGGTGGCCGCGTCGACGGAGCCCGTCTGAGGAAGGCCCGCGCTCGCCTGGAACGACTTCACCGCCCGCTCGGTGCCGGGGCCGAACTTGCCGTCGACCATCCCGACCGGAACGCCGAGCCGCGCCAGCGCGTACTGCACCGCGACCGCGCGATCGCCGTTCATGCCGCGCGAGAGCGGCAGCGAGCCGGGCGCGGAAAAGGCGTTCTTGAGCGCCGCATCACGCGGCGCGGCGGGAACGGGCCCCTCGGTCACCTCGAAGACGGCCTTCGACTGAAGCGCCGCCGCCATCACCGCGGCACGCGTCGGAGCGCCGGTCGTGCCCGTCAGCGCGATGGACTGTGCGTCGCCGTTGCGGTCGAACGCGTCGACGGCCTTGAAGAGGGCGGCCGCCTCGTCGGCGCCGGCGATCTTCCCGTCGCGGTTGAGGTCGGCCTTCGCCACGTCGAGCCCCTGCACGACCGGGTCGCGCTGCGCCTGGCTCACGTCGAGGGTCTTCCGCTCGAGGGACTGGGTGAAGTCGGCGCGGGTGAGTCGGTTGGTCATGGTCGTCCCCGAGAGGCTGGTGCGAAGTGGGTTCCCTTACCGGGCCCGGCGACGCATGGGAAGCCGGGGAGGCGCGGCGCGCGTGGGCCGAGGCGCCGGCACCGACACGAAGCCGCCGACGGCGCCTCGATCGGCGACCGGCGGGGGCGGAGGCGGCAGTCGCGTCGTCGCATCGCTCAGCAGGAGCGCCAGCGCCGCGGTCGCCGCGAACTCGTGTTGGAAGACGCGTGAGGCCTGGTTGAGGCGCGCGGCGTCGCCCGGCGTCAGGGGACCGAGGCCTGCAAGGAGCTCAGCGAGGTGCAGCGCGGGGGCTCCATCGGGGCGCGGGTTGAAGACGCCCTGCAGCATCGTGACGGCCAGCTCCCAGGGCGTGCGCACCTGCACCGAAAGCGCAGCAGCCACGACGGGCACCAGGCCCGGGCGGCACTCGACGACCCCATCGAGCGCTGGGAAGTCGCGGTGAACCGGCCTCGGCTCGGCACGAGCCTGGGGCACCTCGACGACGGGGAGCGGACCGAGCGGCAGCATGCCGGTCAGTTCACGCGCAGCATGTAGACGCCGTTGTTTCGCGCGAGCTCGGCGTTCATGTCGGCGCGGAACCGGCGCAGCGTCGCCGCGTCACCCACGATGCCCAGACAGCCGGCGGTGCCCGTGCCGCCACCGTCCGGGTGGATGCGCAGGTACTGGCGGTCGCGGCCTGCGCGTGGATCGTAGAAGCGGTCGGAGCCCGGCCGCCGCGGATCCTCCATGAGGAAGCTGAAGCCCACGCCATCGCGCACGAAGCCAGCGTCGCCGCGGGTGTTGCGGTGCGCCGTCACGCGGTACGTGCCCTGCGGCGTGGAGAAGAGCGTGCGCGAGCCCGAGTTGAAGCGGTAGGTGTTGCCGTTCACGGTGATGCTGCCCGTCACCATGCCGCGGCCCTGGCGCGGGTTGTCGATGCGCGCGGTGCCGTCCACCGCGCGACCGGGGTTCTGCCCGCCGTTCAAGTCGACCGGGTTGGTACCCCGGCGCTCGAAGCCGTCGCGCGCCAACGCGCTCATCGTCTGCGGGCCGAGGACCCCGTCGACGTCGAGGCGACGCGCCCGCTGGTACTGCTCCACCGCGGCCTTCGTGCGCGGACCAAACGAGCCGTCCGTTGCACCCGGGTTGAAACCGGCCCGACGGAGGGTGTCCTGAAGCTGCCGAACCTGCGAACCACTGGAACCAACGCGAAGAGAGCTCATGCTGTGTTGTCGCGAGGACTCCGGAAAAGGCGCACACCCGAATCTGTCATTGCGGTTGATGTCAGATGATGTGCGCTTCGGCGAGACCTCCGTGAGCACAGCAGGTTGCAGCTCGCTGAACGTGTGACGACGAGTCTGCAATCGGCCGGGAAGCGTTGCCGCATGGGCCCCGCGTCTGTTCCACCCCAAAGCAACTGCGGCACTCACCCTTCGACGCACGGCAAGGCACGTGGACCCCAAAGCGACCCGGCCGCTCGCGCGCCGAAGCGGTCAGACACGTTCGTTTCGCGCACGTTCGCCTGCTGGGAACTGGCGCCTGGCCCCGACCGTTGAGTGAGCATTGGCCCGGCGTGGTGCAGGCCCCTTTGCTACAAACGCCAACGTGTTCGAGCCGTCCGTCCCCGCCGAGCCACCTCCTCCGCCACGACCGGTGCCGGCGCCCCCGAAGCCCGAGGGGCGCGGCCTCTCGCTCATCCGCGAGGCGCGGCACGCGCAGACCCGGGCGTGGTGGCTCCAGGGCGCGCTGTACGGCGCCGCCTCGTTCCTCGTGTTCGCCTTCGGCGGCGCGCTCGTCAGCAACTCGAGGCCGGCCATCGGCCAGTGGCTGCTGGCCCTCGCGCCCCTGTCGATGCTCGGCTTCCTCCTCGTCTTCGGCGTGCTGCTGGTGCGCCGGCGCGTCGGCGACGACGAGCGGACGGCGAGGCTGTTGTCGGAGCGGGCTCCAGAGCTGAGCCTCGATCTCCTCGCCGCCGTCGAGCTGTCCCGTGCGCTCGGCCGGCGGGAAGACTTCTCGCCCGAGCTGGCCCGGGCCTTCCTCGCGAGCGTCGACCGCCGCGCCCTCGCGCGCCCTGTCTCGTCGCTCCTCGACCCGCGCCCGGTGCGCGCCGCCACCATCACGCTGGCCGGCACCCTCCTCGCCGCCGCCGTCACCCTCGGCATGGTGGCCGAGTACGTCGTCTCGGGTGTGGTGAAGGCGTTCTCGGCGGCCGAGGTGAACACCATTCGCAAGCGCGAGCCCATCACCGGCGACTTCAAGGTGAGCTACCGCTACCCCGAGTACACCGGCCTCGAGGCTCGCACGGTCGAAGGCACCGCCGGAGACGTGTCGGGGCCCGCCGGCACCGAGGTCTTCATCGAGACGCGCGCCGACCGCGACGTCGACGAGGCCGTGCTGGTGGTGAATGGCGCGTCGGTGCCCCTCGTGGTGAAGGGGCGAGACCTCTCCGGGCGCTTCGTGCTCGACGCCAGCGGCCAGTACCACGTCGCCTTCATGGACGGCCGCAGCGTCGAGGCCGAGGGGCCCGACCTGCCCATCGTCGTCGAGGCCGACACCGCGCCGCAGGTGCGCCTCACCGCGCCCATCGACCTGCTCGAGCTCGACGCGAAGACGTCGTCGGTGAAGCTGCAGTACGAGGCCAGCGACGACTACGGCCTCACGACCCTCGAGCTCGTCTACAAGGCCAGCGGCGCGGCCGAGAAGCGCGTGGCGCTCCCGCTGGACGAGGCGCGCGCGGCCCGCGGCACCCACGACTGGAGCGTCGCCTCGCTCGGCCTCAAGCCCGGCGGTGAGGTGCGCTACTTCATTGAAGCGAAAGACGGCAACACCGTGAAGGGCGCCCAGAAGGGCGTCAGCAAGACGCAGGTGCTCAAGCTGTACTCGGCCGCCGAGCACCGGCGCGAGGCGCTGCGCAAGGCCGAGGCCCTGTGGGAGCGCCTCGTCACCCACCTCGCCGATCGCCAGGAGAGCGCCGACCGAAAGACGCCCGTCACCGTGCAGGCGGCCACCGGTGGCCTGCCCATCGACGAGCGCGCCAGCCAGCTCGCGAAGGACTTCCTCTCGCTGGCCGACAGCCTCACCGAGGAGCGCGAGCCCATGCCCGAGCTCACCGCCGCGCTCTCGATCATCGGCAAGGAGCTCGACGTCGACACGCGGTTCCTCCTGCAGCGCCGCGCGTACCTGAAGCGCAACGCCGACCTCGCCCGCGACGGCGTGTTCGATCAGACGCTCTCGTACGCCCTCACCAGCCGCCTCGGCACCGACCTCGCCAGCAGCGAGAAGAACGTGCTGTACCTCGAGTCGCTGCTCGACCGCGCCCGCCTCGACGCGATTCGCGAGCTCGCGCAGCAGCTGAAGGAAGACCGCCGCGAACTGACGAGGCTGGTCGAAGAGTTCCAGAAGACGAACGACCCTGCCGTGCGTGACGCGCTGCTCGAGCAGATGCAGGAGCTCAAGGCCCGCATGCAGGAGCTCCAGGAGCGCATGGCCGAGATGGCCCGCGGCATTCGCGACGAGTTCATGAACCAGGAGGCGCTCGAGCAGCTGATGGACGAGAAGAACCTCCAGAACCCGCTTTCTGAGATCGAGCGCCTCGTTCGTGAGGGCAAGGCCGACGAGGCGCTCAAGAAGATGCAGGAGCTCTCGATGGAGCTCGACGAGATGTTCGATCAGCTCGAGAAGGGCGCCGATCAGTCCGAGCAGAACGCCGACCCCGAGCTGGCGAAGGCCTTCGAGGACTTCACCCAGGCGCTCGAAGAGACGTCGAAGGAGCAGCAGCAGGTGGCCGACCAGACGCGCGCACTCAAGGAGAAGTCACGCGCCGCCGCGAAGGAGCGCATCGCCCGCCAGGGTGAACAGGTGAAGCGGGAGCTGGCGCAGAAGCTCGACGAGCTCGAGAAGTCCTGGGAGTCCATGCCGCCCGACCGCTTCGGGTCGCGCCTGGAAGACCAGCAACAGAAGGCCCTGCAGAACGTGCGCAACACCAGGCAGGCGCTCGAGTCGAACGACTTCGATCTCGCCGCCGAGTCCGCGCGTGAGCTGGTCGAGCGCGCACAGGAGCTCGAGCGCACTGCCCTCGACCAGGCCTCGGACGACCGCCGCTTCCAGAACCCCGAGCCGGTGCAGCGGGAGTCCCGCAAGTTCGCCGAGCGCATGTCACGTGACCAGCGGCGCGCCGAAGAGGTGGCCGAGCGCCTCGAGTCCCTCTTCCCGCCGCCGAGCCAGTCGCTCGACCAGGCCGAGCAGCAGCAGCTCAAGTCGCTCGCCAAGCAGCAGCAGAAGCTCGGCGAGAAGGGCGAGCAGCTCAAGGAGCAGATGAAGGAGCTGGCCGAGAAGGCGCCCCTCTTCGACGACGAGGCGCAAGGGCAGCTCCAGCAGGCCGCCCAGCGCATGGGCTCGGCCGGCCAGCGCCTCGAGGGCAAAGACGTCAGCCGCGGCGCCAGCGACCAGCAGGGCGCCCTCCAGGCCCTCCAGCAGCTCCAGCAGCAGATGCAGCAGGCCCAGCAGCGCGGCGGCAGCAAGGGCGGCGGGCTGCCCATGCCCCTCAAGCAACGCCGCAGCGGGAACGGGCGGCAGGCCTCGAACCAGAAGATCGAGATCCCCGACGAAGACCCGAGCGCGAACCCGCGCGAGTTCCGCAAGGACGTGATGGACGCGATGAAGCAGGGCGCGCCCGACCGGTACCGGGAACAGAACAAGAAGTACTACGAGGAGCTGGTGAAGTGAGGCGCGCCTTCGTGGCCCTCGTCGCGGTGCTGTCGCTTGGCCCGCTCCCGGCGCGCGCCCAGCAGGATCCCACCGACGACGAGGCGCTGCCGCAGCTCAAGGGCGAGGCGAAGGCCCGCATCCAGAACCTCGAGCAGTACCTCGAGGACTGGGACGTCACGGGCGCGAAGGCCGAGCTCGCCGAGCTCGAGAAGCTGGCGCCCGCCGACATCGAGCCGGTGCGCTACTTCCGCGGCCGCATCGCCTTCGAAGAGGGTGACTACCAGAAGGCCTTCGACGAACTCTCGGCCTCGGGCGTGCGCGACAAGCCCGGCAGCTGGCTGCGCCTGGTGAAGGACACCCGCGACATCGTGCAGGGGCACCTGCGCGCCGAGAGCGAGCACTTCGTCTTTCTCTACCCCCGGGGGAAGGACGGCGTGCTGGTGCCGTGGGCCCTCGAGGCGCTCGAGGGCATTCACGCGGCCCTCGCGAAGGATCTCGGCCACATGCCACAGGGGAAGATCCGCGTCGAGATCGTCTCGTCGGCGACCGAGCTGGCGAAGGTGTCGACGCTCTCCCGCGAGGCCATTCGCACCACCGGCACCATCGCCATCTGCAAGTTCAACAAGCTGATGGTGACGTCGCCCAAGGCCGTGGTGCGGGGCTACGACTGGCTCGACACCCTGGCCCACGAGTACGTGCACCTCGTCGTCAGCCAGAAGTCGCGCAACACCGTGCCCATCTGGATGCACGAGGGCCTCGCGAAGTACCTCGAGTCGCGGTGGCGCGGGCCGGCCGGCGGCGCGATGACGCCCTCGACGCTCGCGCTGCTCGGCTCCCGGGTGCGCAGCAACACGCTGGTGCCCTTCGAGAAGATGCACCCGTCGATGGCGCTGCTGCCCACGGCCGAAGACGCGGCCACGGCCTTCGCCGAGGTCTTCTTCGCCATGCACCTCGTCGACACCGAGGCCGGCCCGGGGGCGCTGGCCCGCCTGCTGGCTGAGATGGGCAGGGGCTCGAGCGACAAGGCCGCCATCGAGGCGGTGACGAAGAAGAAGTGGCCCGAGTTCGAGCGCGCGTGGACGGCGCACCTCAAGAAGCAGCCCTACCCGAAGGAGCTCATCCCCCCCTCCGCGCACGAGAAGAAGCAGCTCGTCGAGGCCGACGCGAAGGAGAAGGACCCGAAGAAGAAGGGCAAGAAGGACCGAGACGTCTCGTTCGGCGACTTCGCCGAGGTGCAAGAGACGCCCGCCCGCAAGGCCGCGCACCTCGGCGAGCTCATGCGAGAGCGCCGCCGCATGGGCGCTGCCGCGGAGCACTACCAGAAGGCCTACGCGCTGGTGGGCGACCGCTACGAGTCCGTCAGCAACAAGTACGCGCTCACGCTGCTCGAGCTCAAGCGCTTCGACGAAGCCGAGAAGGTGCTCCTCGGGAGCCTCGTCACGCACCCCGGCAGCGCGGCCACCAACACGCACCTGGCCCGCATCGCCCTGCGCGCGAAGAAGTTCGACGTGGTGAAGAAGGCCAGCCTCGACGCGCTCGCGGTGAACCCGTTCGACCCCGAGGTGCACGTGTCGCTCTACCTCGCCGCGAAGAAGCTGGGCGACGACGCGCTCGCCCAGCGCGCGGTGCAGGCCCTGGTGGCGCTGCTCGACATCGACCCGTCGAAGGTGGGCGAGCTGGCGAAGCGCCTCGAGCAGTCGAACCTCGTCGACGTCGACGTCTCGGGGCCGCCACCACCGCCGCCCGACGCAGGCTGACGCTGCGCTACTTCTTGCCGCTGCCGAGGCCCATCTTTTTGTCCATGGCGGCGGCCTCGGCGGCGTCAGCGTCTTGCTGGGCACCCGGCGCGGCGCCCTGCTTCTTCGGCGCGTCGGCCTTCGGCTCGAGGGCCTTCTTCTTCGCGTCCACGGCGGCGCGCTCGTCGGCGTTGAGGGTGGCACTGGCGCGGACCCAGTCGGCCTGCTTGACGCCACGCGCCTCGAGCACCGCGCGCTCCGCCGCGGCCGTCTCCTTCATGCGCGCGCGGACGTCGGCCGGCGTCGACCTGCCCTTGTATTTCTCCTCGACGGCGGCGACGGCCTTCGCCTGCTCCTGCTGGATGACGGCGATCTCGTCTGGCGACAGACCGGCCAGGGCGGGTGAGGCGACGACGGCGAGCGACAGCAGCAGGACACGGCGCATGGGCTTCCCTCCAGAGACGAGTCTAGCCCGGCAGCGCCTGGAGCCACGCCACCAGCGCGGCGTTCTGCGTCGTGGCCAGCAGCGGGTCCTTCGCGCGCACGTCGGCCTGGGCGAGCCACTCCGTCACCACCGGCGGCAGCGCCAGGTTCGCGTCCTTCGCGCGGCGCACCACCGTCTGGGCTTCGAGGTAGAACTGGTTGAGCGCCAGGCGATCGCCGATGGGCAATCGGAAGAGGTTCGTGAGGTCTCGCTTGAGCGAGGCCTCGTCGTAGACGAGCTTGGCCATGCGCCTCACCCCTTGTTCGAGGCCGCTTCCTTCTGGGCCGGCGCGGTCTGGGGGTTGTCCTTCACGGCAGCGCCCTGCCCTTCGCGCTCGATGACGAGGGTCCCGAGCTCTTCGGGCTTCACGGTGCCGCCGGCGATGAGGGCCTCGACGAGCCGCTTGTGCTGCTCCTCGTGCTCCATCGGCAACGAGTCCGAGTCGCTCTCGTACTTGACCCACACGTTCTTCTTCTTCGTCACCGGGTCGATCTCGAGGCGCAGAATGAGGGTGGCCATGACAGGAGGACTCCTTCAGCGGTCGGACGGCACCGGGTTCTTCTTCTCGACCTTCGGCAGCACCGAGGCCAGCGCTTCCTTGTCGAGCACCTTCTTCTCGAGCACGAGGTCGCGCAGCGTCTGCACCAGCATGCGGTTCTCATCGAGGATGGTGCGCGCCCGCTGCCGCTGCTCCTCGAGGATCTGCTTCACCGAGTCCTCCATCGCCGCGAGCGCCTTCTCGGAGATCGGGTCGCGCTCTTCCGTCTCGAAGCGGCGCACACCGACGGCGTCGCCGCCCATGCCGAACTCCTCGACGAGCGCCCGCGCGATGTTGGTGGCGCGATCGAGATCGGCGGCGCTGCCGATCGACAGATCCTCCAGGAAGAGCAGCTCGGCCTCGCGCCCCCCGAAGAGGGTGCAGATCTGATCGAGCAGCTGCCCGCGGGTGACGACGTAGCGGCTCGCCGGCTCGGAGTAGCTGACGAAGCCGAGCGCCCCCACCAGGTCGGAGCGGATGCTGATGCGCTCGATGGCCGGTGAGTTGGGCGTGAAGAGCGCCGCGACGGCGTGGCCGGCCTCGTGGGTGGCGATGACGCGCTCTTCGCGCGGGGTGAGGTTGGGCCGCTCGTTGTAGCTCGACAGCGTGCGCTCGATGTCGTCGAGCTCGGTGGGGCCGGCCTTCTTCTCGCGCAGGCGCATGCGAGCGAGCGCGCGGCAGATGGCCTGAATGTGGTCGCCCGAGTGCCGCGAGTTGGTGCCCTCGACGAAGTCGCCGGTCTTCTTCACCAGCCACTCGAGCCCGCGTTCCGAGAGCTGCAGGCCCAGCTTCTGATCGTAGATGCGAATGATGGCGCGCCGGTCTTCGGCGTTGGGGAACGGAATGTGGAGGTGGAACTCGAAGCGGCCGGGCCGCAGCAGCGCCGGGTCGAGGGACTCGACGAAGTTGGTGGTGCCGACCACGAAGACGAGCTCGTCTTTGCGGAAGCCGTCCATCTCGGTGAGCAACTGGTTCACCATCGAGTGCTCGACGCCCGAGCCCTGGTACGTGCCGCGGGCCGTGGCGAACGAGTCGAGCTCGTCGAACACGATGATGCTGGCGCGGCCTGGCGGGCGCGGGTGAAGACCTGCCGCAGGTTCTCTTCAGACTCGCCGACCCACTTCGACTTGAGCTCGGGCCCGCTCACCACGGTGACGGCCGCGCCGAGCGAGGTGGCCATGGCCTTGGCGAACAGCGTCTTGCCGGTGCCGGGCGGGCCCCAGAAGATCATGCCGCGCGGAATGAGGCCCTCGACGGCCTTCATCTGCGCCTCGTCGGCGGCCGCGTCCTTGAGCGCGAGCACGTCGAGGATCTCCTTCTGCAGGCGCTCCTTCACCTTCGCGTAGCCGCCGATGTCCTTCTCGAGGTCGATGTCGGGGAGCGTGAGCTGGCCCACCAGCGTCGCCTGCCTCAGCTGCCGCTCGGCGGGCTTGGGGTCGGCCGGGTAGTCCTCGGACGAGAGGGTCGACAAGAGGCGCCGCAGCCGCACGGCGTTGACGCCCGAGACGTGCTTGTAGAGCTGGTAGCCCTTGAGCGCGCGCGCGTTCGACAGCTTGCGCGACTCGCGCTGGGTGACGAGGTGACGCAGCCGCTCGCGGGGGACGCCGAGCAGGTGCTCCTGCCGGGGGAAGAGGTTCTCGATCACCTTCGGCAGCGGGAACGACGGGTCCTTGAAGCCGAGGAAGACGAGCTCGGGGTTCTCGTAGAGGAGCGGAATCACCTCGCGCGCCTCGCTCGTGAGGCCCCCGACGCTGGTGGTGAGCAGGTCGAGGTGGGGCAGCACCAGCACGCGCTCGTTCACCGCGCCGCGCACGGCCTCGCGCAGGTAGAACACGATGGTGGCGACCAGGCCCATGCCCGGCTGGAGCGCCGGCAGCTCGGGAATCGGGCGGCCGTCGAGGTAGAGGAACGAGCGGCCCTCTTTCTTGAGGCGATCGCGAACGGCCTTGTAGAGGTAGGGCGTCAGCTCCTTCTCGCCCTCGACGAGCACCGGCAGCCCCGCGCGCAGGGCGTCGGTGATGCGGGTGATCTCGGCGGGGTACGCGGCCTCGACGGCGGCGAACGGCGTGAGCTCGACGGGGAGCTGATCTTCGGGAACCAGGAGAGACACGTCACGACTCCAGGGGCGTCGGTTAGACGCGCACCTTGATGGTGAGGCCGCCGTTGGCGTCCTCGTGGACTTCTTCGACCTGGCCCAGCTCGGCGGCGCGCGTCTTGAGCGCCGTCGCCGTCACCCGGTTCACCACGCCGTCGAGCTCGCCCTTGAGATCCTTCAGGGTGCCTTCGAGCTGCTGCGTCACCTTCTTGCGCAGGGCCTCTTCCTCGGCCTTCGCCTCACGCTTGAGGGCCTCCTGGGCCACCTTGCGCAGCGCCGCCTCACGCTCGTCCTTCTGCAGCTGGTCGACGACCGCGGTGCGCTCGGTCTCGAGCTTCACGTCCTGGTGGCCCTCGACGGTCGCTGACACCTGACCGGTCTCGAGATCGATCTCGACCTCGACGCCGTTGGCCTCTTTGCGGCGCGCGAGGGAGCCGTCGCGCTCGAAGCCGCGCTGCGCGAGCTCCTGGGCGAGCAGGTCGCGCATGCGTTCTTTCTGGAGAATGGGCAACAGCTCGAGCGTCGAGCTCACCCCGTCCTCGACCTGCACGTGGTGGGACAAGGACTCCTTGATCGAGATTCGGTACGCGCGGCTCATGGTGGTAGCGGAGCACAGCTCACGCGGAACATCCACGCGCGCAAGTCAAACCACCTGACCGTGACGAAGGGGGCAGTTGCAATCGGGCAGGGCCCGCGTCATCCATCGGCGTCGTGTGGCTCGCCCTCGCCGTCAGCCTCGTCGTCAGCGCGCCGCCGGCGCAGGGCCTGACCATTCGGGTGCCGAAGCCTGCCTCGTTCGGCGCCACCGCCGGCGACTCGGACGCGGTGCAGAACGCCGTGAGGGCCGAGCTCGAGGCCGAGGGCTACGCGGTGGTGACGGGCCCCGAGGACAAGACGATCGCCGCCGTCATCTCGGGCACGCTGACGAAGGTGGGCGGTGGGTACATTCTCAACCTCTCCATCATTCGCCAGAATGACGGCCGGGTGCTCGACCAGGTGCGTGAAGAGGCGAAAACGGCGGCCGACCTCGCCCGGGCGAGCACCAACATCGCCAAGCAGCTCGCCTCGGCGCTCCGGCAGGCCATGGGCGTGCGGGCGAAGGTCAAGGTGAAATGACATGACGGCTCCGGTTCGGTTCCGACGGCGCACGCAGGCGCCGCGCACGGACTCGCTGCTCTGGCGCGCCCAGCTCGCCACCGCGATGGCGACGAAGAACCCGTCGGCGCTCGAGAAGGCGCTCGAGGGGCTGCCGCTGGTGGGCGATGTCGACGGCCGGCGGCTGCTCCCGACGGCGCAGGTGAAAGACAAGGCCTTCGGCGACTCGGCCGGCGTGCCCTTCGCGCTCGAGATCTACGTCGACGACGTGCGCGAGGCGCCCGCCGACGTCGGCCAGAAGGTCGACCAGGTCTTCTTCCCGAATTCGCCGCGGCTGCTGTTCAACGTGTGCTTCTCGTGCGGCGCGCCGAAGGGCGTGTTGCGCGAAGGCAGCTACGGCGACCCGACGAGCCCGTGGTTCAACGTCTTCTTCGGGTACTACCAGATCGACGTCATCGCCTCGGAGTGGGGCCGGCCCTTCGGCTACCAGGACGCCGCGAGCGGCACGGTGAACACCGACGACGTGCTGCGCATCGGCAAAGCCGACTGGAACTACTTCTCGAACTGGATGTATGGCGTGCCGGAGGCCGCCATCGCGCCGAACAACACCCTCTCGGGCGCGCGCATCGACGTCGGCCCACGGGAGCGCATCGGCCAGAAGCAGTGGGACGTGCTGGACATCTCGCAGGCGCGCATGGTGAGCGCGTACGTGTCGGGCAAGCCGGGCGACCTGAAGCTCGAGGAGCGCGGGCCCTACTCGTTCCTGTGGCGCATGGCCTTCGGGTGCCCGAAGAGCCGCCCGGAGCACCCCGAGCTGTCGAGCTTCTTCCCCGTCGACATGAGCGCCACGCTCTTCATGACGTTCCGTGAGGTGAAGAACGACCCGTACACCGGCCAGGACGTGTTCCAGACGTTCCTCTTCGGCGGCACGGTGAACGAGTGGTGGCAGGCGCAGTTCGGCAAGCCAGGCGACAACCGCCGGCTGCTCGGCCTCCAGCTCGACGCGGTCAAGCGTGTCATCGTCGACGCGTACCCCGACCTCGGCTTCTGAACGGCTCACGTCGACAGCGGCATGGCGCCCGTCGCCACGAGCCAGGTGAGCACCGGGAGCTGCGCGTCCATGAGGCCGTGCACCACCATGAGCCATGGCAGCAGCGTCGGCCTGCGGGCCAGCACGAGCCCCACCAGCAGGGCGAAGGGGAGGAACATGAGCCCCCGCCAGACGAGGTAGCGGGCCTCGGGCTCGAGCGGCATCGCGAGGTGCTGCGCGGCCAACACCAGCGCAGGTACCACCACCGCTGCCCACGAGGGCCACCCGCGCGCACGCAGCGAGGGTGCGACCTGACCGAAATAGAGCGGCAGCTCCGCGAGCGCCTGCGAGACGGGGAACACCACCACCAGGCTGAGGAGGACCGGCGTTGGAAGCGGCCGGAAGAGCACCGCGTTGCCGGTGTCGGGCGCCGCCCACAGGGCCTTCGCGAGCAGCACGTTCGGCAGCCACCCCACCGGACCGGCCACGAGGGTGAAGCCGAGGAACCAGGCGAGATCGCCCTTCCACGTCGCCTTCGAGAGGCGCCAGAGCGTTCGCAGGCCGCCGTCGAGTCGCCTCGCCCGGGCGAGGAGCGCGAGCGTCGCCAGGTTGCCCATCGTCGCTACCACGAGCCACCAGCGGCCAGCCGCGGAGAGGGGCGTCGCGGTCCCGCCGAGCCACAGGGCGAGGCCAAGCACCAGCTGGCCACCCAGGAACAGCAGGGGCCGGGCGCACAGCAGCCAGCCCGTCGGTGTCGGCTCCATGAGCGTGTACCAGTGCACGCGAAGTGCCGGAGCGCTCACCGGCCCCCTCGAGGCCCCCTGCGCGATTGTTGCGCGCTCCACGGGGGCTCTGCCGCTTTTGCGCATCGCCGTGCCCGTGGCTGGCGGAGCGCGGTCGAAGAAGCCGCGGCCACGCTGGTCGAGAAGATGCAACGACCCAACGGCATGAAGCGTTTCGCGCGCTGGTTTTCCATCGTGCTGGCCGCCGGCCTGTTCGGCCCTCCCCTGCTCTGGGCGCTCGGGGGGCGCGGCGTGGTGATGCGCTGGGGCACCGCAGCCGATGAGGCGACCCGCGCCATGCCAGGCGACGAGCTGATTCCCTCGGCGCAGCGGAGCACCACCCGGGCGCTCACCATCGACGCGCCGCCCGAGGCTGTCTTCCCGTGGCTCACGCAGATCGGCGCCGGGCGCGCGGGCTTCTACAGCCACGTGTGGATCGAGCGCGCCATTGGCTGCGAGATCACCAATGGCGAGGCCATCGAGCCAGCGTGGCAGCTGAAGGCGGGAGATGTCGTGCGCCTGTGTCCCGAGGGCTCGGGGCCGCCCCTCGTCTACGTGGTGAAGGCGCTGTCGCCGCCGCGCGTCCTCGTGCTGGCCGTGGAGGAAAATGGCACCGCGGCGACCACGTGGGCCTTCGAGCTCGCGCCCATCGAGGGGCGCAAGACGCGCCTGCTCGTGCGCAACCGCACCGGCACGGCCCAGTCGTGGCAGGAGCTCATCGAGCCCGGCGTCTTCGTGATGGAGCACGGGATGATGCGGGGCCTCGCCGTGCGCGCCACCCGCCCATCGGGGTGAGCCACGCTGCGGCGGGGGCGCGACGCCGTTAGCTGTGCCGCATGAAGCACACCCTTCTCGCGGTGTCCGTCCTGCTGGGGAGCGCCACGTCCATGGCCATCGAGTCTCCGAAGTACGAGGTGGTGAAGCGCTACGACGGCTTCGAGGTGCGTCGCTATGCCTCGTACGTCGTCGCCGAGACCGAGGTGCAGGCCGAGCGCACCGAGGCCGGGAACGCCGCCTTCGGTCGCCTCGCGAACTACATCTTCGGCGGGAACTCGGGCTCGAAGAAGATCGCGATGACGGCGCCGGTCACCCAGTCGCAGCGCATCGAGATGACGACGCCGGTGACCCAGCAGGCCTCGGGGCCATCGACGTACGTGGTGCAGTTCTCGATGCCCGCCGCCTTCACCCTCGAGACGTTGCCGCAGCCCCAGGACGCCCGCGTGACGCTCAAGACGGTGCCTGCGCGGGTCGTCGCGGTGGTGCGCTACTCCGGCACGTGGAGCGAGGAGAACTACCGGGAGCACCTCGACGCCCTGAAGACGGGGCTCACGAAGGAGGGCCTGGTGGCGACGGGCGAGCCGGTGTGGGCGCGGTACGATCCGCCGTACACGCCGTGGTTCCTGCGCACGAATGAGATTCAGCTCGAGCTGGTGAGCGCTCCCGCGGACTGATGGTTCGTCGTGATGACACGGCCGTGAGGTGTGGACCACGGAGTGGCCGCCCTGGCGCGTCCGCGCTCGTCGAGGACCTCGCCTGAACGGGGAAGCGAGTCGGTGTCGCGACGACCGACGACGGCCTCGCGGACGACTCGTGGGTCCTTCGCTCGCGGGGCCGACGTGCACGTCGCCCTCGGGCGTCCTTCCGGGCCCCCTCGCGTCCCCGACTGGCACGGCCAGATGTGGCTCGAAGGCGCCCCACAGGCGTTGAGGGAAATCAACGGCTGGAGCCCATCTCGAGCCGGCCATGGACTCGATGATGAACGCGTTCGTGACTGTCTCGTTCGGCTGCCACGAAGTCGTTCCAGCAGGGAGCGGTCGACCCGGACCAGATCTCGACGCTTGCTCCCCCCAGCCTCGACGGCCTCGTCCCGCAGCGCTTCAGGCGCCCGCCAGCAGCCCACCTTCAGCGGAACGGGCGCTGGCCTCTGCCCTCGCCGGCGCCGCGCGCAGCGCGCGTGCCCGGGCCACCACCAGCGCCACCATGAGGCCCAGGCCCGTGACCTGATGCGCGACCCCGAGCCACAGCAGCCGCGCCGGCACCACCGCGTTCACCGTCACCAGCACCCCGAGCGAGACCTGCAGGGCCACCACGGCCAGCGCCGCGTGCCGTGAGGCACCGAGCACAAGGCGCGACCGCCACCAGAAGACGAGGACGCCCAGCACCAGCGCGTAGCCAAGGCTCCGGTGGATGAGGTGGACCGCGAGCGGGTCGTTCCACCACCACCCGCCCCCACCGAAGAGCCCGTTGGGCACCCACTGCCCGTTGATGGTGGGCCACGTCGGCGCCGCCAGCACAGCCTTGAGCCCCGCCATGAAGGCGCCCCAGGCGAACTGGACGAAGAGCACCGCGAGGAGCCCGCTCGCCCACCGGCTGCTGGCGCTCGCGCCCGACACGGGCCGCGCATCGAGGCAGGCCACGCCGAGCGCGACCAGCCAGCCCAGCAGCACCGCCGCCAACAGGAAGTGCGCCGCCAGCCGCAGGTGGCTCACGTAGACGAGTTCCTGCAGGCCACTGGCCACCATCACCCACCCCATCACGCCCTGCGCGCCGCCGAGCGCCAGCAGCCCCAGCGCCCGGCCCTTGAGGCCCTCGAGCTGGCCGCGCCGCCAGAACACCACCATCGGCACCACGAAGAAGAGGCCGAGCAGCCGGCCCCAGAGGCGGTGGAACCACTCCCAGAAGTAGATGACCTTGAACTCGTCGAGCGACAGGTGCGACTTGAGCCGCTGGAACTGCGGAATCTGCTGGTACTTGCCGAAGGCCTCGGCCCAGCCCGCGTCGTCCGTCGGGGGAACGACGCCGAGAATGGGCTTCCACTCGGTGATGGACAGGCCCGAGTCGGTGAGCCGCGTGATGCCGCCCAGCACCACCTGCACCACCACCGCCGCGGCGACCGCGAGCAACCACAGACCGACGGAGCGACGAGGCGAGGGCACCATGCAGTGAGGCCTCATTGCGTCCCCGGCGCCCGCGCGTCAACCCGACCGGTGTAACGCGCGCTTCTCGGGGCGGTGAGCCGCTCGGACGCCAGGCTTCACCGGCTCGAACGACGCGGGCTGGGCCCGGGTGTCAGTCGATGTAGTTGAAGAACTGGTAGGCGGCGTCGTACGGCGCACCCACGGTCGGCGCGGCCATGCCGAAGAAAAGAATCGAGTTGCCCGCGGCCTCGTAGTCGAAGCCGCTCGCCCGGTTCCGCGGAATCTCGGCCATGGTGCGCACCGACAGCGCGCCCGAGATGGGCCGGCGCACCAGCGAGGAGCGGCTCGACGCTCCCAACGCGCCGATGACGACCTCTTCGATGACCTCGGTGAGGTTCGGGTTGCAGATGCTGCCCGACGAGCCGCCCGTCGCGTTGGCGAGGTCGATGTACTGGTCTCCAGGAGAGGCCTCTCCGCGCCCGACCCGGATGCAGCCCGTGGGCTTGGGGCCGACGATGGCGAAGGCCACCGCGCCCTCCATGCGGTAGTCCGAGATGTACGAGCCGAACATGCCCGGGCGAATGCTCTTGTTGTCTTCGTCGGACATGAAGATGACGACGAGGCCGGTGGTCATCGCGTCGCGGAGCTGCAGGGCGGGCGTGGTGGCCGCGCGCGCCCGACGAATGCCGCGCAGACCGAACTCGATGCCCAGCTCGGTGGTGTTGCCGTCGAGGCCCACCTGCGCGGCGGCGCGGAAGTCAGCCAGGTCGGTGACGAAGCCCTTGCCCCGCAAGATGTCGCTGTCGGTGGTGACGACGCCCACGCGGAAGTCGAGGCCCGAGCGCTGGAAGGCATCGAAGAGCCCCTGCGCCGCCTGCTGGAGCGCGGCCTGCTCCTCGACCATCGAGATGGTGTTGTCGATGACGAAGAGGAAGTCGGTCTTGAGCGCCGGCGTCATGCGCTTCTCGCAGACGTTCGCGAGCTCGCCTCGCAGGTCGGCCAGGTGCGAGCCGTTCGAGTAGTCGTTGAGCGCCGAGAGGTTCTCGCGCACGCGGCTCGCCGGAGAGACGACCACCCCGATGAAGAGCCGATCGGCCTGCCCTTCCGGCGCCAACCCGAAGCGGAAGAAGAGGCTCACCACCTGCTCGTCGTCTTCGGTCGCGCTCGCGGGGCCCGTGGGCACCATGCCCAGCATGCCGGGGTCGCGGCCCGAGAGCGCCGACAGGAGCCGGTTGCGCAAGGAGAATGCGGTGGTGGGCGTGCCGAAGCTGAGGAGCTGCGAGGTCGACGCCGTGCGGAGCACCCGCATCGGCCGCTCGTCGTTGACGTAGACGCGGCTCGAGCGCTCGAGGCGGTCGCGCACCAGGGGCGAGCCCGCGAGCTGAATGAGCCCGTCGACCTCGGTGGCAGCCAGCCGCTCGAGGGCGCCGGGCATCATCGGGTCGACGGCGGTGGGAATGGGCTTCTGCAACACGAAGCCGGCCAGGTCGACCGCGTCGTCCGAGAAGACCAGCGCCTGGGCCGCCGTGTTCTCGACGACGGCGTAGCGCTTCGAGATGGCGAAGGGGTTCTGGGTGCCCGGCACGCTGCGCACCGTCTGCTCCACCGGCGCCAGCCCCGGACAGGGCCAGTTCTCGGGCTCGATGAACCCGGCGTCGATGCCGCCGTCGTCGACGTCACCTCCGCCATCGCCTCCGCCCGTGCTGCCGCCGCCAGCGCCGCCCCCCGTGCCCACCATCGGCGTGGAGAGCTGAGAGGGGCAGCCCGTCGTCAGGCCCAGCACCACGACGAGGAGCATGGGCGCCACCGTCGCGCCCGCCTTCGCCACCGCCCGGTCGCATCGACGACGGCGCGCGAGGAGGAGCGCGAAGCCCGCCAGCAGCGCCGAGGCCGGGTCGGTCGCGCCACAGCCACAGCCCGTCGCCACGACGCCTGGAGGCAGGGAGCCGTCGGGGCCCGCGTCCATCGCGTCGGTGGGCCCGCCGTCGACGTCGGCACCGCCATCGGGGCCTCCGTCTGGGCCGCCGTCCGGCATCATCGGCCCGCCGTCCGGGTCGGTGGTGCACACGCGCCGCCCGGTGTTCGGGTCGATGTCGACCTGCAGGTCGCAGTCGTTGTCCTTGAGGTCGCACACCTCGGGCGCGCCACGGAAGACGTTGCGGTCGGTGTCGTTGCAGTCGCCGTCGCAGTTCGTCTGGCCGTCGCCGTCAGCGTCGAAGCAGACCGAGCACAGGTTGAACCGACCCGGCGCGGAGTCGACGTACGAGTCGCAGTTGTCGTCGACGCGGTTGCAGATCTCGGTCGCCCTCGGGTTGATGTTGCGGTCGAAGTCGTTGCAGTCGCCACACACGGGGGGGAACCCGTCGCCGTCGCGGTCCATCTGGCCCTCGTCGACCTGCCCGTCGCAGTCGTCGTCGACCATGTTGTTGGGGATCTCGAAGGTGAAGGGGCTCACGTTCGGGTTCATGTCGTTGCAGTCCCCGAAGCAGGTGGCGGCGAGGTCGTTGTCCTGGTCGAAGCCCTCGTCGAAGGCGCCGTCGCAGTCGTTGTCCTGGCCGTCGCACACCTCGGCGGCCGCCATCACCGGGCCGGCGGCGCCATGCACGGTGGCGTTGAAGTCGTTGCAGTCGCCCGCGCAGGTGCTGACGCCGTCGCCGTCGACGTCGGTGTCCTCGTCGATGCGCCCGTCGCAGTTGTCATCCTTCGTGTTGCCGCAGACCTCGAAGCGGGTCGGGTTGCGCGTCGGGTCCATGTCGTCGCAGTCACCCGCGCAGACGGCCACGAAGTCGTTGTCCTGGTCGAAGCCCTCGTCGACGCGGCCATCGCAGTTGTTGTCGAAGCCATCGCAGCGCTCGACGGCGCCCGGGTTGACGTCGGCGATCTTGTCGTTGCAGTCGCGCATCGCCATCGCCCCGCCGGTGGTGAAGCCGTCGCCGTCTTCATCGGTGTTCTCGTCGACCTGCCCGTCGCAGTCGTTGTCGAGGTTGTCGCCGACCAGCTCGCTCTTCGTGGGGCCCACCGTGCGCCCGCCTCGCGCCGGGTCGTCGTTGCAGTCGCCCTGGCAGTTGGTGAAGCCGTCGCCGTCGAAGTCGAAGCAGGGCGCCCCGCGGCACACGTTCGAGTCGTCGATGACCGTGTTGCAGTTGTTGTCGCGGCAGTCGCAGATCTCGGCGCCACCGGGCTTGTTGAACGCGTCGGTGTCGTCGCAGTCGTTCTGGCAGGTCGTGACGCCGTCGCCGTCCTGGTCGAAGCCGTCGTCGATGATGCCGTCGCAGTCCTCGTCGCGGCCGTCGCAGAGGAACTCGGGGTCGTTGATGCCGCCGTCGACGCCGGCGTCGGGCTCGAAGCGCGGCACGCCGCCGTCGGGCAGCGCCGTGGGGAGCACCTCTCCGCCACACGCGCCCTGCCCCATGCCCATCACGCACATCTGCGCGCCGTCGCGGCAGATGCCCTTGCCGCGGGTCAGCGCCGGGCCCGAGTAGCAGGCCGTGTTGTTGCCATCGATCATCCCGTTGCAGTCGTTGTCGACGTTGTCGCAGATCTCGGGAGCGCCGGGCTTGATGGCGGGGTCCATGTCGTTGCAGTCGCAGGCGCCCGCGTCCATCGGGCGGTTCATGCAGAGCGCGCACGAGACGAACGAGTCCATGTCGCGGTCGAACATGCCGTTGTCCACCGTGCCGTCGCAGTCGTCGTCGGTGCCGTCACACTGCTCGGCGCGCGGGAGCGTCGGGCCCGCGCACACGCCCCAGTCACCCGCCATGGTGCAGCTCTGCGTGCCGGTGCGGCACACGCCGCGCGGCTGGCAGGTGGGGCCCGGGCAGGTGCCCGTGTACGTCGTCGGAGGCGGGTTCATGCCCATCGCGTCCGAGAAGCAGGGCCTGGGCATCACGTCGTCGAGCCGGCCGTTGCAGTTCTGGTCGATGGTGTCGCAGAGCTCGACCGCGCCCGGCCGGATGCCGGCGTTGGTGTCGTCGCAGTCGCAGTTCATCGTCAGGCCGCACGCCATGCAGACGCGGAAGCCGTCGTTGTCGGCGTCGAAGCCGTCGTCGATGGTGCCGTCGCAGTCGTCGTCCTGGTTGTTGCAGGTCTCCATCATCGGCGTGCGCTCGCCCATGCACATGCCGAAGCTCGACATGTTGCTGCCGGGCGCCGCGTTGCATTCCTGGGTGCCCTGCACGCACACGCCGCGGCCCGCGGTGCCGGCCGGGCCCGAGTAGCAGTTCTGCGAGATCTTCCCGCTGCCGGTCGACGCCTCGTCGAGCGCGCCGTTGCAGTTGTCGTCGAGGCCGTTGCAGGTCTCGATGCGGCCGGGCCGCACGTTCGCGTTCATGTCGTTGCAGTCACACGAGCCGGCGTCGTTGGCGTTACAGGTCCCGCAGGCGCGCACCATGTCGTTGTCGGCGTCGACGATGAGGCCGTTGTCGACGGCGCCGTTGCAGTCGTCGTCGAGGTTGTTGCAGGTCTCGGTCGCGGGGAGGACCTGCTGCTGGTTCCCCGGCAGCCCGTTGCCGCAGGCGAGCCAGTTGCCCGCGCCATTGCACTGCTGGGTCGAGATGCGGCAGGTGCCACGGGCCGAGCAGTTGCCACCGCCGCTCGCCTGCACGCCGCCGTCCGACAGGCCGCAGGTGCCGGTGAAGGTGCCCGACGGGCCGTCGAAGCAGGCGCGCGGCGCGACGTTGTCGTCGGGAATGCCGTCGCAGTCGTCGTCGAGGTTGTTGCAGAGCTCGGGGCCCGCGTCGCGGTTGCGCACGCACGAGATGACGCCCGAGGGCGAGCACTGCTCGGTGCCGTCGGCGCAGACGCCCGGCTGGCCCGTCTGGCACGGCATGCCCGACAGGCCGTCGTTGACGGTGCCGTCGCAGTCGTTGTCGAGGCCGTCGCACACCTCCATCTCGGGGAAGATCTGCACGCCGCCATCGGGGTTGGTGGTGCCCGCCGTGCACGTCGGGAAGGCGCCCGCGGTGCAGAAGAGCGGAACCCCCCGGCAGATGCCGCGCGGGTTGCAGTTGGCCGCCGGCATCGCGCCGCAGGTGCCGGTGAACGAGCCGACCGGGCCGGTGTAGCAGGTGCGCGCGAGCGGCAGGCTCCCCGGCGCACCCGATTCGTCAGTGGCCCCGTCGCAGTCGTTGTCGATGCCGTCGCACACCTCACCCGAAGTCGCGCCGGGCTGGCACACGAGGCTCCCGCTGGTGCACGTCAAGGTGCCATTGCGGCAGGCCCCCTGGGCCGAGGTGGCGGTGCACATGCCGCCGCCGCCGGGGTTGCCGTTGTCGTTCTGGCCGTTGCAGTCGTTGTCGCGGCCGTCGCAGACCTCGGCGGTGTTGAACTGCTGCGTCCCACCGTCCGCCCCCGCCGTGCTGGTGGTGCAGGCCGGAAAGCCGCCCGCGCCCGGACACACCTGGAGTACCCCGCGACAGTCGCCTCGGGGGCTGCAGTTCGACGGGTTCGAGCCGCAGGTGCCTGTGTGCGTCGTCGAGGGGCCGGCGTAGCAGACGCGCGTGAGCGTGGGGCTGCCGACGCCGCCGCTCTCGTCGATGGCGCCGTCGCAGTCGTTGTCCTGCCCGTCGCACACCTCGGGCTGGCTGCCGGGCGCGATGGTCGAGTTGCACACGAGCGTGCCGTTCGTCTGACACGTCTGCGTGCCCGCCCGGCAGACGCCCTGCGCCGAGGCGTTGGTGCAGGCCGCGCCGCCCCCGGGGTTGCCGTTGTTGATGGTGCCGTCGCAGTCGTTGTCGAGGGTGTCGCACACCTCGGCCACGGCGGTCACCGGCGCGGCGCATGAAGCGAGGGCTCCGCACTGGCCGCACGTCGTCCACGATTGCGAGCCGCTGCCGACCGCGGCGTTGCACGCCTGCTGGCCGTTCTGACAGATGCCCTGGCCGGCCGTCCCGGGGCCGGGGAAGCAGCTGCGCGTCAGCTTCGGAAAGTCGGTGGCGCCGGACTCGTCGACGAAGCCGTCACAGTCGTCGTCGATGCCGTTGCACGTCTCGGCGATGGGCATGTTCACCTGCGCGCAGACGATGCCGCCCGAGCCTGAGCACTGCGTCATGCCCTGCGCACAGCGCCCCTGCTGGCCGCCCACCGTGCAGGCCATGCCCGTGCCTGGAATGCCGTCGTCCACCATGCCGTCGCAGTCGTCGTCGACGCCGTTGCAGACCGTCTCGTTGTTCGCGGGCGGGTTCGACGCCACCACCGGCATCATGCAGGTTGCCAGCACGCCGCAGACGCCGCACGTCGTGTAGCTGGCGGTGCCCGAGTTCGGCGCGGCGTTGCACGCCTGCTGCCCGTTGCGGCACACCCCGACGTTGACAGTGCCCGGCCCGGGGAAGCAGTTCTGAATCAACTTCGGAGAGCCCGTGCCGCCCGTCTCGTCCGTGTCTCCGTCGCAGTCGTTGTCGCGCCCGTCGCAGGTCTCCATCGAGGGCATGACCGTCTGGGTGCAGATGACGCCCATGGTGCCCTGGCACGTCGTCGAGCCGTTGCGGCACACGCCGTTCTGCCCCGGCACCGTGCACATCACGCCGGCGTCCACCGTGCCCGCCGTGCCGGTCGGGCCCTCGTCGACGCCGTTGGCGCAGTTGTTGTCCTTGCCGTCACACAGCTCGGGCGCCGCGCCGGGTGGAATCGGGTTGCCACCGCCGCGGCCCGGACAGCTCGAGCCACGAATCGTGACGTCGGTGTCGTTGCAGTCGCCCTGGCGCACGCGACACCCGTCCATGTCGCAGTCGTTCTCGCCGGTGGGATCGTTGGGCATGCACTGCGCGAGGGCCGGCGCAGCCCAGAGGCACGCCGCGGCAGCGAAGAGACACGTCAGTCGAAGAGCACGCATGGCTTAGAAGAAGGCTCCGGCCTCGAGGGCGATGAAGAAGCGGTTTTCGGTGACGGACAGGCCGGGCAGCTCGGCCGACAGGCGCGACCCACGCGCGCCGCCGCGGACGAAGAAGACCGACGCCGGCTTGAGCTCGAGCCACGCCTCTCCGGCCAGCGAGAAGCGGCCCGAGGTGAGCGAGTCACCCTGCAGCAGCCGGGGGCCAAAGGCGAGGTCGAGCGCGAGCAGGTTGCGAAACAGCGGCTGGTGCACGCGCAGCTGCGCGTCGATGCCCCGGTAGGTGGCCGAGACGAGCGGCAACGAGCAGGCCTCGAAGACGGTGCGCTCCTGGCTCCAGCCGCCGCCGACGCCGACCGACGGCGCGTAGGTGCCGCGGGCGACCTTCACCCGGTACGTGCCGCGCACCTGCAGGTCATCGTCGGTCATCGAGCAGCTGGTCCCGGCGACCGCGCCCTCGACGCCGGTGGCGCGCACGAAGGCCCGACGGAAGTGCACCTCGACCTCGAGGTCGGCCCAGCGGCTCCCCGCCAACGACGAGATGAACTGGAGCGGCTGCACCTGCGCGTACACCCCGATGCCAGCGACGCCGTTGTTGCGCAGCTCGGCGAGCTGGCTGGCGGCCTCACCGCCCACTGACAAGCCGCGCAGCACGCCACCCGCGCCCACCGCCACCGCCACCCGCGTCTTGTCCGGGTCAGGCGACCAGCCCTTCTTCGCGGGCTGCGACACCTCGAGCGGCGGCGAGTCCTGCACCTCTTCTTCGACCGGCGGCGGGGGCGGCGTGTCGACGACGGCCGCGGTGACCTTCGGCGCCTCCTTCGACAGCTCGACGAGGCCCTTGCCCAGCAGCGCGCCCATCTCGTCGGCGTGCCTCTGCGTCAGCCCCGCAGCGTTCGAGACGATGAAGGGCTCGCCCTTCGGCTCCCCCTCGCCGTCGTGCACCGTCGCGGCGAGCCCGCCCGCCTTGTTGAACTCGAGGGTGACGACCTGCCCGGCGCCGGCCGCCCTCGCCAGCTTCGCGCGGCCCGCGGGCGTGCGGGACAGCGCGACGGTGAAGCCCTCCTTCGTGATGACGGCCTGGGTCGCCTCGGCCGACAGCACCTTGCCCTCGACCGTCTTCTGGAGCGACGTCACGAAGCGCTTGTGGGCCGCGAAGTCGAACTTCTCGAACGTCTTCTTGGTGTCGAAGCCCGAGAAGCCACCTTGCGTCTGCGTCACCCGCACCACCGGCGGGAGCAGCAGCACCTGCTTCACGTCGGCGGTCGTCGAGAGGTCGAGCACCGGCTCCTCGGCCGGCTTGACGGGCTCAGCGGGCTTCGCCTGGGGCTCTTTCTTCGACGCGGGCTTCTTCGCGGCCTTGGGGTCGCTCTTCGCGTCGCCACCCGACAGGTCGAGCTCGAACTGGGCGAACGCGGGAGCCGCGCACAGCGCGATGAGCAGCACGAAACGAACGGGGTGGATCACCACGACACCTCGACACACGCGGACAGGACGGGCGGCCTGGAACGACTGCGGGCAACGACCGGAGGAAAGTCTAGAGACGGAACGCAGCGCTGTCAGGGGAGTCGTTTGCGCACACCCGGCCACACCGCCGCGGAGGTCTGCTCGGACTCGAGCGGGACGGGCGCGAGGTGATGCGCGCCGTGACGTGAACGCGACAGCCGGGCTCAGCCGCCCTGCACTTCGGACGACAGAATGACGTCGCCCTTGGTGAGGTACTCCTTGCCCGAGAACGCGTTGTAGAAGTCGTCGAGCGTCGCCTCGAAGTCGGGGTAGCGCGAGTCCTTCCGGTCCTGCGTCATCTTGTCGAAGATCGGGTCGAGCTTGGTGGGGCAGTCCGAGTTGATCTCGCTCGGCAGCGGCGAGCGGCGCCCGGGAATCTGCCCGGTGAGCATCTCGTAGAGCAGAATGCCCAGGCCGTAGACGTCGCTCGAGGGCCCCACGTCTTTCGAGCGCGCGATGAGCTCGGGGCTCATGTAGCCCATGCCGCCGGTGCCGACGAAGACCTGGGGCATGCCCTTGGTCTGGTCGACCTCGATGACGCGCGAGAGGCCGAAGTCGGCGAGCTTCACGTTGCCGTAGGCGTCGAACAGCACGTTCTCGGGTTTGATGTTGTGGTGCGTGAGGCCCTGCTGGTGCGCGGCGCGCAGGCCGTAGGCCAGCTGCAGGAAGTACCGGATGGCCTGCGGCACCGGAATGCCCTTGCCCCCGGCGGCGTCGAGCTTCTCGCGAAGGCTGCCCTTGCAGAGCTCCATCACGAAGTACGGCCGCGCCACGTCGGTGTTCTGGTCGACGATCTGCACGATGGCCGAGTGCCGCACCTGCGCCTGGGCGCACAGCTCCTTCTTGAGGCGCTTGATGACCTCGCCGCGCTGCAAGAACGAGAAGTAGCCGAAGATGTCCTTGAGCTCCTTCACGCACACGTCGAGACCGAGCGCGTTGTGCTTGCCCTTGAAGACGGTGCCGAGCGGGCCCGAGCCGAGCGGGTCGAACTTCTGGTAGCGCAGGTCGAGGTCCTGCCCCTTGCCGCCGGGCCCCATGCCGGAGGGGCTCGAGACGGGCTGGTTGAGCTGCATCGGCTGCGGTGACGAGACGGCCGCGGTGAGCGGGAGCGGCGCCGGCGCGAAGCCACGCTGCGGCTGGGGCGCTTCGGGCGCGGTGACGTGCGGCATCGAGGGGGGCGAGAAGTCGTCGGAGGGCGGCTTGCGGCCACCGCCGCGGGGAGGGGGAGGAGGCATGACCTGGGGTTCCTCGAGGATGAGATCGGTCGCGGCAGGGGGAGGGGCGGGCGGCTGCAGCATCGTCGAGTCGCCCGCGTCGGACTCGGAGTCGGCGGTGATCTGATCGGCGAAGAACTCGCCGACCTCGCCGGTGAACTTGTCGAGATAGTCGCCGCCCACCACGCGCTCGCCCTGGTCGGTGAGCTTGAGCTGGGCCTCGCGATCCATCGCGATGTAGTGGAACTTGCGGAGGAAGAAGAAGTAGCTGTCGAACTCGAGGCTGACGCTGTTTTCCAGCGAGGTCTTCACGTCTGCCAGCTTGTTCGAGCGACCCAGCCGTCCATTCTCCTTCAGGCTCTTCAGGATGAAGAGCGCGTCCCCGCTGACCTTGTCTCTCGTCATGGCCTGGGACATGTCCTCTTTCAGGTGATGCGCAGCAACTGCTTCACGGTGTCCATCACGTCGGCGAACCGCACCGGCTTCTTCAGATAGCTCGTCACGCCGAGCTTGAGCGCCCGATCCTTCGCGTCCTGGCCTCCGGCCGAGATCGCCACCACCGGCAGATCCTTCAGCCGCGGCTCGGAGCGGATCTTCTCGATCAGCTGAAACCCGTCCATCACGGGCATGTAGAGATCGGTCATGACGAGCTGAAACGCCGACTCGGTGAGGAGCGTCATGGCCGCGTGCCCATCGGCCGCGAAGTGCACCTCGAGCGGGGTGGCGCCCTTGAGCTCGTTGGCGGCGAGCTTCTTGAGCACGTAGCTGTACATCTCGATGATGTGCGGGTTGTCTTCGACGATGAGCACACGGTACCCGGACGGTGCCGTACCGCTGGCCGCCTGGCTGTGTTCCGTACCCACGCTCACGATGATGTCTGCCCCGTCACGCGCTCGCCAACCGATGGAAACCCGAAGCCACACCCCTTTTTGTCCGAGGTCAACTTCCTTTCAGGCCCAAGGCCGCGATCGCGTGAAGGTTTCTCATCGAAGCGTCGCGAGGTGGGTCGAGGGCGGTCGAAGTGCTACAGGCCGCTCCATGCGCGCGTGGTGGGTGGGGGGGCTGCTGCTGGTGTCGGCCTGCTCCTGCGAGGAGAAAAGGGTCGTCGAGCCCGGGGCCCCCCTCGCCGCGCCAGCCACGACGCCGGCGCCAGCGCCGTTGCTCGTCTCGGCGACGTGGGTCCAGCAACGCCTCACCCCGCAGCAGGCCGATCTTCAAGCGCGCATCGAGTACGGCCCGACGACGACGAGGCTCGAGGTGCAGCTGGAGCTGCCACCGGGCGTGCAGGTCACCCGCGGTCGCACGTACTTCGTGCTCGAGCCGTCGCCGGAGCCGAAGGTGCACGTCGAGGGCGTGTCGGTGCGCAGCGATGCCCTGCCGGTGAACGACCTCGTGCTGGTGGTGAAGGGTGGGACTCAAGCGGTGAAAGAGCCATACCGCTTCGGTCGACGGTGAAGGCCCTCGACGCACCGTCCTGATCCGACCGATTCAAGCAGCGCCGCTCATTCATTGACGCGCTCGAAGCCCGCTTGACGCTTGGGTTTTCGTTGACGTGGCGGGCTGGGTGCCCCTACGAACCGCGCCGCCATGTCGGACCCCCTGTTCACCCCCGCGGAGCAGCAGCGCTTCGACGAGCAGATCGCCGAGCTCCTCACGCACTACCCACCCGATCGCAAGAGCGCCGGAATGTTGCCGGCCTTGCGCATCCTCCAGACCCTCAAGGGCTGGCTGCCGCCCGAGGGCATGAAGCTCGTCGCCGAGCGCCTCGAGACGACGGTGCCGCACTGCTACGAGGTGGCCACCTTCTACGTGATGTTCCACACCGAGAAGCCGGGCAAGTACGTCATCGACGTCTGCACGAACCTCTCGTGTGCGCTGCGCGGCGCCGAGGGGCTGCTCAAGTACATGGAAGGCAAGCTGGGCCAGACCGCCGGCACCCGCACCGAGAAGTACTTCCTGCGTGAGACCGAGTGCCTGGCGAGCTGCGGCACCGCGCCGTGCTTCCAGGTCAACGAGGACCACTACGAGAACCTCACCAAGGACAAGGTGGACCGCATCCTGGAGAAGTTGACATGAGCGTCCTCACCGAGAAGGTCATGACCCGCGACTGGGACAAGCCCGGTCAGAACACGCTCGCCGGCTACAAGCAGCGCGGCGGGTATGCGCAGCTCAAGCGGGTGCTCGACACGATGCAGCCCGCGCAGATCACCGACGAGGTGAAGAAGTCGAACCTGCGCGGCCGCGGCGGCGCCGGCTTCCCCACGGGGCTCAAGTGGAGCTTCGTGCCCTCGCTCGAGAAGAACACCAAGCCGCGCTACCTCGCCATCAACGCCGACGAGTCCGAGCCCGGCACCGCGAAAGACCGCTTCATCCTCGAGTACGACCCGCACCTGCTCCTCGAGGGCATCGCCATCGCCTGCTACGCGCTGGGCGCGCACACCTGCTACATCTACGCGCGCGGCGAGTTCAAATACCCCTCGGGCGTGCTCGACAAGGCGATCGCCGAGGCCTACGCCGACGGCATCTTCGGCAAGAAGCTGATGGGGAAGGACTTCGAGCTCAACGTCTACCAGGTGCGCGGCGCGGGCGCGTACATCTGTGGCGAAGAGACGGCGCTGCTCG